>JANNYE010000083.1:0-74982 GCA_031409935.1 Burkholderiales bacterium | reverse complement strand
TCTGCGGAACCGCAGGCCGTGATTGATACCTTCGTTGAAAATCAACTTCAGCGACTGAGTAGTCAGTCCACAGCAACGCTTACCGATTTTCGCGAAGCGCTTGCCAGCCTTGGCGAGTCCTTGCTAATCCGCAAGGCTACGTCGCCAACGTGGCCACAAGTGCGCGACTGGCTTTCAGACAAACCCTCGTTGATCTCAATCCTGCAGGTGCTTCTCAAAGACCGGCAGGTCATTCGCCTAATCGACAACGGCGCGACAGAACGACTCGCGTTCCGCCACGACCGCGTTGAATTTTCTGTGCTCGCACACGCTGTCACATCGTTAGCGGATGCGGCGCAGCTAACGGACGATGTAGCTGCAGATCCGTTTTACGCTGAAGTCATTGGACTGTCGCTATCAAAGTGGACTGGTGCTCTTAGCTTCGCTGATCGGATTCACACGGTAAATCCACTCGCACTGTTTTACGCGCTGCAAATATTCCAGGAACCACGTAATGCGACGCACCATCGCGTCCTTGACCGCATTCGTTCATGGCTTACTGACACCACAACCCACGAGCGCGCGAATCGCGGGCAACGGCTCGCCGCACTTGGTGTCTTGGGCCGCACGCAGTCCTCGCGAACCATTGAATTTTCCTCAATGTTCGGCGACTCAACTTGGGCGAATATCGAAGCGAGGTTTCGCAATGGTGATGTGGTTGCAGGCGTCGAACTGTGTGGCCGGTTCGACCCCGGAGGAACTTGGCCTTGGCGCGATGCGTTAATCGAGCACGCGAAACACTTCTACGGTGTCGAGATGTGCAAATCGCTCGATCAAATGCTGCGCAACCCCGCACAGCCTGAATCGGCGAGAAGCGCTTTGCTTCGATTGGTCGGCTTTTTTGCTGACGCCTCACTTTCCGAGGCAATTGCAGTCTCGTGGAATTTAGACGGCAGTCGAATCGACCGCCTCGACGATTACCTTTGGGCCGCCGCCCGCTCTTGCCGCGACAACTGCGCATGGATACTCGTTCAAATGTGCGCCGCTTGGTCAAGCCTGTCGAACGAGCCTGAACACCCCGGTCGTCGCAGCGCGAGGAGCGCAGTAAGTGGGGAGGGACTTCAGTGGGCATTCCGTCGAGGTATAACAAACGAAGCATTGCAATTTTTCATTCGCCATGCCGAACACGAGTCACTCAGACCGCACATTGCGCATTTGCTGAGCGAGGTAGACGACCCCGATGCTGTTGAGTTTGTCGTGCATGGACTCGCGGCTTTGAGTCGCAGTTCGGCTGCATCGGGCGGTTTCTCCATCTACCCGACGATGCTGCAACGTTCTTGGAGCGAACGGACAATGTCTGACGGTTCGTTACAACGATTGCAGTTTCTATGGTCGACGAATCAAAGCGATGCTCATTTGATGAAGGCAGCGTTTCGGTTGTGGGCCTCGACGGGGCAACCCAAGAGCACAGAAGTGTTGCGGGTCGCAATGCAAAACCCGGCAATTTGTGATGACGTTCTGCGTACTCGCCTTCTTGCGGCAGACTTATCCGCTGTCCCTGCACTGATCGAGAAGCTCCACGGCAAGGACGGCACCTATTGGTGGCAACATAGCTTTCAGGTGCTTAGCCAATCGCTCATTGAGGAACTTGGCACGCAATTGGAAACACGACGTGGCGGTGCAATACGCGATTGGGGGGACAGCAACGACAATGACTATTTTTGGAGCGACGTGCTCATACGGTTGCCCATTGATGTGGCATCACGCTTAATCACTACACATTGGCATCATGTCCGCTTTTCAAGAGTATTTGTTCAGGCTGCGCTTTTTATCGCGACGCCAGATTTGCTGAAACTCGCCACAGATACGATTGCTGAATGTCCAGACCCGGCGGAGCTACTGAAGCACATCACGCACCAGTTCGGCATCAAAACAACGGGGCATCCCGGCGTAACGGAGCTTCGTCAACTGGAAGCATTAGTGCCGTATTTGGATTTATTGTCAGACTTGGACATCCATACGTTTTGGACGCATTGCAACGAGCGCGGCTGGTTTGAGTTCCGCAAGCAATTTTTGGATGGACGACTGACCGGTCGTTGGGCGGAACTAGCTTGCCTTGAGGAAGCTCAAGTCTTCTCTGAGTTCCATGAAGCGGCGCACGATAAGGAATCGTGGAGACTCGGCAGAACTCTAGAAACTCTCTTGGAGCAAGGAACGACAGCTAAACAAATACTTGAACTGACTGCAAAGTGGCTTGAAGACGAATACATGCTTGAAGCGCTAGAAGTGGCAGCGACAATATTTGGACAAGTGGCCCGCCGCATTGACTTGCCACGACTTCAGATTAGAGAAGCATTTCCGCTTGAAGCCGCGCGAGCGATTGTGCAAGACACTAAATTTTGTGTTCAGCTGCGGTCGTTGACTTAGCCTTTTGAGTTCATTCGTGAAGAACGCGAAACGCCAACGTAAATAGCCAACAACTTTTTATCGAGAAGCCCTTTCATATTGGGCTTAAGCCGATAAAAGTCACTTTATTGATAGTTGACTATTTATGGCTGTAAGCCCAATATCAGCGGTACTTCCAGTAAAAAGCCATAAGGCATGCCGTGCTTCGAAACCATTCCGCGATTGCGCGTTGCTTCATCGCGGCTACGCCGCTGTCGGCGGAATCAAATCGCAGATCATTTTCGACAGCAACGTCATCGTCGCCTTCTGCGTCAGCGTCGTGGGGCGCAGCGCGCTGGTGGCGATTGAGACGCGCGTGCGTAGCGGCGGGTCGCAGATGGCGCGCACGGTAAACGCCGACGGCTTGATCGAGCTTGCCACTGCGTTGCGCGAGAGCAGGGCGCTGCCTGCGCCGTCGGCGACGAGATCGAGAATGGCGGACACGCCGTCGATTTCCAGCGCGATGTTGGGGCGGCAGCCGATGCCCGCCAAAGTAGTCTCCACATGCATGCGAATCGCGTTTGGGCGGCTCGGGATCACCAGCGGCATGTCGGCAAGGCCTTTAAGCGCAATCGGCCCCGGTGGTGGGTCTTCGGCGAGCCCTAGCGGTCGCTTGCTGACCAGCACCAGCTCCTCCTCAGTTAACGCCAGCAGATCGATTTCGGACGCCCGCTGCGCGTTGTAGAGGACGGCTACATCCAGCCGCCCGGTGATGAGCCCGTCCTGCAATGTGGTCGACAGCGCCTCGCTGATTGAGATTGCCGCATCGGGCATTTGCGCGCGAAATTGCCGCGTGAGTGGCACCGTCAACACGCGCGCCAGACTGGTCGGCAAACCAATGGCCACCCGCCCCGCGAGTGCGCCGCGCACACGCCCCAGCTCCTCTCGCGCACGCTGCACCTGATGCAGGATGCCGCGACTATGTTCGAGCAGCAGCTTGCCTGCTTCGGTGGGCGTTGCGCCGCGCCCGTTGCGCACTAGGAGCGTTTGCCGCAGCTCTACCTCAAGCTGGCGCACCTGCCTGCTCAGCGCGGGCTGCGCGATGTCGAGCGCCGCTGAGGCGCGAGTAAAGCTGCCGAGATCGGCGACGCGGACGAAGTATTCGAGTTGTTTGAGATCTATGAGTAGCTCCGATTTCCACGAACTGTCATCCTGAGCGCAGCGAAGGATCATGTGGCGCGCGGCGTGATCCTTCGCTGCGCTCAGGACGACAAAACGGTTTGCTATGCCAATTTGCGATAACTGCTAGCGGTATCCGCCTATTTTAGTATTGCAAATGACGCGCGACAATCTACTCATGAACTTCGCTGGCAGCGCAACGCTCTCCGCCCTACGCGGCATCTCCTCAATGGCGACGCGTCAGTTGTTGGCCGAACTCGCGCGCGTGAATGCGTTGACGGCAGGAACGCCCCTCACGCTCGAATCGGTCGGCGGCGTTGATGCGGCACGGCGGGTGCAGGCGGGCGAGCCCTTCGATTTGGTATTCCTCGCGGCAGAGGCGATTGCCAAGCTTGTTGCCAGCGGTGATGTGCTTGCGGATAGCCGCGTCGATCTGGTGCGCTCGCAGGTGGCGGTAGCGGTCAAGGCGGGCATGCCAGCACCGAGCATCGCTACGGAGGCTGACGTGCGGCAAGCGGTGCTTAACGCTCACTCGCTCGGCTATTCCACGGGCCCAAGCGGCACCGCGCTCTTGGCGTTGTTCGAGCGCTGGGGCATCATGGCTGAGATGCAGGGCAAGCTGCGCCAAGCGCCTGCCGGCGTGTCGGTTGCGGCGATGGTGGCGCGTGGCGAGGTGGCGCTTGGCTTTCAGCAGCGAAGCGAGATGATCGACGCTGCAGACATTCAGGTGCTGGGTGATCTGCCCGCTGAAATCGCCATCGTTACCGTTTTTTCAGGCGCTGTGTGTAGCGCATCAAAGCGCATTGACGAGGCACGCGCTGTGCTCGCCGCTTTCGCGGCACCGATCCATGCAGCGACCAAGCTTCAACACGGGATGACGGCGTGTTGATCCGAGATTATTCATTTAGATTTTTGCCTCGTCGCCCCTGCGAAGGCAGGGGCCTAGCGTCTTTCGAACCTCCCCACATTGCCACTAACCACCCAAAGTCACTGGGTTCCTGCCTTCGCAGGAACGACGATAGGCGTGAATTTTGCCAATGGAGAATCACGGTTGAAGCCGTCTGACGAGCCAAACAATAAAGTGCGCACGGCGATGATGATCGGCGCCGCCGCAGTAGCAATGCACCAGTTTGCAACAAGGGTAAACAGAGAGTATCGATGAGCACTGTTACGCGCACTCAAGTCGCTATTGTTGGCGGCGGACCTTCTGGCCTGCTGCTGGGTCAATTGCTGCACAAGGCGGGCATTGATGCCGTCATTGTTGAGCGGCAGAGTGGCGAGTATGTGCTCGGGCGGATTCGCGCCGGTGTGCTCGAACAGGTCACCATGGATCTGGTGGATGAAGCAGGCGTTGGCGAGCGCATGCACCGCGAAGGGTTACTACATACCGGTTTCGAGATGCTCTTTGGCGGGCAACGTCATCGCGTTGATCTGCATCGCCTGACCGGCGGCAAAAACGTCATGGTCTATGGGCAAACCGAGCTTACCCGCGATTTGATGGCCGCGCGAACGGCGTCAGGGCTGCCCACCGTTTACCAAGCCAACTCGGTCACCGTGCACAGCTTCGACAGCACCAAGCCGCAGGTGCACTACGAAAAAAATGGCCAACCGCACGTCATTGAATGTGATTTCATCGCTGGGTGTGATGGCTTTCATGGGGTGTGCCGCGCTAGCGTGCCCCGCGACGCTATAACTGAGTATGAAAAGGTCTACCCGTTTGGCTGGTTGGGCATGCTCTCCGACACGCCGCCAGTTTCTGAAGAACTGATTTACGTCAACAGCCCGCGTGGCTTCGCGCTGTGCTCACAGCGCAGCAAAACACGTAGCCGCTACTACCTGCAAGTGCCGCTCACCGACGGGGTCAATGAGTGGTCTGATGACGCGTTCTGGCAAGAATTGCGATTGCGGCTTGACCAAGAGGGCCGCTCGAAACTGGTCACCGGTCCATCCATTGAAAAGAGCATCGCGCCGCTGCGTAGCTTTGTCAGTGAGCCGCTGCGTTTTGGGCGCTTGTTTCTGGCCGGAGACGCCGGGCACATCGTGCCGCCGACGGGAGCCAAAGGTTTGAATTTGGCCGCTACCGACGTGAAGTATTTATCGGACGCGATGATCGAACATTTCAAGGAAAAATCAGACGCGGGCATCAACCATTACTCGGCACGGTGCCTAGCGCGAATCTGGCGGGCCGAGCGCTTTTCGTGGTGGTTCACGTCGCTGATGCACCGCTTTCCTGAAGACAGCCCGATCGTGGCCAAGTTTCAGGATGCGGAACTCGACTACCTGCTCAAGTCGGAAGCCGGTTTGCGCACCATTGCCGAGAACTACGTCGGCCTGCCGCTCAACTTTGGCGAGTGACGATTGGCCGCAGTGCCTGCGAAATTGCATGAAATGAAGAAAGACTTTACGCCATGATTATTGATTGCCACGGCCACTACACAACAGCCCCCAAGGCGCTGGAAGACTGGCGCAACCGCCAAATCGCAGGCATCAAAGACGCGGCGCTGATGCCGAAAGTCAGCGAACTAAAAATCAGTGATGACGAGTTGCGCGAGTCAATCATTGCCAATCAGTTGAAGCTCATGAACGAGCGCGGCAGTGACCTCACCATCTTCTCGCCGCGCGCGAGTTTTATGGCGCATCACATTGGCGATTTCAATGTGTCGTCAACCTGGGCTGCGATCTGCAACGAACTTTGCTACCGCGTCGCGCAACTTTTCCCCGATAGTTTTGTGCCCGCCGCTATGCTGCCGCAGAGTCCCGGCGTTGACCCGAAAACCTGCATTCCAGAGCTTGAGAAGTGCGTGAACGAGTATGGCAATGTCGCCATCAATTTGAACCCCGATCCTTCCGGCGGACACTGGACTTCACCGCCACTCACCAACCGCGCGTGGTATCCGATTTACGAGAAGATGGTGGAGTACGACATCCCGGCCATGATTCACGTGAGCACCAGTTGCAACGCGTGCTTTCACACAACAGGCGCGCATTACTTGAACGCAGATACCACAGCCTTCATGCAATGTTTGGAAGGCGATTTGTTCAAAGACTTTCCTACGCTCAAGTTCCTCATTCCGCACGGTGGTGGCGCTGCGCCCTACCACTGGGGCCGCTTCCGGGGTTTGGCTGACATGATGAAAAAGCCGAAGCTTGATGATCATTTGATGAACAACATCTTCTTCGACACGTGCGTATATCACCAACCGGGCATTGACTTGCTAACGACGGTGATCCCGATCAAAAACATTTTGTTCGCCTCCGAAATGATCGGCGCAGTGCGCGGCATCGATCCGTATACCGGTCACTATTTTGACGACACCAAGCGCTACATTGAAGGCGCGAAACACTTGAGCGCAGAATCGCGCCACGCCATCTTCGAGGGCAATACGCGACGCGTGTTCTCGCGCCTCGATGCGCAACTCAAAGCCAAGGGCAAGTAATCATGAGCATGAACAATCTGGGTATCGTCAAACGCAACATCGTGCGCGCTGATAAGGCGGCTGTGGACAAGCTATCGCGTTTTGGCGCCGCGACGATTCATGAAGCTATGGGCCGCGTCGGCCTGATGAAAAACTACATGCGCCCCATCTACACCGGCGCGCATATGTGCGGCACCGCGGTGACGGTGCTCTTGCAGCCCGGCGACAACTGGATGATGCACGTTGCGGCCGAGCAATTGCAGCTGGGCGACGTGGTGGTCGCTGCGTGCACGACGGACAACGAAGACGGATTCTTCGGCGATTTGCTGGCTACATCCTTCAAAGCGCGCGGCGCATGCGGGCTCGTCATCGACGGTGGTTGTCGCGATGTAAAAGACCTTACCCAGATGAACTTTCCGGTGTTCAGCCGCGCGATTGGTGCTAAGGGCACGGTCAAAGCGACGCTCGGCTCGGTCAACATTCCCGTCGTGTGTGCGGGCGCGCTGGTGAATCCGGGTGACGTTGTCATCGCTGACGCCGACGGTGTGGTCGTGGTGCCTGCCGCGATTGCGCAGCAGGTTGCCGATGCAGCCGAAGCGCGTGAATCATTTGAAGGCGAGAAACGCGCCAAGCTCGCCGCAGGCGTGCTCGGCCTCGATATGTACAAGATGCGTGAACCGCTTGAAAAGGCGGGCTTGCGCTACGTCGACTAACCAAAATTGTTCATTAGATTTTTATTCGTCGCCCCTGCGAAGGCAGGGGTTCAGCGTCTTTCGTGCCAACACGAACTGCGAGGCGACATCCAAAGTCACTGGGTTCCTGCCTTCGCAGCAACGACGACGCGTGTGATTTGCCCTAATGAACAAGCTCGGATTTACCTAATTAAGACGTTTTGAAGGAGGATAGGATGAAACAGCAACTTAAATTTTGGGTGAAAGCATCGCTAGCGGTGGTGAGTGCTGCGGCGTTTACGCTTGCGCCCGCGCTGACGCAAGCGCAGGACTACCCAACAAAACCAGTACGTATCATCACACCGTTTCCAGTAGGCAGCGGCCCCGAAGGTGTCGTTCGTCTGCTCGCTGACAAACTGTCAAAGAAGTGGGGCCAGTCGGTCATCGTTGACAACCGCCCCGGCGGCAATGGCTTCATCGCGATTGCTGCATTCAAAAGTGGCGCCACCGATGGCCACGATCTGATTCAGGTTGACAACGTGCATTTGTCGGCGTATCCGCATTTGTTCAAAAAATTACCTTACGACCCGAAAGCTGATTTCGATCCGATTCTGCCGCTGTTCAAGACGTACTTTTTCTTTACCGTCGCGACCAACAGCAAATACAAAACAATCAACGATTTGATTGCAGATGCCAAGGCCAATCCGGGCAAGCTGAACTACGGCTCATGGTCGGTGGGTAATCCCGCGCACCTGGGTGCCGCGCTGTTCGACTCCGTGGCGAGCACCGACATGCAGCATGTGCTGTTCAAGGAAACGTCGCAGTTGTACGCCAGCGTTGCCAACGGCGAGTTGCAGTACGCACTGGGCACCAACGCAACGTCCGGCGCGTTGCAGCGGGCAGGAAAAATTCGTTTCCTCGCGGTGGCGGCACCACGTCGCATTCAAGCGTTTCCTGATGTGCAAACAGTGACCGAGCAGGGCGGTCCGGCGGGTTTTGAGGTGAGTGGCTGGACGGCGATTGCTGCTCCCAAAGGTTTGCCCAAAGCCATCACCGACAAGATTCAGCGCGATGTTGCAGAAGCATTGAGTGCGCCGGACATCAAAGAGAAGTTCGTGACCTTCGGTTACGAATCATTCCCGCAAACCCGTGAGCAGTTCAATGCCTACATCGGCACCGAGTCTGTGCGCTTCGCCGACATCATCAAGAAGGCTAAGGCTCAGCTCGATTGAATCTCATCATGCAACTCTCATTTGTCCGACCGCTGACCGCGCTGCTCTGCTGCGCGCTTTCAATGGCAGCCTCCGCGCAGTCGTATCCCGTAAAGCCGATCAAAGTGGTGGTCGGCTACTCTGCGGGCGGCGCGGTGGACATCGTGGCGCGCACCGTGGGCCAGAGCATGGCGGGCAGTTTAGGGCAGGCCGTCGTTGTCGAAAACAAGCCGGGCGCGGGCACCAACATTGCCGTGCGTTCGGTGATTGACGCTGCGCCCGACGGCTACACGCTACTGCTCGCAGCTAATGCGCTGGCGGCCAACATGGCGCTGTATCAACCGGCACCATTCGATGCCGAGCGCGATCTGGTGCCAGTCTCGCTGGTGGGCCGGGTGCCCGTGGTGATTGCCACCAACGCACAGAGTGGCCTGGCGAGCCTTGCAAAACTCATCGAGATGGCGAAGGCGCGGCCGGGCTTTGTCAACTATGCAACGCCTGGCAATGGGTCTACGCCGCATCTGGCTATTGAGCTGTTTACGCGAGCAGCGGGTGTCAAGCTGTCACACGTCCCGTACAAAGGCGGCGCACCGGCAATTACCGATGTTCTGGGCGGCCAGGTACCACTCGTGGCGGTCAATGCGCTTGAGGCGTTGCCGCATGTGAAAAGTGGCAAGCTCAGAGTGCTCGCGGTGATGAGCACCACGCGCTCGGCAATGCTGCCCGACGTTCCGACCATTGCGGAGTCCGGGTTTCCGGGTTTTGAAGCGTCCGTCTGGTACGGATTTGTTGCACCCGCCGCGACGCCCAAACCCATCGTCGCCAAACTCCATGCGGAAGTGCAGAAAGCGCTGCAAACTGCTGAGGTGAAAGAGCGCATGACCTCGGTGGGCGGTGAGGTGAGTTTGGGCACGCCTGAACAGTTTGGCGCGTTGATCCGCTCGGAACGGGCGCGCTACGAAAAACTGGTGCGTGAAGCCCAGATCAAACCGGATTGATGCGCCTGCGTTGCGTTAACTTTGCTGAGATTCGATATGACAATTGAAAAAACACCCGGCTGGATGGATTGGTACACCAGCCCGTCAAGACCCACATTCAAGGTGCCGGCGGGCGCGGTGGATGCGCATTGCCATGTGTTCGGGCCTGGCGATGAGTTTCCGTTCGCGCCCGAGCGCAAATACACTCCCTGTGATGCGTCGAAGGCGCAGTTGTATACGCTGCGCGATCATCTTGGCTTTGCACGTAATGTCGTTGTGCAAGCGACATGCCATGGCGCGGATAACCGTGCAATGGTGGACGCGCTGGTCAGTAGCAATGGCAAGGCGCGAGGCGTTGCCACCGTCAAGCGTAGCGTGACTGATGCCGAGCTGCAGGCGATGCATGCGGCGGGTGTTCGCGGTGTGCGCTTTAACTTTGTGAAGCGCCTTGTTGACTTCACGCCCAAAGATGAACTGCTCGAAATCGCTAGCCGCATCGCGCCGCTCGGCTGGCATGTGGTGATCTATTTCGAGGCCATTGATCTGCCCGAGCTGTGGGACTTTTTTACGTCGCTACCGACGACGGTGGTGGTTGATCACATGGGGCGACCTGATGTGAGCAAAGGCGTCGACAGCGACGAGTTTGCGCTGTTTGAAAAGTTCATGCGCGAGCATAAAAATGTGTGGTCAAAAGTGAGTTGCCCGGAGCGGCTTTCCGTCAGCGGCCCGAAAGCGCTGAATGGCGAACAGAACGCGTATCGTGACGTGATTCCGTTTGCCAAGCGCATCGTCGAATCCTTCTCGGATCGTGTGCTGTGGGGCACCGACTGGCCACATCCGAATTTGAAGGATCACATGCCGGACGATGGCTTGCTCGTAGATTTCATTCCGCACATCGCGACCACGCCGGAGGTGCAACGCAAGCTGCTCATCGACAATCCGATGCGCCTTTACTGGCCCGAGGAGCAATAAATGTCACTCGACAAACCGTATCTCGATGTACCTGGCACCACGATTTTTGATGCCGAGCAATCGCGCAAGGGCTACTGGCTAAATCAGTTTTGCATGTCACTCATGAAGCACGAAAACCGCGAACGGTTCAAGGCCGATGAGCGCGCCTATTTGGACGAATGGCCGATGACTGAAGAGCAAAAGCAGGCCGCACTGGCGCGCAATCTCAACTGGTGCATTTCGCTCGGTGGCAACATTTATTTTCTGGCCAAACTCGGTGCAACGCATGGCAAAAGTTTTCAGCAAATGGCAGGCAGCATGACCGGCATGACCGAAGAGGAATATCGCAATATGATGGTCGGAGGCGGCCGCTCGGTTGAAGGTAATCGCTACATCGGTGAAGATGGCAACGCGCAGGCGCAGCATCAGCCGCAAGGCTCGTCTACTGCGGGCGGGCGGCTGTAATCATGGCGCGAATTACCGCAAGTGTTTTCACCCCGCACGTTCCAGCCATTGGTGCGGCGCTTGATTTGGGAAAGACCGCCGAGCCTTATTGGCAGCCGCTATTCGCGGGTTACGACTTCTCAAAACAGTGGATGAAAGACAATACGCCCGACGTGATTTTTCTCGTGTTCAACGATCATGCAACCGCGTTTTCGCTGGACATGATCCCGACGTTTGCTATCGGCTGTGCGGATTCGTACACGCCCGCTGACGAGGGCTGGGGGCCGCGCCCAGTGCCGGTGGTGAAGGGGCACCCTGATCTAGCGTCACACATCGCGCAGTCGGTGATTCAGGACGATTTTGATCTCACCATCGTCAACAAAATGGATGTGGATCATGGCCTCACAGTTCCGTTGTCCTTGATGTGCGGACAGCCTTCGGAATGGCCTTGTCCGGTGATTCCGTTCGCGGTGAACGTGGTGCAATATCCGGTGCCGTCGGGGCGGCGTTGTTACAACCTGGGCAAGGCGATTCGCAAAGCGGTGGAGTCGTACGATCAGCCGCTGAACGTCCATATTTGGGGCACCGGTGGCATGAGTCATCAGTTGCAGGGGCCGCGCGCTGGGCTCATTAATCGTGAGTGGGATAACGCGTTTCTCGATAAGCTGATTGCGGATCCAGATAGTCTCGCCAGCAAACCTCATATCGACTATGTGCGTGAAGCGGGCTCGGAAGGCATTGAGCTCGTCATGTGGCTCATTGCACGCGGCGCGATGAGCGATAACCCACCCAAAGTGCGACACCGTTTCTATCATGTCCCCGCATCGAACACGGCGGTGGGCCACCTCATTCTGGAAAATACCTGATATGAAAACCATCAAAGTTGCGCTCGCAGGCGCTGGAGCTTTCGGCATCAAACACCTCGACGCGATCAAGCTGATCGACGGCGTTGAAGTCGTTTCACTGATCAGCCGCGATCTCGACAAAACCAAAGAAACTGCGGCGAAGTATGGCATTGGCCACGTCACGACCGATCTCGCCGACAGTCTCGCGTTGAAAGAAGTGGACGCAGTGATTTTGTGTACGCCAACGCAGATGCACGCGGAGCAAAGCATTGCCTGCATGAGGGCGGGCAAACATGTGCAGGTGGAGATTCCGCTGGCCGATTCGCTCGCGGGCGCGGAGGCGGTTGCGGCGTTGGCAAAACAGTCGGGTCTCGTGGCAATGTGCGGCCACACACGCCGCTTCAATCCGAGCCATCAATATGTGCACAACAAAATCAAAGCGGGTGAATTCAACATCCAGCAGATGGACGTGCAGACCTACTTTTTCCGTCGTACCAATATGAACGCGTTGGGTCAGGCGCGTAGCTGGACAGATCACTTGCTGTGGCATCACGCGGCGCATACGGTGGATTTGTTTGCGTACCAGACTGGTAGCGAGATTGTGAAAGCGAACGCCGTGCAGGGCCCGATTCATCCGGCGCTGGGCATAGCAATGGATATGTCGATTCAGCTCAAAGCCGCCAACGGCGCGATCTGCACGCTGAGCTTGAGCTTTAACAACGATGGCCCGCTCGGCACCTTCTTTCGCTACATCGGCGACACCGCGACGTACATCGCGCGCTATGACGATCTTTTTAACGGTAAAGATGAAAAGATTGATGTAAGCAAGGTCGCGGTGTCGATGAACGGCATCGAGCTACAGGACCGTGAGTTTTTCGCCGCGATCAAGGAAGGCCGCGAGCCGAATTCGAGCGTCGCGAAAGTGCTGCCTTGCTACCGCGTGTTGCACCAGCTTGAGCAGCAATTAAGTTAGTCGCGTCGAGACACTTGTCGTTCCCGTGCCTGTTTTGTAGGAGCGGCCTTGGCCGCGAGCCTAAGTTTGCGGGGGATCGCGGCCAAGGCCGCTCCTACAAAACCTGAGCGAGAAAACAAAGTCGCTAGGTCTGGGATTCCCGCCTTCGCGGGAATGACAATAATGCTGAAATCGGCTATCAGCTTTATAGTGGAAAGCCAATTTCCATTGGGCTTAAATGCTGTTTGCTGCTAAAGTCGATAAATGCATAAATAGCGATCTACGCCCATATAAAATGGGGCTTCCACCAAAAAGCTAATACTGCCGCGAAACTCGTAGCCGGCCAAAATAAGCGAGGAAATTGGTCGGGGTGAGAGGATTCGAACCTCCGGCCTCTACGTCCCGAACGTAGCGCTCTACCAGGCTAAGCTACACCCCGTGTGGTGCTGCGCGTGCTCTAATTTAACGCACCGAAAATGCCGCGTCAAGCGTTGCGCCGGACGGCGTAAGCACACAGTTCCAGCATCCACTTTTTCGCGTTGCTCGCGGGTAAAAACGCGATTTCTGCGGCGGCTGCATCTGCTTCGCATTCGGCGCGCGCCAGACTCTCATCGAGCGCGCCGCACGCTTCCAGCGCCCCCATCACGTCGCGAAATTGACCGGGCGATACGGTGCGCGGTTTGGCCAGCACAGAGCGCAGCAGCGCCTTGCCCGCTTCGCTGCCTCGCTGCAAGGTGATGATGATCGGCAGTGTGAGTTTTCCCTCGGCGAGATCGTCGCCTAGGCTTTTACCGAGCGCGTTCACGTCACCGCGATAATCAAGCACGTCGTCCGCAATCTGAAATGCCACGCCAAGCCGCCGCGCGTATTCTGCCAGCGCTTTTTCGGTAGCGGCGGGTGCGCCCGCGGCGATGGCTCCGAGCGAGCCAGCGGCCTCGAAAAGCTTCGCCGTTTTCGCCTCGATCACGCGCATGTAATCGGCCTCGGTCAGGCCAAGGTTTCCCAGCGCCATGAGCTGCATGACCTCGCCTTCGGCGATGCGATTGGTCGCCTCCGCCAGCAGCGCCAGCACGCGCATCTTGCCAGTACCCACCATCATCTGAAACGCGCGGCTGTACAAAAAATCGCCGACCAAAACGCTCGCCGCGTTGCCGAACTCAGCGTTCGCCGTTGCACGCCCGCGGCGCAGCGCGGACTCGTCGACTACGTCGTCGTGCAACAAAGTCGCGGTGTGAATTAATTCGACGGTAGCGGCGAGGTCAACGACGAGCGCCGACTTGGTGTCGGCACCCAGCGCCTGTGCCGTCAGAAACACAATCAACGGACGCAACCGTTTGCCGCCGCCGGCAACGATGTATTCCGAGATGGAGCGCACCAGCGCGACATCCGAATCCAGAGAGGCGCGCAATTTGTGGTCAAGCAGGGCAAATTCGGTAACAAAGCTATCGCGCAGCCTGTTCGCCAGCGGAATGGCGACCATCGCAGCGGAGTCCTTGGGGGGCGGGGCGATAGGCGTTGCGCCTACGTGTTGCTCAACATACATCAAAAGAATTGTAACGGCGCTTCGGCTGACGGGCAGTCAACGGCACCCTTCAACTTCGGCGTGCGACAGGCACGCGTTGCGGCCTGTGATTTCCCGAACTGGCGAGAAACCGGGCGAGCCCGGACGGGAGATTGATGAAGCGCATGTTTATCGTTATAATATTGGGCTCTGCAATTTTTTCGTGCTTTGCGCGAACTACGTTACAGAAGTCAATTAAATCAAAGGTTTGTCAACAATGTATGCGGTCATAAAAACCGGCGGAAAGCAGTATCGCGTTTCCGCTGGCCAAAAATTAAAAATAGAACAGATACCTGCAGACTTAGGCGCTACCGTTACCTTTTCCGAAGTTCTGGCCGTCGGGTCGGGCGCGGATGTGGTGTTCGGAGCACCCCTAGTATCAGGGGCGAAAGTCGATGCAACGGTTGTCTCCCACGGTCGTGGCGACAAGGTCACCATCTTTAAGATGCGTCGCCGTAAGCACTATCAGCGTCATGGCGGTCATCGCCAGAATTACACCGAGGTTTTCTTCTCGGCAATTTTCGGGGCCGATGGCACCGAACTAGCGAAAGCTGACGCGCCCGCAATGAGCGCGCCGGTCGCTCTCGCAGCCTCGGGTGCTCCAGTGGCTGCTGCAAAGCCAGCCGTAGCCAAAAACGCAGCCAAAGCGGAAAAGGTCAAGGGTAAAGCACGTGATGGCAGCGATGATCTTGAACTGATCGAAGGCATCGGCCCCAAGATTGCCGAGCTGCTCAAAGCCGCTGGTATCAACACGTTTGATGCGCTGGCCAAAGCCCCCGTCGAAAAAGTACAAGAAGTGCTCGAAGCCGGTGGCAGCAAATTCAACCTCGCCAAGCCGGCAACCTGGGCCGAGCAAGCAGCGCTTGCAGCCTCGGGCGACTGGGCAGCATTCGACAAGCTCACCGAAGAGCTGGTCGGCGGCGTACGCAAATAACAGCACGGTTAGGAGTCACAAACCATGGCACATAAAAAAGGCGGCGGATCAACCCGCAACGGTCGCGATTCAGAATCAAAACGTCTGGGCGTTAAGTCCTACGGCGGTGAGCTGATCAACGCGGGCACCATCATCGTGCGGCAGCGCGGCACCGAGTTCCATCCTGGCTTAAACGTCGGCATGGGTAAAGACCACACGCTGTTTGCAAAAGTAACAGGCACCGTGTTGTTCGGCGTTAAGGGCGAGAAAAACCGTCGTTATGCGAACATCGTTCCGGCAGTACCGGCAGCGGTGGCTGCGGCTGAGTAGTTCTCGGCACGCAAAAAAATGGCATCTTCGGGTGCCATTTTTTATTGGAGGCGAGATTGGGCGCCGCTTCTACAATCGTCGCGCTAACGCCGCTCCAGGCGATAAAGCATCACCGCGCCCGCCGACAAAAACAGCAGTCCCGGCAAAATTGCGCCCAAAAATGGTGGCCATTCGTGCAGCAGTGCCAGATACGAAAACAGCCGGTTGCAGACGATGAACACTAGGCCGAGTAAGATTCCTACGAAGATGCGGCTGCCGATGCCTGCGGAGCGCTGCTGAATCTGCGCGAAAGGTAGCGCCAGCAACATCAGCACGCAGGTCGCTAGCGGATAGAAAAACTTGCCCCATAGCGCAACCTCAAAGCGGCGCGAATCTTGAAGGTTACTGCGCAAATGCGAGATGTATTCCCACAGTCCGGTGATGGACAACCGCTCTGGTGCGATTTGCAACACCGACAGCATGTTGGGCGTCAGCACCGTGTTCCACGGCTTTTGCTCGAATTGCTGCACCTTAACGCTTGCGTTGACGCCTGAACTGAACGTGGTTTCAGTCACCCGCTGCAGGTTCCACTGCTGACCGATCTGAAAGGTGGCACCTTCAGCCACCACGGTGCGGGCGAGGGTGGTGCCATCAGCGTATTCAAACACGCGCACCGATTTAAGCGCGCCGTCGGGCAGCACGCTGCCGATGTTGATGAAAGTGTTGCCATCCTTGAACCAAAAGCCTGAGTCAAAGGCGCGTGCCACCATGGGCCGGGAGCCAGAGAACGCGCGCACCCGCAAAATCAGTTGCTCCGCGCGGGGCACCACGTATTCGCCCACAACAAAGACGAGGCTCGCCACAATCAGGCTGACCCCGAGCAGAACGCCGGCCACCTGCAGCACCGATACGCCTGAGGTGCGCATCACGCCATACTCGCTGTTGCTGGCGAGCTGAGCCAGTGCAAACAAGGTGCCGATCAGCGCCGCGACTGGCAGCAGTTCATACAGGTGCCCCGGAATCGTGGCGGCCACGAGCACCAGAAACTGAGCGGTATTGAGTGACTTGAGTGCGCCAATCTCGGCCAGCAAGTCGAAAAATACCCACAACATCAACAGCGCAGCAAGCACCAACAACACCGAGATGGCGATCTCGCGCGCAAGGTAGCGGCGCAGCGTTTTCATGGTGAGGCTACCGTCGTCTTCGGCGATCCGGAGGCAGGCGGCGTTGGGGGTGGCGTTCGGCGCGCCCGCACGCCGAACACAACACCACGGTAGCGGCGGTAAAAAATGGCCAACACGATCAAGGCCAGCGTGCCATGAAACACCAAGAGCGCCATAGGCAAACTGATCGATTGCTTATCAATTTGTGACTGCATCACGTTCATCAGATTGAGCGTATTCATCAACAGCAAAACTGCAATGATCAAATTAATCGATCGTCCCAGACGCGGGTTGACGTAGGCCAGCGGAATCGCCAGCAGCGCCAACACAACGCCCGCAATCGGCACCGACAGTCGGTAGAACACTTGCCCCAGCCCCGAAGGCGTTGCCTCTTTGAGCAGGGTCATCGTTTCTTTTGCGCGCTCCTCCAGCGGATCATCTTTGACCTCACCGCCGGTCATGCGGATACCGTAGCGCTCAAAACTCGCCAGCTCGTATTCGTTGGGGCCGGCCTTGATGCTGACGCGCTTAACGCGATTGCCGTTTTCGAGAATCACGTAGCGGTCGCTGTTGGCATCTTGATACAAAAAACCCTGTTCGGCTCGCACCAGAGAAGGCCCCGCTGGGTCGTCCGCAAACACAAATACGTTTTTGATCTTGCCGTCGATCAGGTTGACGCTTTCCACAAAATACACCTGCCGCTTTTTTCTAAGCTCTTGAAAAATGCCCGGTGCGACCACCGACAGTTCATCGCGCGCCTCCAGCACGCGACGATATTCCACGCTACGACGCTCGGCCCAGGGTGAGAGCAGGGTTGAAAGCGCCATGGCGACAGCCAACATCGGCAGCGCAAACATCATCACTGGCCTAATCCACGATAAGAGACTTTGACCACTGCTCATCCAGATGGCCATTTCACTATCTCGCCAAGAACGCGATAGTGTGAGCAAAATGGCCACAAACGTTGATACTACGACCAGTGGGGCCAGCAGCGTGATGATGCGGAAACCCACCAGCGGCATCAGCGCCTCGGTGGGCAACGATCCGGCAGAGGCGGCACCAATCAGCTTCACCAGAATTTGCGCAACAAAGATGGCGACCAACACCACAAAAACATAAATCGCGTTGATGGTGAGTTCGCGCAGCAAGGCGCGTCGAAAAATCATGAGCTGGCAGACGCCCAGTGTGGGCTTTAGCGATAATTAGTGAGTTTACCTATTCAACGAATGCGAAAAGAATCATGATCGATTTCTCTCTCCGCGCCGATCACCCGTCTAATACCAAGACCGACGTGGTTGCAGTCGCCGTTCACGACAACCAAAAACTGTCGTGGGCCGCAGAAGATTTGGACAAAGCAAGCAAAGGCGCGCTCAAAGCGGCGCTCAAAGCGGCATCCTTCAACGGTGGTTGCGGCAAGTTGCTGCCGCTGTTCAATTTGCCGGGCATTGGTACCTCCCGCGTGCTGGTTTACGGCGCGGGCGAGGGCAAAGTGCTCGCCGCCAAAGACGCACGCGCTGCGGGCCGCGCGCTGGCCGCCGCTACTGTTGAGCTTGAGCTGGCTGAGCTGACCATCTTTCCGCTTGGCGAAGACGCCGTTAGCGCCATGCAGCAAATGGTCATGGGCGTGTCGGACGCGACCTATCGCTATGACGAAACCAAAGGCATCAGCGCCAAGCCGAAACCCAGCCTCAAGCGTGTGCGCTTCGGCATGCCGGAAGCGGCAGCGAAGGCTGCGCCTGCCGCGTTGAAAATGTCGGTTGCGACGATTCACGGCATGGAGTTCACCAAGTATCTGGGCAACTTGCCCGCCAACTTTTGCACGCCAACGCGCTTGGGCGAAGAGGCGAAAAAACTCGTCAAGTCACACGGACTCAAAGTCACTGTGCTGGACCGCAAGGCCATCGAAAAACTCGGCATGGGCTCGTTCCTGTCAGTGACCAACGGCAGCGATGAGCCACCTCGCTTTATCGTGTTTGAATACAACGGCGGCAAAAAAGGCGAAGCGCCGACCGTGTTCGTTGGCAAAGGCGTGACCTTCGACACTGGCGGCGTGTCGATCAAACCGGCACCTGATATGGACCACATGAAGTGGGATATGTCTGGCGCAGGCACCGTGTTCGGTGTGATGAAAGCGGTTGCAGAACTTAAGCCCAAGCAGAACATCGTCGGCCTCGTCGTTGCCTGCGAAAACCACATTAACGGCCGCGCCACCAAACCGGGTGACGTGTTCACCAGCATGAGCGGGCAGACCATCGAAGTGCTCAACACCGACGCCGAAGGCCGTCTGATTTTGTGTGATGCGCTGACCTACGCCGAGCGCTTCAAGCCGCGCGCCGTAATCGACATCGCCACGCTCACCGGTGCATGCGTGGTCGCGCTCGGCACACATAACGCGGGTATCTTCTCGAACAACGACGCGCTCGCCGACAGCATCATCGCCTCCGGCAAAAAGACGAACGACCGCTTCTGGCGCATGCCGCTTGAAGAGGATTATCAGGAGGCGTTGAACTCCAACTTCGCCGACATGGCCAACGTCGCTGGACGCGAAGGCGGTGCTATTACGGCAGCGTGCTTCCTATGGCGCTTTGCCAAGAAATACGACTGGGCGCATCTCGATATCGCGGGCGTGGCGTACAAAGGCTCTGGCAAAGAGAAGGGGGCGTCTGGCCGTCCAGTGGCGGCACTGGTTGACTACGTTATGACGCGCGAGTAGGGGCTGTGCTACACGTCTTGAAATAATGACTGAAATCAACTTCTACACCGGGGTGACCAATCCGCTCACGGCGACTGCGCGCCTCGTTGGCAAGGCGTACGCGCAGGGACGTCGGGTGCGCGTGGTGACGCCGGATGCGGCGACTACGGCGGCGCTGGACAAGCTGCTTTGGGAGCACCCGGTGGAGGGCTTTGTGCCGCACGTGACGATGACTTCACCGCATGTCGTGGCCACGCCGGTGATCGTGGATCATTCATTGCTGCACGAGGGCGCGGCCGATGTGTTGATTAATTTGAGCGTGGAGCCGCCCGCGTTTTTTTCGCGATTTGAGCGTATGTTCGAAATTGTGGGGCTCGAGGCACCGCTGGCTGCAGCGGGTCGCGAGCGATGGGCTTTTTACAAAGCGCGCGGCTACGCCATGTCGCACACCGTGATGAAATAACGCTAAACCGAACGTAGTTTTTGCGCGCATAATTGATCTATGAGCACACCGACAGCCAAGGATTTACTCGCGCAGGCTGACCGCCTAATGCGGCAGCGAATTCCTGAAGAATTGCCCGTGCTGACCGATCTGGTGGTCGAGGAGATCGAACTTACCAGCCTCACAGATCGTATGGACGATGTGATTCCGACCCATTCGCGACCGGCGTGGATGCCAGCACCGATGAAGCCTTCTGTGCCGTCGTCCGTTGGCGCAACGACGGCGAGACTCGCCGCGTCGCCCGAATCTGTGCGAATGCCTCTGTCTGCGCCCCCACCTGCGCCCCCGCCTGCCCTCACGCCCATCGTCTCAGCGCACGTTGCGACTCCGCTTGCAGCGCTAATGCCACCAGTGCTCGGCACCGCGCACACGCCCGCCGCACAGCACACGGTGGATGCAGTTGACGTGTTGGGCATGCGGCCCCGCATGTCGTCCGATACGCCACCGTCCGTGAGTGCTGAAGGGCCCGCGACCGTGACTTTGATGGCCAACGTTCGCGAGCAATTTAATGCGCAACTGGTCGCCAAACTCGGCGAGTTGCAACACAGCGTCTACAGTCAAGTGATGCAGCAGCTAGAAATTTACGCGGCGGGTGCGCTCAAAGACCATATTCGCGACATGCTGCTGCCAGCGTTAACCGACGTCGCGCGCGATATTGCGCACCAAGTCGCTGACGACACCTCGCACCATGTGCGCGAAGTGGTGTCTAACGCGGTTGAATCGGAGATTGCGCGCTTGCGTGAGCAATTGGCAAAGCGGCGCACCTAGCTTTCGCGGTGTTAATAGCTTTAGGCTGATCTCCATATAAATTGGGGCGTAGAGCGGATTTTTAGCATAAGTCGATAATCAGCTGTTTTAGGCGTCAAGCCCAAGCTTTCCGAGCGTTTCAACTGCAAGCTGTTAATTCGCTCGGTACAATCACGGCTAAATTTTCCAATCAAAACGCGTCGCTCGCGTTCGCTCCCACATGTCTGCCGACACTGCCATCACCGCCTTTCCGCTACTAGATTCACTGTCCAAATCCTTCGAGCCGAAGGCGATCGAAGCGAAGTGGTATCCGGTCTGGGAGCGGGCGGGTAATTTCGTCCCTAATCGTGGCGAGGGCGACGCCTCGAAGCCCGCGTACACGATCCAGCTGCCACCGCCGAATGTGACCGGCACGCTGCACATGGGCCATGCTTTTCAGCAGACGTTGATGGACTCGCTGATCAGATACCACCGCATGAAGGGCGACAACACCAACTGGGTGGTCGGCACCGATCATGCCGGTATCGCCACGCAAATTGTGGTCGAGCGGCAATTGCAGGCCGAAGGCAAATCGCGACATGATTTGGGGCGCGAAGAATTCACCAAACGCGTGTGGAAATGGAAGGAGCAGTCGGGCTCCACCATCACCGAGCAGATGCGTCGTTTGGGCGCATCCGCCAACTGGGGGTTCGCTGACGCTAGTGGCGCGGATCAAGGCTATTTCACGATGGACGACCACATGTCGAAAGGCGTGGTGGAAACGTTTGTGACGCTGTTCGAGCAGGGCTTGATCTACCGCGGCAAACGTTTGGTGAACTGGGATCCGGTGCTGCAATCGGCGGTGTCGGAACTTGAGGTCGAATCGGTCGAACGCGACGGTTTCATGTGGCACATCCTCTATCCGTTTTCTGATGGCCCGCAGCCTGACTTTGAGGGCAATTTGATCGCGGGCATGCACATTGCGACGACGCGCCCCGAAACGATGCTGGCCGACGGCGCGCTGGCGGTGCATCCCGAAGACGAGCGCTACAAACACTTGGTTGGCAAGCTCGTTGATCTGCCATTGTGTGATCGCAAAATTCCCATCATCGCGGACGATTTTGTGGATCGCGCGTTCGGTTCTGGCTGCGTGAAAATCACCGGCGCGCATGACTTCAACGACTACGCCTGCGCGCTGCGTCACAACCTGCCGCTGATCACCATCTTCACGCTCGACGCCAAGATTAACGAGTACGGCCCGAAGCAGTATCAGGGCCTTGATCGTTTCGAAGCGCGCAAAGCGGTGCTGCGCGATCTCGAAGAACAAAAGTTTTTGCAAAAAGCGGTGCCGCACAAGAGCATGGTGCCGATGTGCGAACGCACTGGGCAGATCATCGAGCCGATGCTCACCGATCAATGGTTTGTCGCCATGAGCAAGCCGACTGAAAAGCATGCGGGCGGCCTTGCAGGACGCGCGCTGGACGCCGTGAAAAACGGTGACGTGAAGTTCTATCCTGAGCACTGGACGAGCACCTACAACCACTGGCTCGGCAACATCCGCGACTGGTGCATTTCGCGGCAGTTGTGGTGGGGGCATCAGATACCGGCGTGGTATGACGCAGACGGAAAAATCTACGTTGCGCGCAGTGAAGAAGAGGCGTTAAAACTTAGCGACGGCAAGCCGCTCACGCGTGACGCCGACGTGCTCGACACGTGGTTCTCGTCAGCACTGGTGTGCCACACCACGCTCGGTTGGCCAGACCTTGCGCGCTTTGAAAAAGACAGTGTTTATCTGCCGAGCAACGTGCTCGTGACCGGCAACGACATCATCTTTTTCTGGGTTGCGCGCATGGTAATGATGACGCTGCATTTCACCGACAAAGTGCCGTTCAAGGACGTGTACATCAACGCGATGGTGCGCGACGCTGAAGGCACGAAGATGAGCAAATCGAAGGGCAACGTGCTCGACCCGATTGATCTGCTCGACGGCATCGAACTCGAACCGCTGGTTGAAAAATCGTTGAAAGGTTTGATGCTCGCCTCACACAAGGAAAAGGCCGAAAAGTACATTCGCAAAAACTTCGCGACCGGTATTCCGGCCTATGGCGCAGACGCAGTGCGTTTCACCTACGCATCGTTGTGTACGATGTCGATGACGCTCAATTTCGACTTGAGCCGCTGCGAAGGCTATCGTAACTTCTGCAACAAGTTGTGGAACGCCACGCGGTTTGTTTTGATGAATGTGGAGGGCAAGGATTGTGGGGTGGTTCGACTCCCTCCCCCCGGGGGAGAGGGTGTTGCTATTCGCAGCTCGGCTGGGATGTCCGATTCCCTCTCCCCCAACCCCTCCCCCCCGAGGGGAGGGGAGCAGAAACTCTCCTTTGTTGACCGCTGGCTTCTCGGTCGTCTGCAAATCGCCAAGCGCGACATCGCCGAAGGCTTCGACACCTACCGCTTTGATTTTGCAGCCAAAGCGCTCTACGAATTCGTGTGGGACGAGTATTGCGACTGGTACGTCGAATGCGCAAAAGTGCAACTCGCAGAGGCGGAGAAATCGGGAGACGCCGCATCTGCTCGTGGAACACGAAGCGTGCTGGTTCGAGAGCTTGAGGCGACGCTGCGTCTGGCGCATCCGATCATGCCGTTCATCAGCGAAGAGTTGTGGCAAAAGGTGGCACCCATTGCGGGTAAATCAGGAGCCACGATTAGTACCCAACCATTCCCGAAATACGGCGCAGATCGGGTGAATGCTGAAGCCAATGACAAGATGACCTTGCTCAAACAGATCGTCACGTCCTGCCGAATTCTGCGCTCTGAAATGAAGCTTTCGCCTGCTGAGCGAGTACCACTCGTGATGACCGGCGATCTCGAAACGCTCATAGCATTCACGCCCTACATCGCAGCCCTCGGCAAGCTCTCCGAAGTGCGTATCGTCGACGCGTTGCCCGGCAACGACGCCCCGGTGCAAATGGTGGGCGATTTCAAACTGATGCTCGAAGTCAAGGTCGACCCGGTGCAAGAACGAGCACGGCTGGACAAAGAAATTGCCAAGTTGTCTGCGGAAGTTACTAAAGCCGAAGCCAAATTAGGCAATCCGGCGTTTGCCGACAAAGCGCCCGCTACGGTGGTCGCTCAAGAGCGCGCTCGCCTTGCTGCGTTCGCAGCCACCCTCGAAAAGATGACTGCGCAACGAAACAGCCTTAGTTGAACAAAAATCGCGTCGCGATGAAGTTGCCGGTTGCGTCTTTCTCAAAGATCACAATGGCCTCGTTATCCTTTTGTCCGTTGCCATTGCTGTCGAACGTTCGGCCTTTGTACGTGAATCGATGCTCCTTGCTGTCGGCGACGTCTGAAGCGTCCGGTTTTCCAAACTTGGCAATCATGGCCTCTTCGGTCATGCCTGTGGCGGTACCTTCAAAAAGACCCCGACTATTGCTGCCTCCGCATGCCGCGAGACCAAAAACGAGTAGCGATGCAGCGACCAAGACACGCAAACGTAGCGACGACATATAGTACTTTCAAAATGTGGGCACGATACCGTAATTCTTAACCCTTACGACTTCCTGACAATGTGTTTAACCTTTCTATGAATAGCGAGATGAAAATAGAGAAATCGTTGATTTCGTTCGCTAAACCGTCGATCGCCGTGGTTTCGGTCTCGGGCAGTGTTGACAACGAGCGACTGCACGTAGGCGTTGTGCGGTTGCGCGAATTAGGGTTCCCGGTGACGATCACGGACGGCACGTCGGCGTCTTGGCGCTACTTTGCAGGCACTGACGAACAGCGTCTGGACGGCTTGGCCGCCGCGCTCGCCAGCGACGCCCAGATCGTCATGTTTTCGCGGGGTGGTTACGGGGTTTCGCGGATTCTGCACCGAATAGACTGGCCGCGTGTTGCAGCCAGCGGCAAGATTTTCTGCGGCTTTAGCGACATCACTGCGTTTTCCCTAGCCGCCCTTGCAACAGCCAATCTCGTCACCTGGGCGGGACCCATGGCCGCCGTCGATTTTGCGCTAACCGACAAACTGCCCGAACGGCGCTTTACCGAAACGCACTTTCTTGGCTTGGTGTCGGCCGCGCAAAATGGCCATGCTTACCGCTACGTCTATCCAAAGTGCACGAGCGACATCGCGCATGCACCGAGCACCATCATAGGCACCCTTTGGGGTACTAATCTAGCCATGATCGCGCACCTGATTGGCACCCCCTACATGCCAAGTATCGATGACGGCATACTAGTGCTGGAAGACATCGGTGAGGAGCCCTACGCCGTTGAGCGAATGTTCTGGCAGCTCAAACACTCGGGCATCCTGAACAAACAGCGCGCGATTATTTTGGGTGATTTCGCAGACTGCGAGCCCGACGCCAATCTGCGCTACCCATACAACATGACCGAGACGATAGAAACGTTGCGCCACATCGCGCCCTGCCCGGTGCTCACTGGGTTTCCGTTTGGGCACATTCCAGCAAAGGTCACGTTACCGATGGGCATACTTGCCGCACTTAGCATTCACGGTGCAAGCTACACGCTTTCAACGTGCTCATAGAGTCGCGCGCTTAACGAATCACCGGAATTCGCGTCGCCGGTGGCGTATTGCGGCTTCGGTGGCAACGCACGATGCCATCGATCATCACCATGCCTATGCCCGGAATATCGCCTAGTTGAACACTGGTCAGCAGGTCGAGGCCAGCACTCTCTTGCGCGCGATCCATGAACACGAAATCGGCTGCGCGACCGACCTCGATTAGGCCGCAGTTGAGGCCGCGAATCTTTGCTGTGTTGCCCGTGGCGAAACAGAACACCAGTTCGGCAGGAATGTTGCCAAGACTGGCTAGCAATGAGATCAAGCGCAGGATGCCGAGCGGCTGCACACCCGAACCTGCAGGGCCGTCGGTGCCAAGGATCACGCGATGCGGGCACTTTATTTCAAGCGCAGCGCGTGCAGCGGCAATCGCTACGCGTTCGTTGCCGTTATGCACGATTTCGATGGCGCGTGTAGATTTTTCACACAGTTCACAGACGTGCGCTTCGGGCAGCGACGTGTGCCCGCCATTGATGTGGCCGATGATGTCGGCGTCGGCCTCCAGCACCACATCTTTGTCAATTAATCCCGAACCCGGGATCGATGGGCCACCGGTGTGAATGGTGCTTTGCATTCCGTATTTTCGAGCCCATGCGACCATCTGCCGCGCTTCGTTTCCCGCCTTGACGGAGCCCAGGCCCACTTCGCCGAGCAGCGACACGCCGGCAGCTGCCAGCTCAGCAAAATCGCTCTCGACCATACCTTTTTCAATAATGGGCGCACCCGCCAATACTTTCACGCCGCCTGGACGAAAATTGTCGAACGAGCGCTGCGCGGTAATGGCCAACGCTTTAAGTCCAACGATATCCTTCGGGCGACCGGGCAAGTGCACTTCGCCGGCCGAGATCATGGTGGTGACGCCGCCGTTCATGGTGGAGTCAATCCAGCCGATCTGGTTTTGGCGTGGTGTCCAGTCACCAAATACAGGGTGTACGTGGCTGTCGATGAGGCCAGGCGCGATGGCACACTGCGCTGCATCGATATGTATTCGCGCGTTGCTGGTGTCACAATCCTTCTCGCGACCGATGGCTGCGATCAGTCCATCGGTCACCACGATGGTGTCGGCGTTGTTGATGGGATTGTCGATGTCGCCCGTGAGCATCAGGCCGATGCCGGTGATGACAACTTTGCCCGATTTTTCTTGGCTGGATTCAATGGCCATGATCGTCCCTACTTGCTGTTAATCGTCGAGAAGAGGCGGGCTTTCCCAGCGTGGTGACGAAGCCAACGCCACAGTTGAGGGCAGCCACCGCCGCATCGTTAACTGAAGCGACCGGCTCGGCAGCAACAGCGCGCAGCACTGTCTGATTGATAAAACCCTGCCAGCGGGCGAGCGCCGCTGGTGTTTGCGTAGACTCCGCCAAAAATGTGCTGAGCGTGTAACGATTCGACAAGTAAAAATAGCCCATGGATGCCAGCAAAAGATACACGTCGCGCGCGGCGATATCGGGTCGAAAAATGCCTTGCGTGACCCCGGCTGTCAGCACCGAATCTAGCAATGAAATGCCAACGAACGAGTATTCACGGGCTTTTGCCGATTTCGCAATGTGCCTGCCGCATTGCAAGTTTTCAATATTCAACAACGAGATGAATTCGGGATGGGTTTGGTAGTACTGCCATACGAAATCGATGAACACTTTCAGTGCGGCGACCGGTGAGGTGCCTTCGAGCACCAGCGCGCGCTCGGCCTCTGCCATCTGACGATAGGTGCTCTCAAGCACGGCGATGAAGAGCTTTTCTTTGCTGCCAAAGTAGTAATAAATCATCCGGTCGTGGGTCTTCGCCAGCCGAGTGATTTTGTCGATGCTGCCACCGTCATAACCATGCTTGGCAAACACTGAAACAGCCGCCTTCAAAATCGCGTTGCGAGTAGCTGACTCCGTGTAGTCAGGCTTTTCGGTCTTGCGGCTGTGCAGCAGTTTTCGCACGTCGGTCGTTAGGTTTCGGCGAACGCGCGTTCGATCACAAACGCGCCCGGCGTGGAGGTATTGCCCTCGTGAAATCCACGCAGTTCCAGCAATGCTTTTAGATCGGTGAGCATGGCGGGGCTGCCACAAATCATGACGCGATCCTCTTCGACGTTGAGTGGTGGCAGATTCAAATCTTTAAACACCGAACCGGTGGCAATCAGGTCAGTGATTCGCCCCATGTTAGTGAATTGTTCGCGCGTCACGGTGGGGTAGTAGCGCAACTGATTGACAATCATCTCGCCCAGCAATTCGTGCTTAGGCAGGTGATCGGTGAGCAGTTCTCGGTAGGCCAGCTCATCGACCGTGCGCACGCCGTGAATCAGAATCACTTCTTCAAATTTTTCATAGGTTTCCGGGTCACGAATGATGCTCATGAACGGTGCGAGACCGGTACCTGTGCCAAGTAAATACAGGCGACGGCCGGGGTGCAGATAATCAATTACCAGCGTGCCTGTGGGTTTCTTGCCAACAATGATGTTGTCGCCCACTTTGATATGTTGCAAGCGCGAGGTCAATGGCCCATCAGGCACTTTGATGCTCAAAAACTCAAGATGCTCCTCATAATTTGCGCTGACGATGCTGTACGCGCGAAGCAGCGGCTTTTCATTTACGCGCAGTCCGATCATCGCGAAGTGCCCGTTTTTGAAGCGCAACGCCGGGTCTCGGGTGACGGTGAAAGTGAAAAGATTGTCTGTCCAGTGGTGGACAGAGAGAACCTGTTGGTCGGCAAATGCGCTCATGATGGATGCAAAGTGAATGGAGAAAATTAGAGATTGCGAGTCGCACACTGTTCTGCTAAATTAGCAGCAATTGTAGCAAGTGCAACATTTTTCAGTCGCGTTCAAAACTTTCTTTATTGTGTCTTTTTAATAGCATTGCAATGACTCATCAGGCGCACACCAAGACTGACGGCTTAGCCGACGCGCCCACTTCGCCTGCGCTCGTGGAGGCGGTATTGATTGGGGCTGCGACCGACGCGGCGGCTTATCGGTCACGTCCGCGGAGCGACAAAATTGCAAGCGACAAAATTGAGTGCAATGCCTGCCCGGTGCTGTGCCTGATCTCGCCCGGAAAGAGCGGTGCCTGTGATCGCTATGCCAATGCGGCGGGCACGCTGGTTCGCGTCGATCCTGTGGTCATTCTTCGGAAGCTGCGCAGCACGCATCCCAATGAGGCGCAGAAAGCGTCGGCACACATCGTGCCGTTCTTGGTGGGTAGTAATTTGCGCTCTGCGTCGAGCGATGCGGATGCGGTGGATGCTACTGAGTCCCTTTTTGTCACTGGCGTCGGCGCGTCCACGACGTATCCGGACTACAAGCCCGCACCCTTTATCGTGTCATCGGAGTACGAAGGCGTCGACACCGTCACCGTGGTGACTGAGGGTATTTTTAGTTATTGCAGCTACCGTGTAAAGATTGACACGGATCGCTGGCTTGGTCCGGAGCAGGCGAGCATTCGCTACAACGGCGAGCAGGTGGGGCATGTGACCACGGCTGAGTATGGCTCACAGATGCTCTCGCTCGGCGGCGTGCATCATTTGACGGGTGGGAGCAAAAAAGAAGGCCGTACCACGCTTGAAATGATGGCCGCGCTGGGAAACAAACAGGCGGTGTCGCTTGACATTGAGGGTGGTGCGCGGCTAAACATTCAGGCTGGGCGGGCACCTGTAGTCAACGGTGTCGAAGAAAAGCGAATGCGCGTGGGCTGTGGTTCTGCCGCAGTCGGCATTTTTGCCAAACAGTTTTTCGGGTTAGTCGATGAGGTGGTGGTAGTTGACGACCACATCACGGGGGTGCTCACCGAGCACCAGGCTGGACGCTGCCTAGACATGCGACCTTCGGGTATCAAGTTATTGGGTCGCAAGTCGACGCCAGGGAGATACTTTCAGGTGGCGGCACCGGGCACGGGTTGGGGCGGCACGGATATCGATGACCCGCTATCAATCATCGAGGGTTGGGACGCACAACGAGCTTGGCCCGGTCAGCGTATTTTGATGACGTCAACCACCGGTGAGCAAGCAGAGTGGTTTGTGCTCGATGCTGCGTTGAAACCACAACGAGGCACGATGCCGGACGCGGTCGCTGAGGTCATCCAGCGCATCGTGGACAACTGTGAGCCATCCCTCACCACAGTGCTTTTTGTGGCGGGTGCTGGGGGCAGCTTGCGCGCTGGTGCCACCGGCAACCCAGTGTTGCTCACGCAAGCAATCAAGCGCTCGCTGGTGAATGTGACCTGCGGCGGCGCACCCGCTTACGTCTGGCCCGGCGGCGGCATTACGGTGATGGTGGACGTGTCGCGAATGCCGGACAATAGCTTTGGCACCGTGCCCACCCCCGCGATCGTCGCGCCGCTTGAATTTTCGATGCGGCTCAAGGATTACGAGCTGATGGGCGGGCACATGGCCCATGTGCAGCCCATCGAGCAAGTGCTTGCGGAGGGTGCCTGGCATAACGATGGCGCGCCACAAGGCCGGACGCTGATAACGCAGCCCGCACATAACGGCTGGCCGCTCAATTGCGGCCCGCTACTGGGTTAGGGATAGTTCGAGCTAATTCAATGACGGCAACCCGCTCGCCACTGTCCAACCAACGCTGGCATTTTCAGCACGGTCCGATTGATCTTGTCCTCGGTGCCGCGGGTGAGAGGTCAGCGGTTAGCGCCGCGCATGAGCACGCTTGGCAGCGTTTTCAAACCGTACTTTCTGAACTGGTTGCGGAGCTACCTCTGCTTCGCGCGCCGGTGTCGTCACGCCATGTGCCTTGTGGTTCAGTTGCTCGAAAGATGCTTGACGCGTGCCGTGTGTTTAGACCGCAATTTATCACGCCAATGGCGGCTGTGGCGGGCGCGGTGGCCGACGAAATAATTGCGTCGTATCGCCGCGCCGGTGTGCGAAAAGCTTGGGTCAATAACGGTGGCGATATCGCGATTCACCTTGCTCCGGGGGCAAGCGAAATGCGTCTGGCCGTTGTTGTCGATCCGCAAATGCCTCGCTTCTGTGTCTCCAGCGGATTGATGCAGCACGATGGCGTGGCGCGTATTGCTGAAACCTCGGAGGTGCGAGGCGTCGCGACAAGCGGCTGGAACGGTCGCAGCTTTTCGTTCGGCATCGCGGATGCCGTGACCGTTTTGGCCAGCAGCGCAGCGCGCGCCGACGCGGCAGCCACAATAATCGCCAATGCTGTCGACGTGGTCTGCCCGCTCGTCGCTCGTGCGCCCGCTTCGAGCCTGAAAGACGACAGTGATCTGGGTGATCGGTGGGTGACGGTGAATGTGCCGGCATTGCCCCGCGCATTAATCGAGACGGCGCTTAGCAAGGGGCTGATGGTGGCTCGGACGCTTCAAGCGTCAGGCCTCATTGTGTCGGCGTTGTTGCAATGTCAAGGGCGCACCCGGTTGTTGGGCGAAGTGCCGCGAGCGCCTCAGAGACTCGCTGAGGCGCAACCGCAGATTTCAGCAGACGGCGGAGCCCGGCTTCGCTATGCTGCGACTATGGAAAATATGCAATTAGTCGCTCGCTCGGAGTGTGCCGCGTGATCGTACTCAAGCGAGTCTTTACCCATGTCGAAGATATTCATCATGAATTTGGACCGGTGCCGGAAAAAGCGCTGCGGCGAGGTGCCATCGCAGCGGTCTTGGTAAATCCGTTCGCGGGGCGCTATGAGTCGAATATTTTGCCGATGATGGACGCGCTCAATCCGCTGGGGCTCGATATGGCGCAACGGTTGCTCACTGCGATGCAGGTGCCAGCCAGTGCCATTGAGAGCTACGGCAAAGGCGCGATCGTAGGTGGTGCGGGTGAGATTGAACACGGCGCGCTGTGGCATGTACCCGGCGGCTACGCGATGCGTGAATTGCTGGGTTGGAAGGGCGATGTGAGCGCTTATGCGCGTGGCGAAACCGTCGCAGCCCCCACTGCCAGTGCCGGTTGCGGCGCGCAACGAGGCAATGCGCTTTCGATTGTCCCGTCAACAAAAAAAGTAGGCGCGGCTGGGGTAACGCTTGACGTGCCGCTCACCCACATTAACGCGGTCTACGTGCGCAGCCATTTTGACGCCATTGAAATGCGGGTGCCCGGCGCGCCCGCAGCCAATGAAATTGTGTTTATTCTGGCCATGAGCACTGGGCCACGCATTCACTCTCGCATGGGTGGGTTGAAGGCGGCTGATATCGCTAGATGGGATGGCTTGCGGTAATGTATCGACGTCGTTTATTTCGCTGCGCGCAAAGTTAAATTGGACTCACCATGATCGCAAAAATTAGAAAAATCATCGTTCAAATTGACGAAGTGCATCAAGAGATGGGACAGTCCGTGTCGCCGCCCACGCGACGTGCGCTGGCGATTGCCGTGATTGACAACCCATGTGCTGGCCGCTTTGTGGAATCGCTTGATGAGCTGATAGCAATCGGTGAAGAGTTGGGCGGGCTGCTCGGTGCGCGCTGCGTCGAAGCGCTGGGCATTGCGGGCGACGCAGCCCAGAGTTACGGCAAAGCGGCGATTGTTGGCGAAGCTGGCGAGCTTGAGCATGCCGCAGCGGTGCTTCATCCCAAGCTCGGCGCGCCGTTGCGCCTGGCGGTGGGCAAGGGCGCTGCGCTCGTACCGTCGGCAAAAAAAATGGGCGGTATCGGAACAGCGATTGACGTGCCGCTTGGGCACAAGGACGCGGCTTACGTGCGCAGCCACTTTGACGCCATGGAGGCGCGTGTGTCGGACGCACCTCGTGCCAACGAAATCGTGGTGGCCGTCGTTGTTACCGACAGCGGTCGACCGCTCGCTCGCATCGGTGGTTTGAAGGCTGCTGAAATCAGGGGCGAAGACGGTCTCAGGTAGCGTTGCGCACAAATTCAATTGGTCTTGAACTTTTCTTGGAGAACACAATTATGAACACATCTACGCTCCGAAAGCCCGTGATGTCCGCTGCAATGGTTTGTGCCGCGCTTCTCGCTTTAGCAGGCACCACACAGGCCAGCGCGCAACCCACCATCAAAATTGGCGAAATCAATAGCTACAAAGCGCAGCCAGCGTTTCTTGATCCGTACCGCAAAGGCATGCAGCTCGCCATTGACGAGGTCAATCAGGCCGGAGGTGTCAATGGCAAGCAGCTTGAGTTGATTATTCGCGACGACAATGCGAGCCCTGGCGACGCCGTACGCGCGGCCGAAGAGTTGTTATCGCGCGAAAAGGCTGATGTGCTGATTGGCACTTTTCTGTCTAACGTCGGTCTGGCCGTCACCGATTTTGCCAAACAAAAGAAGGTATTTTTTCTAGCAGGCGAGCCCCTCACCGACAAGATTGTCTGGGCGAATGGCAACCGCTATACGTTCCGCTTGCGAGCTTCGACCTACATGCAGTCTGCAATGCTGGTGCCCGAGGCTGCAAAGCTGCGCAAGAAGCGCTGGGCGGTGGTGTATCCGAACTACGAATACGGGCAGTCAGCGGTGGCGACATTCAAGGCGCAGCTCAAAGCCGCGCAACCGGATGTTGAGTTCGTGGGCGAACAGGCCTCGCCGTTGGGGAAACTCGATGCAGGAAGTGTGGTGCAAGCGTTGGCTGACAGCAAGCCGGATGCAATTTTCAACGTGCTGTTTGGTGCTGACCTCGCAAAGTTTGTGCGTGAAGGCAACACCCGCGGCCTGTTTAAAGATCGCGCGGTAGTCAGCATGTTGACTGGCGAGCCGGAATATCTAGACCCGCTTAAAAACGAGACTCCCACCGGTTGGATTGTTACCGGTTACCCGTGGGCCAGCATCAAAACGCCCGAGCACACCAAGTTCATGAATGCCTATCAAAAGGCGTTCGGCGACTACCCACGATTGGGCTCGGTGGTGGGCTATTCGTTGATTAAATCGTTGGCTACCGGCATTAAAAAAGCAGGCAGCACTGATACTGAAAAAATGATCGCTGCGTTCAGCGGGTTGCAGTTCGACACGCCGTTTGGCAAAGCAAAATTTCGGTCTGAAGATCATCAATCTACGATGGGCGCGTTTGTTGGCAAGACAGCGAACATCAATGGCAAGGGCGTGATGGTTGACTCCCGCTACATCGACGGTGCGACCGTGCTGCCGAACGCGGTGGAGACTAAGAAGCTGCGGTCTGAATAGGGCGGGCGGCAAGATATTCGATTCTTCGTCCTGTCGCCGCAGGCCGGTACCCTCGCCTGTGGCTCAGCGAAAGGTGATTAGTAGACGTATACCCCGGCCTTCGCTGGGGTGGCTGGGATTTCGTGGTCAGCTTCGGTCCTTGGTTGACAATTTCAGATTGCGCTACGCATGACCCTTTCCGCACTTTTAGTTCAATTGCTTAACGGTCTCGCCGCCGCCTCATCGTTGTTTTTGGTGGCCGCGGGTTTGTCGTTAATTTTCGGGGTGACGCGAATTGTGAATTTCGCGCACGGATCGTTTTTCATGCTGGGCGTGTACGCCGCGTACAGCGTGGCGGAGCGGCTCACCGCAGCGCTTGGCCCGACGCTAGGTTTCTGGATTGCTTTGCCGGTGGCGGCACTCGTGGTGGGTGTGGTGGGAGCAGTTACCGAAATAGCGGTGTTGCGGCGTATCTACAAAGCACCTGAGTTGTTTCAACTGTTGGCGACCTTCGCGTTGGTGTTGATTATCAAGGACGCAACACTTTGGCTTTGGGGGCCGGAGGATTTACTAGGTCCACGCGCGCCATTTTTGGAAGGATCGGTCGACGTTCTCGGTCGGCAATTTCCGAGCTATGACCTGTTCCTAATCGTTGTTGGTCCGCTGGTGTTGCTGCTTTTGCACACCTTGCTGACGAGAACACGTTGGGGCACGCTGGTGCGGGCAGCCACGCAAGATCGGGAAATGGTGGCAGCACTGGGCGTGAATCAGGCTTGGCTTTTCACAGCGGTGTTTGCGCTCGGCTCGATGCTTGCTGCGTTCGGCGGTGCTTTGCAATTGCCTCGTGAACCTGCAAATTTGGGGCTGGATTTGCTCACCATCGGCGACGCCTTTGTCGTGGTTGTCGTAGGCGGCATGGGCTCGATTCCAGGCGCTTTTGTCGCCGCTCTGCTGATCGCCGAAATCAAGGCAATCTGCATCGGTATCGGCACCGTTGAATTCTTCGGTATCAGCTTTGCATTTTCTAAACTCACAATGGTGGCTGAATTTGTGGTGATGGCGGTGGTGCTGGTGCTGCGCCCTTGGGGATTGCTCGGACGAGCGCCGACACTATCGCGTCATGGCGGAGCGCCGGAGACGCCAATTCGCGCGACCGACCGCGTTGCGCGCGTTTTGTTCGCACTGATGATTTGCCTGCTCATCGCACTGCCGTGGCTGGCTTCAAGTTCGCCCTATGTCAGCGTGTTGATGATTGACATTCTGACGGCGGTGCTGTTCGCCACCAGTCTGCACTTCATGATGGGGCCAGCGGGCATGCACTCGTTTGGTCACGCAGCCTATTTCGGATTGGGCTCATATGCAGCGGCACTGTTTGTCAGGTCAATGGGTTTGCCAATGGAGGCGGCGCTGGTCGCAGCCCCCTTCGTTGCAGCGCTTGGCGCATTTATCTGCGGCTGGTTATGCGTGCGTTTGTCTGGCGTGTATTTAGCGATGCTGACGCTCGCATTCGCGCAAATCGTATGGTCAATTTGTTTTCAGTGGGACAGCTTTACCGGCGGCAGCAACGGACTCACCGGCGTGTGGCCGTCACCGTGGCTTGCCGACGGGGATCGCTTTTATTGGCTGACGTTGGCGCTGGTTGTGCTTGGCGTGTTGGCAATGCGTCGGGTGCTGTTTTCGCCGCTCGGCTTTGCGATGCGAGCCGGGCGTGATTCGCCGTTACGGGCCGACGCCATCGGCATTCATGTCGCTCGGGTGCAGTGGGTGACGTTTGTTATTTCTGGCGTGTTTGCTGGTCTGGCGGGTGCGTTGTTTGCCTTCTCAAAAGGCAGTATTTCGCCAGAGACTTTGGCTGTCGGCAAGTCGGTCGATGGGTTGGTGATGGTGCTGCTCGGAGGCGTACAAACCTTGACTGGGCCGTGGGCAGGCGCCGCCTTGTTTATGTGGCTGCAAGACACGCTGGCGCGCAGCACCGACTACTGGCGAGCGGTGCTAGGAGGCGTAATTCTGGCGCTGGTGATCGCATTTCCGCAAGGTGTGGTGGGTGCGGCAGAGCGGGTATGGACGCGCCTGCGTGCACGCTTATCCGAACCGAAAAAAGTAGCCGCCGTATGAGTCTGCTGACGGTCACCGATCTCGGCAAATCGTTCGGTGGCGTCAAGGCCGTCGATGGCGTTACTTTCTCAGTCGAACGCGGTGAGCTGCTCGCGCTAATCGGCCCGAATGGGGCGGGTAAATCAACCACCTTCAACATGCTCAACGGTCAACTGCGCGCGGATCGCGGCAGCATTTTGCTCGACGGGAATTCGTTGGACGGTCTTGCATCGCGCGTTATCTGGCGGTTGGGTGTGGGGCGGACGTTTCAAATTGCTGAGACGTTTGCCTCGCTCACAGTGGTGGAGAACGTGCAGATGGCGCTGATCTCTGATGATCGAAAGATTTTTTCGCTGTGGCGACGCGCGAGCCTGCAACATCGCGATGCAGCCGTTGCGTTGCTTGCACAGGTGGGCATGGCAGACGCTGCGGACCGCGCGTGCAGTGAGTTGGCGTATGGCGACGTGAAGCGGGTGGAGCTTGCGATGGCGCTTGCGCACAAACCGAAATTACTGCTGATGGATGAGCCCACGGCGGGCATGGCGCCGTTGGAGCGCAATGAGCTGATTTCCTTGACCCGAAAGCTGGCACGGGAGCAGCAAATTGCTGTGCTGTTCACCGAGCACAGCATGGATGTGGTGTTTGGCTACGCGGATCGCATCGTGGTGCTGGCGCGTGGACAACTCGTAGCACAGGGCACGCCCCTCGCGGTGCGCGAAAACCCGAAAGTACAGGCGGTGTATTTCGGAACCGGCAAAACCTTTGAGAGCACGGCAGAAGCAAAGGCGGTGGCATGAATCACGATGCATCATCGGCCCCGCTACTTAAGGCAAGCAGTCTTTGCGCATGGTACGGCGCCGCCCAGATTTTGTATGACGTAAATTTGACGGTGGGTCGCGGCGAAGTGGTTGCGCTGCTCGGTCGTAACGGTGCCGGAAAATCCACCACCCTCAAAGCAATCATGGGCTTGATGAGTAAAAAGTCGGGCGCAGTTGAATTTCAAGGCAGCCGCATTGATCGGCGGGACGCGCATCAAATTGCTAGCGCCGGGCTGGGTTATGTGCCAGAGGATCGACGAATCTTTACTGACTTGACCGTGCTTGAAAACTTGAGCGTTGGCACGCAATCGCCGCGACGGTGGGTGGACGGCAGTGCAGCTCCCGTGTGGACGGTTGAAAAACTGTTCAAGCTGTTTCCAAACCTCGGTGAAATGCCGGATCGCCTCGGCGGTCGTATGAGTGGCGGCGAACAGCAAATGCTCACGGTGGCTCGGACGTTGATGGGTAACCCGTATGCAGTGTTGCTTGATGAGCCATCGGAGGGCGTCGCCCCCGTGATCGTTGAACAGATGGCGAACATGATTAACGAGCTTAAACAGCAGGGCGTGAGCCTGCTACTTTCCGAGCAAAATCTGCACTTCGCCGCGCTGGTCGCTGACCGTGCTTACGTGCTCGAAAAAGGGCAGATTCGCTTTGGCGGAAGCATGGATGAGCTGCGTCGCGATGAAGCGGTGCGGCGAGCGTCTTTGAGCCTGTAGTGTTGTTGCTAGTACGTCGACACGTAAATTGCGGGACAAGAAAAGTGCCGAATTTTCGTGTCAGGCTAGGCGCAAAGCACAACAATAGCTAGCTATTGTGAGCATTTGCAACGACGCATGACGCGGAAAGGCGGTGCTTTTATGTCTCGAAATTTATGTGGCGATGTACCAGCACCATCGCCGTCGATCACTAATCACATAAAGCTTTTGGTGAATGGCAGGGTCATCTCGGCCGATTGTGCGGACGACACCTCGCTGCTGACGGTGTTGCGAAACGACTGCGAGTTGACTGGCCCAAAGTATGGTTGCGGTTTGGGCGAATGTGGTGCCTGTACCGTGCTGGTGGACGGCGTGGCAGCGCGAGCCTGTGTGGTGCCCGTTGCGGGCGTGGCGCGGCGAAGCATCACCACACTTGAAGGGCTTGGCAAAGACGGTTCACTGGATCTCGTTCAACAGGCCTTTATCGACGCGCGGGCCGCGCAGTGCGGCTACTGTTTGAATGGCATGATCATGACGACGGTCGCGCTGCTTGGGCACAACCCGACCCCAAGCGATCACGACATCAAACACGCACTGGCAGGCAATTTGTGCCGTTGCGGCACTCATGTGGAGATCATGCAGGCCGTGCGTATCGCGGCGGATCGAATGCCGCAGGCGGTTTGATCATGCAGGCCCATCAACACCACACGCGCCGTGAATTGCGCTCTGCTGTCGACGTGCTGTTAGTGCTGCGCAACGCGGTGCCTGCGAGCGTACCGGTGCCGGGGCAACCCGCATTTGTAGCCAGTGACGCCACCGACGCCAACGACGCAACCGAAGTACTGATCGCACTCTGGAGCGACGGCAGCGTAACGGCTTTATGCGGACGCGTTGACCTTGGGACGGGCTTGCGCACCGCGCTGGCGCAAATCGTCGCCGAAGAATTAAGTGTCGCCGTTGACCGCGTCTGTATTGTGCTTGGGGATACCGACGCCGCGCCCAATCAGGGGCCGACCATTGCCAGCGCCTCACTGCAAATTCACGCGGCACCGCTGCGTGCTGCAGCGGCACAAGCAGCATGCTGGTTGGCAACGAATGGCTTGCCGATGCGTACCATCAGTGAAATGTTGCACGGCCAACACATGGAAATTTGGCTCGACCCGGACGCACCCACGAAGCCGGTTGCAGATTACACGGTAGTCGGACAGTCGGTGCCGCGCGCTGACATTGCCGTAAAAGCCAACGGGCAATTTTTGTTCGTACACGACCTGCGGGTGCCCGGCATGTTGCACGGTCGCGTGATTCGGCCGCCGTACGCTGGCGCTGACCACGGCGAATTCATCGGCAACAGCCTGGAGTCGGTTGACGAGCAATCTATTGCACACATTCCGGGCATTCGGGCGGTGGTGGTGATTCGCGATTTTGTCGGCGTTGTGGCTGAGCGCGAAGAGCACGCGGAGCAGGCCATGCGCGAACTCAAGGTGCGGTGGAAAGCAGGTACACATGTGCCTGACGTCCGCGACATCGAACATGCCCTGCGAACCAATCCCGCCACTGCGCGGCGTTTGATCAACGACGGCGACGTTGATGGCGCAATCCTTGACGCCGCGCAATCGATGCCCCGCACCTACGTCTGGCCGTATCAATTGCACGCATCGATCGGCCCGTCCTGTGCGGTCGCAGATTGGTCGAACGAACAGCTTACCGTGTGGTCGGGCACGCAAAATCCCCATGTGCTGCGCGCTGATTTGGCGAGACTGATGGGGTTTCGAGATGTAGCAGTGACTGTTACCCGCATGGAGGCCGCAGGTTGTTACGGACGCAACGGCGCTGATGATGCGACGGCAGATGCGGCGTTGCTTTCGCGCGCAGTCGCCGCTCCGGTTCGTGTGCAGTTGATGCGTGATCAAGAGCACCAATGGGAGCCGAAGGGAGCCGCCCAGCTGATGGATGTACGCGGTGGATTGAACGCCGACGGATCGCCGGCAGCGTACGATTTCACGACGTCATATCCCTCAAATGCCGCACCCACGCTGGCCCTCCTGCTCACGCGCACGATCAAGCCCGATGCGATTAGTTATGAAATGGGGGATCGCACCGCGCGGCCTCCCTACGCTTTTGACAATTTACGCGTGACCGTAAACGACATGCCGCCAATGCTACGTGCGTCATGGCTGCGCGGCGTCTCTGCGCTGCCCAATTCGTTTGCGCACGAGTCGTATGTTGATGAATTGGCCGCGGCTGCGGGCGTTGATCCGGTGCAATATCGGTTGCGCTATTTGCACGATGTCCGTGCGTCCGAACTCGTAACCGCCACCGCCGAAAAGGCGCAGTGGGTTCCCCGCACCGGGCCGCGCAAACACGTTGCTGAAAATGGCGCAACCGATGTGGTGACTGGGCAAGGTTTTGCTTACGCCCGCTACGTGCACTCGAAGTGGCCCGGGTTTGGGGCAGCGTGGTCGGCGTGGGTGGCCGACGTTGAGGTGAATACGCGCACCGGCGAGGTACACGTCAAACGGGTGGTCGTCGGCCACGATGCGGGCATGCTGATCAACCCGGCAGGTGTGACGCAACAAGTGCACGGCAACGTGATTCAAACCACCAGTCGCGCGCTGAAAGAGCAGGTGGAGTCAACGCCAGAGGCGGGCGTCACCGCCAAAGAGTGGGGCGAATATCCGTTGCTCAGTTTTCGCGAAGTGCCCGTGATCGAGGTGCTGCATATGCCGCGCCCATTTGATGCGCCATTAGGCGCTGGTGAGTCGTCATCAGTGCCCGGGACTGCGGCGATCGCGAATGCGATTTTCGATGCAACGGGCGTGCGATTTCGGCAACCACCGTTCACACCCGAGGTGATCCGCGCGGGCCTCGGCATCAAGCCACAAGCCAGCCCTGCGCCGATGCCACAAGACGCCGTAGTGGCAGAGGCACCTGATGCGCCGCGGGCACGAACGAAAAAGTGGTTTGCAACCGCCGGCGCATTCGGGCTGGGCGCGGCGAGTGTTTTCACCGCCATGACGGTTGGGCGCGCCAACATCGAACCCATCGTTCAGAACGCGAGCAGACTAGCTCGGCAATACAGCGACGACACGCTTGCGCGCGGCCAGCAACTCGCTGCAATCGGCAACTGTGCGGGCTGCCACACCACGCCCAACGGAACGCTTAACGCGGGTGGTGTGGCGATGGAGACGCCGTTCGGCACCGTCTACAGCACTAACCTCACACCCGACCCGCAGACCGGCATCGGCAGCTGGTCGCTTCAGGCGTTCACTCGTGCCATGCGCGAAGGCATTTCTCGCGATGGCCACTACCTCTACCCAGCGTTTCCGTTTACCTCGTTTGCGAAAACCAGTGATGACGACATGCAGGCGCTGTATGCCTATTTGATGGCACAACCTGCGGTGGTCGCAACTGCGCCTGCGAATCAACTGCGCTTTCCGTACAACCAGCGCAATTTGCTCGCGGGGTGGAATCAACTGTTTCACGATAACACCGCCTACGCTAATGACGATAGCCGCAGTAGCGCTTGGAATCGCGGCTCGTACCTGGTCACTGGGCTGGGGCACTGCGGTGCCTGTCACTCGCCGCGTAACGCGATGGGAGCCGAGATTTCGGGAGCGCAGTTTTTGAGCGGGGCGACCATTGACGGATGGCACGCGCCGGCGCTCACAGCACTCTCCAGTTCGCCGGTACCGTGGACAACCTCTGCGCTGTTCGACTACCTGCGTAACGGCTATTCACGTGAGCATGGCGTTGCGGGTGGGTCGATGACACAAGTGGTGAAGTCGCTGGCCACGGTTCCCGATGACGATATTCAAGCCATGGCGACTTACCTCGCTTCGTTCTCTGTGCCCCTCGTCAATGCGGCAGATCAAGCGGCGCGAACCGTTGCAGCGGCCAATGTGCCGCGCGTGAGCAGTCAACCGCATGGCGAGCGGCTGTTTCAGGGCGCGTGCAGCAGTTGCCATCACACCGGTGAAGGCCCGAAACTACTGGGCTTGAACATTCCGTTAGCACTCGCCACGAGCTTGCACGCCGACACACCCAATAATTTGATTCGTACGATATTTGACGGCGTGCGATCCCCCGCACATCGTGACATTGGATTCATGGCCGGTTTTCGCGATCACTTTAATGACGCGCAGATGACGGATTTAGTCGCCTATCTGCGCGAGCGCTTTGCACCGGGACGGGGCGCGTGGTCGGATGTACCGTCCGCGGTCAACGCGTTGCGGCAGGCGCGGCCGTAGTCGCCATCGAAGCCATCGAAGCCATTTGCGTCAGAGCGTCACCCGCTGCGCGAACGATGCGCCACTCCGGCATCACGGTTGCGCCCATCGCCTCATAGAACTCGATAGACGGCCTGTTCCAGTCCAGCACGCTCCATTCAAAGCGACCGCAATTGCGCGCAACAGCGATCTGCGCCAGTCGCACCAGCAATGCTTTGCCATAGCCTTTTCCACGGCATTCAGGCTTCACAAACAGGTCTTCGAGGTACAGCCCTTTTCGTCCGAGAAAGGTTGAAAAATTATGGAAGAACAGCGCGAAGCCCACCGCCACTCCATGTTCCATCGCCATGATGCATTCGATGCGTGCGTTGGGCCCGAAAAGTTCACGATTGAAATCCTCGGGTGAGCTGACCATCAAATGCTCAAGCTTTTCGTAAACTGCGAGATCACGAACCAGCGCGTGGATGGCGATGACGTCCGCTGCGGTTGCCGGGCGGATGGTGAAAGTATTTTGAGTAGTCATGAACGCGATTATCTCGGTTGACTTGTCTGCGGATGAAACCAACCACGCTGCAATTGCGTACACGGATGTGATGCTAGTGTCGTGTCACGCCTGAAATGACGCATCTCGCTTGCCCTCGCTGTGCATGGCGTCGTTGCAAACCTTGCACATGCCCCGGCATGCGCTGCATTTTGCGCCTAGCCCTGCCCACCGATGGCGGCGCGATATATCGTCATTTCAAACGTGACACGACACTAGGGCGCTACGGAGCGCCGTTCATTTTCAAGCTCTCTCCTTGGACGGCTGCTCGTCACAGCCGTCCTTTTTTATGGGTGTTGCCCGAATGAGCTTGCTGGCCGTAAAGCGCGACCGTTACCCGCAATCAGGGCTTAAGTGCTCGACGATTGCCGCGTAAGAGCCCTGCGTCTGCAGCCAATGCCGCACCCTTTGTGCCGTCGCCGACAGCGCGGACACTACGCAGCCAGTCCAACGGTTTCTGCCTGATCGGCCTTTGCAACTGTAGCCGCGAAAGACGGTGATTTGAGCAGCACGCAAATCTCGCGGCTTGCACGGCGACCCGCAGAGGTGTTTCGGCCAACTGTTGCGCCACGCGCGTTCGGCACGATGGGCTGATCGGGATTTAAATCAAAATGTGATTTATCGCGACCGCCCTGATAGTGGGCGGTCCTGGGTTCTGTCATTGGCGGGCGCACGCTGCCGTAGCCCTCGCCAGCGTGAGCGCGCGCGCCGCTAGCGCGTGGCCGATCACGCGATGATGATCCGCCCCTTGTTGAACCGCTGCTGGAGGAGGAGTCCGCCGCATTGCGTGGCGCGTAGCGCTCACCGTAACTCGACAAATCGGGCATCGGCTGCTCATCGAGTTTGCGCTTGATGAGCTTCTCAATTTCGGCGAGCAGTTTGCCGTCGTCTGGTGACACGAAAGAAATTGCGGTACCGCTTGCGCCCGCGCGCCCGGTGCGGCCGATGCGATGAATGTAGTCTTCGGCAACGAAGGGCAGTTCGTAATTGACCACGGTGGGCAACTGATCGATGTCGAGGCCGCGTGCGGCCACATCGGTGGCAACCAAGATGCGAACGCTGCCGTTTTTGAAGGCTTCCAGCGCCTTCATGCGCTCGTCTTGCGTTTTGTCGCCGTGAATGGCGTCAGTGGCGAAGCCGTCGCGCGCCAGCTCGCGGGCCAGCCGTGCCGTTTGCAACTTGGAGCGCGAGAACACCAGCACTTGAGTCAAATTGTTGGCCGTGACCAGCTGCCCAAGCAAGCGCCGTTTATCGTCGCCGGACACACGGTACATCTGCTGCGCGACGTTGGCTGCAGACTCGTTGCGCCGTGCCACCTCGATCAGTACTGGGGCCTTAAGCATGCGGTCAGCGAGCGCCTTGATCTCGTTGGAAAACGTGGCCGAAAACAGCAGGCTTTGCCGCTCTTTGGGCAGCATGCCGATGATGCGCACAATGTCAGGGATGAAACCCATGTCGAGCATGCGATCGGCTTCGTCCAGCACCAGCACCTCGACCTTACCGAGGCTTAAGTTTTTCTGCTCGATGTGGTCGAGCAAGCGCCCCGGCGTGGCGACCAGAATTTCGACGCCGGCGCGCACTGCCGCCTTTTGCTCTTTAATGTCAACGCCGCCGAACACCACCGTGGAGCGCAGGCCAGTGTGCTTAGCGTAGGTCTCGACCGCTTCTTCAATTTGAATGGCAAGCTCACGCGTGGGCGCGAGCATCAGTGCACGAATCGGGTGGCGCGCAGGCGAGGGCGAGCTGTTGGCATGTTTCAACATGCGGTTCAGGATGGGAAGTGTGAAGGCAGCGGTTTTGCCGGTGCCGGTTTGCGCGCCGCCCATCACGTCAAGCCCAGCGAGTACCACCGGAATCGCCTGCGCCTGAATCGGCGTGGGCGTGGTGTAGCCGGAATCGATCACTGCGCGCAGAATCGGCTCGGCGAGGTTCAGTGTGGCGAAGGTGACGGTAGCCGTTGTGACTGCATTTTCGGCGGAAGTGGGCGCGGCTGCGATGGTCGGCGCATGCGGTTGCGTGCTTGCCGCTACCGGTATGTTGCTGCCGTCGCCAGCGGGCTCAATGTTTGTGACGTCTAGGACGGGGGCGGACGCCGAGGCGGCGTCGATGGCGTGAGGAAGTTCGTTCATATTGCTTAAATTTTACGCGAATGTGGCTTGAAAAGGCCCTTGGCTGGGGCTTTTCTGAGCGCGCTGCGCACCCTGCATCCACTATAGTTTGTTACAGCTTCAAGCTGAATCGCCCGTTTATACGGGGCCGAACCACATTTTTGCGAGAAGTCGACTAACAGCAAAATCAGACGCCAGCCCGCAACCACAGTTATCAAACGCGAAAAGTTAAAAAGGCTAATGCGCTTGAATGATCCGCAACATCCGCCGCAACGGTTCCGCCGCGCCCCACAGCAATTGATCGCCGATGGTGAACGCGCCCAAATATTGCGGGCCCATCGCGAGTTTGCGAACGCGGCCGACCGGGATGTTCATCGTGCCGGCGACATTCATCGCGGTCAGGTTTTTCTCGGTGGCTTCGCGCTCGTTCGGTACGAATTTCACCCATTCGTTGTCGTTGGCGATCAAAGCTTCGATGTCGGCCAGCGGCACGTCTTGGGTGAGTTTGAAGGTGAGTGACTGCGCGTGGCAGCGCATTCAGCCGATGCGCATGCAGGTGGACTTGTGCCGTCGCCGCGATCCGCGTCGATCCAAGGAATCAGATCGCCACAGAGCGGAATGCCATGGAAATTGGCGGTCTCGTCTGGCGCAAATGCGCGTTGCTTGGCCGTGACTTTGCGGTCAATGTCAAAGCGCGATTTCGGCGTAGCGCTACCGCAGCGCTGCGAGTGCTGAACATCAAACACTCGCATTTCCGGTGCTGTCCAGTCTAGATAACGCAATCCTATTGACAGAGCGGGGTAGACGTAAAGCTCTTGAATAGGTTTACTCGGGTCAGGTCACTCCAAAAGTTTTTGTAAGTCACCACCGCGTTGGGCATATATTTTGGAAAACCACACACCGCGAAACTCGTGCCGCCCTGAAAATTGCTGGCGTCATTGAAAGTCAAGAACGGCGGCGTGGAGGCACCTTTGTCGCGTGCCACATGACAGGTGCGACAGGTCTTTCCGTAGACCTCCTGATACGCCGTCTGATTGGTCGCGTTTGAGTTCCAGGTGCCTGGTGGCGTGGGTGTGACGGGAGGATTGGCAAATGCGCCGGGATACCAGTGATTGATTAATTCGCGAATTGGGCTATTGATCGGCGAGATGTCGCGCACCAGTTGATTGAGTTGGCCAAAGGCGACGGCGTCGACCTCTGGCGGCACCCCTTGCCCGTAATCCCACGAAGCGCCGTTCGGATATTTGAACGAGGGCAAATCAAATTCTCTGAACCGAGACTGTTGGGCTTTGTTGTTGGTCAGCAAACTCGGCCCGCCGTGGCACACCATACAGAGAAAGGGCACAGGCTTCGGACCAAAGCCGTCGAGATCAGCGAATTTCAACCGCCCTGAAGTGGCACCTGTGTTGCCGTAAACGTAGAACTGCACCGCCTCCGCTCCGGCACCAGCGTTGAATTCCATCGCGACAGTGGCACCGCGTTTTGCCACTGTCTTGTCGCGCGCAAAATCTGCGTTCGCCGGGTTCTGGTCGGCCGCCCCGTAGTTGGTGACGTAGCAGGCCAGATTAAGTCCTGTTTTCAGGCAGTTCATATCGCGCCCGAAACCGAGATCGTTGTGATTGAGATACGCGGCGCGCGTTCCACCGCTGCCATCGACGGAGTTGAATCCATTGGCGGTCCACCATGCTCCGAGGGTTGTCTTCTGGCTGCCGGGGTCAATGGCTGTGTAGTAATCGGTGGCGGCTTGGTCGCCATTGGCGGGAGCAAAATCACCGAACGGGCCGGTGAGAAAGTACGGTCGACCAGTGGCGTCGTTGTCGCCGTATTGCGGGACTATACCTAGGGCTGCCGTCAACACAATGGGCACGCCGCATGGGTCGTACGGATAGGGCGGCCAAAGATCGGTGCCAGTCATTTTTGGACGCAGATCGGTGTTGATGATGTTGTCGAGCAGCACCACCTGCTGGCCATTAAAGGTGCCGCGCAGCTCTAGGCGCAACGTGTTCGGTGGGAAGGCGGTGCCGAACGGGATGCGGTAGATTGCGTGATACTGGGCGTTGTCGAGTGCAGTCTCTTTGACTTGAACGGCGTTTCCGGCGTACGAGACATAAGCGCGCAATACCTTATTTTGCCAAGCGCTAAACGACGCATCGAGTTCCAGACGCACGCAGGTGGCTACAGCCGGGTCGTTGCCTGCCACATCCATGTTGATCGTGGAGAAATGCGTGGTCGTCCCGACATAGGCTGGCCCCGTCGCGGTTTGTTGAAGGCTCGCCTTTGCCTCTTCGATCCACACGCCTTTGGACTCGACATAACTCCACATGGCGATTGTCGGCGTTGCGCTAACTCGCTGCGACGCGGGCACGGGCACGACCAGTTCGGCGCGTGTGCCGTTGCGCAGATTGAGGACTTCGCCGCCGGCATCACGAAACTCTGCGTACACCGCACCAAAGCTAAGCAACTCGGTACGTTTGCCATTTTTGTCTGTGGCTTGGTAGTCGCCAGGCAGCGCTCGTCTTGATGGATTGAGCGTAGCGACCGACGCGCGCACAAGACCCGAAGGCTTGCTGCCGTCGGCGCGAATGAGCGAGCCCGCCTTGATGGAGAGGGTTGCACCCTGATGGCGGCACGCTTCGTCCTTCGGCTGCACAACGCTTGACGGCGGCGTCGGGCCGCTTCGAGCAACATCGGCGCGTTTCTCATCGATCAAGAGCCGGGGCACGAGACGTTGCAGTCGGGGTGGCTGTTTGCCAGCCAAGCTGCCGCAGGGACCCGAACTCTCTTTGTCGGTAAGGATGATGTCTAGGTTTGGATCGTGTTGTGTCACCTGAGTGCTCACCATTTCAAACGTGTTGCCGCTGGCATCTCGATCAAAAATGCGCGACAGATGAGCGTAGCCCTGATGGTCGATACCCAGCACGTAGCGCGCCTCGGGATTCACGTTAGTGGACACGCTGAACCAGCCTTGTGCATTGGTGACGGCGCGGGTGCCGTTTAGTGCTACGGCTGCTTTTGCTATGGGTAATTTGGTTGTCTCGTTGATGACGTACCCAGAGACCAATACTTTGTCATCGGTGCTGCTCACGTCCACCCGCTTGTAGGCGTAGCCACCCTTGCCGTCGCGCGCCAGCAGGTACATCGAATGCAGTCCAGCGCGTGCTGGAGGTGTCCAGCTCTGAATGGACGTTGAATTCGCGTTGACCAGCGCGGCACCATCGGCGCTGCGCCACAGGTATTCGATGCTGTCGCCATCGGGATCGCGATGTGTTGCCGCGAGCGCAACGCTCGAGCCGGGGATCGCGCGAGCGATAGCTCGACCATTCTGCTCGGCTGAAACTCCCGTGATGCGCGGTGCGCGATTTGCAAACTGTATGAGCGGGGCAACATTGGTCGCGCCACGCACAGACACTCGAATTTTTGCGTCTGATTTTTCGCAGCGTGCGACCACGATGTATCGCCCCGCAGCAACGCCAAGAAATGCGTAGTCGCCTTGCGTATTGGCGCGGATGGACTGACCCCACTGCAAGCCAGTCGACTCGTTGCGCAAACTCACCTCGGTTTCCATGTTGATGCCAAAAAATGAATCGTGCAACCAACAAGCGCGACCGTCGCCGGTCACCACCCGCCCCACCACCTGTATGGCATCGGGTTTGATGTGAACGGTTTTGAGATAGACATTGTCCTCTTGCACAACCACACGCTGTGCGCAGCCTTTCACCCCTTGCGTTTCCCAGCAGAGCGTGTAGACGCCAGGTTCCGCAACCAACCGGAAGCGTCCGTTCAGCGTTGTTTTGGCTTCGCTGACAACAGCATTAGCGGCTGGTTCTCGTAACGCAACACGTGCGTAGGGAAGTGCGACGCTTCGTGACGGGCCGACCGAGAGCGTCTGGGTAGCCACCGGCAGCGCCAAGGTGCCTGTGATTTCGTGCTGCGGCGCAGACATTGCGGTGCCCGAAAGCAGTACTCCCGCAATGACCGCAGTCAGGCGCGACTCATGCGAGTTCCAAAAAAGCAACAGCGTTGACAGAAGCCGATGCGTAATGCGGGGAGAGACGGTGCTGCAGTTCATTGCTTACTCCTAGTCAGAAATTCGGGCGCAAAAAAACCTGTGCGATCAACCAATCGCATCGGAACCAACTACGCACCACAGTTCGCATGCGGTACATTGGTAAAGACGCAATCGGTTTAAAAAAGCGGCCATTTGACCTTGAGCGCCGGTTGCGAAATGCTGTTCGGATCTGCATTTTCCGGGCGACGCCGTTCTGCACATCAAATCGGTTTTCGGCAAACTGGGTCGCAACCCGGCGTTCGCCGCACCCTTGGAGCGCTACATCAGCTAGCTTTTCAGAGAAAGCGCGCAGGCGACGGTGGCGTCCGGTCTGGTGGAAACGGGTCTGAATTGAGCGCCAGAGGGCAAACTTGTTCGCTACAGCTTTTGTCGAAAAGCAGCCTTAAAGTGAGCTAAGGGCCCATTTCTGTGAGATATCGATATTTAGCAAAAATGCCGCCTGAGCCCCTACAAACGGGCATTTCTACGCAAAGATGATGCCAAAATTTCGGCGTCAACGAAGTCGATTCGGTTCGTCCTGAATCCGATTGGAGTGGCCTTGGCCGCAATCCCAACCTCGCGTGCGCCAACGTCTTTCGCGGCCAAACATGCCCTGAACCTGACGAAGGGACTGCTTCGGCAAAGGCTGTTGCAGCGCCCGAGTTGCTGACCTACTGCGCTTGAATAGTCCGCAGCATCCGCCGCAACGGTTCCGCCGCGCCCCACAGCAACTGATCGCCGATGGTGAACGCGCCCAAATATTGCGGGCCCATCGCGAGTTTGCGCACACGGCCAACCGGAATATTCATGGTTCCCGCAACGTTCATCGCGGTTAGATTTTTTTCTGTGGCTTCGCGCTCGTTTGGCACGAGTTTCACCCACGCGTTGTCGTTTGCGATCAAAGCTTCGATGTCGGCCAGCGGCACGTCTTGGGTGAGTTTGAAGGTGAGCGATTGCGAGTGGCAGCGCATCGAGCCGACGCGCACGCAGGTGGAGTCGATTGGAATTTCTGCCGAGCCGAATTGGGAGCCGAGGCCCATGATTTTGTTGGTCTCCGCGCCGCCCTTCCATTCTTCGAGAGTAGTGCCGTCGCCGCGATCCGCGTCGATCCATGGAATGAGATTGCCACCGAGCGGAATGCCTCGGAAATGCTCGGTTTCAGCGGGCGTGAAGGCACGCTGTTTTGCTGCCACCTTGCGATCAATTTCAAGAATCGCACTGGATGGATCGGCAAGCATTTCGGCCACTTCCCCATGAATCGAGCCGTATTGAGTCAGCAGCTCGCGCATGTTTGCCGCGCCACCGCCAGAGGCTGCCTGATAGGTGGACGTCTGCATCCATTCCACGAGGCCCGCTTTGAACAGCGCGCCCACGCCCATCAGCATGCAGCTCACGGTGCAGTTGCCGCCAATCCAGTTGTTGACGCCTCTATCGAGTGCGGTCTGGATAACCGGCATGTTGATCGGGTCAAGGATGATGATGGCGTCGTCATTCATGCGCAGGATCTTCGACGCATCAATCCAGTGCCCCACCCAGCCCGATTCGCGGAGCGGTTTGTACATCTCTTTGGTGTAGTCGCCACCCTGACAGGTGATGATCACGTCCATCATTTTGAGGACGGTCAAGTCGTTGCCGTCCTTCAGCATTGGGTCAAATACTGTGCAGCCGTCAATTTTCGGCGCGGCTTTGCCGGCAGACGAGGTGCTGAAGAAGGTGGTTTCGATGGTGTCAAAATCGCGCTCGGCGCTCATGCGCTGCATGAGAACCGAACCGACCATGCCGCGCCAGCCGACAAGGCCGACGGACAGCTTGCGAGCATTACCCAAGGACATAAAATTCTCTACAAAAAGTTGATTTTTGCTGCGGTGCAACGAACACGAAGAATAGCGCAAAACTTGCCGCGACGCCCTACTTCTGGACGCCTCACGCCCATCCAGCGGGCGACTACGCTGATGACGGTCAGTAAAACACAGCGCAGTCACACTTTGCGGCAGTGCAAAACAATTTGGGCAATCAGATAAAATACGTGGGTTGTTTCGTCGTCGCTATATTTTTGCGCCCACTGACGAAAGCAACCACCCAAAAAGCCAAAAAAGTCCTTTCGGAATCGCGGAAAGCCCATGAGCGAAGTGTCAGTTACCAAAGCAGTCAATAAGTCAAGACGAAACCTTGTAGTCGCGGTGGCCGCTGTGCCCGGCGCGATCACTGGTGCCGCCATAGTTGCCCCATTTGTGGCAACGCTTGCCCCGTCTGAGCGGGCCAAGGCCGCTGGAGCGCCCGTCACCGTAGACGTCGCCAACATCAAACCGGGTGAAAAGCTCACCGTGGAATGGCGCGGCAAAGTGGTGTGGGTGATGCGCCGCACGCCCGAGCAGGTGGCTGCGATGGAGAAAATCCCTGCATCGCAGTTGCAGGATGCTGAATCCAAAAAGTCGGATCAACCTGGCTATGTGAACGCCAAAACGCGCTCCATCTCCCCGGAGCTGATGGTAATGGAAGGCGTGTGCACCCATCTTGGCTGCTCGCCAACGTCCAAGCTCACCCCCGGTGAATTGGGTAACGACTGGCCGGGAGGGTTCTACTGCCCTTGTCACGGCTCAAAGTTCGACGTCGCAGGCCGCGTGTTCACCGGCTCACCTGCGCCGAAAAATTTAGTGGTTCCCCCGCATATGATTGCGGGCACCACATTGACCATTGGCGTAGGCCAAGACGGAAAGGAAGCTTGAGTTATGGCATCCACTAGCCCTTCTATGTTCACCAACCCGGTTTTGAAATGGGTTGACGCCCGCTTCCCGCTGACTGGGATGATTAAAGAACATTTGACCGAATACTACGCCCCAAAAAACTTCAATTTTTGGTATTACTTTGGCTCACTAGCGCTGCTGACGCTGGTGCTGCAAATCGTCACCGGAATCTTTCTCACGATGAACTACAAACCGGACGCGGCTTACGCGTTCGGTTCGGTGGAATACATCATGCGCGACGTCGACTACGGTTGGCTGATCCGCTACATGCATTCGACCGGTGCGTCGATGTTCTTTGTCGTCGTGTATCTGCACATGTGCCGTGGCCTGATGTATGGCAGCTATCGCAAACCACGCGAGCTTCTGTGGATTTTCGGCATGCTGATTTATCTCTGCCTGATGGCTGAGGCATTCTTCGGCTACCTGCTGCCATGGGGCCAGATGAGCTTTTGGGGCGCACAGGTGATCGTGAACATTTTCTCGGCGATCCCGTTTATCGGGCCTGAACTCGCGGTGTGGATTCGCGGTGATTATTCGATTGGGGACGCTACGCTGAACCGCTTCTTTGCGTTCCACGTAATCGCATTGCCGCTGGTGTTGTTGGGCCTCGTCGCCGCGCACATTCTCGCGCTGCACGAGGTCGGTTCGAACAATCCAGACGGCATTGATATCAAGAAAAACAAAGACCCGAAGACCGGCATTCCGCTTGACGGCATCGCTTTCCATCCGTACTACACGGTTAAAGACATCGTCGGCGTGGTCGTCTTCCTGATGATTTTCACGGCCATCGTGTTCTTCATGCCAGAAATGGGCGGCTACTTTCTGGAGTACAACAACTTCGTTCCAGCTGATCCTCTGAAGACGCCAGCGCACATCGCACCAGTCTGGTATTTCACGCCGTACTACTCCATCTTGCGCGCGATTCCGCCCGTGTTTGGCTCGCAGTTCCCAGGGGTTATCGGCATGGGCGGCGCGACGCTTATTTTCTTTGCGTTGCCATGGCTTGATCGTGGTGCCGTGAAATCGATTCGCTATCGCGGCAATCTGTACAAAGGCTTCTTCGCTATGTTCATTTTTTGCTTCATCGTGCTCGGCTATTTGGGCGTTAAGTCCACCGACGTGTGGGGACAATTCGGCGACTGGAGTGCGTTCCTTGACACCCGAGAGATTGCCACTTGGGCAGCGCGTGTGCTGACGATTGGCTACTTCGCGTTTTTCTTTCTGATGCCTTGGTATACCAAAGCGGACAAGACCAAGCCGGAACCGGCTCGGGTTACGGCGTAACAAGCGAACGATCACAACATCATGACAACGAAATTGAAATCGCTCCTTTCCGCCCTTGCGCTACTGGTGCTGCCGACTGTCGCGCTGGGCGCGGGTGGCCCTGAGGTCAAGTTTGTCGGTGTCACCGCCGACCGTACCGACATCGCCTCGCTGCAGCGCGGCGCGCGGCTGTTTGTTAATCATTGCCTGAACTGCCACAGTGCGCAGTACATGCGCTACAACCGCCTGCTGGATCTAAATCTGACTGAAGATCAGGTGAAGCAGAACCTCATGTTCACCGGGCAAAAGCTGGGCGATACGATGACGGTGTCGATGAATGCGAAGGACGCTAAGGAATGGTTCGGCGCCGCGCCGCCCGACCTCTCGGTGATGGCTCGCAGCTACACCGCACCCAACGTGTCGGGTAGCAGCGGTTCGCCGCCCTTGGCGCTGGCAGCCTATCTTCGCGGGTTCTACCAAGACGACTCACGAGAAACAGGTTGGAATAATTTAGTGTCGCCCAACATCGGCATGCCGCACGTGTTGCACGAGCTCTCAGGCATCAACAAATTGGTTGATACCGTTTATGTTGCCGACGGCAAATCCATCAAGACCGACCATGACGCAGAGGCCAAAGCCAAAGCCGCGTTTATTGCCGCGCAAACGATGTCTGCTTTCGAGCATCACGTCGATAAAAAAGACGGCAAGGTCGAGCACAAATACATTGTGCGCACGCTCGTCAACCAAACTCCCGGCAGCATGACGCCGGTGCAGTACGACGTCGCGATTGCAGATTTGGTTAATTTCATGGAGTACGTAGCCGAGCCGCACAAAGCCAAGCGCATCCAAATCGGCATCATCATGATGTTCCTGCTCGCATTCCTTCTCGGCGCTGCAATTTGGCTCAAGAAAGAATTCTGGAAAGATATTCACTAGCCCCCGTTCAGGTAGAGACAAAGAACAAGGCAGACCCAACGGTCTGCCTATGTCTTTTATAGAACTCATAAATTCGCTCCATGAAGCGAGTAGCGCGGCACACAATGCAGCGTAAAAACGAAGGAAACCACGCCCTATGATGACCCTGTATTCCGGCACCACCGACCCGTTCAGCCACCAGTGCCGCATCGTCCTGCACGAGAAGGGCATGGACTTCCAGATCATCGACGTTGATCTCGATCACAAGCCCGAAGACCTCGCCGTGATGAATCCGTACAACACGGTGCCCGTCCTCGTCGAGCGTGACCTTATCCTGCATGAGGCCAACATCATCAATGAGTACATCGACGAGCGTTTTCCGCACCCACAACTGATGCCCGCCGACCCGGCGACACGTGGTCGTGCCCGCCTGTTTTTGCATCGCTTCAACCGCGAAATTTTCGTTCACGTTGAAGAACTTGAGAAAAAGAATCCGAAGACGGCAGAGAAAGCGCGTGCCGCCGTGCGTGATCGCCTCACCGAAATTTCAGTAGTTTTCAATAAGCAAAAACACATGCTCGGCGAAGACTATTCGATGCTCGACGTCGCCCTAGCTCCGCTCATGTGGCGCTTGTCGCACTATGAAATCGAGTTGCCCAAGGCCGCCGCTCCGGTGCTCAAGTACGCCGAGCGCTTGTTCAGCCGCCAGGGCTTCATCGACGCGTTGACGCCTGCTGAGCGTGGGATGCGTCGGTAGTCATTTGCTTCTATGAGTGAGCAATCTGCCAAGCCGTTTCTCGTCCGTGCTCTGTATGAATGGTGCGTGGAGCAGGGCTACACGCCGTACCTCGCGGTTCGCGTAGACACAAAAACGCGCGTGCCAATGGAGTTCGTAAAAAACGGCGAAATTGTGCTCAATGTTGGCCCACTCGCCACCCACAAGTTGACGATGGATAACGAGTGGGTTTTGTTCAATGCGCGCTTCAATGGCACCTCGCAAGAGCTTGCTGTGCCATTTGCTGCTGTCATCGGGATTTTTGCGAAAGAAACAGGCTATGGCATGGGTTTTCAGCCTACGCTCGACGCTGCCGAATCCGACAGTGGGCAATTGGTTTCGATAGCCGGCAATGCCGACGAGCCCTTGAAACTCGCTGCCGAAAAACCCTCCGCAGCAGCCAAGGGCAAAAGTAAAGTCAGTCATCTCAAGGTCATCAAGTAAAATTCTGTTATGCCGTTTTAGCTCAGTGGTAGAGCAATCGCCTTGTAAGCGATAGGTCGTCAGTTCAATCCCGACAAACGGCACCATCCTTTTCTTCCCCCGTTGCTCGTGATTTCTCACGCAAGCGATTGGGTTTCAGGCCAGCGCACGGCCTTTGATGTGCGCGATTGGAGCCGCCGTTTTTTTCGGTGGGCTCATCCGCTTCAGAGGCATTTTTCTTTTGTGCCTCGCCCTTTATTGAAAATTAATGACTCAAAACTCTAACGGCGGCAACGCGCCCCGTCATCCTCGTTCGCCCATGGCTAAACCCGCACCAGGCGGCAATCGTCCCCAGGGGCAAAGTGCCGCTCTGTTCAATGCACCGCCCAAGCAGGCGCAGAACTGGGTCGTTGGCAACAGCGCACCACGCAGCCAGCAAGCGGCACCGCGTGGTGCTCACAACGCGGCGCGTGATTCCGCTTTACATCGCAACGAACCAGCTCACGCAGCAGCGCCGGTTCTACCCCCTCTCCCGCGCGCGGGAGAGGGTTGGGGTGAGGGTGCTGAGCATACGAATCCAGCCACTCAGCCACAGCAGACAGCAACTACGAGCGAATCCCACGTTCCAGCCACCACCGACAACGGCTTCGCCGCCCTCGGCTTGCGTGAAGAATTAGTCCGCGCCGTCCTAGCCCACGGCTACAGCACGCCCACACCCATCCAAAAACAGGCCATCCCCGCCGTACTGCAAGGCGGCGACATACTCGGCGGCGCGCAAACAGGCACCGGCAAAACGGCCGGCTTCGTGCTGCCGCTGTTGCAACGTTTAATGTTGTCGGCTAAGGCTGAGCGTCCCGCCGTCAACGGCCAGCGCGGCAAGCGGCTGCCGCGCGCGTTGATCCTCGCGCCGACCCGCGAACTCGCAGCCCAAGTTGAAGAAAGCGTTCGCGTTTACGGCAAGTTTTTGCCGCTCACCTCCACCTGTATTTTCGGCGGTGTTGGTATTAATCCGCAGCTATCGGCGCTGCGGCAAGGCGTAGACGTCGTCGTCGCAACGCCTGGTCGTCTGCTCGATATTTACGGCCAGCGCGCCATTGATTTCTCGCAGATCGAGATCCTCGTGCTGGATGAAGCCGATCGCATGCTCGACATGGGCTTCATTCACGACATCAAAAAAGTGCTCGCGGCGTTGCCTGCAAAGCGTCAGAACCTGCTGTTCAGCGCCACCTTTAGCGACGACATTAAGGCGCTCGCCGACCGCCTGCTAAACAACCCGCAAGCCATCGAAGTCGCGCGCCGCAACACCACCATTGAGGTGGTTGAGCAATCCATCGTGATGGTCGAAAAAGCGCACAAAGCGAAGATGCTGATTCATCTCGTCAAGAGCCGCAACTGGTCGCAAACGCTGGTCTTTACGCGCACCAAACATGGTGCCAACCGGCTTGCCGAGCAGCTCGAAAAATCCGGCATTACCTCGATGGCGATCCACGGCAACAAGAGCCAAGGCGCGCGCACCAAGGCGCTGGCCGAGTTCAAAGCCGGTTCGCTGCAAGTGCTGGTCGCCACCGACATCGCCGCACGCGGGATCGACATCGATCAACTGCCGCAGGTTGTCAATTACGAGCTGCCCAACGTGCCTGAAGATTACGTGCATCGCATCGGTCGCACCGGTCGCGCAGGTTCCACGGGTGAAGCGATGTCTTTAGTGATGAACGAAGAATTGCCGCTGTTGAAAGACATCGAACGCTTCAGCAAACAAGTCATTCCGCGCGTAAAGATTGAAGGCTTCAACCCGGCCTTGATCGCCGATCCGGTTTCAACAACGGCCGATGCGCGCGATGCCGAGTGGCAATCGCGTGGTGGCCGTCCAGCGCCACGCCGCTCGGCCAGCAAACCGCAAGGCGCGCCGCGTGGTGGTGGTGGAGGCGGCGGTGGTCACGGCAGAGGTGCCGGCGGCGGACAAGGCCGCACTAACACCGGCAACGCGGGTGCAGGTGCGGGTAGCAGCAGCGGCGCAGGCCGAGTTGATCACGGCAGCGCAGGTGGCCAGCAACGCACGCCCAGTAGCCCACCACGCACGTTCTCGCCCACCGGTTCGCCAAGCGCACGTCCACGTACCGGCGGCACAACGCGCCGGTAGTCGCACTCGATGGACGGTGCACGATAGTTACGGCGCAGCACCATCACGGTGCGGCTTTGCGCTTCACTTCGCGATTGCGGGCAATACGAAGTTGCGAATGACAGCACCTGTTAGCGCCGCGCCCCGTTCGCTATCGGCGTCGAAACGCTCCGATGCGGCGACGACGACCAGTCGCAACTTCGGCACGACATACACGTATTGCCCGCCATAACCGACCGCAAAGTAGGCCGGGGCATCGTGCCCCGGTGTCGGCGCTGTGCGCCACAAATACCCGTAGCCCTGATTGGGCGACGGCAAGGCTGCGTGTTGACGTGTGGAGTCCGCAACGTATGCCGCTGAGAGCAGCCGTTTGCCTCGCCATTCGCCTGCCTGCAAATAAAGCTGCCCGAGCTTTGCCATGTCACGCGGCGAGAGCTTCAAGCCTGCTGCTCCGTCCGGTTCACCTGCCTGATTGCCGGCCCATGAAAACTGGGTGATGCCGAGTGGCCTGAACAGGGCGCTCTTTGCGTACTCATCAATCGGCATTTGATGTTGCCGCGCTATCGCAACTGATACCAGATGTACGTCCACATTGCTGTAGTACCAGGTTGATCCCGGATCGTGACGCACTGGGCGGTTCATGGCGAACGACATCCAGTCTCGATTCAGGAATTGCCGGTAGAAAACGCTGTAGTCGCGCGACTCGCTCTGTTCAGTTTCAAGACCCGAAGTTAGCGTCAACAGATGCTTCAGCGTGATTTCTTTCATGCGCGGATCGACCGTGGGTGCAAGCGCTTCCGGAAAGAAATCGCTAATCGGCTGGTCAACACTGCGCACGCGTCCTTCGTGAAGCGCGATGCCCATCAACGCGCCTACAACGCTCTTGGTCACCGATGCAACATCGTACAAATCAATGCGGCTGACGCCGTCCCTGTAGTACTCGTAGACCAGTGCCTCGTTTCTCACGATAACAATGCTGCGAATCCGCTTTTGTTCGTTTCTTAAGTGCGCGCTGAGCGTGACCAGCCTCTTGATATCCAAGCCTTGCGACTCGGGTGACTTTTCTTGCCACTCATGTCCCGCAGGCTGCGCCCACGACAGCGCGGCGAAAAGCAGCCATAGCCATGCTGAAAAACGCCACCGCATGAGCCCATGCCGCGATTTCACATTACCAGTCACGACGCATCTCCACAAACTCGTTCTTCCACCATAGCAACGCATGATCCCGTTCGAGTGTAGGAGCCAGCGTCGCCAAATCGTCAGCGGGGATACCCGCCCCGGTGCCCCAGCGCGGGTCGGTTGAGTGGTGTTTGTGGGGCAAATATGCGAGCCCTGCTAAGCTTTTCCAATTACAGGATGAACGAGGGGTTGACCATCATGCTGCACGCTACGTCCAGCTCGCGCAGACAAACCGGTATCGGGCTCTACCTCGCGTTGCTGCAACTGTTCTTCACGCTCACCTGGACGGTGTACGTGATCTTTCTGCCGAAGCTTGCCGCGCAGGTCGGCATTCGTCCGCAGGCGGTGATTGTGATCCTCATGCTCGATCAGGTGATCTTCGCGTTTATGGACTGGCTCATGGGCCGACTCTCAGATCGTTGGGCGATGGTGATTGGCCGACTCTCGCGTATCGTCGCTGTGATCACGGCGGTGTCTTGCGTCGCATTTCTGTTGCTGCCGTTGGTCGCGCCGATGGGAAGCGAAGCGCTGTTCGTGGCGATCACCATCCTATGGTCAGCCAGCTCGTCGGTGCTGCGTGCGCCGCCGCTTGCACTGCTCGGCAAATACGCGTCGCGCAATTCAGTGCCGTGGCTCGCGTCGTTGTCGATGGTCGGCCTCGGCGTCGCGGGTGCCTTGGGGCCGCTCCTGACGGTTGCGTTGCGAGAAACTGATCCGCGTCTGCCGTTTGCGTTGGCGAGCATTTCGCTATTGATGGTGACGCTCGGCCTCGGTTGGGCCGAGCGAAATCTTGCCGACGCGCAGCCGTCGCCTGAAGCCGCACCCGCACAAAGTGAGGCCGCGCCGCCGCAGTCAATATCGGGCGGTGTGAAAAGTCGCTCGCCGCTCGCACTGTTTCTGGTCGCCATTACGCTGCTCGGCCTCGGCTTCCAGATCCACTTTTCAATGAACACCGCGCCGTTGTTTCTCAAGTTCGCCAAGCCGCCGGAGCTTGAGCAACTGATGCCCGTGTTCTGGATCGGCTTCAGCCTGCTCATGCTGCCCGGCACGATGCTCACCAAACGCTACGGCGGGCTCTGGGTCATGGCCGCAGGCGGCGTGGTCGGCGCGCTCGCCGCATTCGCCGCAGCGCATGCGGGCAGCTTGACGGTGCTCAGCACGTCGCAATTCATCGCCGGAGGTGCATGGGGCTGCGTGATGATGAGCGCGGTCACAGCCGCGCTTGCGCTGGGCCAAAACAGCAGCGGCGACAGCAAAAGCAGCAACCAAGGCAGCATCACCGGCGCGCTGTTTTCGTTGCTAGCTGTCGCCACCTTCGCCCGCATGATGATCGTGTGGACAGAACTCAACAAAGACCCAACCTTCGCCGCCATTCAGCCGTGGCTGCCAGTCGCGGCATGGATGTTGGCAGCGGGGTTGTTGCTGGCGATTGCGTTGCGGAGGGGCGAGGGTGGGGCGTTGCAGAGGGTTTGAGGAGGCGTTTTCTTGCGTCTCAACTCCCCGTTCGTTGTGAGCCCGTCGAACCATGCAATTTGGGTTCGGAGAGGTTTTTTTCAGTGATCAGCTTTTTGGTGTAAGCGAGGCTAAACGGGGACTAAGAGCGAGTTTATGTGAAAGTCGACATTAAAAGAAAAACGATGCTAAGCCCATATTGAGTGGTAGTTTCAGGAAAAAGCTGTAAGGAGGGTGGCTTGATGTTCACACCTGCTTTTACTTTTTGCGCGGCTTCCAAGGTTTAAACACCAACTCAAATTTTGTTGGATGAAGAGTTGCTTCAAGAAATTTTGGCTGCAGGCCCGCGCCAGTTACGATGTCAGCCAGTCGACATTTGTCCGCGTCCGACATATTTACGCCGAAGCGCACCTCCACCAGATCTTCGGGGTCGAATCTTCCGGCTCCGTTGGCGCGAGCGCCACGCGCCAATGAATCAGGCACAGCAGGATCCGCCAAAATGCGCCATTCTTTTTCATACGCCCAACATTCGGCTTTAGTTAGGATTCCCGTGCCGGAAGATTCGGAAGCACGGTCCTGAACAATATTTGTCCGTGGCTTAGTTGCAACATATTCAACCCGGAGCGCGTGGCTAAAGAGATTTTCGAGTCCGTTCACATTCGTGCGAAATCCAAATGCCACTCCCTTATGTCCTGAAGCGTAATGCGCCCACGCCAGCAAGCTTTCAGCGCCATCCATCAAACAGCAAACGCCAATGGCCATGAGCCCACTCAACGGGGCATTGATTTCAAATCCACGTTTCACTGAAGCCATAGCTTTGCGACCTTGTTCTCGCCTAGTGGCGCTATTGCCCGAAGAATACTTTGCGGTGATTTTCTTCGCCCATTCCTCTGCGCTGTGATGACCAGGCGGAACGAGAAGCGAAACATGCCCTTCGAATGGATCATTGAATTTATCGGTGGATGGAAACCGAATCTCTTGTTTCTGTATCAACTCAATCGCGTGTTGCCAGTCTTTATCCGAAAACAACGGCCTAAACTTGTACAGAACGTCGGGCAACTCAGGTAGGACAGTTATCGACATGATTGTTCACTTACCCTTAACTGGTCTAAATCAAAACCTCCAACCCCTTCTTATCCAGCAAGCTAAGCAACTTCAGGGACGGCCCGCTAGGGTGCTTGTCGCCAATCTCCCATTGCCGCACTGTCGACAGACTTGTGTTGAGCACGCTGGCAAGTACGGCCTGGCTGAGCTTGTGGCGATCTCGCAGAGCGCGAATGCCCTCGCTGGAGTACGCAGGAATCGGTTCGAGGCATAGCGCGTCGTAGTGACGCATGCGGCGCGCGTCGATGAACCCGGCGTTGCGCAGATCGGTGGCCGTCTCATGCACTGCTTCAAGGATTCGGCTGGTCGCCTTTGGTTTGGCAGTGGTGGTTTTAGTGGTCATTGCAAATCTCCTGCAAATAGTTACTCGCGACAAGAGCATCAAGTTCTGCGGTGGTATGTTTGAGCAAATCGGTTGCGATGCTTTGCAGCGCTTCCAGTTCCTTAGTGTTCACATTCGCACGCTCGTTCTTCTCAAATCCGAACAGGAAAAACCAGCGATTCCCCTTGTTGGTTGCAATCAATGTGCGCGCACTTCCGCATTTGCCGCGACCCGGTAATGCGATGCGCTTCTTGACAACCGAGCCACCCATATCGGCTTCGATGAGCCCTTGCGCCATTTCAGCAACAGCTTTACAAAGTACCAAATCGCTTAGTTCGGTCTTCCGCATCCAGCGGCGGAAATGCCGCGTTTTGAACACTCTTCGCATGTCGTTACTATATCACTAAGCGATATAAAAAACTAGCTCAGGGCCCCCTACACCCGCCCCACCCTAGTCACCGACGCACACATCTGTGCCACGTACTTCAGCGCCATTCTCGGTCTGAAAGCGAACCCGCTGTGCCGAGCGTTTTCGATGAGGTGCTCGTCGGCGCGAGGCTGGTGATGGTCTGGCGATCCGATTCGCGAATGCGTGCCGAGTTCAGGCCGTCACCCCAGACGGTGAGCCCAAAGCGGCGTTCCTAGCGGGATTGGGCGCGCGCTCCACGATAGAAAAATTTGTGCTGGAGTGAAAAGAGGTAACGGTCATTCCGGCGTTAGACTTTGCCTGCCACACGGTGACGGCACCGCGCCCAATATCAGGAGGAACGCATGAATTTCACATTGTCCGAGCGGCAGCAGTTCTGGCGCGAACGCGTCACGGCCTTCATGGATCAGCATGTCTATCCCTCGGTGCCCACGTATCACGCACAGATGAACGGTTTTGGCGAGAACCGGTGGCAAGTGGTGCCTGTCGTCGAGGCGCTGAAGGCAAAAGCGAAGGCGGAAGGTTTGTGGAATTTGTTTCTGCCGAAAGATTCATTGCCCGAAGACAGCCCGTATCGCGGCGCTGGATTGACAAATCTCGAATACGCGGTGTGCGCCGAACAAATGGGCAAAGTGGGCTTCGCTTCCGAGGTTTTCAACTGCTCCGCGCCGGACACGGGCAACATGGAAGTGCTCGCACGCTACGGCAGCGCCGCGCACAAAGCGCAGTGGTTGCAGCCGCTGCTGGAAGGCTCTATTCGCTCAGCATTCTTGATGACCGAACCGGACGTTGCTTCATCCGACGCGACTAATATCCAAACGTCGATGCGCCGCGACGGGGATCATTACGTGATCAACGGGCGTAAATGGTGGTCATCTGGCGTGGGCGATCCGCGTTGCAAGCTGGCCATTGTGATGGGCAAAACCGACCCCGACGCGCCTAGCCATTCGCAGCAATCGCAGATTCTGGTGGCACTGGACACGCCGGGCATCGAGGTAGTTCGCATGCTGCCCGTGTTTGGCTTTGACGATGCGCCGCACGGCCATGCCGAGGTGGTGTTTCATGATGTGCGTGTGCCTGCCGAAAATTTGTTGTTGGGCGAAGGACGCGGTTTTGAAATCGCGCAAGGGCGATTGGGGCCGGGACGTATTCACCACTGCATGCGCACCATCGGCAGCGCCGAAGTAGCGCTTGAAAAAATGGTTAAACGCCTGCAATCACGCACCGCGTTTGGCAAGCGAATTTCCGAGCAGTCCATTTGGGACGAACGCGTTGCCGAAGCGCGCATCGATATTGAAATGACGCGGTTGCTGTGCCTGAAAGCCGCTGACATGATGGATAAGGTTGGCAATAAGATCGCGCGTCAGGAAATTGCCATGATCAAGGTGGCCGCACCGCGCATGGCGCTGCGCATCATCGACAACGCAATTCAGGCGTTTGGCGCCGCGGGTGTATCCACCGATGCGGGGCTAGCCAAGCAATACGCGAGCATGCGCACCATGCGGCTGGCGGACGGGCCGGATGAAGTGCATAACCGCACCATTGCACGGATGGAATATGGGCGCTATCCAGCGACAGCGACGCCTCCGGCTCGCGGGGACAAATGACATGAGCCTCTTTTCATTGACCGGCAAGGTCGCCATCATCACTGGCTCGTCGCGCGGCATTGGCAAGGCCATTGCCGAGCGTATGGCGGAGCAGGGCGCAAAAGTGGTCGTCTCATCGCGCAAGGCTGAAGCTTGCGCGGAGGTCACCGATTCGATTAACGCCAAGTATGGCGCGGGCGCAGCTATTTCGATCCCCGCCAATATTTCGTCGAAAGATCAACTAAAGCAGCTGGTGGATGAAACTACGGCGCAGTGGGGCAAAGTCGACATCCTCGTGTGCAATGCGGCGAGCAATCCGTACTACGGCCCGTTCGCTGGAATCGCCGACGATCAGTTTCGCAAAATTCTCGAAAACAACGTTATCGCCAACCACTGGTTAATCGGGTTTGCTGCGCCGCAAATGATTGAGCGCAGGGACGGCGCGATCATTATCGTCTCATCAATTGGCGGGCTGCGCGGCTCGTCGGTGATTGGTGCGTACAACGTCTCTAAAGCCGCCGATTTTCAGCTCGCGCGCAATCTTGCGGTGGAGTACGGGCCGTACAACGTTCGTGTGAACTGCATCGCGCCGGGGTTGATCAAAACTGATTTTGCGAAGGCGCTGTGGGAAGACCCCGAGGCGTTGAAACTGCGCACGTCGTCCACGCCACTGCGCCGCATTGGTGAGCCAGACGAGATTGCTGGCGCAGCAATTTTTCTGGCTTCGCAAGCAGGATCGTTTGTGACCGGGCAAGCCATCGTGGTTGATGGTGGCGTCACCATCTGATCTGAATTTATGACTGACCTCTCTCAGTTCTCAGGCACCCGCGCGGTCGCTCCCGAGCATGCGTTTGACCACGCCGCGCTTGGCGCTTTTATGCGCAATCACGTCGAAGGATTTTCTGGTGAGCTAGCGGTCGAGCAATTCAAAGGTGGGCAATCCAATCCCACCTTTCGACTGAGTGCGAACGGCAAACGCTACGTGCTTCGCCGCAAGCCGCCCGGCGTGTTGCTGCCGTCGGCGCACGCGGTGGACCGAGAGTTTCGCGTGATCAGCGCGCTCGCCAAAACGGATGTGCCGGTCGCGCGTGCCTATGCCTTGTGCGAAGACACGAGCGTCATCGGCACCGCGTTCTACATCATGGATTGTGTCGAGGGCCGGATCCTGTGGGACCCCGCCTTGCCCGACATGACTCGCATTGATCGCGCCGCACATTACGATGAAATGAATCGCGTGATCGCCGAGCTGCATCGCGTTGATCCGGTGGCCATCGGTCTCGCTGATTACGGCAAACCGGGTAACTATATCGAGCGTCAGGTCGGCCGCTGGACCAAGCAATATCGCGCCGCCGAAACGGAGACGATTGATGCAGCAAACCAGCTTATCGACTGGCTGCCAAAGCACATTCCAGTGCAGAAAAAAGCGGGCGACGAAACGCGAATAGTGCATGGCGACTTCCGCATCGACAACGTGATTTTTCATCCGGAAGAGGCACGCATTCTGGCCGTGCTCGACTGGGAGCTTTCCACGCTGGGCCATCCGCTGGTGGACTTTGCCTATCACTGCATGGCGTGGCGCATGAGGAACGGCGATGGGTCACGCGGGCTAGCGGGGCTGGATGTGGCCGTGCTCGGCATCCCCCCTGAGCCCGCGTACTTGCAACGCTACCTTCATCGCACCGGTCGCGGCGACGCCAGCAGCGTGAGCGCTGCCGACTGGAACTACTACCTCGTGTTCAACATGTTTCGCCTCGTCGGTATTCTGCAAGGCATCATGGCGCGCGCGCTGCAAGGCAATGCATCGAGCGAGCGCGCGCTGGAGGCGGGCCGTCGCGCGCGTCCACTCGCTGAGCAAGCGTGGGCGTTGGCGCAGTCCGTCAAGCGTTGAAAGGCGTTGATCACTTCGACTCAATCGCGGCATCACAATCAGTATTGTCCCTGCACGCGCGGCACGGTTTGCGGCTAATAATTGCTACATACTTAGGAGGTAATTCCAGTGTTTGATTGTTCTATTTTTTCTTCTTCGCGCCGTCGTGTTGCTTTGTCGCTTACCGCGCTTACGGTGACCGCGCCGCTGATCGTCGGTGCCAGCGCCGCGTTTGCGCAGGCCTATCCGAACAAACCGATCAATCTGATCGTGCCGTGGCCTGCGGGTGGTTCGACGGATCGGCACCTGCGCACACTCGCAGACATTGCTGGAAAAAATCTGGGGCAAACCATCATCGTGCAAAACCAGCCCGGTGGCGGTGGCACGCTTGGCCCCGGCAACATGGCGCTTGCAGCCAAGCCCGATGGTTACACCATCGCGCAATTCCCAATGGGCATGCTGCGCATCCCGCACATGCAAAAAACAGCGTGGAACCCGCTCACCGATTTCAGCTTCATCATCGGCGTGTCGGGCTACACCTTTGGCTTTGTGGTGAAGAGTGATTCACCTTACAAATCGTTTGCCGAATATGTGGACGCCGCACGCAAACAACCAGGCAAGATTGACTACGGTTCAACCGGCACTGGCACTTCCCCGCATTTGCTGATGGAGGAGGTTGCCGATGCGGCCAAGGTGCAACTCAACCACGTCCCGTACAAAGGTAACGCCGACTTGATGACCGCACTGCTTGGCGGTCACGTGATGGCGGGCTCGGACGCCAGCGGTTGGGACAAATACATCGACGGCGGGCAGATGCGTTTGCTCGCAACCTTTGGCGAAAAACGCACCAAGCGCTGGCCGAATGTGCCCACCGCGAAGGACGCGGGCTTCAATGTGATCGGCAATTCGCCGTACGGCCTCGTCGGCCCGAAAGGTATGGATCCGGCCATCATCAAAACGCTACACGATGCGTTCAAAAAAGCGATGGATGATCCGAAGCACATGGAAGTGCTCGATCAATTAAATCAGGACATCTGGTATCGCAGCGGCGAAGATTATGCAAAGTGGGCACGCGACACCTTCGCTAAGGATCGCCTGCTGATTGAGCGGTTGGGGTTGGCGGCTAAACCTTAGGCGGTGTGCATGCGGCGGTTGTTGATGCTTGGTTTCCTGTGCGTAGCCAGCACTCTGCAGATGCCGGCGCAGGCGCAGCAACCCGCGCTCATCCCGCAGGCAACCAAGCCGCAGCGCATCACCACCGGGCGGCCGGAGCCTGTGCCGATCGTGTTTGTGTATCGTGGTTTGATCGCGCAAAGTACGTGGGCGCGGTCGCACGAGGCTGCCCGCAAGGCGATCACAGAGGAATTTTCGTCTCGTGTGCAAAGCATTGCCGTTGAGCGAGTGGACACGGCGAGCGACGCGGATCGTATTTTTCGCGAGCTTGCATCGCGAGGCTACAAAGTTTTTTTTGCCACCGATCCGCTGCATGCAGATGCGGCAGCGCGGGTGGCGGCGGCGGACTATGACGTGAAAGTGGAGCAAACGGTGAGTGGGCCGATACTCATCAATATGCGCACGTACGCAATTCGCCACGTTGAGCAGGCTTATCTCGCGGGCATCATCGCGGCGGGACACACGCGCAGTAGAAAAGTCGGTGTGGTTGCGCCGTGGGCAGCGCCGCAGAGTGTCGCGGAGGTCAACGCGTTTGCGCTTGGCGCGCAGAGCGTCGATCAGCGCATCACCACGCAGGTGCTGTGGACAGGAATGCGCGCCAATGCCGCCGTGGAGATTGCGGCGGCGCAAGCGCTCACCAAGCGGGGGGCTGATGTGCTGGTCGCCACCACCGATAGCTCGGCGGTTGCACAATGGGTCGAGTCAAAGCAGCGTCGGGTGCGCGTGATTGGCTGGCACGTCGATCAAAGCAGCGTAGCACCGCGGGCGCAAGCAGCCGCTGTGACGCTGGATTGGACGCCGTTTTATCGTACTGCCGTCAAGGAATCTTTCGACTATTGGTGTACAAAAAGCGACACTTCGCGCGGCTTTGCGGAGGGGGCAATTAAGGTGGTCGCGCTATCGGACGCGATGTCTAACGCGGCAAGCACGCGGTTAAACAAGGTACAGGCGGCGCTGCTGCGTCGCGATTTTGAAGTGTTCGTCGGCCCGCTGTATTCGAGCACAGGCGCTGCGCTGCTGGAGAGAGGCGTCGTCGGCGATGAGGCGTGGCAACTCGCTCAGCGCGCTTTGCTGCGCGCTGTGACCGAGATTTCATTGCCCACCCTGCTGGCGGCGTCCGCGCAATCGGTACGTTGGGGTAAACACTGACACTCGCGCTTGGGCTAACAGGATACTTACGCTTACAATTTGGTAGGAAATTTCCGTTTTTTTTAGGGGATAGATATGAGTGGTTCTTGGTCGCGCGGCGCACGTTGGTTCGGTGCCGCTGTTGCGTTGGGATTGAGTGCGGTTTGCTTTGCGCAGTCGTCATCCTTCACCGCCGTGTTATCTGGCGCAAACGAGGTGCCGGCAAATGCTTCAACCGCCACCGGCACCACAGCGGTGGCAATTAACCCAACGACCGGTGGGCTCTTCTGGAGCACTAGCAGTTCTATCGCGCAAAGTGCCGTGACGGGACATCACATTCATCGAGGCGCTGCGGGCGCCAATGGCCCAGTGGTGCTCAACTTCTTTAATGCCTACACAGGCACGACCAATATCGGCACCACGTTTGCGACAGAAATCGTTGCTAACCCCGGCAATTTCTATGTGAACCTGCACACGGCGGCGTTCCCTGGCGGTGAGATTCGCGCTCAATTGGTGTTGCAACCGCCGCCTGGACCGGTTCCGGTCATGGGCTTGCCATTGTTGCTTTTGCTCGGGGTGTCGATGGCGGGCCTCGGCGCGTATGTGTTCCGCCGCTCTAAACAGGCGTAGCCTGCGATAGCGGTAACGGTCGCAAGCGACGTCAGCTAAACCTCGCGAAATTCGGTGGCCGTTTCTCGGCAAACGCACGAAATGCTTCCGCCGCTTCCGGTGATTTGAGTCGCTCGGCGAACACCGCACTTTCGCGATCCATCACCTGCGTTAACTGCTCGCCGTCGCGCATCAGGCGTTTGCTGGCGCGCAGCGCGCCGATGGGTTTTTCAGCGAGCGTGTGGGCGACAGTCAGAGCTTTGGCGCGCAACCCGTCGGCACTCACCAGATAGCGCGCCAGACCCCATTCCACGGCCGTCTTGCCGTCCACAGGCTCACCCAGCGCGATCATGCTGAACGCTCGCGCGTAGCCGATGCGCGCTTGTAGTAACAGGCTCGATGCAGCCTCCGGCACCAGCGCCAAATTGACGAACGGCGTGATCAGTCGCGCCTGCTCGGTGACGCAGACAACGTCGCAGTGCAGCAGCATGGTGGTGCCCACGCCCACCGCTAATCCTTGCACGGCGGCGACGATCGGTTTGTCGGCCATGGCGAGGCCGTGCAGAAAGCGCGTCACATGTCGCTCGGTGGATGCGGTGCCAGCCGACACGGCGGCGAAGTCGCTCAGATCGTTGCCTGCGGTGAAGCTGTCGCCCTCGCTGCGGATCAGGATGCAGCGAATGGCCGGGTCGTCCTGCGCGCGCTGCAAGCCGTCGGCCAGGGCGCCGTACATGGCGTTGGTCAGCGCGTTCTTTTTCTCAGGTCGATTCATCGTCAGGCTCATCAATGGCCCCGCGACGTTAACGATTACGTGATCATTCATTGCTGCAACCTCCGTGTTCAGGCGGCAAGGATAACGCGCCGGTTTAGTGCCACAAATTCAAACGGGATGTTGCGGCTACGTAATCAGCTTCGCTCGTCCGGCCAACGCAGCGTCCGACGCGTGCTCGCGGTGAACCGCACGATGTCCTCCGGCGTATCAATGTCGACGCCGTAGTGATCGTTACTCGTGTCAAACCAATGCACGCGTGTCGGGTTTGCATTACGCCAGCGCTGACCGGTAGCGCTCACGTCTCCTGCCAGCCACTCGTGACGCAACGCGGCCGCCAAAATGATCGGATTGCCTGGCTCACCACTAACGCGCGGCACCACCATTTGCCGTTCGCCACGCGATTTGAATGCCTCGATCAAATCGGCAATATCTTTCACCGTAATCAAAGGCTGGTCAGCGAGCAAGACGATCACTGCATCCACATCAATCGTGAGCGCATGCAAGCCGATGCGTAGTGATGATGCGGGCCCATCGTCGGGCGATGGATTGCGCACTCGCTTGACGGGTAAATCCTGCACTGCCCATTCAATGGCGTCAGCATGATGACCCAGCGCCACGACGACCGGGTCAATTTCGGCGTCGCTCAGCGCAATACATATCCTGCGGATTAGCGGCACACCATCAAGTTCGAGCAACGATTTTGGACGCCCACCAAGCCGACTGCCCGCGCCGGCGGCAAGCAGCACAGCACCGACCTTGAGCGGCGCAGATTGGGCGGGTTGTGTGTGTAGTGTGTCGCTCAATTTTTGAGTGCGTCGAGTAATGAGATTTATGGCGACACGATTTTGCACTGGATTGCTCAAGCGTAAGTTGAGCGAGCGCTGAACAATCGCGATAATCTTTGATGTCTTCTTCCAACTCGCGGACAAGGTGACATTTTGCTGCGGCTCATGCAACCACCCGATGTGGCAAAAACTTTTGACAGTTATCCGCCGAGCATGCGAAAAAAACTCATGGCGTTGCGCACGTTGATTCTTGAGGTCGCCGCACAAACGGCGGGCGTTGGGCCGCTGGAGGAATCGCTGAAATGGGGCGAGCCCGCTTTTGTGACGGCGGCGTCGAAGAGCGGCAGCACGATTCGCATCGCGTGGAAGACCGCGCGGCCCACGCAGTACGCGATGTATTTCAATTGCCAGACCCCGTTGGTCGATTCGTTCAAGACGATGTTTCCGACCGCGTTGAAGTTTGAAGGCAACCGCGCGTTGGTGTTTGATGAGAGCGATGACGTACCGGTTGAGGCGCTGAGAATTTGCGTTGCAATGGCATTGACGTATCACGCGAAAAAGCGCGAGAAAGCATAGTCATGGCGGTGTGGTCGCCCACGGACATCACGCAATTCGCCACGCCCATTAAGTGACCAGCGCCAAGCGAAAGGAAACGCGGGCGAAGCGATTGCACCAACGCATTGAGGGGCGGCGGGCTTGGAAACGGGACTAACAGCTTTTTGGATTAAATGGCTTAACCATTGGGCCTAAGAGCGCATTTAGCAATTTATCGATAAATAGCCTTTTAACCAGTTAGGCCCATATTAAATGGGTCTTTCACTGAAAAGCCGTATCGTCATTCCGATATCAAACGTCATCCATTCTGCCTCTGAGCTGATCGCAAGCCGGGCTCTGCAACAATGATCGCTGCACCACGTCAATCCGCCCCATGTCCTTCTTCCGCGATCTTTCGCTCTCCGCCGTCGTCACCGGTTTCGTCGTTGTCCTCGTAGGCTTCACCAGCACCGGCGCGCTGGTGTTTCAGGCCGCGTTGGCGCTCGGCGCGAATCAGGCGCAGGTCAATTCGTGGATGTGGGCGCTGGGCTTGGGCATGGGGCTCGCCTCCATCATTCCTTCGTTGATCTACAAAAAGCCAGTCGTCGCGGCGTGGTCAACGCCCGGTGCCGCGCTCATCGCGACGAGCGCTGCGGGCGTGACGATGCCGGAGGCGGTCGGTGCGTTCGTGTTTTGCGCGGTACTGATCATCATCGCCGGTGTCTCGGGTTTGTTTGAGCGATTGATGAAGCGCATCCCGATCGCCATCGCTTCAGCGATGCTCGCAGGCGTACTGCTGCGCTTTGGGCTTGAGGCATTCAGCTCGATCAAGACGGCTCCCGCTATGGTGCTCGCCATGTTTGCCGCACACTTGCTGGGCCGTCGCTTCTGGCCGCGCTATGGCGTGGTCGGCGTGCTCGGCGTTGGCATCGCATTCGCCGCAGGCGCGGACGCGCTCAAGTGGTCTGCGGTGAGCGTCGAATGGGCAAAGCCGGTGTGGGTGACGCCCGAGTTTTCACTCTCGGCGGTCATCGGTCTCGGCCTGCCACTGTTCATGGTGACGATGGCGTCGCAGAACATGCCCGGCGTGGCCGTGATGCGCGGTGCGGGCTATGACACGCCGATCTCGCCAGTGATCACGACCACGGGAATTATCAACCTGATCTTTGCTCCGTTTGGCGCATTCGCACTCAATCTTGCCGCGATCACCGCAGCGATTTGCATGGGCAGCGAGGCGCATGAGGACAAGGACAAGCGCTATACGGCAGCGGTCATGGCGGGCGTGTTCTATTGCCTGATCGGGCTGTTCGGAGCGATTGTGGGCGGGCTGTTCGCGGCGTTTCCGCGTGAGTTGATTGTTGCGCTGGCTGGACTCGCGTTGATGGGCACGATTGGTAACGGATTGGCAACAGCGGTAGTGGAGGAGAAGAATCGCGAAGCGGCGATGATCACCTTTCTGGTCACCGCGTCCGGGCTTTCGATGTTCGGGATTGCTAGTGCGTTTTGGGGGTTGGTGGGTGGAGTTTTGGCGATGGCGGTCTTGAGTCGGCGTTCGATATGAACGAGGAGCACGGTTCGGCTCCCCTCTCCCCCGGAGGGAGAGGGGCGGGGGGAGAGGGCGCGGCTTCTAGTCAGACCATACGTCGTCGCAGCGCTCCCCCTCTCCCCAACCCCTCCCCCTCCGGGGGGGAGGGGCTCGCGACCGGCTGGTCAGCCCGCCTGAACCTCCACTTCGAACCCCGCGAGGTCAACGGCGCAACACGCACCGTGATGACCGAGCGCAATCATTTCGGCCCGCTGCGCATCCTCAAGCCGCTGTACCCCGAAACTGATGCCATTTGCCACGCCGTCATCGTGCATCCGCCGGGTGGCATCGTCGCTGGCGACAGCCTCGCCGTTGACCTGCGCGTGGACAGTGGCGCACATGCGTTAGCCACCACGCCCGGGGCGCAAAAGTGGTATCGATCCACCGGCGCTGCGGCCTCCGCCACCACGCGCTTGCATGTGGCGGACGACGCGCATTTGGAATGGATGCCGCAGGAGACGATGGTGTTTGACGGAGCGCGAGCAAAGCAGACGCTGGAAATCAGGCTTGCATCAAAAGCAATTTTTTTCGGCTGGGAAATGCTTTGTCTGGGCCGCACCACGCGCGGCGAACGCTTTGCAACGGGCGAATTTCGGCAGAGCATTCGTTTGGTGCGTGCCGACGGCGGCGCACCGTTGTGGCGTGAGTGTATGGTCTTGACGGGCAATGATCCGCTCATGAGTTCACCGCTGGGGTTTCGCGGGTTGCCGGTTACGGCGACAGCGTGGATTGCGTTGCCTGATTTCGAATCAGGTTTAGTGTCGGCTGATGTGCTCGCGGCTGTGCGCGCCGAGTTGGGTGAAGCGCCACTCGCGGCAGCCTCGTCACCCGAGGCTGGTGTCATCGTCATCAAAGCAATGGGGGCCGCGCCGGAAGCGGTACGCAACTTGCTGATTGGCGTGTGGAAAAGAATACGATTGCAGGTGTTCGGGCGGGAGCCGCAGCTGCCGCGAATCTGGAGTACCTAAAAAGGGTTGTGACATGGATCTGAGTCCCAGAGAAAAAGACAAGTTGCTGATCTTCACTGCGGGCCTCGTGGCCGAACGGCGCAAGGCACGCGGGTTGAAGCTCAATCACCCGGAAGCCATTGCGCTCATCAGCGCAGCGGTGCTCGAAGGCGCGCGTGACGGACGCACGGTCGCCGAGCTTATGAGTTTCGGCACGACCATTCTCGCGCGCGCGGATGTGATGGAAGGCGTGCCGGAAATGATCCCTGATATTCAGGTGGAAGCGACGTTTCCGGATGGAACCAAACTCGTCACCGTTCACAACCCGATTCAGTGAGGCACACATGATTCCCGGTGAAGTCCTCACGGTCGACGGCCAAATCGAACTCAATCCGAAGCGCAAAACGCAAACGGTCGCGGTGTCCAACACCGGTGACCGCCCGATTCAGGTGGGTTCCCACTATCACTTTTTTGAGACTAACGAAGCGTTGCAGTTTGACCGCAAAACTTCGCGCGGCATGCGGCTCAATATCGCGTCAGGAACGGCGGTGCGTTTTGAACCTGGTCAATCGCGTACGGTGGAGCTGGTTGATCTTGCTGGAAGCCGCACTGTGTTTGGTTTTCGTGGCTTGGTGATGGGATCTCTTGCGGCGAAAAAAACTATTGCATCCAAAGCAAAACCAGCCGCAAAAAACGCTAAATCCATCAAGGCCAAACGCACAGCGAAAGGCGCGAAATAATGACCACGCTGTCACGCCGTGCCTATGCCGAAATGTACGGCCCGACCACAGGCGACCGTGTTCGTCTGGCCGACACCGAGCTGTTCATTGAGGTCGAACGCGACCTCACAACTTATGGCGAAGAGGTCAAATTCGGAGGTGGCAAAGTCATTCGCGACGGCATGGGTCAATCGCAACTGCCCGCATCGAAAGTGGCCGACACTATCATCACCAACGCGTTGATCATCGACGCGAGACTCGGCATTATCAAAGCTGATATAGGCCTCAAGAATGGCCGTGTGTGGAAGATCGGCAAAGGCGGCAACCCCGACGTGCAACCGAACGTCACAGTGCCGATTGGTGGCGCGACGGAAGTAATCGCCGGTGAAGGCATGATCGTCACCGCAGGCGGCATTGATGCGCACATTCACTTCATTTGCCCGCAGCAAATCGAAGAAGCACTGGCAAGCGGCGTAACGACGATGCTCGGCGGTGGCACGGGGCCAGCAGCGGGAACGAGCGCCACGACGGTCACACCCGGCATCTTTCACATGCGCGAAATGTTGCGCGCCGCAGAAGCCTTCCCGATGAACATCGGCTTTCTCGGCAAGGGCAACATCAGCCAGCCGAAGCCCATTGCCGAACAGATTGAGGCAGGCGCGATTGGTCTCAAACTGCATGAAGACTGGGGCACCACACCTGCCGCGATCAACAACTGTTTGAACGTCGCCGATAAGTACGATGTGCAAGTGTCGATTCACTCCGACACGCTGAACGAATCGGGTTTTGTGGAAGACACGATTGCGGCGACGAAAGGTCGCGGGCTTTGCGCGTTTCACACCGAAGGCGCGGGCGGTGGTCATGCTCCGGACATTTTGAAAGTGATCGGCACCGATAATTTCTTGCCCGCATCGACCAACCCGACGATGCCGTACACCGTCAACACCATCGACGAGCATCTCGACATGCTCATGGTGTGTCATCACCTTGATCCAGCGATTGCAGAAGACCTGGCGTTCGCTGAATCGCGCATTCGTCGCGAGACGATTGCAGCAGAAGACATCCTGCACGATCTCGGCGCGATCTCGATGATGTCGTCGGACTCGCAGGCGATGGGCCGCGTCGGCGAGGTCATCACCCGCACCTGGCAGACGGCGCATAAGATGAAAGTGCAGCGGGGATTTTTGCCGCCTGAGTCCCCCTCTCCCGCAGGCGGGAGAGGCAAAGACACACGTGTCGCTGGTGGCTCCGGGGGTGAGGGTGGCGCTGAAGTCAGAGCCAACTCCAGAAACGACAACTTCCGCGCCCTCCGCTACATCGCGAAATACACCATCAACCCAGCCATTGCCAACGGCGTATCGCACGAAGTCGGCTCGCTAGAAGAAGGCAAGTGGGCCGACATCGTACTCTGGCGTCCGGCGTTTTTCGGCGTCAAGCCATCGATGATTTTGAAGGGGGGCCAGATCGCGTGGGCGCTTATGGGCGACGCCAACGCGTCCATTCCAACGCCGCAACCGGTGCATGGTCGCCCGATGTTTGGCGCATTTGGCAAGGCGCTGTTTTCGAGTTCATTGACGTTTGTTTCGCAGGCTGCGTTTCAACTGGGTGTGGCGAAAAAGTATGGGCTTGAGAAGACGGTCATACCTGTCAAAGCCATTCGCAAAGTACGCAAGCAACACATGGTTTTGAACGGCTACATGCCGCACATGGAAATCGACGCTGAGACGTATGTGGTGCGCGCAGACGGTCAACTGCTGACCTGCGACGCCGCGAAAGTTTTGCCGATGGCGCAGCGGTATTTTTTGTTTTGAGCTGCGTTCAACATAGGGTGCGCTCCGCGCACCAAACCGTTTTTTTTAGAGGATTGGTGCGCAGAGCGCACCCTATAAATTGATGCAAACAGCAACCCATTTAGTTCCGCGCGACATTCAGGCCGTCGAATCGGTAGAGCTCACATTCGATCAACGCGAACGCTCTCGCGTACGTGTGGCGTTGGCCAGTGGCGAAGAGATTGGCATTCAGCTCAAGGTGGGTTCGATGCTGTCGCACGGCGACAAACTGGCGTTGCAAGATGGCCGCATTGTTGAAGTCATCGCCGCGAACGAATCGCTGCATGAGGTGCGCGCTTTGAGTCCGACGCAGCTTGCGCGCATCGCGTATCACGTCGGAAATCGCCATGTGCCGTTGCAGGTGGAGGACGATCATTTGCTTATGCTGCCTGACCATGTGCTTCGTGCCATGGTCGAAGGTTTGGGCGGCACGGTTACTGAGGTGCGGCGTGGTTTTCAGCCTGAGAGCGGCGCCTACGGGCACAGTCATGTGCATCATTCGCATGATGACGAAGGGCATGGCGGCAAGATTCATGACGGCCTGATGCCTAGAAATGAGGATCGCTAACCGTGGTCACGCTGCCACGTTTGCTGCAACTTGCCTCCCCCGTACTGCCGGTCGGCGCGTACAGCTATTCGCAGGGTTTGGAGTGGGCGATAGAGACGCGCGACGTCACCGATTCGCA
>JANNYE010000082.1:0-2198 GCA_031409935.1 Burkholderiales bacterium | reverse complement strand
GCAATCGTCATCCGCACGACCCACACGGTCGAGGCGAGCACGGAGCGTCGCCTGATGAATTTGGCGGATGATTCAAGCAAGCCAGAGTCGCTCGCACTGGCGGACATCGTGGCGCGCTATTTCATGCCCGCCGTGACGCTGGTAGCCGGGGCAACTTTTATCGCGATGCTGCCATCCGGTGTGGGCGCAGCGGCGGAGCGTGCGATTGCGGTGTTGATCATCAGTTGCCCCTGCGCTTTGGCGCTGGCGGCACCTGCGGCGCATGCCAAGGCTTTTGCTGGTTTGCTTAGTCGTGGCATCGTGTTGCGCCGAACCGAGGCGCTGGCGAGACTCGCAAGGGCTGATGCCTTCCTCCTCGACAAAACCGGCACGTTGTCGGTGCCACAGGTCAACGGTGTCGTCTCGCTTCGTGCTGGTTTCAGCGAGGCGGACGCGCTGACGATTATCGCCACGCTCGAACGCGCTGCGAATCATCCGCTCGCTGTAGCGCTGCGCTCGCTTGAGTTACCGAACCCGCACGGTACGAAGCCAAGCGATCTAAGCTGGACGCCGGGTGAGGGCGTGTCGGGCACGATTGGTGGCGTTGCTTATCGCTTTGGCCGCGCCGAATTTGCTGGCGCAACCGACGGCGACAACAGCGCCAGTCGCCTTTGGCTGACCGACGTCCAAGGCAATCTTGGCGCGCTCGATGTTTCGGAGACTGCAAAAGCAGGAGCCTCGCTTTTGGTGCAAGCGTTGCAGCGCCGCGGTACGGTCGAAATACTAAGTGGCGATCATGCCGATAAAACGAGAGCCCTCGCTACGGCGCTCAATATTCGCAAGGCATCCGGCGCACTCACACCTCAGCAAAAAGCATTGCGTGTTCGTCAGTTGCAGCAAGAAGGCCGAACTACGGTAATGATTGGCGACGGCACGAACGACAGCATTGGCTTTGCAGGAGCGGACGTCGCCATTGCGGTGCACGCGGCAAGTGATGCCGCGCGGGCGAGTGCGGATTTAGTGTGCACGAACGCCGACCTAACTGCAATCGACAACGCAATCGACTATGCGCAGCTTGTGAACGCGGTGGTGCGCGGAAATTTCGTGTGGGCCATCGCTTACAACTTGATCGCCATTCCGTTTGCGGTGGCGGGCGTTGTCAATCCCTTGATCGCCAGCGTTGGCATGGCACTGAGCTCCGCCGTGGTGATGCTCAACGTCATGCGCCTTAGTCGAGCCAGTGCAGTGGAAAGCTAATGGAATCGCTGTTTATTCTGATCCCGCTCGCGCTAGTGCTGGCTGTGATTATCGGTGCCGCGTTCTGGTGGTCAACCACATCGGGGCAGTTTGATGATCTTGAGGAGGCGGGTCGAAGTGTGATTGATGATAACGACAACTGACGAGATCAGTCCGCCTTAACCACGCATCCCTTGACGCGCGTCAACATGCCCGCGAGCAACCGACGGTAACTTCAATAGACCGCAGTGATCGTGAACAGAAAGTGGAGACAAGCAAATGGGGAATGGCCGCGCGATAAGCGCTGAACACGAGACATACAACTACAAAGTGGTGTATCAGTTCGCGATAGCGACGGTAGTGTGGGGTCTGGTTGGCATGCTGGTTGGCGTGATCATCGCTGCCCAGCTAGTATGGCCAGACTTGAATGCGCACGAGTATTTGAATTTTGGACGTCTTCGCCCTCTGCACACCAATGCGGTGATCTTTGCGTTCGGTGGCTGCGCGCTGTTTGCAGCTTCGTACTACGTAGTGCAGCGCACGTCACATGTGCAACTGTTTGCGCCGAAGCTCGCCGCCTTCACTTTTTGGGGCTGGCAGTTGGTTATTGTCTTGGCTGCAATTACGCTGCCGCTGGGTGTCACCAGCAGCAAAGAATACGCCGAGCTTGAGTGGCCCATCGACATTCTTATAGCCGTAGTCTGGATCGCGTACGCAGTGGTCTTTTTTGGCACGCTCGTCAAGCGCCGCACGTCACACATTTATGTGGCCAATTGGTTTTTTGGCTCGTACATCATCACCATCGCGCTGCTGCACATCGTCAACAGTGCGGCGATTCCAGTGTCGTTGACTAAATCCTATTCAGCCTACGCTGGCGTGCAGGACGCGATGATCCAGTGGTGGTACGGCCATAACGCGGTGGGCTTTTTGTTGACCGCAGGATTTCTCGGCATCATGTATTACTTCGTGCCCAAACAAGCGGA
>JANNYE010000081.1:0-42475 GCA_031409935.1 Burkholderiales bacterium | reverse complement strand
CTCCGATGGAACCCGTGACGGAAAGCAGTCGTGTGCGAAGAACTCAGCGGACTTTTGTAAGGCGACACGATCCAGCAATTGAGGCGCTCTTCCAACCAGGTGATGCTGCAACGGCGGTAGAAGCAGCGCGCGAGAAAGCGACCGATAAGCGGGTCGATTAATCTTCGCTGGGCGAGTGAATTGAAGGGTCCGTAGCGGCCTTATGCTTGCGTACCGCGCTAAAAATCCCGCGAAAAATATCCACCTCTTCCCGCTCCAGTCGCGTACGGTTGAACAATCGCCGCAAACGCGGGAACAAGCGCCTCGGGTTGGCCGGGTTGTAGAAATCGATTTCGGTGAGCGTTTGTTCCATGTGGACAAACATTGCGTCGATTTCGATTTGCGTGGCCGGTTGAAATTCGGGCGCTTCGTAGCCTTGCACGAGGCCAGCCGCCATGCGCAATTCGTAGGCGAAAACCTGCGCAGCGCTGCCGAGATTCAACGATGAATAGTCGGGATTGGTGGGAATGAAGGCTAGCGTCTGGCACAGCGCAACCTCGGCGTTGGTCAGGCCGCTGGTTTCGCACCCGAACAGCAGAGCTACTTTGCCTTGACCCGTTGCTTCGATCAGGCGTGCCGCGGCGGTTCTTGCGTCGGCCACTTCGCCGACAAAATCACGCCCCCTCGCGGAGCTGCCGACCACGTAAACGCAGTCGGCCAGCGCGCCCTTCAACTCGGAAAACACGCTCGCAGCATCCAAAACGTCGGTCGCCCCCGACGCACGCGCAGTCGCTATTTCACTGGGAAATTCATCAGGATTGACCAGCCGCAGCTCGCTCAGACCCATCGTTTTCATGGCCCGCGCGACGGCACCGATGTTGCCGGGATGCGAAGTGTGCGACAGCACGACGACGACTTGGGCCAGCGAGTTTTGCATCGGGTTGGTCGGCGCTTTCGTCGGCAGACTAAAATCGCGAGATTCCGTCGGTTTCGCAGCTTCGATGTTTGCCTGACTCACACGCTCTTTCCAAAATTTTCGAAGTCATCTCATGCATCCGATGCTCAACACAGCGGTAAAAGCCGCCCGCGACGCCGCCGAAATCATTCAGTTTGGGGCGCGCAATCTCGACCGACTCACCATCGACAGCAAGGGCCCCGGCGACTTCGTAACCGAGATTGACCGCAAGGCCGAAGAGACGATTGTAGATACGCTGCTCGGCGCGTATCCGAACCACGGCATCATCGCCGAAGAAGGCTCCGGCAACACCCGCGGGAACTCGCAGTCGGACCATATCTGGATCATCGACCCGCTTGATGGCACCACCAATTTTCTGCACGGTCTACCGACGTACTGCGTGTCGATCGCCCTGCAGGTCGAAGGCAAACTGACGCAAGCGGTGATTTACGACCCGAACCGGAATGACCTGTTTACATCAACGCGCGGTGCCGGTGCGTTCATGAATAACCGCCGGATTCGCGTGTCAAAAACGCTCAAATTGCGTGACGCGCTGATCGGTACTGGCTTCCCGTTTCGCGACGGCGCAGCGTTCGACGAGTACGTCATCCAGTTCAAGAAGCTGATGCCGAAAACCGCTGGCCTGCGCCGTCCGGGCTCGGCAGCGCTGGATCTGGCGTACGTTGCAGCAGGCTTCTACGATGGCTTCTGGGAAATGAAATTGAACCAGTGGGACATGGCGGCTGGTGCGCTGCTGATCATGGAAGCGGGCGGCTTGGTGACCGGCATTGACGGCGAAGATTCGTACATGGATTCGGGCTCTATCGTGGCGGGGACGCCGAAGATTTTCCCGGAATTGTTGAAGACGTTGCAGCCGTAATTGGGTTGTTTTTTGCTAGCAGCTTTTTTCGCTAACCCGCATTTGCGTTGGGCATGGACGCTATTTATTGCTTAAGTCGATAGATGGCATTATTTGCATTTATGCCCATATATAACGGGCGTTTCACGATAAAGCTAGTGGCCGTAGGGTGGGTAACTTGTTGCCCACGCGTCGTCGCCAACCGCAATCCAAAACCCGTGGGCAACAAGTTGCCCACCCTACCCCACTTGAACAACTAGCGCCCCTCGCCAATGTCCACCCACACCCCGATGATGCAGCAGTATCTGGCGCTCAAGGCTCTGCATCCGGACAAGCTGGTGCTGTATCGGATGGGCGATTTTTATGAGGTGTTTTTTGATGATGCGCGCCGCGCAGCGAAGCTGCTCGACATCACGCTGACCGCGCGCGGCACGTCCGACGGCGCGCCGATTCCGATGGCGGGGGTGCCGTTTCATGCGCTGGACGGCTACCTCTCAAAGCTCGTTCGCGCAGGCGTGACCGTGGCCATCGTCGAGCAAATCGGCGTGCCCGGATTGACCAAAGGCCCGGTGGAGCGGAAGGTCGCCCGCATCGTCACGCCGGGCACAGTGACCGACGCCACGCTGGTCGATCCGCGCCGCGAAACGATCCTCGCCGCCGTGACACTGGACAACGCACGTGCGGGTATCGCGCTGATCAATGCGTCCGCCGGAACGCTGGTATTGCGTGATGTGCAGCAGTCGGAACTCGCAGCCTACCTCGCCCGCAAAGCGCCCGCTGAAATCATTCACAGCGAGTCCGCCGCGCCCGCGCTGGCCGCTCTGCTGGGCAGCAGTTTCATGTTGCGTGCACGGCCCGATTACGAGTTCACGCCGACCCGCGCGCAGGACGAATTGACGCAGTCGCTCGGCACGGGAACCTTAGCGCATCTCGACGTTGAGCGCGTGCCGCTCGCGATCAACGCGGTCGGTGCGGGGCTCGCTTTTGTGCGCATGGTCAACGGCGGCACGCGGTTACCAGTATCGACGGTGCTGGTGGAGCGCGCGAGCGAGGCGCTGGAAATGGACGCCGCCACCATTCGCAATCTGGAGATCGTGCAGACGCTGTCCGGTGCCTCCGAGCCGACGCTGCTGTCGCTATTGGATCGCTGCGAAACGGCAGCGGGCTCAAGACTGCTGCGAGCGCGTCTGTGCGAGCCGCCGCGCGATCCTGCGCAGGCTCGTGCGCGGCATGACGGCGTCGCGTCGCTCGCTCGCGATCAAGCCGTGAGCTTCAGCGCGGTGCAGAACGTGTTGCGCGGACTCTCGGACATCGAGCGCATCGCGAGTCGCATAGCGATGGCCAGCGTGCGTCCGCGCGAGCTGGCAGGGCTGCGCACGACGCTCGCTACGCTGCCGCAACTGAACGAACTTTTATCTCGCGCCAACGACGCGTCGCTACAGCAACTCAACGCAGCAATTACCGTCACGCCACAATGGCTGGCACTTCTACAAAGCGCTATCGCGGACGAGCCCGCGCTGGTGGTGCGCGACGGTGGCGTGATCGCGGGTGGATACGATGCTGACCTCGACGAACTACGCGCGATTCAGTCGGACAGCAGCGCGTTTTTAACCGCGATGGAAGTGCGTGAACGTGAGCGAACTGGCATCCCGAATCTGCGCGTGGAATACAACCGCGTCAGTGGTTTCTACATCGAAATCACGCAGAGTTACGTGGCGCAGGTGCCGGTGGAATATAAGCGGCGGCAGACGCTCAAAAACGTCGAACGCTACATCACGCCGGAACTGAAAACCTTCGAGGACAAGGCGCTCGCAGCCAATGATCGTGCGTTGGCTTTAGAGAAGCGATTGTTTGACGAATTGCTGGTGAAACTTGCTCCCGCGCTCGATGAATTTCGTCGTGCGGGCGCTGCGCTTGCCGAATTGGATCTGCTCGCCAATTTCGCCGAACGCGCCGAAACGCTCAAACTCGCCCGGCCCAATTTCACAACCTTGCCGTGCCTTGAACTCGCAGGCGCGCGCCATCCGGTGATCGAGTCGCTGGTTGATCAATTCATTCCGAACGACGTGCGCCTCGACAGCAAACGTAGCTGCGTGATCCTCACCGGCCCGAACATGGGCGGTAAAAGCACGTACATGCGCCAAGCCGCGCTCGCCGTGATCATGGCGTACGCGGGCTGCTACGTCGCGGCGAATCAAGCCACCATCGGGCCGATTGATCGCGTGCTCACCCGCATCGGCGCGTCGGACGATCTGGCATCAGGCCGATCCACGTTCATGGTCGAGATGACCGAAGCTGCTGCGATTTTGCAGCGCGCGACACCAAATTCGCTCGTCATCGTCGACGAAATCGGACGCGGCACGTCAACGTTCGACGGCCTCGCACTCGCCACCGCCATCGCGCGGCGGCTGATCAACAAAGCGCAAAGCTTGACGCTTTTCGCGACCCATTATTTTGAATTGACCGAACTGGCCAACGACTTCGCCACCTGCGTGAATCTTCACGTCTCCGTCGTCGAGCACGGCGACAAAGTCGTCTTCCTGCACGAAGTAAAAGCGGGCCCTGCGAGCCGCAGCTACGGGATTGATGTGGCGAAACTGGCCGGTATGCCCGCCGAAGTGATTCGCGATGCACGGCGCGAGCTGGAGCGGCTGGAGAAAGAGCGCACCCATCATGCGCCGCAAGCGGATTTGTTTGCTGCCGCGCCCGCCGTCGCGGAAGTTAGCGATTCGCCATCGCCGCTGATCGCGCTGCTTGCAACGCTCGACGCCGACGATTTGAGTCCGCGTGAAGCGCATGCGAAGTTGGCGGAGTTGATTGAGTTGGCGCGGAAGCTGTAGCGCGTCCGCTCCCTCCCCCAGCGGGGGAGGGTTGGGGTGGGGGAAGGTAGCGTACGCATCGAAGCCCGATTCGCGCATGGGAAATTCCCCCACCCTGCCCTCCCCCGCTGGGGGAGGGTTCTGAATCTGCGCTATTTGTACCCAACCCGATTAACAATCTCCTGCGCCTGACGCTGGTTTTTTCCGAGCGCGATCATGTTCAACGTGTCAGCTTTGAACGTGCCCATTGAATCGAGCGCTTCGTTCTTGACCTTTGCGCTCACCACCACCGGCCACTCGTTGTTGCCATTGGCGAAGTAGCCCTGTGCCTCATCGCTCGCAAGGTACTCCATGAACTTGATGGCGCTGTCTTTGTTCGGCGCGTTTTTGAGTACGCCGCCGCCCGACACATTCATGTGCACGCCGCGACCGCTGGTGTTGGGCCACACAATACGCAGTTTTTCCATGATCGCGCGGTCGTCAGCTTTATCCGACTTGATCAAGCGCGCCAAGTAGTAAGTGTTTGAAAGCGCGATGGCGCATTCACCTGCGGCCACCGCCTTGATCTGATCGGTGTCGCCACCTTTCGGCTGGCGCGCGAGGTTCGCGTTGACACCCTTCGCCCACTCTTCCGCCTTGGCCGCGCCGTCGTGCTCAATGATCGACGACAGCAAGGAGAGCATGTAAACGTGCGAGCCAGAACGGGTGCAGATTTGGCCTTTCCACTTCGGGTTGGCGAGGTCTTCGTACGAGGTGATATCGCCGCGTCCAGCCTTCAGTTTGTCGACCAAAATCACGCGAGCACGGGTCGAAAATCCGAACCACGTATTGCTGGCCAGACGGTAGGCTGCGGGGATACGTTCGTTCAATATTTTCGAATCAACAGGCGCAAAAATGCCGTCTTGATCGGCAATCCACAACCGCCCTGCGTCCACCGTCAAAAACACGTCGGCAGGCGAATTCGCGCCCTCGGCTTTGATGCGCGTCAACAGTGCATCTTCACCGCCGTCGATGCGGTTGATTTTGATGCCGGTCGCCTTGGTGAAGTTTGTGTACAGCGCCTCGTCGGTGCTGTAGTGACGGGCTGAATAGAGGTTGACTACTTTGTCCTGCGCGAAGGCGGTCGCGGCAGCCAGACTGGTGACAGCGGCGGTGGCAACAAGCGCGCTGGTGACCAAAGATTTGATGCGGAAAAACTTTTGCATAAAACGATCCAGAAGAAAAAACGTGAACACGAATGATTCGCGAATACTATCATAATGAGAACGGTTCTTGTTCGCGTTTCTATCGCTACTTTCGTACGGCACAACCTGAATGGCAAGGCGCAACGAGCTTCGTCACTGCGCGGGTAGCACAGGCGACGAGGGGCCACACGTCGTTCATCTTTTTATGGCAACGCTCATTTTATAGAGCTTAGCGCCGGTTTTAGCGATTTATCGACTATCAACGATTTATGACGCTGAGCCCTTGTTAAACAAGGTTTTATGTCTAAAGCTGTTTCTTCAAAAAAGTCGCAAATTCTGTTCCGAACTCAGCATGTTCGAGGCCGAGCTTGACGGTGGCTTCAAGGTAGCCAAGCTTGGTGCCGCAGTCATAGCGAACGCCGACGGTTTCAACCGCGTAGACGGGCTCGGCGGACATGAGTGAGGCGATACCGTCAGTCAACTGAATTTCACCGCCAGCGCCGCGTTTAATGTCTTTCAGGTGCGAAAAAATGGATGCAGGCAAAACGTATCGCCCAATCGCGCCGAATTGCGAAGGCGCATCGGCGGGTTTGGGCTTCTCGACGAAGCCGGACAGGCGCATCGCGTTGCCGTCCGGGTGGGCGAGCGTTTCGGCGATACGAATCGCGCCGTAACGAGAAATTGAGTCGCCGGGCATGTAATTGACGCCGATAACCGCCCCGTGCTGCGCGCAAAGTCGGGCGTGCGTGGCACAGAGCTGGGCTGTGGCGCCGAGCACGCCAGAGCCGCTCGCCGTGGGACGTATCAACTCGTCGGCCAAAATGACCACGAACGAATCATTGCCTACCACCGGCTGCGCGCAGAGCACGGCGTGACCGAGGCCGAGCGCATCGCCTTGGCGCAGAAAAATGCAGTTAATGTTCGATGGCACGGCGGCGCGTAACTCGTCGAGCAAATCCTGTTTGTCGGCGCGCGTGAGCTCGTTTTCAAGCTCGTAGGCGCGATCAAAATGGTCTTCAATGGCGCGCTTGTTGCGTCCGGTGACGAAGATCATGTCGGTGATGCCGGCTGCGGCGGCCTCTTCCACCGCGTATTGAATCAGCGGCTTGTCGACCACGGTCAACATCTCTTTTGGCATCGCTTTAGTGGCGGGCAAAAAACGGGTGCCGAGACCAGCGACGGGGAACACTGCTTTGCGAATTTGCGCCATTATTGTTCTGTATTCAGGAGAGATAAAAAAGCAGTTTCGTCGAGCACGGCTACACCAAGTCGCTGCGCGTCATCGAGTTTGCTGCCTGCTTCATCGCCCGCAACCACGAAGTTGGTTTTTTTGGACACCGACCCCGAGACTTTACCGCCCGCCGCCTCAATCATCGCCTTCGCATTTTCTCGTTTGAGTGTAGGCAAAGTGCCCGTTAACACGAACGTCTTGCCAGCGATGGCTACGTTGGCCGGTGCGTTCATGACCACCGGCGCGAACTCGAAGCCGCACGCCAGCAGGCGCTCAACTGCGTTGCGATTTTTATCGTTGGCAAAGAAATGCGTGATGCTTGCGGCAACGATGGGGCCGACGTCATGCACAGCGAGTAACGCGGCCTCATCCGCGTTCATCAGCGCGTGAATGGCGCCGAAATGTTTAGCTAAATCTTTGGCAGTCGTTTCGCCGACGTGGCGAATGCCCAACGCAAAGATAAATCGATGCAGCTCTGCGCGCTTGACCTTGTCGAGTTCGGCCACCACACTGGCCGCAGATTTGTCGCCCATGCGATCCAGGCCCGCGAGTTGCGCGTGCGTCAGCGTGAATAAATCGGCGGCTTCATGCACTAGATTGGCATCGACCAGTTGCTCCACCAGCTTGTCGCCCAGCCCCTCGATATTAAGCGCGCGACGGGCGGCGAAATGCAGCAACATACCCTTTCTCTGCGCAGGACAAATCATGCCGCCGGTACAACGAGCAATCGCCTCGCCTTCGGGGCGTTCGACTGGCGACGAACATTCCGGGCAGTGGCTTGGCAACGCAAACGCTACCGTGCCTTTAGGACGCCGTTCAGTGACAGAACGAACGACCTCGGGGATGACGTCACCCGCGCGGCGTACGATGACGGTGTCGCCAACGCGCACATCCTTTCGCTGCACTTCATCTAGGTTATGCAGCGTCGCGTTGGACACCGTCACGCCGCCGACAAACACCGGCTCCAGTCGCGCAACGGGTGTGATTGCGCCAGTGCGTCCCACCTGAACTTCAATGGCGAGCACACGCGTTAGCTCCTCCTGCGCCGGAAATTTGTGGGCGACGGCCCAGCGCGGTTCGCGCGACACGAAACCCAGTTGCTCCTGCCAGTCGCGGCGATTGACTTTGTAAACCACGCCGTCAATATCGAAGCCCAGCGTGTCGCGCTTAACCGCGATGTCACTGTGAAAATTAGCCAGTTCGTCCGGGCCAGAAACAGCGCGACGTTCCTTGTTCACCGGTAGGCCGAATGCGGCCAGCGCGTCGAGCAGCGCAGCTTGTGTCGGCGGCAAATCCCAGCCCTGAATTTCGCCAAGGCCGTAAGCGAAATACGACAGCGGTCGTGCTGCCGCGAGTTTCGGGTCGAGCTGGCGAATGCTGCCCGCAGCGCCGTTCCTCGGATTGACTAGCGTGGCCAAGCCAGCCGCGCGTTGCTTGTCGTTATAGCGATCAAAATCGGCGCGCCTCATGTAGGCCTCGCCGCGCACCTCAAGCACCGATGGCGGTGAATCGGTGCGCAGTTTAAGCGGCACGGACGCGATTGTGCGCGCGTTGGCCGTCACCTCTTCGCCGGTCTCGCCGTCACCACGCGTGGCGGCTCGCACCAGAATGCCGTTCTCGTAGCGCAGGGCCAGCGCGAGTCCATCGAATTTGAGTTCGGCGAGGTATTCAACCGGCGGATCAGATTCGGTCAGTTTCAATTCGCGACGAACCCGAGCGTCAAAGGCGCGGGCACCGGCCACGGTGACATCAGTCTCGGTGCGAATCGAGAGCATCGGCACCGCGTGACGCACCGGCGCAAACGCAGCGAGCGGCGCGCCACCCACGCGCTGAGTCGGAGAGTCGGGCGTTTGCAGTTCGGGATGCGCGGCCTCAAGCGACTGCAACTCACGAAACAGCCGGTCATACTCAGCGTCGGGGATCGCCGGATCGTCGAGTGTGTAGTAGTGATGTGCCGCGTCGGTGAGCGCGTCGCGCAACATCTGCGCACGCTTGAAATCGGTGTCGGAGGCGAACATTACGTCGAACTTTCCGAGCGCCGACAATTAATGAGCTGCCACCCCTTTTCTGCCCGGGGCCCACGCCCGGCGCTGTTCGTCAATTGCGCGAAGGGCGTGGATACCGGCCTTCGCCGGTCTGGCAATGAGGTCAAAATACTCAGCAATGTGGTCAACACAAAAAACTAGCTGAACAACGAGCGCGCGGTGGCGGAACCAGGCTCGATACCGGCCCCGGCGATTGCGTCCATCGCGGTCTTTACTTCCTCGCGCATGGTTGCAAACTTGGCGTCATCGAGCAAATCGCCTTCGCTTGACTTAAGCTCCGCGTCAAGCAGTTTGGATAGCGCGCGCAGGCTTTGCCGGAAGCTGTCATAGCGAACCAGCGGGTTGGTCAAGCGCACCGGCTCAATCGAGAAGCGCAGGGCAGTGATCGCCTCGCTGCGCAGTCGCTCGGGGGTGAAAGGTCGCTCAAAACCGTCCACCGCATGAAATATCACGGCCTCTGATTCCACCTCATGATAGGCAAATCGACCATCCGATTGCAGACGAAAACCGTTCGCCTCCAGCGTGCCACGCAAGCGCGTGCCGGTCCAGTGCCCGCCATCTTTTTTGACCAAGTAAACATCAGGCATGACATCGACCGCCGCAAGAAAGCTGTCGAGCTCGGTGGCTCGTTGCGGGGCATCGCGAAAACCATGAAAGTGAATTTCGCAACCGGATGACGTCGCCAATTCAGACAACACGAATTGCCATGCATCCATGTCCTGCGCCTCAATGGGGCCTTGTCGGGACGCCAGCGGCAGCGCCAGCACCAGCTGCTGCACTGAGCCAACGTGGGCCGCGTCGTAGCTCTCCCACGGACTCTGCCGGAACAAGCGCACCCAGCCCACCGCGCGCCCCGCAGCGGCCACGAATGGTGCAGCATCAAACGCGGCACCTGACAATTGAACTACCGACGCATGCACGTGCAAGCGTTCGTCAAACGGCCATTCCGAGCGCAGTTTGGGCGCCGGTGCCGCTCGCTCGATCGGCAGCGGCGGACTCACGAACTCGGCGATCCGTAGCTCGTGGACGGGTGCGAGCGGTTCTGCTGCAAGCACGGCTGGCGTGGCTGGCGCCCCTGACATAGTGATTTGGGCGATATCTGTCGGAGAGCCGTCGGCGCGTACCGCAGACAGCGAAGTATCCCAATCTGCACGAGGAAGTGGATCAAAAATGGGCTCAATGCGGGCAGGCAGCGGAGCGTCAATAGGTGCCTGCGCAGTTGCAGCGTGTTGCGCGACACGTAAGTCGCTCGAAGCAGAAGCCTGATTGGCCAACCGTTCCGCCCGCCGCGATTGCCACCAATGCCACAAAAAGAGCAGGGCAACGACCACCGCGCCGATGGCGATTAAACCGATCTGAAGAGAATTCACTGCGGCAACCTTTAAGCTTTCACGGCGACAGCACCACGCATCACGCTGCCTCGGCCATACGCAGCGCTTGCGACACATCCACCCCGACAATTCGCGACACACCCGGCTCATTCATGGTAACGCCGATCAGTTGTTCTGCCATTTCCATAGCGATTTTATTGTGTGAAATAAACAGAAACTGCGTCGCCACCGACATCTCGCGCACTAAGCGACAAAACCGCTCGGTGTTCGGATCATCAAGCGGCGCGTCGACCTCGTCCAACAGGCAAAACGGCGCAGGATTCAACTGGAACAACGCAAACACGAGCGCCGTTGCGGTGAGCGCTTTTTCGCCACCGGACAGCAGTTGAATTGATGCGTTGCGTTTGCCCGGTGGCTGAGCGACCACCTGAATGCCGGCGTCGAGAATTTCTTCGCCGGTCAGCACCAGCTTGGCCTGACCGCCACCGAACAAAATCGGGAACAGGCGACCAAATTGCTCGTTAACCTTGTTGTACGTTTCCTGCAACGTTGAGCGCGTTTCGCGGTCAATGCGACGAATCGCGTCTTCGAGCGTGTGCACAGCCTCCAGCAAATCGCCGGCTTGCGCGTCGAGATAAAGCTTGCGCTCGGAGGCTTGCGTCAGCTCTTCGAGCGCGGCGAGATTCACGGCACCGAGTTGTGCAATTTCGCCTTCAACACGCTGCACAGTTCGCTGCAATTCAGCAGCACGCGGCGCTTTTTCCAACGCGCCCGCCAGCCACTCCAGATCCACTTTCAGCGCGGCGAGTTGCTCTTCAAACTGCGCCAGATTCAGCTCGGCCGAGTTTTGCTTGATACGCGCATCTTCGATGCGTTTGCGAATCGGCTCCAGATCGCGCTCGATGACTAGGCGCGCTTCGTCCGCCGCGCGTAAAGCCGCGTTGGCTGCATCCACGGCTTCCCGCGCCGCTTTGAGCAGCGCTTCGCGCTCAACACGAATGTTCAGTTGTGCCTGCAGGCTCTGTTCTAGCGGTTCCAGCAGAATGCTCGTTTGCTCACTTTTCAGGCGCGCGACGTCGGCTTCCAGCTCTTTGATTTGCTGTGCATTGCTCAAAATTCGGCGCGACAGCTCCTGCACTTTCTCTGTCGCGGCTCGCTCGCCATACATCGCATCGCGCAGCGTGATTTCTGCAGCGCGCAACGCTTCGCGCGCCTTGACCAGCGCCACATCGGCTTCGTTACGCAGGCCACGTTTTACTTCACGATCCGCGTGACCGGCGGTGCGTCGTTCAACGCTAATTTCTAGCGCCTCAATATGCGACTGAACGTTTTCAGTCTCCGCCGCGACGTGCTCGGCAATCTCTGCAAGTTCATTGCTGATTTGTTGCGTACGTTCCGACGCTTGCGCGCGCGCCTGCTCGATCTGCAGGCGCTCAACTTCGAGCGCATGAACACGGCGCTGCACGCTAACAATCGCGCCACGCTGCTGCGTGGCCTGCACGCGCAAGTCCTCGTAGCGCTTATGCGCGGTGGCAAAAGCAACCTCTGCTTTGCTCGCAACCGTTTGCGCCTCAGCCAGCTTGGCCGTAATTTCATTCAGTTCACGTTGCCGCGCAATCGCGCCGTGAACGGCTTCGTCCGGTGCGAAATACGTGAGGCTGTTCGGGCTGACGAGATGGCCATCGCTCGTGACAAAAATTTCGCCTGCTGCGAGACTGTTGCGTCCTGCCAGTGCGTCTTGCAGACTAGCTGCCGCGCGAACGCCATGCAACCAGTTCGCCACGGCGCTTGCCACCTGCGCGTCTTTGGAGGTGACGTGCGCGATGAGCCCATCCGCCACATTTGACGCAGCCGCACCCGTCGCACCGGAATAAACAGTGACCCGCGAAGGCGGCACCGGCAACGCCGCCGCAGCATCGAGCGAGGCCACGGGCAGCGCGTTCAGACGATCACGCAACACGGCCTCAACCGCATCTTCCCAGCCCGCATCAACCTTCAGATGCGACCAGAATTTTTCGCCGCGAATGCTGTGCGTGTCGCGCCATTCCTGCAGCTTGTTTTCGCCACGATTGTCAAACTTCGCCTGCGCGCCAGCGATCATGTTCTCGCGAGTTTTCAGGTCAGCGAGTGCGCGCGATGCCTGCTCGTGAGCGGCCCGTTTGCTGCTGCGATCTTCGTCGGCAAGGGTTGCGGTTTCTTCGGCTTCCTGCGCGGTTTGCTCGGCAACTTCCAGCTCAGCCCGCTCGCCGTCGAGCTGCTCTTCAATCTCGATCAGCTCGGCGTCTTCCGGCGCAACGAGGCGATCACGCTCTTGCTCCAGACGCATCCGCCGCGCCTGAAATTGCGCGATGCTTTTCTCGGCGTTACCCTTTTTGAGGCCCACCAATTGCGCGTCGCTCTCGATCGCGCCGATGGCCTGCTGCACGTCGGTCAACGCCGCTGCAGCCGCGCGCAACGCCGTTTCGGCGAGCGGCATCGCCACACTCGCCACTTCAACCAAACCAATCTGATCAGCGTGCTTCGCCGACGCCACAGCCACCGCATCGTTCGCGTCAGCCACCGACTCCGTAAGCTGGACCGACTGCTCTTGCGCCGCGATCAACCGTGCCTCACGCTGCGCCACCTCGCCCGCCACACGCTGCGCACGATCGCGCTCGAACGACAGCGATTGCTCAATGCGCGACACCTCCGAATTGATTTCGTAGAACGCGCCCTGTGCGGCGTGCTGTGCGTCGTTTTGCGTGAACACGTCCTGCCGTAAGCCCTCAAGCTGCGTCACCAGCGTTTGCAATTCCGTCTCTTTGGCCAGCAACGCCGTCTCGGTTTCACCGAGCGCCTTGACCGCCGATTCGCGCATGCGCACCGCGTCATCGCGACGTTGCGCGAACAACAACGCCTGACTTTCCAGCTTCTCTTTTTCGAGTTCGCGATAACGCGCGGCGACTTTCGCCTGCACTTCAAGGCGATCCACCTGGGCTGTCAATTCCGACTGAATATCGCTGATCCGTGACAGATTCTCTTTGGTGTCGGACAGGCGATTTTCGGTGTCCTTGCGCCGTTCTTTGTAGCGCGACACGCCGGCTGCTTCTTCGAGAAACACGCGCAGCTCCTCGGGCTTCGCCTCGATGATGCGCGAGATCATGCCCTGCTCGATCACCGCATAGGCGCGCGGCCCGAGACCGGTTCCGAGGAACACGTCCAGAATGTCGCGACGACGTACCGCCTGATTGTTCAGGTAATAGCTCGAACCCACGTCGCGCTGCACGATGCGCTTGACCGACAGCTCGGCATACTGACTCCACTGCCCGGCAGCACGACCGCTGCTGTTGTCGAACACCAGCTCGACGCTCGCGCGCGACACCGGTTTGCGATCGCCACCCCCGTTGAAAATGACGTCGTCCATCGATTCGCCGCGCAAGGCCGAGGCTTTGCTTTCGCCCAACACCCAGCGCACCGCGTCGATCACATTGGATTTTCCGCAGCCGTTAGGGCCGACGATGCCGACCAATTGGCCGGGAAGTGCGATGGTGGTGGGGTCAACGAATGACTTGAAGCCCGCGAGTTTGATCGAAGTTAAGCGCATCCGTGTCAGCAATCCGTAGTCAATATGGCCGCGCGCCGCAAGGGAGGCTCGACCCGTAAAATGACTTTCATTATAGGCGGCGCTAAACCCTTGAATTCACGATGGATTCACGTTGATTTCGGGGCAAATCGCTGCTATTTCAGGCAAATCTTGCTGAACACACAAAAGAACGAGCACCATGTCCGAACGCCAACCAAGCACCCAGTCGCAACCGCAGACTACCCTCGACAGCTTCCCGAACCCGCATTCGGGCCGGGATTATCTGATTCACATCCAGATTCCCGAGTTCACCTGCCATTGCCCGCTCACCGGCCAGCCCGATTTTGCTCACTTCACGATTGAATACATCGCCGATCAAACGTGCATCGAGCTGAAAGCGCTCAAGATGTTCATGTGGAGCTTCCGCGACATCGGCGCCTTCCACGAAAAAGTGACCAACGACGTGCTCGACAAGATCGTCGCCACCATTTCCCCCCGTTTTGCTCGCGTTACGGCACGGTGGAACGTGCGCGGCGGGATTTACACCAACGTCGTCGCCGAACATCAGGCAGACGGCTGGACGCCGAAGCCTGCTGTGGATCTGGCGCGGTTTGGGCTGGCGAATCCGGCGGCGGTTTAGCCACCCCTCGACAGGACGGCCAAACTTTAGGGGCCTTTACGAGGCGGCGGCTACCCCAAATGCTTCTTGAAGTGCTCCATCGTGCGATCCCATGACAGCTTGGCTGCGGCTTCGTTGTAGCGCGGTGTGGAATTATTGTGAAAGCCGTGCTGGGTGCCCTCGTAGGTGTGGGCTTCGTAGCGGGTGCCCGCAGCTTTCAACGCCGCCTCGTAGGCAGCCCACGTGGCATTAATGCCGGGGTCGGTGGCGGCAAAGTGAATCAGCATTGCGGCCTTGATGTTGCCGACATTCGCGGTGGCTGCTGCCGCGCCATAGTAGGGCGCTGAGGCCAGCAGATCACCACCCATTTCGGTCGCAAGGAAATTGCTGGTGCCGCCGCCCCAGCAGAAGCCGGTGACGCCGAGCTTGCCGGTGGAAAGTTTGTGCGCCTTGAGCCACTTTGCGCCGTTGAGCATGTCGGTGCGCAGCTTGGCTTGATCGAGCTTGGCCTGCAGGGTGCGGCCATCGTCGTCGTTGCCAGGATAGCCACCGAGTGGTGCGAGGCCATCCGGAGCTAGCGCGAGATAGCCCGCAGTTGCGGCGCGGCGCGCGACGTCTTCAATGTAGGGATTCAAGCCGCGATTTTCGTGGATGACCAGCACCGCTGGGAACGGGCCGGTGCCCGCAGGCTGCACGAGGTATCCGCGCATGGTTTCACCATTACCGCCCGGTGACGGGTACGTCACGTAACTGGCCTTAATGCGCGAGTCGGTGAAAGAAATCGTTTGTGCCTGCGCATATTGCGGCAACAGTGAGCTGGCCATGGCGAGCGCGGGGATGCCTAGCAACGCAAGGGCTGAGGCTCGCTTCAGGTACTCGCGACGATCAATTTTGCCGTGGCAATATTCGTCGTAAAGATCGTAGACACGTTGATCGATTTGAAGTTGGGTGACGGGCTGGTGATTCATGGGATTTGCTCCGTGGGGAAACTGGAAAACAGAGATTACTGAGTCACGAATGTAGCGCGTTGCGGCGGGATTGGCTATTGGGAAAACGGTTGATGGGGTAGCAGGAAAAGCGCAGCGCACGCGGAAAAACAAATCATGATGCAATCGGCAGCATCAGCTTTTCGATCTAGCCCTTATTTTACGGGGGCTGGAGACCATAAAAACAAAGTATCGACTTTTGCAAATAACAGCCTTAAGCCTATGTTACGTGGGGGGGTCGTAACAATGCTGTTGATGCGATTTTGTTCACTCTGTCTTCCTCGTCGCCCCTGCGAAGCACGTCCTGAGCCTGCCGAAGGGGCAGGGGCCTAGCGACTTTCGATGTCGCCAAAATCAGCACGAAACACCCAAAGTCACTGGGTTCCTGCCTTCGCAGGAACGACGAGGCGTGTGAATTTTTTCTGATGATTTATTCTGGTTAACGCTTGCCCAGATACGTTGCGATCACCCGTTCATCGTGCAAAAGCTCCTCGGCGCGCCCTTCGAGGCTCAATTCGCCGGTTTCGAGCACGTAGCCGTAGTTGGCAGTTTGCAGCGCGGCGCGGGCGTTTTGCTCGATGAGCAGCACCGACAGCCCTGTTTCGCGCAGCCTCGAAATGGTGGCGAGAATGTCCCGCGTGATCAACGGCGCAAGACCGAGGCTTGGCTCGTCGAGCAGTAAAAGTTTCGGTTTCGCCATCAGCGCACGCCCCACGGCCAGCATCTGTCGTTCGCCACCGGACAAGGTGCCAGCGAGCTGCGGCTGTCGTTCCTTGAGACGCGGAAACAACGCAAACACCTCTTCCAGTGTGTTGAAAAGTGCGGCCCGCGATTCACCGGCACGTCGCCGCGAAAAGCCGCCGAGTTCGAGGTTTTCGAGCACCGTCATTTCGGCGAACAACTCGCGCTTCTCGGGCACCAGCGACATGCCCATGCGCACCAGCGCCTCAGTGTCGCGCCCGTCAATGCGCTCACCGGCAAAGCGAATAGTGCCGCGCGACGGCAGCAAGCCCATGACAGCACCCAGCAACGTGGTTTTGCCGGCACCATTGGGGCCGATCACGGCGGCGATCTGGCCCATGGACACCGCCAGCGACACGCCGCGCACGGCTTCGACCTGACCGTAGGCGACGTGCAGGTCGGATACTTCGAGCAAGATTTCGCTCATGGTCATGCCCCCAGATACGCTTCACGCACCGCCGGATCAGCCTGCACTGCCTCTGGCAAACCTTGCGCTAGTTTTTGCCCGAAATTGAGCACCACCAGACGATCCACCAGGCCCATCACAAAATCCATGTCGTGCTCGACCAGCAGCACCGTCATGCCCTCGGTCTTGAGTGCTTTAATAAGCGCGGCCAGTTGCTGTTTTTCGGCAAATCGCAGACCTGCGGCAGGCTCATCCAGCAACAACAGAATCGGGTCGGATGCCAGTGCACGGGCGATTTCGACGATGCGCTGCTTGCCCAGCGGCAGGCTGCTCGCAGCGTCATGCGCATGCTCGGCCAGGCCGACACGCTCAAGTTGGCGAATGGCTTCGGCGAGCGCTGCGGCTTCGTCGTCCTTATTGAGACGTAGCGCGGAGGCAACGATGCCCTTTTTGCCGCGAAGGTAAGCGCCCAGCGCCACGTTTTCAACCACGGTCATGGTCGCCACCAGCTTTACGTGCTGGAAGGTGCGGCCAATACCCATTTTGGCGATAGCGTTCGGGGGTTGGCCGATCAGCTCATGCCCCATAAATTTGATGGATCCTGAGGTGGCGTCCAACGCGCCTGAAATCAGGTTGAAACAGGTGCTCTTACCCGCACCATTGGGGCCGATCAAGCCAACCACTTCGCCCGCGTTAACGTTGAAAGACACATCGTTAACGGCAACCAGTCCGCCAAAGGTTTTGCGCGCTGCGTTTAGCTCCAGCACCGACGATTCTGCGGCTGGCAACGCCCGATGCTGCAAGCGGTCTGCGGCTTCGGGAAGCACCCGTCTGGGCGACGGCACAAAGCGTTGCAGATACGGAATGAGGCCATCTCGCGCGTACTGCAACAACAACACCAGCAAAATGCCAAACACGATAATTTCAAACTGCCCAGCTTCGCCAATGAGCTTAGGCAGCCAATCCTGCAGCCATGTTTTAAGCAAGGTAATCAGCGTGGCACCGAGCACCGCACCCCACACGCTGGTCGCCCCCCCCACCACCGCCATGAACAGGTATTCAATGCCTTGATTGATGCCGAACGGGGTCGGGTTTACGAAGCGCTGCAAGTGCGCATAGAGCCAGCCCGAGATGCAGGCGAGCACCGCTGCAATCACGAACACCGCCGTCTTCATGCGGCCGGGATGCACGCCAAACGCCTCAACCATGGTGCCGCCCTGCTTGAGCGCGCGAATGGCACGGCCAGGCCGCGAATCGAGCAGGTTACCGGCGCACCAGAGTGCGACCAACACCACGGCCCAGATGAAGTAATAAAACTCGGCCTCTTTTTCAAGGCTCACGCCGAACAGCGTGACCGGTGGCACGCCGGTAAGGCCGGTGAAGCCGCCGAAGCCTTCAATGGTGCCCATCAAAAAGTACAGCGAAATGCCCCAGGCAATGGTCGCCAGCGGCAGGTAATGCCCGCCCATCGACAGCGTGATGATGCCAAGCACGTAGCCTATCAGCAGCGTGATCGCGATGGCGATCAGTAGCGTGATCCACGGCGAGAATCCGTATTGCGTGGTGAGCACGGCTGTGGTGTAGGCACCGAGACCGACAAATGCCGCCTGACCGAAACTGGTTTGCCCCGCCACGCCTGTCAACAGCACCAGCCCGAGCGCCACCAGACTGTACAGACCGATGTAATTCAGCAGCGTCACGTAGAAGACAGGTGCGATGGCCGGTGCCACGAGAATGACGGCCACGGCAATGGCAACCAGAATCTTTGGCTTCACATCATTCCTCCTCGTGGTGGGTCGTGTGGAACGAACGCCACAGCAGCACGGGAATAATGAGCGTGAAAACGATAACCTCTTTGTACGCGCTGGCCCAGAATGACGAAAACGCTTCGACCAGCCCCACAAAAATGGCACCCGCAGCGGCGATTGGATAACTTGCCAGTCCACCCACAATCGCTCCCACAAAGCCTTTAAGCCCAACTAGAAATCCGGAGTCGTAATACACCGTGGTGATGGAGCCGATCAGCAGTCCGGACACCGCACCGATGGCCGCGGCCAGCGTCATGGCGAGGCTGCCCGCAAAGTTTGGACTGACTCCAACCAGCCGCGCGCCGGTACGATTAGCGGCCGTCGCGCGCAGCGCCTTACCAAACAAAGTGAAGCGAAAGAACAGCGCCATGCCGATCACCAGCACCACGGTGAACGCGTACACGAGCAGACTCTGCCCCGACACGTTGACACTGCCCAGCGCGAAGGTGGCGCTGATGAACGCCGACGTGCGTGCGCCTTCAGCGCCAAAAAACAACAGGCCAAGGCCGGTCAACACAAAATGCACGGCGACCGAAACAATCAGCAGCGTGAGCACGGGGGCGGTGGCCACCGGTTGATAGGCCAGTCGATAAACGGCCGGCCCCATCGCAGTTACAGCGATCACCGTTGCCGCCACCTGCAGCGCAACGCCCGCCTGTAGCACGTAAACCGCCCACACCAGCCCCGATGCAAGTAGACACGGCAGCCCGCTGCCAGCGACCGCATGCAGCATGCGCGCCGGTGCATGGCGATGAACAACGACATCGGCGGCTATAGAGGCCGCGCCAAGCGCGAGCAGCAGCCACACCGTGCCGGGAAGTTTGTTTTGCTCGAATGCTGCCAAGGTCAACACCGCGAAGGCAACAAATTCGCCCTGCGGGATGAAGATGATCCTAGTGACGGCAAACACCAGCACCAGCGCCAGCGCCAACATGCAATAGATCGCGCCGTTAGTCAGCCCGTCCTGCACCAATAACGCAGCGATTGAAAAGTCCATAGATTGCGAGAACGACTAAGTTAGAACGGTGATTTTGAGTCTCCGCAGTTGGAGTGGAGGTGGGCATGGTTCCCTCCCCCAACGGGGGAGGGCTAGGGTGGGGGCAGGCGGCTTACGCACCATGGCTCTTCCCCGCAACAACCCTCTCCCCGCCCCTCCCCCGCTGGGGGAGAGAGCCATCCAAAATCAGGCTACTTCGTCGCTAACGCCCACTTGCCATCCTTGATCGTGAACATGGTGCGGCCACGATTGTCGAGGCCATTATGTTCGGTGGCCGACATGTTGAACACCCCGTGCACGCCCACCACTTCTTTGGTGTTTTCCATTGCGCTGCGCAACGCCGCGCGGAACTCTTTGCTGCCCGGTTTAGCGCCGCTCTTGAGTGCCTCAGGGACGGCCTTATTGAGCACAATGTAGGCGTCCCAGGCGTGACCACCAAAGGTCGTGCGGGGGCCAAACTTGGCTTCATATTGCGTGATGTAATCCTTGGCCACCGCCTTAATCGGGTTCGAATCGGGCAAGCTCTCATACGAGAGCATTGGCCCCGCAGGCAAGAAGCTGCCATTGCCGTCCTTGCCCACCACCCGCAAAAAGTCCGAATTACCCACGCCGTGCGTTTGGTAGATACGGCCCTTGTAGCCGCGAGCTACCAGCTCCTTGTGCGGAGTAGCAGCCGGTGTGCCCGAGCCAACAATCAGAATCGCCTGCGGATTGGCTGACATCAGTTTGAGCACTTGACCCGTGGTGCTGGCATCCGTCCGGTTAAAGCGCTCGATGGTGTCCATCTTGATGCCTGCCGTGGCGGCTGAGCGTCTCATCTCCACTAGCCAGCCTTCGCCGTAGGCATCGTTGTAACCGATGAAGCCAAGCGAGGTGATGCCACCTGCCTTGGCGTGCACCGCAATCGCGTCAGCCATGAGCGAGTCATGCTGCGACACCTTGAACACCCATTTGGTTTTGGGGTTGGCAATGTCGACGATGCGTGCTGAACCTCCCAGAGAAATATTGGGCGTTTCACCGTCTGCCACCACGTCAATCATCGCCATTGAATTCGGTGTAGTGGTGGATCCGATGATGATGTCGACCCTGTCTTCCGAGATGAGCTTCTTGGTGTTGGTGACGGCCTTGGTGGTGTCCGACGCATCGTCAAGAACGATGTAGGTAACGTCCAGGCCAGCGATTTTTTTCGGCATCAATTCGACCGTATTTTTCTCAGGAATACCGAGCGAGGCAGCTGGGCCGGTAAGCGAAAGCGTGAGCCCCACTTTCAATTGCGCGTGCGCCGCAGACATCGCAAATGATGCTGCGATTGCAGCACAAAAAATTCGAACCATACTGACCTCCTGTTTTACGTACTTTTTGGACACATCCGAGTGTAATACGCCAAAAAAACAAAACCGACCAAGCGGTCGGTTTTATTACAAAACATAGGGTTTTTACTTTTTCAAACTATCGCGAATCTCGCGCAGCAACACCACATCTTCGGGTGTAGGCGCTGGCGCTGGCGCCGGTTCTGCTTGCTTCATTTTGTTCATGGCTTTGACCATCATGAACACGATCCACGCAAGGATGATGAAGTTGATCAAAATGGTGATGAAGTTGCCGTAGGCGAAGGTCGCAATGCCCGCTTTCTTAAGATCAGCCAGCGTGGTGAGCTTGTTTGGGTTGTCGCCTAGTACCACCAGCAGGTTGGTGAAGTCGAGGCCACCAAAAATTCTGGCAACAACCGGCATGATCAGGTCCCCCACGATTGAGTCAACAATCTTGCCGAAAGCGGCACCGATGATGACACCCACGGCCAGATCCATTACGTTGCCTTTGAGTGCAAAGGTCTTAAATTCGTCCATCATTGACATGATTCGTTTCCCTTAATTATGTGAAATATTTGCAGCTAAATCGCTGCATCCCCGGTTTCTCCGGTTCGAATACGCATTACTTGCTCCACATTCGAAACGAAAATTTTTCCGTCGCCGATCTTGCCGGTGCGCGCGGCCTTGACGATGGCTTCAATGACGCGTTCGACATCAGCATCAGCGACGATGAGTTCAACTTTGGTCTTGGGTAAAAAGTCCACCACGTACTCGGCACCGCGATAGAGCTCTGTGTGACCACGTTGGCGTCCAAACCCCTTCACCTCGGTCACCGTCAGGCCTGTGATGCCAGCATCTGCCAAGCCCTCCCGAACTTCATCGAGCTTAAACGGCTTGATGATGGCTTCTATTTTTTTCATACGCTTCCCTCAATCGCGGTTGAACTACTGACTTACGTCTCCACAAGCATGAGTATGCCAGACGCTCACCGAAGCGCGCACCGCGACTCAGGAAGCCGTGATGTTAGTCATGCCAACACCCATTAAGGCCTAAGGCATATCTGAAACTACAGCGGTGACCTCAATCTCGACCTTGGCGCGCGTCTCCATCAATCGCGACACCTCGACACAACTCATAGTTGGAAAATTACGCCCCATCACTTCGCGATAAACGGCACCCAACTCTTTGAGCCGTGCCACGTATTCATCGCGATCAACGATGTACCAGGTCATACGCACCATGTGTTCTGGCCCCGCATTGGCCTCGCGCAACACCGCCACGATATTGAACAACGCCTGCCGCGACTGCGCGATGAAATCATCGGTTTCGAATTGCTGCTGTCCGTTCCAGCCGATCTGCCCGCCAACGAAAACGTGCGTTCCACTGGCCGCGATTCCGTTAGCGTAGCCTTTGGGCGGCAGCCATTCAGCGGGTTGCAGTATTTTCATTGTGGGCTCTCTGTAGGTTGCATTTGACGCAGTCGATAGCGTTGTAGTTTGCCGCTCTCGGTGCGCGGGAGGCCAGCGACAAATTCGATTTGTCGCGGGTATTTATAGGGTGCAATTTGCGCTTTCACGAAGTCCTGAAGCGTCACGGCGGTGGCCACATCGGGAGTGAAATTAGCCCTGAGCACCACGAAGGCTTTCACAATCATTCCGCGCGCTTGATCGGCTTGTCCGATCACGGCGCATTCGGCGACGGCGTCGTGTTGCAGCAGGCAATTTTCAACCTCCGGTCCCGCCACGTTGTAGCCTGCCGTGATGATCATGTCGTCATCGCGTGCCTGATAGAAAAAATAGCCATCCTCGTCCATCACGAACGAATCACCCGGATAGTTCCAGCCTTTTTGCACATAACGCTTTTGGCGCGGTTCGTCGAGATATTTGCAACCGGTTGGGCCGATCACCGCCAGTTTTCCGACGCTACCTGGTCGCAACGGGTTGCCTGACTCGTCAACCACCTGCGCGCGATAGCCAGGCACCACTTTGCCGATCGCACCCGGTCGCACGTCTTTCCCAGCGCTGGAGATGAAAATATGAAACATCTCGGTTGCGCCAATACCGTCGAGCATCTCGATGCCCGTCGCCCGCTTCCACAGTTGCCGCGTTGCGTCTGGCAGGCCTTCGCCCGCACTTACACAAATCCGCAGCGCAGGCATCGGTGTTTTTTCAGCAAATGGTGCCATGCGCCGATAAAACGTCGGCGCGGTGTAGCAGATCGTCGCGCCTGCGTCGTTGATCACGTTAATCATTGACTCAGGGCTCAAGCCGCCGTCAGCGAAATACACGCTCGCCCCCGCCCACATCGGGAACACCAGCATGCCGCCCAATCCGAACGTGAACGCTAGCGGCGGCGAGCCGATCACGATATCGTCCGATGTCGCCTTCAACACGTGTCGGGGCCACGCCTCGCATGCAGCCAACACATCACGATGCGTGTGCAGCGCAGCTTTTGGAGCGCCCGTGGTGCCGCTGGTGAATGCCATCAGCGCGATGTCGTCCGCATCGGTCTGCGCAGCCGAGCAGTCGGTACTTTTGTGCGCTGCTGACCCGGCCAGTGCGTCAAAGCTCACCACGCTAGTCAATATAGGGCATTGCGCCTGCGCGGACTGTAGCTCGGCAAGCAATGCCGTTGCGCACAGCGCGTGGCTAATGTGCCCCTTACTAATCACGTCCACCAGTTCGCGGGCTCGAAGCATCGGCATCGTCGCCACCGCAATCAAACCCACCTTCACCACGGCAAGCCATGCGAGGGCCATCTCGATGCTGTTACCGCCACGCAGCAGCACACGATTACCCGACACCAGACCCATGTCTTCGGTCAACGTACGCGCCCGCTGATTGACTCGATCAAGCACCTGCGCATAGGTCAAAGATTGCTGTGCGTCGCGCAACAAAACGCGATCCCCGTTGCCCTTGGCAACGTTGCGATCAAGCAGCGCGACAACCGCATTGAGCTTGTGCGGAAACTGCAACTCCGGCAACTCGAAAATCAGTTGTGGCATGTCTTCAGTCGGTGGCATGCGGTCATGCACGAATCGGTCTATCTGCGTGGTCATCGCTCAACCTCCTGCCAGTAATGCCTTGCCAATAATGAGTTGCTGCACCTCGGTCGCGCCTTCGTAAATGCGCAGCGAACGAATATCGCGGTACAGCGATTCGACTTTGGTGCCCACCTGAACGCCAAGACCACCATGCATTTGCAGCGCTGCATCAATCACCCGTTGCGCGTTTTCGGTGGCTACCATCTTGGCCATCGCGGCCTCGCTGGTCACTCGAGTGGACACACCACGACGTATCGCGTCGTCGCGCAGCCATGCAGCGCGATAGGTGAGCAGCGCCGCAGCATCAACGTCTGCCGCCATTTGCCCCAACTTTGCCTGCGTCAGTTGAAAATCGCCCAGCGTTTGCCCAAACATCTTGCGTGACCTCGCGTGAGCAGTTGCCTCGGCGAGCGCACGACGCGCAAAGCCCAACGCAGCCGCCGCCACGCTTGCGCGAAAGATGTCCAACGTCTGCATCGCAAGCTTAAAGCCACCGTTTTCAGCGCCGAGTAGTGCTGCCACCGGAACCCTGCAATCCTTAAGCACCAGTGTCGCCAACGGATGCGGTGCCATCACATGAATATGTTGCGAGGCGTCGAGTCCGGGGGTGGTTGCATCAACCAAAAAGCAGCTGATTCCGCGCGTACCTGCATCGGCATCGGTTTTCGCAAACAGACAGTAATAGTCGGCGATGCCGCCGTTGCTAATCCATGTTTTGGTGCCGTTCAACACCCACTGATCGCCGTCGCGCACAGCACTCGTGGATAGCGCTGCTGCGTCCGATCCGGCATGTGGCTCAGACAGTGCGAATGCCGCGATTTTCTTGCCCTGACCTACGGGCGTAAGATATGCGCGCTTCTGTTCGTCGGTTCCGGCCAGTGTGATTGCGCCGCTGCCCAAACCCTGCATAGCGAATGCAAAGTCTGCCAGCGGCGAATAGAACGCCAGCGTTTCGCGCAAAACCACCAGCGCACGGGAGTCGAGTTCGGGTAAGGCACCGCCTTGCGACGCCGGGACGCACCAGCGCAGAAAGCCTGCATCGCCCAATGCGCGAACCCACTCGCGGCAAGCTGCGCGGTCGTCTGATTCGTCGATGTTTTGCCGCGCGATCCATGCCGCGAGATCGCGAGCAAGTTCTCGATGCACTTCATCAAAGAATGGAAGACTTAAATGTCGTTGATCTGGTGTCACACAATACCCCTCACCCTAACCCTCTCCCGCAAGGGGAGAGGGGATAAATCAGATTTAATTGCCTTCAAACACTGGCTTCTGCTTTGCCGCAAATGCATGGAAAGCACGGTGAAAATCCTGCGTCTGCATGCAGATGGCCTGCGCCTGCGCTTCCGCTTCAATCGCCATGTCGATGGTCATTGACCACTCCTGGTGCAGCATGGTTTTGGTCATGCTGTGCGCAAAGTTCGGCCCGGCGACGAGCGATTCGGCAAGCGTCTGCGCCGCTGAATTTAAGGTAGGGGACTCATGCAAGGCATTAAAAAATCCCCACGCAAAACCCTCTTCCGCAGTCATTGCGCGGCCCGTAAACAGAAGCTCAGCCGCCCGCCCCTGCCCGATCACGCGTGGCAAGAGCGCACACGCGCCCATGTCCGCGCCCGCGAGCCCGACGCGGGTAAACAGGAAGGCCGTTTTCGCGTTCGGCGTGCCCAAACGCATATCGCTCGCCAGCGCCATCATTGCGCCAGCGCCCGCGCAAATGCCATCCACCGCAGCGATCACCGGTTGCGGGCAGGCCTTGATTGCCTTGACCAAATCGCCCGTCATGCGTGTGAAGGCGAGCAATTCCGGCATCGTCATCCTGGTAAGCGGGCCGATGATTTCGTGAACGTCCCCACCCGAACAAAAATTGCCGCCTTCGCCGGAAATGATCACCGCCTTGATGTCCGTCGCATAGGCGAAGTCGCGAAACAGATTGCGCAGCTCTGCGTATGAATCAAACGTCAGGGGATTCTTGCGTTCTGGGCGATTGAGCGTGACGTGTGCGATGCGACGCTCGCCTTCACCGGTGACCGAAAAGCGAAAATTTTTCGCTTCAAACTCAGCCATCGGGCGAAATCCGCTCGCCATTGGATTGCCCGAATTCATATCGCTACCTCGTTTGTGTTCATGTGTTGTTTCACCTTGCCAAGCAGCTTGTGCAGCGTGGCGACTTCACGCTCAGAAAGCCCCGCAAGCGCGTCGATAATCCAGCGTTCGTGTACCGCTGCCATGTCAGCAAACGCTTTGCGGCCCGTGTCAGTCAGTCGAATGCACAGTGCGCGGCGGTCATTTGCCACCGCCATCCGCTCGACTAATCCTTCCTCCTCAAGCTGGTCGGTAATACCGGTGACGTTGCCACCAGTCACCATCATGCGCCGCGACAGCTCGTTCATCTTGAGCCCCTCTGGGGAGCGCTCCAGTTGCGCCATCAGATCAAAGCGCGGCAAAGTCGTTTCAAACTGTTCTCGCAGCCGACTGCGCACACGCTGCTCGATCAACTGCGTACAGGTCAGCATGCGCAGCCACAGGCGCAGTGCGTCGTGATGTGCTTCGTGGGCGCGGGCTTCTAGATCCATCGCGCGCCTCCGATGCTGTGCCCTCTCCCCTTGCGGGGTGAGGCGGGGGTTTCGAGGCGCATGCGCCGAGCCCGACGAACGGCATCGGCCTGCAAGCCGATGCGCGCCCTGCAAGGGAGGGGTAGGGAGAGAGGGATGTTGGCGCTCGCCAGAGACGTGACATCCACAACATAGCCAAGAAGAGAAACTGCACGCATCACTGCTCCAACTGCTTCGCAGCAACTTCCGCCGCGCTTAAGCCCGTCATCGCCGCTGCAACCGATTTCTCTTTCGCCAGATTGCGATACAGCTGATCGCGGCCACTCAAATACTGCTTCGGCCAGTCGATTGCCATGCTGCCGAGCTTCGCGGCCTCATGCAACGTCCATGCCGCGTCGGCCAGATGCGGTCGCGCAATCGCGCACAAATCTGCGCGGCCCGCTGCGATGATGCTGTTGACGTGGTCGGCCTCACTAATCGCGCCCACCGCAATGGTGCGAATACCAACCTCGTTACGGATTCGGTCTGCGAACGGCGTCTGATACATGCGACCGTAGACCGGTTTGGCGTCGCGCGTCGTCTGGCCGGAGGACACATCGATGAAATCCGCGCCGGCCTTCTTGAATAACCGCGCAACGACAATGGCATCGTCGGCCGTGTTGCCGCCCTCGGCCCAGTCGTGTGCAGAAATGCGCACGCTCATCGGCAAGTACTCAGGCCATACAGCACGCATCGCGCGAAACACTTCGAGCGGATAACGGCACCGCGCACCGATTTCGCCACCGTATTCGTCGGTGCGTACATTGGTCAGTGGACAGATAAAACTCGACAGCAAATAGCCGTGCGCGCAATGCAGTTCAAGCCAGTCAAAACCTGCTTTCGCCGCACGCTCAGTCGACGCAACAAATTGCGCGGTTACTTCGCGCATATTGTCCACCGTCATCGCGTTGGGCACCTGATTCTGCGGCCCGAACGCGATGGCACTTGCAGCCAGCAGCGGCCAGTTGCCCTCCGCCATCGGCTCGTCAGTGATTTCCCAACCGTATTGCGTCGAACCTTTCGGGCCGCTGTGGCCGATCTGCATTCCAATCCTTGCGTTCGTCGAGCCGTGCACGAAATCGACGACGCGTTTCCATGCATTCATTTGTTCGTCGTTCCACAGTCCGGGACAACCTGTCGTGATGCGGGCGTCTGGCGACGGGCACGTCATTTCGGCGAACACCAGCCCTGCTCCGCCGAGTGCCCGAGCGCCCAGATGCACAAGATGGAAGTCGCCGGGTACGCCGTCGACGGCTGAGTACATGGCCATCGGCGACACGACTACGCGATTGGCTAGCGTGATGCTGCGTGCTGTCAGCGGCAGCAGCATCGGCGGCACGGTCTGAGCCTTGACGCCGTACGGATAGTTCCCCTCCCCCTGCGGGGGTAGAGCCTGCCCCGGCGAAGGCCGGGGGGCTAGGGGAGAGGGTCTGTGCGTTCCGTCCAAACGTGGATCGTGCGCCACCACCCTCTCCCCAACCCTCTCCCCCGAGGAGAGGGGGCCAAACGGCGGCTTCACGGGCAGAGGTTGGGGAGAGGGGAGCAGACTAGCCAACCACCGTTCATACCCGCCCAACCAAGCCGCATCCCGAACCCGCAAATTCTCGTGACTGATCCGCTGCGAACGCGTCAGTAGTGAATACGCAAACTGCTCCACCTCCATCGCCGTGTATCGATCCACATTCTCAAACCACTCGGTCGAATTACGCGCGGCGTTCTGAATCTTTAGCACTTCGACCGAACGCACCGCTTCGTAATCCGCCAGCGTCGCGCGCAAATCATGCTCGCCATGTTTCGCGAAGGAACGCGTCAGTTCAATCGCATCTTCCAGCGCCAGTTTCGTCCCGGAACCAATGGAGAAGTGAGCCGTATGCGCCGCATCGCCCATCAACACAACGGGCGTTTTGTCATTCAACTTGACCCACGACTTGCAGATCACGCGCGGAAAGCGAATCCAGTTCGCCGAGCCGCGCAGATGCGTCGCGTTGCTCATCAGCGCGTGGCCGTCGAGATATTTTGCGAATAGTGTTTCGCAGAAGGCGATTGCCTCCGGCTGCTCCATCGCGTCCAGCCCGTGCGCCTTCCACACCAATTCGGGCGTCTCGACGATGAAGGTCGACGTCGTATCGTCGTACTGGTAGGCATGCGCCTGAAACCAGCCGTGCTCGGTCTGCTCGAAGGCAAAAGTGAACGCGTCAAACGTCTTTTTGGTGCCCAGCCACACGAAGCGGCACTCACGTAAATCGATGTCCGGCTGATAGGTTTCGGCGTAGCGAGTGCGGATGCGGCTGTTCAGCCCGTCGGAGGCGATCACGAGATCAGCCGCGAAATCAGCTGCCAGCGCCTGATCATCGGTAGCGTCGGTCTCGAACACCAATTCGACGCCCAAATCGAGGCAGCGCTGCTGCAGGATATTCAACAGCCGCTTGCGCCCAATGCCGCAGAAGCCGTGCCCGCCCGATCGCACCGTGCGCCCGCGAAAATGCACATCGATATCGTCCCAATGATTGAATGCGTCGCCAATCTGCGCGGCGGTGACCGGGTCGGCCACCTGCAAATTGCCCAGCGTCTGATCGGAAAAAACCACGCCCCAGCCAAACGTGTCAAACGGTCGATTGCGCTCGGCTACACGAATGACATTCGCAGGATTCTGCAATTTCATCAGCAGCGCGAAGTAAAGCCCCGCAGGTCCGCCACCGATGCACAAGATTCGCATGCTGATTCGCTTTCATCCGCTGTTTATATGAGATGCGAATTATTTAGGTTTGAAGCAATGACGTCAATAGAGTTCTGAAACGTGAAACAGCTTTTTTATCAAACCCTTATTATCAGCGGCCTTGGTAGCATTAATAGACATAAGTCGACTATATAATTTATTGCCCGCTACGCCCAATGAAAATGGGCGTTTCGTGAGAATGTCATTGAGATGAATAACGTTCAATCAGACTTAAACGGAGATCATTCATTAGCTCGTAGGCTGGGTTGAAAACCCGGCGAGCCACATCACACGAGATCGCTGGGTTTGCCAACCCAGCCTACGCGCTACGCGCTCGATGTGCCCTACGCGCTGCGCCCATTGCGGCATGGCCTCAGTGGGCGGAGAATTTGCCCGGGCCACGCTCGCTGCTCTCGAGGTAGGCGCGTCTTTAGCGAGAACGCTCTACCGTTAGTGAGTATCTTTGCAACGGTCAACTCAGCCAAGCTACGACCCTATGACAAAAACCAAAGCCCAAGCCGCCGACGACCTACGCGGCGTGAGCAAACTGGCGATCGACGCCACCACTGGCATCACCGACCTGGTGGAAGCAATGCACCGCAACATCGCGCGCGTTCCCGGCATGACGCCGTCACTCGAAGACGGCAAAACCAACGGCCTCACTGGTTTTGTGTATCGCACGGTACGCGGCGTCACGCAGGTGGTCGGCGGTGGTATTGATGCAGCACTCGCGCTCGCTGCACCGATGCTCGGCAACTTCACCGATGTGCCCTCGCGTGACGCGGTGCAATCGGCGTTGAACGGGGTGCTCGGTGACCACCTAGTGGCAACTAATAACCCGCTCGCAATCACCATGCAATTCCGCCGGAATGGTGATTCATTGGCGCCTAACAAGAAAGCGCTGGCAGGCGCAATCCCTGACGCAACGGGCAAGGTGCTTGTGCTTATCCACGGATTGTGCATGAATGATCGCCAATGGACCATGGCGCGGCCGGACGGCAGTTCGCATGATCACGGCGCTGAATTGCAGAAAGACTTGGGCTACACGTCGATCTACCTGCGCTACAACACCGGACTGCATGTGGCGGAGAACGGCAAGGCCTTCGCCGCCGCGCTTGAAGCACTGATGGCTGCGTGGCCGGTGAAGGTGAAAGAACTCGCCATCGTCGCGCACAGCATGGGCGGCCTCGTCACGCGCAGCGCTTGCCATTACGCCGACGAAAACGCGTACGCGTGGCCCAAACAGTTGAAAAAAATTGTGTTTCTAGGGACTCCGCATCAGGGCGCGCCACTGGAGCGCGGCGGTCACTGGATCGACATGATTCTGGGCGCAACGCCCTACGCATCACCCTTCGCCAAGCTCGGCAAAGTACGCAGCACGGGCATTACTGATTTGCGATATGGCAGCGTCGTCGATGACGGCGACAAAGACCATCCCGTGTTGCCACTGCCTGCCAAAGTCAAATGCTTCGCCGTTGCTGGCACGACAGGGCAACAAAGCGGTGACCTGCAAGATCGCTTGCTCGGTGACGGCCTAGTGCCGCTGGCCAGCGCATTGGGCGAACATACCGACCCGCAACTCGCGCTGAATTTCCCGGCGAACCGAAAGGTGACGCTGTACTCAACCAATCACATGCAATTGCTGAGCGCCGCGCCCGCGTATGAAGCGGTGAAATCGTTTCTCGCGTAACGGACGTCTTGTAGGAGCGGCTTGCCGCGACCCGCCGTCGCGATCATAGAGCGCAGGTCGCGGCAAGCCGCTCCTACAAATGCTCAGCAATAAGCGTATGCTGCACGAGTCCGAACAATCAGGAGTGCGACCATGACCTTATGCCCTATCGCCATTGCGGTTGGCTGCAAAAAATGTCCTGCGTTCTCAGTTTGCCCTTTGAAAAGCTCGATTGGTGACTACAAGCCCGAAGAAAAAGATCCCGAAAAAAAGTCAGCTTCGCAGAAGAAATAGCCACGACGCCGCGCAACTAGGTGTGCGCGACCCGCGAATTTTTCGTAGCATAGGGTTTGCTTAATTTGGGAGACCCTCATGCTTCGAACGCAACCATTTCTCACGCGTCTGCTCGTTGCTGCGGCAACAGTCACCGCGTTCGCTCTGCCATCTGCGCAGGCGCAAGTTCCTGCAACACCGGTCGTCAAATCCACCGAATGCACTGCCAACCTCAAGCTCTGCTACTGCGTAGCCGACGAGTTCAGGCCGGTTATCGAAGCGAAGGTAGCGTTCTATCGCCAACAGATTGCCAACGCACGCGCCGCAGGCAAAGCAGTCGCCTACATGAGCCTGCCGTTGTCTACGCTCGGCGGCGGCTTCTTCGACGTCAACACCGAAGTGGCGAAGAAAACCAAAGACCGTATTGAGGCACGCTTCGGGCCGAACGCGGTGTGGGTGCTAAGTCCCGGCACTAAGGAGTCGGATCTCGTGGCTCCGTCCGGCTTGCGCGGCAGCAATGACGACTACATGCTTATGTGGACACGCATCCTTGAAGGCGTCAAGGGCATGGGAGAAGACTTCGATTTCGTGTACTTTGTCGGTCCGTCAGACTTTGGCGCGTACTTCGGTTTCAACGGGTCGGCTGATATGGAGAAAGTCAATGCGTTCTACGATGAACGGATCAAGACCGACAAGGGCCTGCAACGTGAAGTCGAACGCGGTCGCGTCGGTAAGACTGCGTTCCGCAACTACTACGGCTTGAAGGGCTCAATCACCGTCAGCAATGGCGCGCATGAAGAATGGAATATCTTCCGCACGCTCAACGAGCGACGCCGTGCCAACAAGGATTTCGGCATCGGCAACCAGATCCCTATGCTTTTCGACGGCGCAGCGGTGGCACCCGCCACTTCCGAAATTTCGAACACACCGGGCATCAGCGGATCCTGCAAGATCAGCTAACGAGTCTCTCGGTGCCCCGTCTAGCCGCCACGCTACTGGCGTGGCGGGCTAACCACGAGATAGATACCTGCCAGCGTCACCGACATTCCCGCTAGCACCGACCACGGCAGCGACTCGCCGAACAACAACCAGGCGAAGATGGCGGTTAGGCCCGGCACCACATACATCGCGCTCGTTAAGCGCGTCACCGACCCGGTGCGCAGCAAATAAAACATAATCGAAATGCCAACGCCTGAAAGCACGAACACGCTCCATAGCAACGCAAAAATCACCTCCGGCGTCCAGCGTATCGCAAAGCTCTCAAACGCAAAAACGAATGGCAACGTGGCGAGCAGCGCTGCCGAAAATTGAATCACCTGCCCGGTGCGCAAATCAAATTGCGGAACGAATCGCTTTTGATACAAAACACCGATGGTGGTGCCCAGCAACGCCACGAAGCAGAGTAAGGTTGGCACGCCCAGCGTTGCCGACAGCGCCGCGTCCTCCAGCTTCGCCGCCAGCACGATCAAAACGCCCGCAAACCCGACGCCCACACCGATGGCCTGGCGCAGGCTCACGCGTTCTCCCGTCCAGTGCGCAAAGCACGCGGTGAGCACCGGTTGCAAATTCACAATCAACGCCGCCACTCCCGCTGATAAGCCCATACGGATGGCCACCCACACGCCGCCCAGATACAGCGCCTGAATCAACACGCCAGCAACGGCAATGTGCAAAGCGTCACGCCGGTTCGGCCACTGCGCGCGGCTAGCCAATGCGAGCACCAACATCAACAGCAACACGCCCACGTAGCGAACGATTAGAAACGAGAGTGGTTCGGCGTCCTTCGCGGCAAGCTTGGCAACGATGTAACCCGAGGCCCAGACGATGATGAAAGCAGGGACGGCCGCGCGGGCAGCCAGTGTTGAGACTTGCATGCAGCAATGCTACTGACAACGCCTGCGACGACTGCGTGCGCCCATTACCCCTTCACCGCGCCCGCCGTCAAGCCACTAATCACCTGCCGCGCCGCTAAAAACGTAAACAGCAGCGGCGGCAGTGCAATCAGCGTGGCCAGCGCCATGAGCTTGCCCCATTCCACGCCGATATCGGTGACGAACAGCGACGCGGCAACCGGCATGGTGCGGGTGGATCGATCAGTGAGCACCAGCGCCAGAATGAACTCGTTCCATGCGATTCGAAAAGTGAAAATCGCCGCAGCGGCGAGGCCCGGCCGGATTAGTGGCAACACGATTTTGATGAACACTTTCCACGGTCGGCAGCCATCAATGGCAGCGGCCTCTTCCAGCTCCACCGGCACTTGCAACACAAAGCCGTACAGCAACCAAATGGTGAACGGCAGGTTCACCGCGACGTAGAGCAGGATCAAGCCGTACAGCGAATTGGTGAGATGCCAGTCGCTCCAGATCATGAATACCGGCACGGCGATCACGGCGAGCGGCACGGTGCGCAGCATCAGCGTGGTGTAGGCCATTGCCTTGCGTCCGGCAAAAGAGAAGCGCGCCATGCCGTAGGCGGCCATACAACCGATGAGCAATGTGAGCGCGGTCGACACAATGCCGACGATGAGCGAGTTCACTAAATAGCGCGCAAAGCTCGCGTCCATCAGCACGTCGCGGTAGTTCTCCATCGTCGGCACAAAAAAGAAATTCAACCCGGTGGTCAAGGTCTGCGATTGGGTCTTAAACGAGGTGAGCACCATCACCGCGATCGGGCCGATGCAGAGCAGTGCCATGAACGCGAGCGCGCCGTAGCGCAGCGTGTTTTGCATGGCAGGGTTCATCGATCTGACTCGTTACTTTTGAGCGGATTTGACAGTCGCAACGCCATCCAGGTCAATAGCATCACCACCACTAAAAGCAACACAGAAATCGCCGACGCTGCGCCCAGTTTTTGCCCGATGAAAGCGGTTTTGTAGATGTGCATTGAGAGCACTTCAGTCGAATCCCCCGGCCCGCCAAAAGTCAGCACATAAATCACTTCAAGCACGCGAAAGGCATCGATCAGCCGCATCACCAGCGTGATCGCCAGCACATGCGCGATCATCGGCAGCTTCACGCGCATCGTGGTCGTCCACCAGCGCGCACCGTCGATGCGCGCGGCCTCAAGGACGCTCGTATCGACATTGGCCAAGCCTGCCATCACCATGATGAAAACAAACGGCGTCCACTGCCAGATGTCAGCAATGATGATCGCAGCGAACGCCAACGACTCGTCGGCAAGCCAGCCTTTCGCCGCAACGCCAAACACCGCGAGCACCGCGTTGATGAGTCCAAACTGCGCGTCAAACAAATAGCGCCACGTCATCCCGACCGCAATCGGGGCCACCATCATCGGCAGGATAAACAAAGTGCGAAACGCCGCCATGCCGCGCAGATTGCCTTCTAGCGCCAGTGCCAGCGCGATGCCGAGCAGCATTTCAGCACTCACCGCAATCGCGGCAAATTTAAGCGTCGTCCATAGGCTGCGCCACACCGCAGCATCCGTCCACGCAAGGATGAACGAATCCCAGCCCACCCACTTCGCCTCAGACCACGGCGTGCCCATGCTCCAGTCAAAGAAGCCCAGACGGATCGCAGAGAGCACCGGATAGAGGCAGGCCACCGCCATGATGATGACGGCAGGGCCTACGAAGAGCCAAGCGGTACGGGTGTTGTGGGTCATATTTTTTTGCGGCGAATCATCGGTTTTGCTCCCTCTCCCTGCGGGAGAGGGTTGGGGTGAGGGACGGCGCTTCCGATCCAAGTTTGGAGATAACGCAAAGCCCCCTCACCCCTCCCCTCCTAGGCGAGGGGAACACACGCTTCGATCAATGGCTAGCGGTCACGCACTACGCCTTCAAATATCCGCCGCGCTTCATGATGTCGGTGACTTTCGGCGCGATGCCATTTAACGCTTCTTCTGGCGTTTTCTTGCCGGTGAGCGCCTCTGACACCGCCACGCCCAGCGCCTGAATGTTGATCTCATCCCACTCGGGGATGATCGGACGCCAATCAGGGTCGACGTATTTCAACTGCTCTTTGAGGATCGCAAAGTCGGGGAACTGCTTGAGAATATCCGCGTTGTTGAGCGTAGACATGCGCGTGGCGTTGCCCCCCGCTTTGGTCACTTTGAGATCAGCATTTTTTGAGGTGAGCCATTGCAGCAGCAGGAACGCTGCATCTTTGTTCTTGGCGTTCCTAGGTATCGCGAGGCCGAGCCCACCGGATTGCGAGGCATACCGTACCGCTTTAGGATGCAAAACGTAGCCCACCTTACCGGCAATTTTTGACTTGGCGGGATCATTGACTTGCCCCATGATCACGATGGAATCGAGATACATCGATGCTTGCCCCTGCAGGAAGGCATTCATCATTTCACCCTGACCGAAACCGGCGATTCCGGTGGGACCGGTATCAACCACTTCCTTCAAAAAACGCAGCGCATCGAAGCCTTCTTTTTTGTTGAAAGTCAGGTTCCAGTTGTCATCAAACACCTCACCGCCCATCGGGTTCAAGTGCAGCAACCACGCGTGAACACACTGATGTCCGGCCTGACCGCGCGAGGTGAGCGCGCCTATGCCTTCTTTTTGCTTCAGTGGCGCGAGCAGCTTTTGAAACTCGTCGTAAGTCGTGGGTGGCTTAAGACTGTGCTTCTCAAAAATGTCTTTGCGATACGCGAGCACTGAGGTTTCCGCGCCATACGGCAGACCATAAAGCTTGGCCCCAGGGCCGGGCAAATAGCCTTTGCGACCACCGACCAAACCGAGGTTTTCAAGGTAGCCTTTGACGATATCGTTCATGTCGTAGGCCGGGTCGGCGAGCGCTGCGTTTTTGAAGTACGGCTCCAGTTCGACGATCAAATTCTTTTTGACGTATTCACCTTTCCACATCACGATGTAGCAGGCCAGATCGTAGTCGCCTTGCGGCTTGGCCATCTCCAAAAGCTGCTTTTCTTTCATGCGGCCAATAGCGATCTTGTCGAGTTCGACCTTGATGCCGGTCTCGGCAGTGAACTCGGGCAGGAGCTTGGTCATCGCGTCGTAATGCGGGTGTGCTGGGATGTTCATGACCACCGTTTGCCCGCGGTATTTGGCGTAGCGATCCTGCGCCCACGCGCCCTGAATCAGCGGAAATTGCGCAGCTGAAAGAATGCCAGCAATGCCACCGGCTTTAAGTAATTCGCGTCGTTTCATGGTTGCCTCCTTTGGCGGTTTTTTGGGTAACTATTTTTTGTAGGAGCGGCGCTGCCGCGACCGGTTTGCGCTGCCGCACTGGGTCGCGGCGGAGCCACTCCTACAAGATCTTCATATTCAATTGGGTAGCCGCATCAAACACATGGACGTGCTCCAGCGCGATGTCGAGATGCACCGTTTGCCCTGCGCTGTGGCTGCGATTGCCGGCAACCACTGCGGTCACCGATGAGCTGCCAACGTTACCGGTGAGGACGGTTTCGGTACCGAGATATTCGGTGACTGCGACGTTCAATGCGATGGCCCCTGCGTCACTGCCCGACAAGTGCAAGCCCTGCGGACGAATACCCACTGTGAGCGCGGTGCCCGCTGCTGCGTTGATGCCATGCGGCAAGGCGATGCACACCTCATTTGCGTCGAGCAGCGCTCCGCCAGCACCGTCCGCTTTGGCCGAAAACAAATTCATGCCCGGTGAGCCAATAAACCCAGCGACAAAAATGTTTTGCGGTTGGTTGAACACGTCTTCCGGCGTGCCCACCTGCTGAATCACGCCACGATCAAGGATCACAATGCGGTCGGCGAGTGTCATCGCTTCGATCTGATCATGGGTGACGTACACCGTGGTTTTGCCCAGCCGTTTGTGCAGCAGCGCCAACTCCACGCGCATTTGCGCGCGCAACTTTGCGTCCAAATTTGACAGCGGCTCGTCAAACAAAAATACGCTCGGCTCACGCACAATCGCGCGACCCATGGCTACCCGCTGGCGCTGCCCGCCCGAGAGCGACTTCGGCTTGCGTTCAAGCAGGGGCTCGATGCCTAGGACCCGTGCCGCATCGCCCACACGGCGGTCAATTTCGGCTCTCGGTGTTTTGGTGAGCGAGAGCGCAAAGCTCATGTTCTCGGCCACCGTCATGTGCGGATAAAGCGCGTAGCTTTGAAACACCATGGCGATGTTGCGCTCATCGGGGCGTGCATGGGTGACGTCACGACCGTCAATGCGAATCGTGCCCGAGCTGACCTCTTCGAGCCCCGCAATCATGCGCAGCGTAGTCGATTTGCCGCAGCCCGATGCACCGACCAACACCACAAATTCGCCCGCGTTGACGGCCAGATCAATGCCCTGCACAATGAGGTTATCGCCAAATCGTTTGACGACGTTTGCGAGCTCAAGCCCGAAATTCACCGCAGTCATCCGATCCCCTTGTTTTGCGCGGTAGTGTGGCTGTCTCCAGCACGCGGTGCCACCGCAGTGTATCTGCGCACACCCCAGCCGATGGGCGCCTGCGCCATGCCCGGTAAATCAGCGGCGGTGCCCCAGATCGTTTGATAGGTGTCAACACAGCGCCCCGCTCGCTGCCAGCGCGCCAGTAGTGCAAGCAGCAACAGCCACCAGAGGGCAAGGGTCGCCAGCATCCAGCGCGGCGCATCAGCCACCCACAGGCCGAGCAACGTTGCGCACCAGGCCGCAACCAGCGTGAGCCAACCCAATACCTTATGAATGCGTTCGAAGGCAATGCGGCGCGATGTCATGTCGAAATGGTCACCACGCATCTGCAAATCGGTCGGCCCGCCCTTGCTGCCGCGCATCAGGCCATGCGCAAGCTGCCCACACAGCGCCGCAACCACCGCCCAGCCGAGCCAGCGATGGATGCGAGCAACAGTCCATGAACCATTCGCCGCCATGTCACGCCACACCAACGCAATGGCAATCACGGTTACCGTCGCAGCCAGCGACTGCAAGCCGCGATGAGCATGCCACCAGCGCTTGTCATCCAGCACCCGCGGAAAATCCTGCCTCGGCGCAATCTTCCAGTAGCGCGCCCAGAGCAGCGCCAGTGGCACCAGCACCGACCACGCCAGCACCATCAGTCGCCCGTGCCAGGCCAACGCCGACTCGAGCTGATGCGCCGTAACACCCGACAGGGAAGCAAGCCACCAGTCAAGCATGGTGGCGCAAATGTGCGCCGACCGCATTCAGGCGAATGCGATACAGCGATGTCGAAGCGACGATAAATAGCTCATTGCCTGCTGTGCCACCAAACACGCAATTTGCAATTTTTTCTGGAACTGGAATTTTTCCGAGCAACGTACCGTCCGGATCGAACACCTGAATGCTGTCTGCGGAGCTCACATAAAGCCGCCCTTCGGTGTCCAGCCGAAAACCGTCCGGCAGACCGGGATTTACCTCAGCAAACAGTCGCCCATTGGCCAAGCACGCCTCCTCAGTTACGTCGAACACGCGAATGTGATGGTGACCGTTGCAGTCGTGCGAGGCCGAAGTATCGGTCACGTAAAGCTGCGTCTCATCCGGTGAAAACGCCAAACCGTTTGGTTTGGCAAATGAATCCTCGACCACGCGCAACGTGTGTGTCGCCGGATCAAAGCAAAAAACGTGACAATGCCCACCCAACTCGCTCTCCGCTTTAAAGCCCTCGTAATCACTCATGATGCCGTAGCTCGGATCGGTAAACCAAATCGTACCGTCGGATTTCACCACCACGTCGTTCGGCGAATTGAGCCGTCGACCCTGATAGCGATCCACCAGCACCGTCACCGTGCCGTCGTGCTCGGTGCGCGATACACAGCGTCGCCCGTGTTCGCAGGTGACGATGCGCCCGTCGAGATCAAGCGTGTTGCCATTCGAGAAGTGCGACGGGCAGCGAAACGTCGTCATACCAGCGGCAGCATTCCAGGCCAGCATCCGGTTGTTAGGTATGTCGCTCCAGACCAGTGATTGCGTGGAGTCAAGCCACACCGAACCTTCGCTCCAAATGGCCCCGGTGCAGAGCAATTCAAGCGCTGACTCGGGTAACAATAAAGTGCGGAATCGCGGGTCGACTACCAAGCTTTGCACAAACTAACTCAAAAATGCAGACCGATATTAGCGTACGTGTAGTCGGCCGTAGTACGAGGGTTGCTCCCCGTCACACTCCGGGTGAGCCTCGTGCGTCGCAAGTTGCGCGATACTAGTCACGAAACGCCTGCGTCATTGCGCAAACGCGATGGCTTGCAGACTTTCGGGGTCAAACAAAACGGCGGCTGCGACGTCCACGGCGAGCTCCACCTCGCCGCGACCCAGCACCGCTGAAGGATGCAGGCGACATACACAGCGAACCTCACCGAGGGTGGTGAAAACCAGCGTGTCAGCGCCGGTGGACTCGGCGAGATCAACCGGCACGATCAAACGCGAACCTCTGCCCGACGTACGACTCGCGTCGCTCAGATGCTCCGGGCGCAAACCGAGCAGCACGGAGGAGCCACGCTCTGGGATAGTTTCCAAGTCCGATAAATTGAATCCTAATAACGGCAATCGTGCTAGGCGTTTGGTGGATTCATCCCCCCCGCTACCCACTAAAAATTCAGCGCACAACACACCATCGTTGACCGCCAGCGTTACGGGGATCAGGTTCATAGGCGGCGAGCCCATGAAGCTCGCCACAAACGTGTTCACGGGTTTGCTGTAGATCTCATCCGGCGTGCCGAACTGCTGCACCACGCCATCTTTCATTACAGCAATCTTGTCGCCGAGGGTCATCGCCTCGATCTGATCGTGGGTGACGTACACCGTGGTGATGCCGAGGCGCTTGTGCAGCAGCTTGATCTCGCTGCGCATCTCGACGCGCAGCTTGGCATCGAGGTTCGACAGCGGTTCGTCGAAGAGAAAAATTTGCGGCTCCCGTGCGAGGGCGCGGCCCATCGCCACGCGCTGGCGTTGACCACCCGAGAGTTGTGCAGGCTTGCGGTCGAGCAGTGGCTCAATTTGCAGCAGTTTCGCAACGCGCGCAATCGTTGCGTCTTGTTCAGCTTGGGGCACTTTGCGCAACGACAATCCGAACGCAATATTGTCGCGCACCGTCATCGACGGATACAGCGCGTAGCTCTGAAATACCATCGCGATATCGCGGTCTTTGGGTGGCAGATCGTTCACCCGTTCGCCGCCAATGGTGATGTCGCCTTCGGTCACGGTTTCGAGACCGGCGATCATGTTGAGTAGCGTGCTTTTGCCGCAGCCGGAACCACCGACCAGAATCAGAAATTCGCCGTCGGCAATATCGAGATTGATGCCCCTTAGCACCTCGACGTTCTTCCCGTATGTCTTGCGAATGTTGTGGATGCCGAGACTTGCCATGAACCGAGCCTAACCCTTGACTGCGCCAGCGGTGAGCCCGCGCACAAAATATTTGCCAGCCACGATGTAGACGAACAACGTCGGCAATCCAGCGATGATGGCGGCGGCCATGTCGACGTTGTATTCCTTGACGCCCGTTGACGTGCGCACGAGGTTGTTAAGTGCTACGGTCACGGGCTGTGAATCTGCGCCTGCGAACACCACGCCGAACAAAAAGTCATTCCAAATTTGCGTGAACTGCCAGATGATGCAAACCATAAAAATCGGACCGCTGATGGGCAGCAAAATGCGCCGAAAAATGACGAAAAATCCAGCGCCATCGACACGCGCCGCCTTAATCAATTCGCCCGGAACACCAAGGTAGTAGTTGCGGAAAAACAGCGTCGTGAATGCGAGACCGTAGACCACATGAACGAAGATTAAGCCGAACACCGAATCCGACAAACCGATGGCTCCCAACGTCCGCGCCATCGGCAGCAGCACCACCTGAAACGGAATGAAGCAACCAACGAGCAGCATGGTGAACAAGGCATCCGATCCGCGAAACCGCCAATGCGTGAGTGCGTAACCGTTCAGCGCACCGACCAGCGTAGAAATCAGAACCGCGGGAATGGTCATCGCCAGCGAGTTCAGAAAAAACGGCTTCAAGCCATCGCAGCGCACGCCCGAGCACGCTGTCCCCCACGCCTTTAGCCACGGCGCGAAGGTCGGCGCGTGCGGTGCCGCGATCAAGCTGCCATCGCGAATTTCATCGAGTGTTTTGAGAGACGTGGACAGCATCACCCACATCGGTGCGAGCGCATAGAGTGCTGCGAGGACTAGGATGGCATAGAGGAAGAGACGCGAAGCCGCATTCATACTATTTTTCGTCGCCCCTGCACAGGCAGGGGCCCAGCGACTTTCGCGCTCGCGACAGAGGTGACTAGCGTGCCGAAAGCCGCTGGGTTCCTGCCTTCGCAGGACCGACGAAGGTGGCTCATCGATCCCGCCCCGCTCTGGCCTCGGCATACATCAGCGGCACCATCACCGCCATGATCGTCATGAGCATCATCACCGCACTCGCAGCCCCCACGCCCAACTGCCCGCGCGTGAATGAAAACTGGTACATAAAGATCGCGGGCACATCGGACGACGTGCCCGGCCCGCCGCCGGTGAGCGCCATCACCAGATCAAAACTCTTGATCGCGATGTGCGCGAGGATCAGCGTGACCGAGAAGAACACCGGGCGCAAACTCGGGATGATGATGCGCCGATAAATGGTCGGCAGCGACGCGCCGTCCACCTGCGCGGCCTTGATAATTTCGCTGTCGACACCGCGCAACCCGGCAAGAAACAACGCCATCGCAAAACCAGCGCTTTGCCACACACCCGCAATCACGACGGTGTAAATCGCCTTTTCGGGATTCACCAACCAGTCGAACGTGAAACTCGTCCAGCCCCATTGCTGCACGATGCGTTCAAGCCCGAGTCCGGGATTGAGCAACCACTTCCACGCGGTGCCAGTGACAATGAACGATAGCGCCATGGGATACAAATAAATCGCGCGCAGAAACCCTTCGCCACGAATCCTCTGGTCGAGCAGGATCGCCAGCAACAGCCCAACCGCCATACTGAACACGATGAACAACGATCCGAAAATCGCAAGATTTGCAGCGCTCGTCCAGAAGCGATCATTGTCGAACAACTGCTCGTAACGCGCGAGCCCCGCCCATTCCCAATTGGGCAGCAAACGCGACTCGGTGAACGAGAGCGCGATGGTGACGAGGATGAAACCGTAGACAAAAATCAGGCTCGCCGCAAGCGTGGGCGATAGAACTAGCTTGGGGAGCCAGCGGTCGGCGGAGGGCGTGGAGATCAAATTCAGCGTAAAAAAAATTGCCGTCATACTCGCTGAAGGCGGGTATCCAGAAAGCTCACTATCGCAGCGCCATGTAACTGAGCTGTGGTCGCGACCGCTCTGATAGGGGTAGAGAAGGGCTCTCGCCCTCCCCTCCCTCCGAACCGTACGTGCAGTTTTCCCGCATACGGCTCTCCAGTCGGTGGTTTCCATCATCGGGAGTGTCTCGCTTGAGTCCAGGCCGTGTGCATGGCGAACAG
>JANNYE010000080.1:0-8294 GCA_031409935.1 Burkholderiales bacterium | reverse complement strand
AACAGCCCATGATGGCCCGAGTGATTCAATCCACTCATCAAAACAGGCCGGATATACGTGTGCACTCGTACCCAACGCCAAAAACGACAGTGGCTTGCAAACCGGGAGGAGTCCATATACGGAACGCTTGCGGTTCCGACTTGGGCCAACACGGTACGGCTATTTATGTATAACAACATGTGATACATTACTTCGCTTAAAGTCTCCCAGAGTGCAACATGAACGACAGCACCGTTTCCACTACGGCACGCGATGCCGTACACAATTTCACGCATTACGCGGCGCTGGTTGATGCTGGGGCTGAGGTGGTGATTACTCGACGTGGCAAGTCGCCTTTGAAGCTTACGCGGGCAGAACCCGCGATGCCTGCGGCCACTCACAAAGAACTTGTTGCGCGTGCGCTGGCGATTCGGTCTAGCAAGCCCTTTGTAGGCAAATTTGACCGAAGCGAAGCCTACGACAAATGATTTCGCTTGATACCAACATTCTTGTGTATGCGGTGAGCGAGTTAGACGGAGATAAAGAACGCATTGCTAAATCGTTGGTCGATCAGGCGTCCAATGATGGTTGGCCCATAGCAGCACAAGTCTATGGCGAGTTTTTCTCGGTTATGGTTCGTCGCAAGTACATGACGCGCAAAGAAGCAAAGGTGGCCATTGAGGCGTTTTCGGCGGTGATGCCTCCGGTTGTTTCGTCTCTCACCGCACATGCCGCAGCCTTAAGCCTCGCCACCGAAAAGCAGATGCAATACTGGGATGCGCTGATCATCGCGACCTGCGCTGAGCAAGGCGTCAAGCAGCTCTACACCGAGGACATTCCGGGTGTGGCAAAGCCGTTGGGTGTGCGTTGCACTTCGCCTTGGTGAAGCACACGCTTGTGGCTACGATTTTCCTCGCCGCAAACCCAACATCATCACCGCCGCCACAACGACCAACGCTCCGACGACCTGAATCGGCGCTATTGCCTGCCCGAGAATGAGCCATGCGAGCGCGAGGGCGAACACGGGCTCTACGTTCATGATCGCTGAATTGCCTGCAACGCCTAGCTTCGGCAACACGGTGAACATGATGGTGAAGGCGGTGCCGTAGAGGAAGGTGAGCGTGCCTAGGCCCGCCCAGCCTAGTGCGATGCTGGGGCCTGAACCATTCGGTAGTTGCAGGCCGCCGTGCAGGGCGGCGCTGACTATTGCAACCAGGCCTGCCGTTGACAGCGTGGTGAAGGTGCGTACGCGGCCATCGAGGCTGGTGATTTCGTGTTGCGTGAGGATCATGGCGAGGCCGAACAGCAGGGCGGCGAGGACGGCAAACGCGACGCCTACGCCGATCTGCGCCAACTGTGCGCTGGCACCGAGGCCTGACGCCGCGCCGAACACGTCGAGCGCGAGTGCGAGGCCGACCAGGATCACCGGCATGGCGATCAGCATCGCGCGCTCTGGCTTTTTGCCGTAGAGCACGCGGTCCCAGAACGCGGCGCACAGCGGATAGGTGTTGAACGCGCGCAGCGCCAGCGCGACCGGCAGCCGGGCGACGGACGAATAAATGGACAGGCTCTGAAAGCCGATCAGCAACCCGATCAGCGGTAGATATCGCTTTTGCCGCGTGCCGAGTGTATTGAGCCCGAACGGCACGCGTTGCACCCGCAATAGCGCGAACAGGAAGAGCGCCGAGACAACGCAGCGCAACACCACGGCGGTGGCGACATCGACGCCGTTGTTGAACGCGTGCCGCGCCGCGACGTGATTGCCGCCCATCATCAGCGCGATCAGAAGCAGGGTGGCAAAAGCAGCGCCACTGAGCGCGCGGGGAGAAGACATGGCGGAAGCTTAGCGCGTGGTCGCGGCCTGACGGGGTCGATCATTTCGGTTGGGTGCTGATAAGCAGCACTGTTGTGATGCCGCACCACCGCGCCACATGAGACTGGCTAAATGTCCGCCTTCGCTAGCGGCTTTGATCCGAGCGCTCGCTTGAACTCTGCGAGTGTCGCCAACCGCGCTTCTGCATGAAGCACTACCGGCAATGGATAGTCGCGCCCCGGCACAAAATCTCGTGCGCGTTGCTCAACTGGCGGTGTCAGCCATGGCGCGTGAATGTCCTTGTTCGAGAGCTTCGCTACTTCGAGCACATATTTCCTGATGAACGTGCCGTTTTCGTCGAAGTTCTGGCTTTGCGTAGTCGGATTGAAAATGCGGAAATAAGGTTGCGCGTCGCAGCCTGTGGACGCCGCCCATTGCCAGCCGCCGTTGTTGGCGGAGAGGTCAAAATCGTTGAGTTTGTCGGCGAAATATTTTTCGCCCCAGCGCCAGTCGACGAGCAAATCTTTAGTCAAAAAACTCGCGGCGACCATGCGCAGGCGGTTGTGCATGTATCCGGTCTGGTTCAACTGTCGCATCGCGGCGTCGACCAGCGGATAGCCGGTGCGACCCTCGCACCACGCGGCGAATCGTTCGGGGTCGTTGCTCCAAACAATTGCGTTGTAGTCGGCCTTAAATGCGCCGTCCACCACCCGTGGATTGTGATGCAGGATGTGCACGTAGAAGTCGCGCCAGATGAGTTCTGACAGCCACACCTCAGCCCCGCGCGAGCCTTCCTGCCAGCGCTGCCATGCGCTCGCTACGAGGCCACGAATGGAGACGGTGCCGAAGCGTAGATGGGTGGACAAATATGACGGGCCTTTGACGGCTGGAAAGTTGCGCGAATCAGCGTAACGGTCGATGCGTTCTAGAAATTCGCTGAAGAGCTTTTCACCACCGGAGGCGCCGGTGGGGAAATTTAAGGTGCGTAGATTGGTGGGTTTAAAGCCCATCGTTTCTAGCGACGGCATATCGGTCGTGCTTTGGGAACTTTGATCGTGAGCGGCGTCTCTCACCCCAATCCTCGCCCCCGGCGAGAGGGGGCAGAACATCGCCCTGTGCGTGTTGATCGGATAAGGCTTGACGTAGAACGCTTCGACCCGCTTCAACCACGCATTTTTATAAGGTGTGAAAACCGAGAAAAACTTGCCTGCGCCGGTCAACACCTCGTCTTTCTCGAAGATCACGTGATCCTTGCGCGTCTCGAACGTAATGCCGCTTTTCTTGAGCATCGCTGTCACATGCGCATCACGGGCGACCGCTTGCGGTTCGTAATCGTGATTGGCGAACACGGCGTCGACACTGAGCGTCTGCGCAAGCTTGGGGATTGCGTCGCGGGCCTTGTCGTAAAGCACATGCAACGCGCCGCCCATTGCGTCCAGCGCAGCGCGCAGCTCAACTACGCTTTCCCAGATGAATTCAACGCGGCGATCCGCCTTGTCTTGTAACGCATCGAGGATTTCACGGTCGAATATGAACACGCAGTGGACACGTTCGGAGTTGGTCAGCGCGGCATGCAGCGCAGCATTGTCGAAAGCGCGAAGATCGCGGCGAAACCAGAACAGGGCGGTGGGGTACTTCATGGCTGTAATTCTGCCAGCGTGCCTCGGCATCATGAGCGCCCATGCGCCGCCCGCTGCCCACGTAGAATTGTCGCCATGGATTCCAGTTGTCTCGCAGGCCACTTCCTGATCGCCATGCCCGCCATGCAGGACCCCAATTTCAAGGGGACGGTGACCTATCTGTGCGAGCACAACGAAGACGGTGCGCTGGGCGTGGTGGTCAACCGGCCGACCACGCTGACGATGGACACGCTTTTTGAACAAATCGAAGTCGTCGTTTCAGACCTCGCGCTGTCGCAACGCAAGGTGCATTTTGGCGGTCCGGTGAGCGTCGAGCACGGCTTTGTGTTGCACCGCTCGCATGGCTCGTGGAACTCGTCAATCTCGGTGAGCGACGAGCTGTCGTTGACTACGTCAAAAGACATACTAGAGGCTGTCGCCAACGGCAACGGCCCGCGCGAATGGTTGCTCACGCTCGGCTACGCTGGCTGGGGCGCGGGTCAGCTTGAGGAAGAGATCGCGGCCAACGCGTGGCTCACGGTACCAGCCGATGCTGATCTGTTGTTCGCCACACCCGCCGAGGGATTGGTTGATGCCGCGATCAAACGCTTGGGCATCTCAAAGTTTGCGCTGTCACACCTCGCGGGCCACGCGTGAAGAGCAACACCTTTCTCGCGTTTGACTTTGGCGAACGTAGAATTGGCGTGGCCATCGGCAACGATTTGACCGAGACGGCGAACCCGTTAATGGCCATCGATGCGACTAGTGACGAGGGGCGTTTTGCAGCGATTGCTCCACTGGTTAAGGACTGGACGCCGAGTGCGTTTGTCGTGGGTCGACCTGCGCATCCCGACGGCAAAGCGCATGCGATGACGGCGCGCAGCGAAAAATTTGCGCGGCAACTCACGGGGCGTTTTGCGCTGCCTGCGCATCTGGTGGATGAGCGCTACACGAGCGTGGACGCGGCGCGTGCGTTGTCGCTGTCGGTGTCTAGTCGCAAGCTCACCGGGCAGAAGAAAAAACAGGCGATTGACGCCGAAGCAGCGGCGCAGATTCTGCGCCGTTTTTTTGTGGAGGGCCCGATGGTGATAGAGGCTGAATCGCATCATGCGTAACGTGCAGCACAACCCCGTATTTCGTCGTTCCTGCGAAGGCAGGAACCCAGCGGCTTGCCGTCTGCTTTGGAACGCCGCCAAAAGTCACTGGGCCCCTGCCTTCGCAGGGGCGACGATAAATGGGAACCGGCTGCAATGAATATGACGAACGTTCTCCCCGACGCCGAGGTACTGTTCGCCGACTTGAAAGCGCAGATGGCGTCGAGCATCGCGTTCGATGCGAAGCTGGTCGGCGTATTTTCTGGCGGCGCATGGCTCGTGGATCGGCTCAACGCAGAGCTGGATGGTGAGCACGAAGTGGGCTACATCGACGTGTCGTTTTATCGCGATGATCTGTCCACCAGCGGACTCAAAAGCAATGTGCGCAGCACGCAAATTCCGTTCTCGGTCGAGGGCGCACACATCGTGATCGTCGACGACGTGTTGTTTACCGGGCGCTCGATTCGCGCGGCGGTGAATACGCTATTTGACTATGGCCGACCAGCCTCGGTGCAGCTCGCGGTGCTGGTGGATCGCGGTGGTCGCGAGTTGCCGATTGCCGCGGATTACGTCGGTATTCCGCTGATTGTGGCGACCGACTTGATGCTGGCGCTGAGCAAAACTGATGACGGAAAATTTGTGTTGACCACCGAAGCTTGGATACCACGTTGATGCTGTCGAAGAAAAATTTGCAGCTCAACGACAACGGCGACCTGCATCATCTGCTCGCCATCGAAGGCCTGCCGAAACGCATCATCGAACGCATTCTCGACACGGCTGAGAGTTTCGTTGGCATTAACGAACGCGAAGTGAAAGTGGTGCCGCTGCTGCGTGGCAAATCGATCTTCAATATCTTCTTCGAAAACTCGACGCGCACCCGCACCACCTTCGAGATCGCGGCGAAGCGTTTGTCGGCCGACGTGGTGAGCCTTGACGTGCAGCGCTCCAGCACCAACAAGGGCGAGACGATTCTCGACACCATCGCGAATCTCACCGCCATGCACGCCGACATGTTCGTCGTGCGTCACAGCGAGAGCGGCGCGCCGTATCTCATCGCGCAGCATGCAGCAAAGCATGTGCATGTGGTGAACGCGGGTGATGGCCGTCATGAGCATCCGACTCAGGGCCTGCTCGATGTGTTCACCATTCGCCGTTACAAAAAAGATTTCACCCGGCTCACGGTGGCCATCGTCGGTGACATATTGCATTCGCGCGTCGCTCGCTCGCAGATTCACGCGCTGACAACGCTCGGCGTGCCCGAGGTGCGCGTGATTGGGCCACGCACGTTGCTGCCCGCAGACATTGAGCGTTTAGGCGTGCGCGTGTTCACCTCGCTTGAAGAAGGCTTAAAAGGCGTGGACGTGGTGACTATGTTGCGCTTGCAAAACGAGCGCATGACCGGTGCATTGCTTCCGTCCGCGAGCGAATATTTTTCGCGCTACGGCCTGACGCCGCAAAAGCTCGAGTTCGCTAAGCCCGACGCCATCGTGCTGCACCCCGGCCCGATGAATCGTGGCGTGGAGATTGATTCTGCGGTAGCCGATGGCAGCCAGTCGGTCATCCTGCCGCAGGTGACGTACGGCATCGCCATCCGCATGGCGGTGATGGCGATTTTGGCTGGAGCAACGCGTTGAAGATCGCCATTCGCAAAGGCCGCGTGATCGATCCCGCAACGAAATTCGATGCGGTCGCCGACGTATTCATCGCCGCCGGAAAGGTCGTCGCCATCGGCGATGCACCCGCCGATTGGGTAGGCAACAAAGAGATCAATGCCGACGGTTGCATCGTCGCGCCCGGTCTCGTTGATCTCGCCGTGCATGTAAAACGCGGCACGCTCACGACTGAAATAGCAGCCGCAGCAGCGGGCGGCGTGACCAGCATGGTCTGCTCGCCAGATACCGATCCGGTGCTTGACGAACCGGGGCTGGTTGACATGCTGCGACTGCGCGCGCAGTCATTTCACTCAACGCATTTGTACCCGCTCGGCGCGCTCACCAAAGACCTTGCCGGCGTGCAGCTCGCGGAGTTGTCGAAGCTTGCGCAGGCCGGCTGCATCGGCTTTTCGCAGGCGGATCGTGCGGTGGCGGATACGCAAGTGTTGCTGCGCGCGATGCAATATGCCGCGACGTTTGGCTTTTCGGTCTGGCTGCAACCCGAAGACGTGCACCTTGCGAACAGCGGTGTGGCACATGAAGGCGAAGTGGCGTCGCGGCTTGGTTTGGGCGGTATCCCGTCCAGTGCCGAAATCATCGCGCTCGCCACGCACCTCGAACTCGCGCGCGTTACGGGCGCGCATCTTCACGTGTGCCGCGTGTCTACGGCGGAAGGCGTGGCGCAGCTTCGCGCCGCGAAACTGAACGGAATCAACGTCACTGCTGACGTCGCGATCAATCACCTGCACTTGATTGATCTCGACATCGGGCATTTCGATTCCAACTATCGCTTGTCACCACCGCTGCGCACCTCGCGTGATCGTGATGCATTGCGTGCCGGTGTGATCGACGGAACGATTGACGCCATCGTCTCCGACCACACACCGCGTCCTGAGGGCGCCAAGCAGTTGCCGTTTGCCGAGGCCGCACCTGGCGCCACGGGGCTTGAAACCTTGTTGTCGCTCACGCTGCGTTTTTGCGAATCGGCGAAGCTCCCGCTGACTGATGGGCTAGGACGAGTCACGCATTACGCAGCAAATGCGGCGGGCCTCAGCGCGGGACGAATCGCCGTTGATGCCGTTGCAGATATTTGCGTGTTCGATGCAGGTGCTTACCGGCTAGTCACCAAAGCGTCTTTGAAAAGCGCAGGCAAAAACTCACCCTTTTTAGGTTATGAGTTGCCCGGAGTGGTGCGAGCGACGGTTACTGCGGGGCACGTTGCGTTTGAGGCCGCAGTCTAGAAAACTTTCCGCAGCGATTGACGGAAATTATTCATTAGAAAAAATACCTAATGGGCACTTCTATAAATCACGAAATGCGTGAGCGCATTTCGTGGTGACGTTTTTTGACGCGATGGCAACGCTTGAATGATCAAAGCGGGCATCGGGCGCACGTGCGAGACATCTTCATCGCGCTTTTCATCATGCTTTTCGTCGTTTGCATCCGATTTCAGCGGTTTTTTAGGTCGCCGCCGACATGGCGGGCGCAGCTACCCTGTCGAAGCTGAACACCTTGTGTCGAGTCAGCGTCTCCACCCGACACAGGTTGTAGACCAGGTTCATCAGCCTGATGCCCACCACCGCACGAGCCTTGCCGATCGCGCGCAGGAAGATGCCACGCATCGAATTCTCCATCGTGCCAAACACATGCTCTACGCGCGCCCGAGTGCGCGATCTCTCGGTGTTCTCGGCTTCTTGTGATTCGCTCAAGGGCGTGTTGCGCCACGCACGTTCGTGGATGTGGCTGTCGTGCCCGCTCTCGATCAGGGCACACTGGGTGGCTTCACTGCAATAGGCGCTGTCAGCAAAGACCGCGCGTCCGCCCGCACCCGGACCGGTGGCCGGTCGCAGCACAGCGGCAAGCTCTTGTGAGTCATGCACACTCGCGTCGGTGGCGCTGTAGGCGGCAATGAGCTTGCTTGCCTTGTCCACGTTGCTGTGATTTTTGTAGCCGTAGTGGTTCTGCCCACCCTTTTTCGGGAAGCCGGCATCGGTGTATTTTTGCCGCAACTTGGCGGGCGTGTCGCCCCACGCAATGGGTATCGCGCCCTCTTTGATCAGCGCGTTGTTGTCCACCCCGTTTCGCTGGATCGGCACTGGCACGAAGGTCGCATCAATGATCTGTCCGCTGTTCATCA
>JANNYE010000079.1:0-26359 GCA_031409935.1 Burkholderiales bacterium | reverse complement strand
CACCCCGCCGTGGACGGCGCAACCCACGTGCCGTGAAACGCAAGATGAGTTCATTCCCGGTGCGGGATCGCTATGCCGATTCTTTGCCTGCTATTGATATCAATGGCGCTCTACGAATCGTTAAGTGAAGAGTATTGCCCTTAGGCAGCGTGTCAGCGGAAAAAAAGTGTTCGCCTGGATTGAAGATGCGGCTTGTACCGTCTTGCAGGCCGATCTCCATGCTGCCTGCCAACACAAACACCCACTGCGCTTTGGGCGAGCAATGAAACGCGGAGCGAAAGCCCACGGGGCTGTGCCGAAATTGCACGCCCGTTGCGCCGTCGACCGCCGACAACTGAGCTTGCATCGTGCCCTCGTCAAGCGGGATCACGGATTCACGAAATCGTGCGCGGCCGTCATGATCGGTGAACAGGTCAACACGGGTAAAAGTGGTCATCGTTGCATTCGTGATTGATGGGTTGTGCGTGGCATGTTACGCAGCCGAGATCGTATGTGGTCGCTCGAACGCCAGCGCTTGTGCGCGCGCTTCGCGACCGGCGCGTCTGCATGCGGCAATCTGAGTGCGTCGAACAATATCAATCTGCGCGCGGCTGCCGCCCAGCTGCACGAAGTCGCCGTGAAGCGCGTTCAACACATCTGCCGCGCGCGACCAATCCTCACGAGCGTACGCATCCATTGCGCTTGCAACGCCTGTCACCACTGCGCGGACTTGCAGATCGGGTGCATCGGCCGCCCACTGCCCCAGCGCTCTTTGCAGCGCCTCAGCGGCATCATCTCGACCGGCCCGAGCATGCGCCATCGCAACATGAAAGTCAGCGTAAGGCAACCCAACCTGCGCAAAGCGTTGCATGCAAAAATCCGACAGAGCGATCCAGTCCGCATCGCGCCGCGACTCACCGGACAGCTCCGCACGCCACAAAAATGAGGCGGCATCGGTCAGCACATTGAGCGGCGGCGTAGGCGCGCCCAGCCCGCGCAGTAATGGCGCTATTTGGCGGTCATAACTGGCCCACGCGGCCCGCGCGTTGCCCTGTCCCAATTCAAGCAATGCCACGTGCCACGCCAGATGCCCGCGCAGCAACATCGGTTTTCCGTGCGTGGCAAGCCACTGATGCAAAAAGACCGCGCCCGGCTCGTGCTGTTCCAACTCGTAATACACATGCGCACGTGCGTGAGCCGCGTTCGCGTTGTGTGGCCTTTGTCGCAATGATTTTTCGACTCGCGTTTCGGCGCGAGCGATGCGGTCAAAGTCGCGGTCACAATCTACCTCGGCGAATGCGTACACTGAGTTGAACCACCAGTCGTCACCGTACTGCGGCGAGAGACTGTCCATGAACGTCAGCAGTTCGCGCTCGCGATCCAAGCGTCCGGAAAAACCAATCAAGCCGAACGCACCGAGCGCGGGCTGCAGCACCAATGCGTCGCGCGGATACTCCGCCACATGTTGCTTAATCGCGGCAAGTGCTGCCGCCGATTGTCCGTGCAACAGTAACGCCAAGGCGTTGACGTGCTGCGCCTCGCGCCGTGACGCGCCAGATACCTTAGCCACGGCGCGCTCAGCCGCTGCGCGCGCCTGCGCCCCTCGACCGTAAATGGAGTGACAGCGGCCGAGGGCGATCTCCGCCAATGCAAATTCAGAATCGAGCAGCACAGCCTCTTCGAAGCCAGCACACAAATCGGGGCCTGCGCACAGCAGGTTGTCGACGGCGGCTACGTAAGCGTCTGCCGCCGAAGTTGACGACGTTGATAGCTCAAACCCGTAGCGATCTTTCACTGCTGCGTCGCCCTGTCGTCGGTTTCGCAAGCGCACCATTGGCCACCGCTATTCCGAGATCGCAACGCGGCATCAACGAAGAGCACGCCACGTAACCCATCAAGAACAGTAGGAAAGTCGAGTGCCAGCGGGTCGGCGCGTCCGCCCGTCATGCGCGCGAGAATGGCCTCAGCGGCATCCGCGTAAATATTGGCGAACGATTCGCGAAAACCTTCCGGATGTCCGCGCGAAATGCGTGCTGCGCGTAGCGCTTCGGGCAGCAGATACGGGTCTCCGCGCGCGAGGGTGCGAACCGGCTCCGCAAGAGGCGCATGGCGCAAATAGTTGGGCGCAGCATGCTGCCATTCGAGCATGCCGGATTCACCGTAAACGCGCAGCGTGATGTTGTTCTCGCTTCCCGCTGCGGCCTGAGTCACGCAGCAAGTGCCGCGCGCTCCGTCGCCAAAACGCCACAGCATCGCGGCGTAATCATCAAATGCGCGTCCAGGCACCAGCGCGCCCATGTCTGCGGCCAAGGCAGCGACGGGACTGCTAGCCACAAAGCACGCCAGATGATGCGCGTGAGTGCCAATGTCGCCTAACACCAGAGATGGTCCGCTGCGGTTCGGATCAAGTTTCCACTTGAGTTTGGGTGTCAGCGCGCCTTGCTCAACAGGGCTCGCCATGCCACCTTGAAAATACTCTGCGTGCACCATGCGCACCGCACCGATCACGCCTGCTTTCACCATCGCCCGGGCCTGACGCACCATCGGGTAGCCGGAATAATTGTGGGTCAAGCAAAACACCAGATTGCTACTGTTGACGAGCCGCACCAACGCTCGCGCCTCGTCAACACTTTTGGCGAGCGGTTTGTCGCAAATCACGTGTAAACCCGTCTCCAACCCTTGCCGACAATCGTCAAAGTGGCGATCATTGGGCGTCATCACGGCAACGGCGTCGATACCGTCGGGCCGAGTGGCCTCAGTGGCAAGCATCGACGCGACGTCGGGATACGCGCGACCTGCGGCGAGGCCGATAGCCGCACCGTAGGTCTCGCACTTCGAGGGGTCTGACGACAACACCCCCGCGACCACCCGAAAGCGCCCATCAAGCTCAGCGGCGCTGCGATGTATGGCCCCAATGAACGAGCCTGGCCCGCCACCGATCACGCCGAGTCGCAGCGGACGACCAAGGGCTGCCAGCACTGGATTAACCGCGCCAATAGTCGTCATTGCAAGATACCCGGTTTACTGCGCTGTAGGCCAACCGTCTCGGGGTTTGCCAGTTGCATGCGCACGGGTGGCAGACCGCGCAGAATGAGTTCTAGATCATCGACCGCCATCTCGCCGATCGTCTTCAACGCGCTGTCGAGACCACCCGCGCGATGGGACGAGAGAATCGCGAACTCGCAACGTCGTAACGGATCATCGGCGGCAATCGGTTCGTTCGGAAAGACGTCAATCGCGGCTTCGACGTGGCCGGCCTCAAGCGCGTAATGAAGCGCCGCGAAATCCACAACATCAGCCCTCGACAACAGGACGAGACCCGCACCCCGCTGCATGCGAGCGAGTTCTGGTGCGCCAATCAAATGCCGGTTGTCAGCGGTCGACGCCGCCAATACAAACACGATACGTGAGCGCGCCAAGACATCGTTCAACGACGCAGGTCGTACCGCATGCTCGGCCAAGACGGATGCGGGTAGCCACGGGTCAAATGCGCTGATGGTGCAGTCAAAGGGACGCAGTAGCGGCAACAACGACCGTGCGATGTTGCCAAAGCCAATCAAGCCCAGGTCGGCACCGAAAAGCGATTCAACACCAACATTACCTCGCCAACCATAGCGTTCCTCACCGCGCCGAAACGCCCGATCAGAACGGGTCACGCCACGCATGAGATCTAGCGCGAGTGCAAGCGCATATTCCGCCACAGGTCGGGCAAATGCGGGGGACGCCACCGCAATGCGTATGCCGCGCGCGAAACAGGCTGCGTAATCGACGTTGGGAAAAAAATTGCCTTCAACGTTGAGCACCGCGCGAAGATTCTGGGCACGTTTGATACGTTCAGCAGGTAGCGGCGTTTGACCCAAAATGGCAACCACATGCGGCAGGCATTGGTCAACGATAGCGTCCGGAACCGCACCTGCGTCGACACTCACGACGTCTGCCAGCGCATCAAGGCGGGCACGATCAACTGCCCGGAAAATCATCGCGCTGGTGCGCGGGTGCGGATCAAGCAAAACAACCGGCCGGCCAGCGCTCATGGCTTCGCTTGCAGCAGGATGAGTGGCGCGTCAAGCGTGACGTTCTGGGCCCGAAAATACAGCCGAACGATGTGCCGATCAGATCGACCAAGCCCCACTTTCTCGGCGACTAATTGAATGTTATGTGAGCGATTATTGTTGAATTCGAAGCTGCCGTCGGCGCGCGTCACCGTGCTACCGCGATCAGAATTAGTCGTAAAGTTCTGCTCCATCATGCGCACCGTTGCTCCAGCCACGGGCACGCCGTCGACTGCCAACACTCGGCCACGCACCACGCCATCATCGTGGCTCGTCACATACACATTCCAGCCGCCGACCAATACAGCCAGCAGCACTGGAATCAAAAAAAATCGATTGCTGAAAATGCCGCGAATACGGGGGCTCATGGTCAGCCTTTGGTCGCGCCGGAGGTGAGTCCGCGGATGAACTCTTTTTGCGCCAACAAGAAGATCGCGATACCGGGCGCAAGCACCATCATGCAAAACGCGTAAAGTGCTCCGGTCGTATTTTCGTGATAGGTCATGAAACGCGACAAGCCTAGTGGCAGCGTTTGCATCATCGGATCGCGCACCACAATCAGCGGCCACAGAAAATTGTTCCACGACCAGATGAACGACAAAATGACGTTGGTGGCTACCGCTGCACTCGACAGTGGCAACATGATTTTCATGATGACTTGCAGCTCTGATAAGCCGTCGATGCGCGCTGCGTCAATCAGCGATTTTGGCACTGCATCAAAGCTCGCCTTGTAGACAAAGATGCAGACAATGGTTGAAAACGTCGGCAGCGCCAAGCCAAGATAGCTGTCGAGCAAACCCAGCTTTCCGGTAATCAGATAGGCCGGCACAATCGTGGTCTGAAACGGAATCATCATGCACGACAGCAACAGCGTCATGATCAAACCGCGGCCTCTGAAGTGCTTGGTCAGTGCATAGGCTGCCATTGCATTGAACACTACGTTGGCAGCGATGGCCAATGCCGAGACGATGACGCTGTTGGCCAGATAGCGCGCAAACGGGATGTAATACCAAACGTCGACGTAATAGAACGGATGCGGCTTGACCGGCAATACGCTCGGTGGATACACGAAAATATTCTCGCCAGTCAGACTGGTTTTAAGCACCCAGTAAAACGGCACCAGCATGGCAAAACTCACCGTCAGCAGCGCGATATGCAGAGGCCAATGCGGCGCACGACGAACGCCCGGGCGTTTTTGATGTTTGTCGCGAGCCATCAACCGGTCTCCCTCGCGCCCGCGTCGCCACCCGAAAGTCGATTGCCCAGCCACGTTAGCGCCACCAATAGCGCAAATTGCACCACGGTGAGCGCAGCCGCATAGTCAATCTTTGACAGCTCGAAAGCAACCTTGTAGATGTAGGTCACCAGCAACTCCGAGCTGTGACTCGGCCCACCCTGCGTCATCACGTAAACCAGATCAAAACTAGTGAAGGAGGTCATGATGCCAATGACAAACGCCAAAAAAATGGACGGTCGCAACAGCGGCAGCGTGATGCGAAAAAACTGTTGGCGCTTGCTGGCACCATCAATGGCCGCTGCCTCGTACAGATTTTGCGGAATGGATTGCAGACCCGCCAACAAGATGATCATGTAGAAGCCCAGAATCTGCCAAACGTTAGCCAGCAGCACCGAGGGCAGAGCCCACTCGAATGACTGCAAAAACGGCAGCGGCTTGTCGATAATGCTCAGCGAGCGCAGCACGAAATTAAACAAACCCACCTTTTCGTCGTACATCCAGCGCCAGATGATGCCCACCGCAACGGTCATGAGCGGGTAGGACAGAAACACGACAGTGCGGTAGAGATTCCTTCCCCGCACTTCGGTATTGACCATGAGCGACACCACCAACGCCAACACGATGCCAAGCGGCGCGCTTGCGATGTAGATGAGTGTGTTCCACAGCGCCGTCCAGAACACCTCATCTTCGATCATGTCTCGATAGTGCTCGATACCGTTCCATTTCGATGTGCCGAACAGTGAAAACTTTTCGAACGACAGTACCAAATTCCACAGCAACGGCAAGATTCGATAGAGAAAAAAAACCGCCAGCGAAGGCAGCAGGAAGACCCACACCAGCATCAGCTCGCGCCGGCGTTTCGAACCCACACCGCGTCGGGGCGATACGGCCTTCGACCCCGCGCGCGCTGGTGTGCTGATCTCCATGAATTCAGTCCCGCTGGTTGTGAATCTGGCTTAGCGCGACAGCGCCCGATTGACTTTCGGCTCGGCATCTTTCAACGCCTCTGCCGCTGCTTTTCGCCCGAGCACTGCGTTCTGGATTTCGGGGTAGAAGGCCTCCTTGACTCTTGAATCGTTGGCCAGCGGCCAATTGCCGGTGAGCTTGTCGGTCTGCTCGATTTGCGTGCGCAACACGGATGCAGCGAGCGGATCGTCTTTGCTCATTTTGTCGAGCGTGGCTTTGTCCGATGCGACATTGCCCGTGAGCACCTTGCGACGCTCCGAGAAGCGCGCTGTGTTTCGATCATTGGTAATCATTTTGAGGAACTCCCACGCCACATCGGGGTGCTTAGAGCCCTTTGATATCCCCCAGCCATGTGAGTTCGGCGTTGACCATCCCCCCGGTACATGCGCTGCGCCAAAGGTGTCGGCATTAAGCCACGGCGCTTGTCCACGGATAAAGAAGAAAGCCGGCGAATGCGCATGCAACATGCCAACGTTGCCTGCTGCGAAAGCGCCGTTCGGCTCCACCCAGCGGCCGGTCCATGATATTTTGTTGACGCTGCCCGCTGCGGTTGCCTTGGCGAGCGCATCCAAAACCTGCACCGCTTTGGGCGTGTTGAATGCCGCTTTTTTCAAGTCAGGCGACAGTAGATCGACGCCGTTCATTTTGAACATGGGCCAATACAGCCAATCGAAATTGAGTGTCATCAAACCAGTCTTGTCACCCTTCGACATCTTGGCGGCAAACTCCATCATTTGCTCAAAACTCTGCGGCGGGCCGGAGAGCCCAGCCTCCTTAAACATCGTCTTGTTATAGAAAAGCAGCGTCTTACTGATGTAGAACGGCAACATGAAGTTCTTGTTTTCGTAGGTCCAGTTGGCCAGATAGTCGGCATTGAAGCGGCGTTTTACATCCGCGTCCTTCGCCAATAGCGGTGTCATATCGACCAAGCCACCCGCAGCCGCATATTCAAGCCATAGGCCGCCCTGCGTGTTGATGATGTCGGGTGGCGTGCCAGCGATGACCTGAGTTTGGTAGTACGTCGGAAACTCGGGGCCTTTTTTGTCCAGCCATTCGATGTCCACATCCGGACGAATTTTCTTGAACTCGGCGATCCATTCTTTGAACAATTCCTCTTGATCGGCAATGTTCCAAGTCAAAAAACTGATCTTCTTTTGCTGCGCGACCGCCGGGGTCGCAACCGCTAATCCGAGCGCCGCTACCGCCAGCGTGATCAGCCGCGCCGACCGCCATAAAAACTTCATTTCGAACATAGGTCTTCTCCTCATTTTTGGGTGCTGATTTTGGGTGTTTACACAGTTAAAAAGCAAGCGCCATGGTGCGCCCTGTTTCCAGCGAGCGCTGGGCTTCTAGGCACACCTGCACCGATCTCATCGCCTCTTTGCCAGATACCAGAGGTCGCTTGTTTTGGAATGCATCGCCGATCCGACCATAGGTTTCAGCCAGCTCAAAAACCTCTCCGGACGGGCCGATTGAAAGCGTCTCCACGGCAGCGTCGGCCGACCGTTTTCGTTTCAGTTCAAACGTAGGTGTGCGCGTGCGATCCGTGCTGCCCGACCACCACGCGCGAACGGCCCCTTCGGTGCCGGTGACCTCGGTCAACAAATGGTTCTCGAAGCCGCCAAGCGATTGGTTGACGTGGGCGTAACAACCGTTTTCCCACCGCAATGTGCAGGAGAAATTGTCGTAGAGCCCAGGCTTTGTGCTGCGTGCATTGCCGGTGGCGGTGATTGAGGTGGGATTGCCGTGCCCCTCGAAGTACCACATGATGGCATCGAGGAAATGAATGGCCTCCTCCAAAATCCACGAGCCCACGCTGCCCGCGTCGTAGCGCCAGTCGCTTGCGCCCGGACGAAAAGGAAATCGGAACAGATTCACGTTGGCGTACTGCGGCGAACCGATCTCTCCGTTGACAATCAATGTCTTGATGGCTCCCCACTGCGTAGAAAGCCGAAATTGGTGAACCACCGACACGGTGCGGGCCGCGTCCTTAGCGGCGGCGTTGATTCGAGCGCAGTCGGCAAGATTCAAGGCCATCGGCTTTTCTAGAACGACGTCGTTACCCGCCCGTAGCGCCGCCACCGCCATGTCCGCATGTAAGAAATTAGGCGTCACAATCGCCACCGCGGCTACCTTGGGCAGCGCCAACAGCGCGCGGTAGTCGCAAGTGACAGCGGCAGCGGGGTAGTCGGCCCGTGCCGCAGCGGCCGTCTCAGCCGTTGCACAGGCAATGGCGGTCAATGCAAGGCCGGGCGTGGCGCTGATGGCCGCCGCATGATGGCGTCCCCACTTGCCGTAGCCGATTAATCCGAAGCGAAGCACAGTCAGATCGCCCGTTCCGTGATGGGGTCAAACAGATGCAAGTGCGCGGGGTCGATGCTGAGCGCAAGTTCACCGCCTACCGCGATTTGCGTCGTCGGTGGCACACGAGCCACCATTTCGGCCGAGCCGAGCGGGAAGAACACCAGCGTGTCGGATCCGAGCGGCTCAATCACATCGACTTGCGCCATGACGGCGCGCATACCGTGTTGCGCTTGACAGATGTTTTCAGGTCGAATTCCTACCTTCACGGCGGTGTGAGCGCGACCAGAAACGCGTGCCGCCAGATCAGCGGCGAGTGGCAGCACGTGGCCAGCGCCGCCGTCTGCCAAAGTGACGGTTGTTCCGTCTGCGCCAATCGTGCCGTCAACAAAATTCATCGTTGGCGAACCGATGAAACCAGCAACGAACATGGTGGCGGGTTGGTTGTAAATTGTGTCCGGCGTGCCAGCTTGCTCAATGATGCCGTTGCGCATGACCACGATTTTGTCGGCAAGCGTCATCGCCTCGACCTGATCGTGGGTGACGTAGATGACTGTCGTGGCCACACGGCGATGCAGTTTTTTCATTTCCGTGCGCATCTGAACGCGGAGCTTCGCGTCGAGATTGGACAGCGGTTCGTCAAACAGAAACACCTTCGGGCGACGCACAATCGCGCGGCCCATGGCCACACGCTGGCGCTGCCCGCCTGACAATTGCTTGGGCTTGCGCAACAGCAAGTCGCCAATGTTGAGAATGGCTGCCGCTTCATCCACTCGAATCTTTATTTCTGCGGGCGGTACTTTTTGCACCGATAGGCCGAACGACATGTTTTCAAAAACATTCATGTGCGGATATAGGGCGTAATCCTGAAACACCATGGCGATGTCCCGATCTTTCGGCTCCAACTCGTTAACCACTTCGCCGTCGATGCGCACCTCGCCGTCGCTGATGTCTTCCAAGCCGGCGATCATGCGCAGCGTCGTACTTTTCCCACATCCGGACGGCCCGATCAGCGCGACAAATTGGTTGTGCTCAATCTCGAGATTGATGCTGCGCACCACGTGGGTGTCGCCGTAATACTTGACGAGATTACTGAGACTGACGCGAGCCATGAGGTGCCGTTTTCAAGGGGCGACGCAGCGCCAGTACATTGATGATATTGCATTCTGACAGCGCTTGCAAAATTTTTTATGCGCAGTCTTTTAACTATACTAAACAAACGGTTACAAGCAAAACAGTAATGAAAGCGCTACCAAAAAACACAAAAAATGAGACGCCCGATGAACGAGCTGGCATACCGCGTCGCGCCACCGGTCGCCCGCAAATGTCGGACGTTGCGACGTTAGCGGGAGTGTCGGCGTCAACGGTGTCGCGGGCACTGCGGATGCCAGATGCGGTGTCGACCGCATTGCGTTCGCGTATCGATGCAGCCATTGATCGACTTGGGTATGTGCCCAACGTCATGGCCGGTGGCCTGGCCGCATCTCGCACCCGAGTGATCGGCGTCATCGTGCCGTCGCTGAGCAACTCTTTTTTTGCGGCCACCATTGAGGCGATGGATGCGGCATTTGCGCCAGAGGGCTACCAAATCATGCTCGGCAATAGCGGCTATTCGCTGGAGCGCGAGGCCGCGTTGCTTGATTCATTTCTGTCATGGTCGCCGTCGGCCATAGTCCTCACCGGTCGTCACCATGCACGAAGCGCGCTTAAGCGACTGGCGAGCTCTGATGTACCGCTGGTGGAGATGTGGGAGATTGGGGATCACACGCTCGATACGGCCGTGGGTTTTTCGCACCGCGCGGCGGGACAGATGGCAGCTCACCACTTGTATGCCAGAAACAAAACGTGTATCGCCTTCATCGGCGCGGCTCTATCGCATGATCACCGCGCAAAAGAGCGTGGCGCGGGGTTTTTTGACGCCGTAGCGGCGACCGGACGACACCACGCAATCAAGCACATCATCGACGAGTGGGCGAGCGTTGAGGTCGGTGGTGCCGCGCTGGCAGCCCTCCTCAAGGCGCATCCCAATGTCGATGGCGTGTTCTTTTCTAACGATGCATTGATGCTGGGCGCACTGTTTGAGTGTCAGCGGCGCGGCATCAAAGTGCCGCAGCAGCTGGCGCTACTCGGTTTTGGCGATTTGGATTTCACCGCCTGGAGCGCACCCACGTTGTCGACGATTCGGCCCCCCCGCCACGAAATTGGTGTTGAGGTTGCGAACCATCTGCTCCGTCGCTTCGCCGACCCGACCCTCAACGGCACCACTATCGATCTGGGCTGTCAATTGCTACAGCGGCAAAGTACGTGATCCGCGCCGCTCGGTGCAGCGCGTTGCAGGCTAAACCGTAGCGTCCAGCAACCCTTTTTTGCGCAGCATCGGCTCAACACTTGCCGCACGCCCGCGAAACGCGACATAGCCATCGCGCGGCTCGATGGTGTTGCCGGCTGAGTAGACGTAGCGATGCAGACGCTCGGCGGTCGATGCGTCGAACGGGTCGCCCGCTTCGAGGAAGGCGTCGAACGCATCTGCGTCGAGCACTTCGGCCCACATGTAGACGTAGTAGCCCGCCGCGTAGCTGTCGCCCGCAAACAGGTGGCGGAAGTGTGTCAGGCGGTGGTTCATAGGGATCGCGGCGGGCATGCCGAGGCGCGCGAGTTCTGATTTTTCGAACGCTACGACTTCAAAATCATCGTAGTTGGTGAGCGCGTGTGCGGCCATATCAACGAGTGCGCTGGACGTGTATTGCACCGTCTCAAAACCCTTGTTGAACAGCCGTGCGGCTTCGATGCGTTCGCGCAAACTCGCTGGAATCGGCGCACCGGTTTCGTAATGCTTTGCATGTTTATCGAGCACCACGGATTCGAGCGCCCAGTGCTCGAACAACTGCGACGGCAGCTCAACGTAATCCTGCAATACGTTGGTGCCCGACAGTCGCTCGAATGTCACGTTTGATAGAAGCCCGTGCAGGCCGTGACCGAACTCGTGGAACAGCGTGCGAACGTCGTCAAGACTCAACAGCGTCGGCTCACCCGCAGGTGCTTTTGCGAAATTGTTGTGGTTAGCGATGATCGGCAAAACCTCGACGTTTCCTTCGGAGCCCGTCATTCGCGACTGCCAGCGGTACGCGCTCATCCACGCGCCGCCGCTCTTCGATGCGCGCGCAAAGTTGTCGCTTAAAAAAATCCCAGCCAACGCGCCGCTGGCGTTGCTAACTTCGAACGTACGCACGTCTGGGTGATACATCGGCACCCCCAATTTCTCTACAAACGTGAGCCCGAACAATTTGCCCGCGCAATCGAACATCGCGCCGATCATCGCATTCAATTCGAAATAGGGCTTGGTCTCGGCATCATCGAGCTGGTAACGGGTCTGACGCACTTTCTCGGCGTAAAAGCGCCAGTCCCATTGCTCAATCGCATCTGTGCTTCCGGTCGCCAGCGCGGTTGCCTTGATCGCGTCAAGCTCAGCATTGGCGCGCTGTTTGGCGGGCTCCCACACTTTGCCGAGCAGGTCTTGTACAGCCGACGGTTGTCCCGCCATGCGATCCACCAGCGCGTAGTCGGCGAACGTTTTGTAGCCATGCAGATTGGCTTGCTCCAGCCGCAGTTTCAAAATCTCAAGCGCAATCGGACGGTTATCGCTGGCACCTGCATGTTCACCGCGTGCGAGCCATGCTTTGAGCGCCTGTTCACGCAAATCGCGACGCTCGGAAAAAGTGAGAAACGGCATCAACAACGAACGCGACAAGGTGATCATATGCGCGTCGGAAACACCGCGCACCTCGGCAGCCTCCCGCGCCGCATTGCGAAGCGACACGGGCAGGCCAACAAGGTCTGCTTCAGACTTCAAGAGCAATTGATAGCTGGCTTCATCGGCCAGCACGTTCTGCGAAAACTGCGTGGTGAGTTCGGCCAGCTTGCCGACCACCGCTGCGTAGCGCGTTTTTGATGCATCATCAAGATTGGCACCTGCGCGCACAAAGTCAAGATGCACACGGTCAAGCAAGCGTCGTTGCTCCAGTGAGAGCCCCAGCGAACCCGCCTGCGAATGAATGGCGTTGATGCGAGAAAAAAGCGCCGCGTTCATATAAATTGCGCTGTTATGCGCGGCCAGAAGCGGTGCTATCTCCAGTTCAACTTTTTGCAGCGCGGGCGAAGTCTCCGCCGCCGCCAAATTGAAAAACAAATCGCGCACGCGGGCCAGCAGGCGACCGGTTCCGTCAAACGCTACCAGCGTGTTGGCGAAAGTGGGCGCGTCGGTTGCCGTTGCCAACGCGTCAATCTCGTTTCGTTGCTCCGCGAGCGCTGCCGCAAACGCTGGCAAAAAATGGTGCGCTTGGACTAGCGCGAACGGAGGCATGCCATACGGCGTGGCCCAGGTGTCAAGGAGAGGATTGCTGCTCATGGTGCGGCTTCACTACGTACAAACGAAGCTTGCATTGTAGGAGCGGCACCGCGACCAACGCTGCTCTAACGAACCGCCGGTCGCGGCAAGCCGCTCCTACAGATCTGCACGCGTCAAGTGCCTACTCCGTCGGAGCCACCGCCCCAGCGCTGCGCCCCTTGTGCCACAACACATCTGGCTGTCCGTTGACGCGATTCAACACACGCGATAACACGAAGGCCATATCGCTCAGACGATTCAAATAAATCCGCGACGGCATTGACACCTCGGCAACATCAGCCAACGCAACCAAAGTGCGCTCAGCCCGTCGCCCTACTGTGCGCACTAGATGTGCATACGCCGCAGCGCGCGAACCACCTGGCAGGATGAAATCCTTAAGCATTGGTAAGTCAACGTTCAGCGATTCGGTGAGCGCCTCCAACCGTTCGACGTGAGAATCGGTGATGGCGTAGTAACCAGGGATCGACATCTCGCCGCCAAGGTCAAAAAGGTCATGTTGCACATCGGTCAAAGACTCGCGCAACACGTCGGGCAGAGGCTCGGTGAGCAGCAGGCCGACCACACTATTCAGCTCGTCAATGTCTCCAAGCGCCGCAACGCGTGGATGGCTTTTTGCGATGCGCGAGCCGTCGCCGAGACCGGTGGTGCCCGCGTCCCCCGTTTTCGTTGTAATCTTGGATAAACGATGGCCCATAAGCTTGCCGACAATCTCTGTTTGATGAATAAATGAGTGTAGAAGAATCGTTTGTCTTGATTGAAACCGATGGCCCGGTAGCAACCTTCACGCTAAATCGCCCAGCGCAATTCAATGTGTTGTCCGACGGCATGATCGCCGCATTGCAAGCCGCACTGGATCAGGTGCGGATCAATCGCGCAATTCGCGTGATTGTTTTAGCAGGCGCGGGCCGCGCTTTTTGTGCGGGCCATGATTTGCGCGAAATGCGGGCGCACCCGGATAACGCATGGCTTGCAGAATTATTCGAACGATGCTCAAAAGTCATGCTCACTTTAGCGGACCTGCCGCAACCGGTGATCGCCTGCGTTCAAGGCGTGGCGACCGCTGCGGGTTGCCAGCTTGTTGCGGCATGTGATTTAGCGCTTGCGGCTCGCTCGGCACGATTTGCGACCAGTGGCGTGAATCTCGGCCTCTTCTGCTCAACGCCTGCGGTTGCCATCACCCGATCGCTCGCGCCCAAGCGCGCAGCTGAATTGTTGTTTGGTGGCGACTTCATCACGGCGGAGCAAGCCGAACGCTGGGGACTGGTCAACCGTTGCGTCGATGAGGAGACGCTTGTACAGGCCACACGCGACTGGGCTCAGGCTATCGCCGCTAAATCCGGCGCTGCAATAATGTCGGGCAAAGCACTTCTTAAAAAACAACGCAACCTGTCGCTTGGCGACGCGTACGCCGCTGCAGGAGAAAATATGGCAAAAGACATGCTGACCGATGACGCACAAAGCGGCATTGACGCCTTTCTCAGCAAACAACCCACGCCCGCGTGGAGGCACCAATGAGCCTGCTGCGGCCTGATGCACCACCTCCCCCTGAATCCTGGGAGGGATTGCGTGAATGGATGCGGCGATCCTGGTGGCACAGGTATCGCGTCTCGTTGCGAGTTATGCTGCCATTCACCTCCGTGGTGCTAGCGCTGGCGGGCGTGGCGTTAATGATCGCCGAGCCTTCGTGGCGCTCGGCGCGACTGATAGGCGTGCTGTGGGTAATTGGCGTTCCGGTGACCGCGCTGGGCTACATGCGGCGTATGGGTCGCGCCGCCGCACAGGTGCCGCCGATTTCTCCTGCTAGCAGCAATCCCACCACGGCAGTCGATATACGAGGCAATCGGGAGTTGCCGCCGCGTTAGCCTGCTGGTTGCCTGGGTCACGGGCCGTGCAGCTGCCAGCGTCACAGGCCGTGCAGTTGCCGGCGCGCCGCGAAAAAATTGACGCAAAACCCAAGCGCAGCGCCGACAAAAATCGCGGCCCATATTTGCCAGACCAGACGGTCTGACACATAAATCAAACTCGACGATACGGCGAAGTTAAGCGCCGAGCCCACCGATTGCCGCACAAGATATTGGCCCCAATCGGTCAGGCTCGCGGCCTGCTTTGGTGTGAAGGTAAATCTTCGATTGAAAAAGTAGGTCGTCGTCACGCCAGCGATCAAACCCAACAGCCGCGCCAACAAAACCGGCAGCGCCAGGCTCATGCCGCCTGTCACCACCATCGTATCAATGACCAACGCGAGGATGGCTCCGATCACATATCGGCCCGCTTGCCCTAAAGTTTCTCTCACCACCCTACCCCGAGCCTCCACCTGTTGCAATGAGCGTAGCAGAAGGCGTGCAGGGCGCAAGGCTAGAGCACCCGCTCAAAGCACGCTGCGACCTTCACATCAGGCGCTGCAAATTTCTATAATCAACGAGATTCGGTCAGTGCCTTGGCGGTGACCGCGCCTGTGAAGGCGAATGTACTCACAAAGGAGAGATGTGTGAAGATTCTGGTGCCGGTAAAACGCGTGGTTGATTACAACGTGAAAGTACGCGTCAAGCCTGACAACTCGGGAGTGGACATTGCCAACGTCAAGATGTCGATGAATCCGTTCTGCGAAATCGCGATTGAGGAAGCCGTTCGTCTGCGTGAAAAAGGCGTTGCGACCGAAGTGATAGCGGTATCTGCGGGCATCTTGCAATGTCAAGAAACGCTGCGCAATGCGATGGCCATCGGCGCTGATCGTGCGATCCTGATTGAGACCGATGTTGAGCTACAACCGTTGGCCGTTGCCAAATTGCTCAAGGCGATTGTCGATAAAGAGCAGCCGGGCCTCGTGATCCTTGGCAAACAAGCCATTGACGACGATGCCAATCAAACGGGGCAAATGCTGTCGGCGTTGCTGGGATGGGGGCAAGCTACGTTTGCATCTAAAGTAGAAGTTAACGGCGACATCGCGACCGTCACTCGCGAGGTCGATGGCGGACTGGAGACGATTTCGCTCAAACTGCCAGCGATCATCACCACCGACTTGCGCTTGAACGAGCCGCGTTATGCAACGCTGCCCAACATCATGAAGGCGAAGAAAAAGCAGCTTGATAACTTCAAGCCCGGCGATCTGGGTGTGGACGTAACGCCCCGATTGACCACGCTCAAAGTCGAAGATCCGCCCAAGCGTCAGGGTGGCGTGAAAGTCGCCGACGTCGCGGCGCTGATTGATAAACTGAAAAACGAAGCTAAGGTGATTTGAACATGGCTAACCTCGTTATCGCCGAACACGATCACGGCTCGCTGAAAGCGGCCACTCTCAATGTTATTTCTGCTGCTATTGCCATTGGTGGCGACGTACATGTACTGGTAGCCGGTGAAAACGCCAGCGTCGCGGCTGCGGCGGCCGCCCAGGTCGCAGGCGTCTCGAAGGTGTTGCTTGCTGATGGCCCTGCACACGCCAAATTGTTGACCGAAAACGCAGCGGCGCAAGTCGTTGCGGTCGCCGCGGGTTACAGCCATATCCTCGCACCCGCCACGGCTTACGGTAAAAGCGTTGCGCCCCGCGTCGCTGCCTTGCTCGACAAGGCGCAAATCAGCGACGTCATCAAGGTGGTGGACGCCGATACGTTTCAGCGACCGATTTATGCAGGTAATGCGTACGCAACGGTCAAATCTAGCGACAGCGTGAAGGTGTTGACCGTACGCGGCACGGCATTTAGCGCGGCGGCTCTTTCAGGCGGCAACGGTGCGGTTGAGAGCGTCGCGGTGGTTGCCGATTCGGGCTTGTCGAGCTTCGTTTCAGCAGAAATCACCAAGAATGAGCGTCCTGAATTGACCGCTGCGAAGATCATCGTTTCCGGCGGTCGCGGTTTAGGCTCAGGCGAAAAGTATCGCGACGTGTTGACGCCGCTTGCCGACAAGTTGAACGCCGCAATGGGTGCATCGCGCGCTGCGGTTGATGCGGGCTTCGTGCCGAACGACTATCAAGTCGGTCAAACCGGTAAGATTGTTGCGCCTGATCTGTACATCGCCGTGGGCATCAGCGGCGCAATCCAGCACCTGGCTGGCATGAAAGACAGCAAAGTGATCGTCGCCATTAATAAAGATCCAGACGCTCCGATTTTCAGCGTGGCGGATTACGGGTTGGTGGGTGATTTGTTCGAAGTGGTGCCGCAGTTGACGGCAGCGCTTTAACAGCCCGCTACCGCTACTCGCGCATCGTCGTAGGGTGGGCACCCCGTGCCCACCATCACTATGCTGACGACGATTTTTCGCACGCCGCAGCTTAATGGGCACGGGGTGCCCACCCTACAAATTCAAGACGCTAACTCAGGATGTTCACGATGAGTACCTACCAAGCCCCCCTCAAAGAAATGCACCTGCTGCTGGAGACGGTCGCGCCGATCTCCGAGCTTTGCAAGTTGCCACACTTTGCGGACGCCACGCCTGACACCGTTGCTGCGATCCTTGAAGAGTCCGCGAAGTTCGCAACCGGGGTGCTCGATCCACTCAACTGGTCGGGTGATCAGGAAGGTGCAAAGCACAATTCCGCAGACAACTCGGTGACCACCCCCAAGGGCTTCAAGGCTGCGTACATGGGCTACCGCGAAATGGGTGGCACGGGACTGCCGATGCCTGCCGACTTTGGTGGCATGGGCATGCCCCGCTCGGTGGTCACGTTGACCGACGAAATGCTGCACTCGGCAAACATGGGCTTCGGCTTGTTGCCGATGCTCACGCAAGGCGCGATTGAGGCAATTCTGCTTGCGGGATCGGACGAGCTGAAAGCCACCTTCGCGGAGAAGATGGTGAGCGGTGAATGGACTGGCACCATGAATCTCACCGAGCCGCAGGCGGGCTCCGATTTGTCGCTGGTGAAGACGCGTGCCGAGCCCCAAGCAGACGGCACCTACAAGGTCTTCGGCACCAAAATTTTCATCACGTATGGTGAGCACGACTGGGCTAACAACATCATCCATTTGGTGCTCGCGCGGCTGCCCGATGCGCCGCCGGGTGTGAAGGGCATTTCGCTACTCGTCGTGCCGAAATTTCTGGTCAATAAAGACGGCTCGATCGGCGCTCGTAACGATGCCAAGTGCATCTCCATCGAACACAAAATGGGCATTCACGCGTCGCCTACTGCCGTCATGCAATTCGGTGATGCCGGTGGCGCGACGGGCTACATCGTGGGCGAACCGAATCGCGGTCTTGAGTACATGTTCATCATGATGAATCTGGCGCGCTTTGGCGTGGGCATACAGGGCGTGGGCATTGGCGAGCGCTCGTATCAGCGCGCCGTGGCCTTCGCCCGTGACCGCGTGCAGTCGCGTGATGTAGGCGCACCGCGCGAGCCGTCGGTGTCAATCATTCACCACCCCGACGTGCGCCGCATGCTCATGCGTATGCGCGCCCAAACCGAGGCTGCACGGGCGTTAGCGATGGCCACCGCCTATGCGTTCGACTTGGCTGAGGCCCATCCCGATGCTGCTGTTCGCGCGACCAATGCATCGTTCGTCGACCTCATGATCCCGATCCATAAGGGTTGGGCGACCGAGATGTCACAAGAGGTGACCTACCTCGGAATTCAAGTGCATGGTGGCATGGGTTTCATCGAAGAAACCGGCGCTGCACAGTATTACCGCGACGCCCGCATCACCACGATTTATGAAGGCACCACTGCGATTCAGGCCAATGATTTGGTAGGCCGCAAGATGGCGCGAGAAGGCGGCGTCACAGCCAAGGCAATGATCGTTTCTATGCGTGAATTTGCCGTCGAATTGTCGAAGTCACAGCATCCGCATTTGAAAGCAACGCATGCTCGTCTAGTGTCGGGCATTGACGCGCTTGAGCGCACCGTTGAATTCAACTTAACCAACTTCAAAGACAACGTGCGCGCATGCTTTGCGGGCTCGGTGCCGATGGTGAAGTTGTTCGGTATTGTGTGTGGCGGCTGGCAGTTGGCTCGGGTTGCGCTTGAGTCGGAAAAACGTAGCAACGCGAGCCATGCAGATGCTGCGTTTTACGACGCAAAGCTCGCCACGATGCGCTTTTTTGCCGACACCATGATTCCCGAAGCTATTGCGGCGGCCGACACCATTGTCAACGGCGCAGAGGGCACGATGGCGATGGCTGAGGCTGCGTTTTAATTTTCCGCGCAGAGCACCAGAACTCACCATGCTGCAACTCCACTACTTCCCGTCCAACGCATCATTCACACCGCACGTTCTGCTCGAAGAAATGGGCTTGCCGTTCGAGCTGAAACTGGTTGATCGTGCGCAAAACGCGCACAAATCGGCGGAGTATTTGAAGCTCAATCCAAACGGGCTGATTCCCGTGCTGGTGGACGGCGACCTGGTGCTTTACGAGACTGCGGCGATCTGCCTGCATCTCACGGATACCCACCCAGAAAAAAATCTGGCCCCTGCTGTTGGCACCACCGAGCGCGCGCAGTTCTACAAGTGGCTGATGTGGATGACCAACACCGTGCAGCCGTCAATGATCATGTACTTCTATACGGATCGCTACACCTCCTCAACCGACCCCGAAGTGGTCGCGCAAATCACCGCGAAAACGCAGGAACGCGTGGGCGGAATGCTTAAGCAGCTTGACGATCATCTGGCCGCGAGCGACGGGCCGTGGATGATGGGCGAGACGTTCACCGTGCTCGACATCTACGCCTTCATGCTCGGGCGCTGGACGCGTGGATTTAAAGGCGACGCATCGTCAACGCAACCAGCACGTTCGGTGACGGCATGGCCGCATCTCGGGCCGTTTATGGAGCGGGTGCGGGCACGGCCCTCAGTGCAACGCGCAGCGGCGACCGAGGGGCTTACGGACGTTTTGCTTTAACGTTCGCAACGAGAGCGAACGCTCCATTTGTAGGAGCGGCCTTGGCCGCGAAAGCGTCACACCTTCGCGGCCAAGGCCGCTCGTACAAGCCGATTTTTAATCCGCCTTCGCGCCCGAGTCTTTCACCACTTTCGCCCATTTGGTGATTTCGCTTTTTTGGTACGCAGCCAGTTCCTCCGGCGTGCCACCCACCGCGTCAAGTCCCGCGTCAGCCAAGCGCTTGGCCACGTCGGGCAGCTTCAAAATTCGACGCACCTCGGTTTGCCATTTTTCGATAATCGGCTTTGGCGTATTGGCCGGGGCGAACAATGCAAACCAGCTCACGGCGTCGAACCCGGGCAATCCTGATTCAGCAATCGTCGGAATGTCCAGCGCGGCGGGCGAGCGGATACTGCTGGTTACGCCCAATGCGCGCAACTTGCCTTCGCGCACCAGCTGCAAGCTCGACGGCATGTTGTCAAACATCATCGTCACGCGACCACCGAGCACGTCAGGAATGGCGGTGGCGCGGCCTTTGTACGGGATGTGAACCATGTCGATGCCGGTCATGGTTTTGAACAGTTCGCCGGAGACGTGGATGCTGGTGCCGGAGCCGCTGGAGGCGAAGGTCATCTTGCCCTCTTTTTTGCCGAGCGCGATGAAGTCTTTCAAGTTTTTCGCGGGCACATCGTTGTGAACCACCAGCATATTGGGCGTGGTTGCGAGGAGCGTAATTGGCGTGAAATCCTTTACCGCGTCATAAGGCATCTTGGCATACAGCGCAGGGTTGATTGAATGCGTGCCGACGGTGCCGACCACAATCGTGTGTCCGTCGGGTGCGGCCTTCGCCACAAAATCTGCGCCCGTATTGCCGCCCGCACCGGGCTTGTTGTCCACGATCACCGGTTGACCCCATGCGGCGGTGAGCTTTTCGCTCAAAATGCGCGCCAGCGTGTCCGGTGCGCCGCCGGTGGTGAAGGTCACCACGATGCGCAGCGGTTTGTCGGGGAACGCGGTGCCGGTTTGCGCGAGCGCGGGGTTGGCCAACGCGCCAAAAGCACCCAAAGCCAGTGCGCCAACCACCAGCAGTGGTTTGAACGAATAATTCATCAGTGTCTCCTCTTCAACGCATAGTATTCCCGGCGCGCTAAAAACCGGGCGCTACGTGTCGTCTGGCGGAATCCTCGCGCTTCGTAGGCTGGGTTGAAACCCAGCAAATCGTCACCGCCCGAGTGCTGGGTCTTGACCCAGCCTACGCCGCTGCGTTTTGTAGGAGCGGCTTATGGCTGCAACGCTTATTTCAATTGGGGCATGGCTGCATAATCGTACTTATCGACTATGCACAAAAAAAGCATTTAGCCCTTATAAATCAACGGTTATGGCTAAAAGCTGCTGCACAAACCCATCTACGGTCGGAGCGTGAGAATGTAGTTGCGAACATCGGTTGCGTTGGCGCGGCTGGGGTTGGCTCCGATTGCGTTTTGGATGATGAGTGGGCCTGCGGGCGTTATCAACTGACGCATGATGAGCAGGCCGTCGGTGAGGGCATCCGTGGTGCCGTTGCCGTCCACGTCTAGGTAGGGCAGGATGTCCCCCAAGTAAGCCTCGATTTGCGCTGCGGTGGTGCGGGTGCCGGTCAGCGTCAGGCCATTGGTGAGGGCTGTGCCGCGCAGGCCGAACAGGTAGCGCAGCACCAGCACGCCGTCGGTCTCGGGTTGATAGGCGTTATCGTTGTTGATGTCGAGAATTCTGGCGCCGCTTGCCGATAACGCGAACGAGGCGGTGACGGCTTTGGCGCTGTTTAGGGTGACCAGACAGCTGCCCACGCCGACGCACGCACCTTGCCAGCCTGTGAAGAGCGCGCCGCCAGTTGCTGTGGCGGTGAGGGTGACGGTGGTGCCGCTCACGTAGCCACGGGTGCAGGTGACGCCGCAGCTGATGCCACCGTCGCCGCTGGTCACCGTGCCCACGCCGCTACCGGATTTGCTCACGTTGAGGTTAAACACCGGCACCTGATCGGCACCGATAGTGGGGTTGACCGCAGGACGCGCTTGGCCATCAAAGTCAACGGTTGCAAAACCGGAAATGCCCGCGAACAACAGCGGTGAGGTCACGCTGTTCAAATGCAAATTACCGTTGGCGAGATCGATAAACCCCGGGTTGAGTGCGAGCGAGTTGCCGTCCTTTGCCGTGGCCGCTTGCCACTGCGCCAGCGTGGCGTAGTCGCTGCCTAAGCCCGCTGCGAGCGACCCGCTGCGAAAGTACCCGGCGTTAGCCCCGCTCGCGAAAAAGTCGTTGTAATCGGAGTCTAGATTATTGAAGGCAGTGCTGGCGGTGCCGATGGCGTAGCTCTTGGCATTGGGTCCACCGGCACCTGCGGTTTGCGTGGTGTAGAAAATATTATTTTTTAGCTCAACACTCGGGTCGACACCACTGATGGCAACGCCGTAACTCGGGCTTTGCGCCGCGACCGCACCGCGGTCCCCGGTCATGGCCACCGAGTTGTGATGCAGCCGCGTGACCGATCCGGGCACGCCCGCCACATAAACACCGGCCACCAGGTCTGGACTCTGCGCGGGCGAGGTGACACCGGTAATCATGTTGTTGACCACCGTGTTTGCGCCGCCGACATCACCCGCAATGGCGATACCCGCCGCTGAATAGCCTGAGCTGCTGAGGTTTGCAACCCCATCGATCTTGTTGCCCGCAATCAGCGCACTGGTAACGCCACCGTCAGCGACAGGCCAACTCGGTCCTCGCGTGCCGGCGGCGATACCGACGACGTTCACGGAGTTGGCGTTCGAAATTCCGTTGATGCTGTTCTGCGTGATTTGAGCCCCGTTGTCGGTCAAGACGAGGATGCCAGTCCAGTTGACGCGGTCAGTGGTCAGCGCCGACGTTTCGTTCATCGTAAGCACCGTGCCTGTGCTCGGGTTGGCAGTGGTCGCGCCCCAAGCGAGTATCCCGTACCGAACCCGCTTTATTGAGCAGTTTTCGACCCGATTGTTGTGATTACTCGCGCCGCGCGTACCTGGCACGGTGCCCCCAAAGGCGATGCCAATCAGCGTACTGGTGGGGTCAAGGCCGATCACGTTGACATTGCGCACGGTGTTGTTTTGTGCGCCAAAGCCATCTGAACCGACCGAAATTACCGCCGCCGAGAAGCTGCTGTTAATGTTTTGAATAGTCAATTCGCGAAGGGCCGCATTACCACCCACACCGCTGGCCGTTGCGCCCGTCGTTGAGCCATCGATGGTCACGCGATCAGCGCCGTTGAGGCGAATCAAGCCACCTACGTTGCTGCCACTGATGGTGCGCGGCGCGCCGCTCGGCCGGATAAGCAGCGTGTAGCTGCCCGCGCCCGTCTCAATCCATTGGTTGAGCGCCACGGTGCCCATCTCGCTGGTCAAATCTGACGTTAGGTTGATGGTGACGTTGCCGCTCAGGGTGCCCGAGTTGATAGCGTCGAATAAGCCACCGGCATTGGTCAGCGATGTGAAGTTGCCGCCAGCGCCCACATTGATTGAGCCCGACACGTTGCCAGCGATGAGGTATCGATTCGGGGTGGACGGTGCCGTGGTGATGGCGTTCACGTTACTTCCTGCAAAACCTGCACTGGGATTGGCGGTGACTTGCGCCGCCGTGTCTTGCGCCACCACGAAATAGGCAATCACATCGAGCCCGACGACACCCCCGAGCAGCGCATGGTCAATGGTGCAGGTCCACGTGCCGTTCTGTACCGTACCGGTGGCAAGCGTACAGGCGGTGGAGAGGTAGCTGCCCGCGTTTTTATTGAAATAAATGCGCGGTGCCACCGAGCCTGTGGCCACGGCTGTTTGCTCAATCATGGTGACGGTTTGGACTCTGTTGGCACCCAGTGAAAACGCACTCAATGGCGTGTACGTCATGTCCGGCCCGGACACATCCGCGTTCATAAAGTTACGTGCGTCTGCCCCGATATCAGTGGGCGTGAAGAGGCTTCGTGTTTGCCCGTCAAAATCATCAATCACGCCAACGTCCACCCCAGCCCCCTCAATAACGGTGGTTGCCGACGGGTCGATGTGCAAATCGGGCGTGGCGTTGGCTGCTGCCAAGTATTTCGGATCGCTCTGGAAGCTCGCGGTATCTTGCCCCACTGCCGTTTGCCAGGCTGCAATATTGGCCACGTCCAGCGCGTTAAAAAAACCAAGCACCGCGCCCGTGCCATTGGCGAAGTACAGGTTATTGTTGATCGTTAAACCCGCTGGGTTCGGGCTCGAGCCGCCAACGCGCACGGCATAGTGTTTGCCCGTTGCACCACTATTGCTGCGTGCATTGAAAAATATGTTGTTGCGCAGGCTTCGGGTGTGGTTCGTGTCTGCGCTGCCGAATGCGTAAGACACGCCCGTGCCTGCCGTGGCTGCGCCGCCGACGTAGATGCTGTTGTGAAAAAAACTGTTGCTGCCGCTGACGTCCTTGATGCCGTTGATGCCAGCGCCGCTTAGGCTCGCGCCAATGGCGTAGGCTGTGCCGGCGCCCACCGCGATCATGTTGTTGCGATAGACCGTGGTGCCACCCGACACTCTGATGCCAGAGATTTCAGCAAACGGGCTGTTAGACGCCGTCGCGATAGAGTGAATCAAATTCCGCGCGACCAGATTGCCAGCAGTGCCGCCGTTGAACTGCATACCGATGAGCGTGGTGGCCGCTGTAGTGCTCGCGTTATTGAGACTGAAAATCGTATTTCGGCTAGCCGTATTGACCGACGCGCCATTGGAAAAGCGGATGCCAATCACCGATGCGTCGTTGCCTGTGCCGGTGCCACCGGCAGCGCTGAGGTTTCGCACCGTGTTCTGATTGATCGTCGCGATGCTGCTGGCCACGGCGATTCCCACCACCTGTGACGCGGTGGCTGTAGTGGTGCTGCGCATTGACTGGGCGACCGTGCCGCCGATCACGTTGCCCGTCATCGTGGCCGCGAGGGAAGCGGCGGTGAACTGCGTGATACCGTAAACACTGGCGGCACCGGTGCTGGTGTTAGACGCCGTAATGCCGCCCACCGTATTGTTGTTGACCGTCCACTCGTCGTAGCCGGAATTGGTGAGACCGATGACGTCCGAGCTAAACGTCGCGCTAGACGAGTAGGTGATAGAGCCGGTGGCGGACTGACTGCCAATGGTGTTGTCACTTACGTTGACCGCACCGTTTCGCACATACACGCCCTTCAGTGGGGCGAGCGGGCCCGTGCCACTAGAGTTCACGCCGGTCAAGCTCACTGATGCGATGGTGTTGTTCGTGATGTTGGACACCAGGCCACCCGCAATTCCGTCGAGGAAGATGCCAGTGAATCGGCCAGAGCTGCCGCTCAAGGCGTAGACGCCGCTTTGCGCGCTCGACGCATAGCCGATGACGTTGCCAGAGATGGTCATGGCTTGCACGCCGCTGACCGCGTCTGAACTGGGTAAGAGGATTGCATAATGCTGCCCGATGCCCGTCCAGACCCGAGCGCCCGTTTGATAGAAGCGGTTGTTGGTGATCGCCGACGCGCTACAACCGTCGTTGAACACCACGCCCGCGCTGCTGCCGGTGGCGTTGAAGTAATCGTAAATATTATTGTTTTCGATCACCAAGCCGCTGTTGCCGATCGCCGCCGTAGTGGTTGAGCCGTTACACAGAATCGCTTTGCTCTGCCAGCCGTTGCCGGTGGAGCCGATGTCGCTATTGGAAATCGTGTTGTTGTCGTTGCCGTTCGCAGTAAACGTGTCGAAGCCGAAAAGGATCGTCGCGCCGTTGCTTGCCACGTCGCTCGCGCTTGAACCCCAAATGGTGGCGTTGGTGATGGTGTTGCCGGTCGCGCCATTGACGAATCGAATGGTCGCCGTGCCCGCGCTGGCCGATGCCGTTAGATTGGCAATGAGCAAGAAGTTGCCACCGCTGTTCAGCCCGTTGATGGTGACATTGTCGGCACCGTTGAAATCGATCAGCGGAAATCCCGCCGTCGTGGCACCAGAAATCAGCCGCGTCGCCCCGCCCGATGGGCTGATGGTGAGCGTGTTCCAAGAGCCGCCAGACGGCTGGTTCAAGGTGGCCGTGGTGGTGCCTTCGTCAACGTTACCAACGATTCTGATGGCGATGTTATTGCCAGTTTGCGTCGCGTTTGCATTGATTGCGGTAAACGCGGCGCGCAGCGTGGAATAGCTTGCGTTGGCGCCGGTTGAGCCGGTTACCACCACGTTTTGCGCCGCCGCGCCCATGCTCAGCAAGGCCAACGCCGCCAGTAGCGATGCCGCTGCGGCTCGCACCCGCGAACGCACGAACACGAACGACCCAAAATAAACGGCTGTACTCATGCGATCCCTGATGAATAATTTTTGCGACTCTGCTGAGTATGCGTTATCCACGCACTACTGCTGCCCACCAATGAGCTCGCGGTTTTGCACCCTCTCCCAAGGGGAGGGTTGGGGTGAGGGATATCGGCGGTCGAACCCGGCCTGCCCACGTATCCGTTTTGTAGGAGCGGGGTGGGGCGCCCGATGGGGGGAGCGTCGGGGTGGGGCAGGGTGGTGTTGGGGGGGTTTATTTGGGGGGTGGGCGGGTGTTTTTAAAAGGGGGGGGGGGGGGGGGGGGGGGGGG
>JANNYE010000078.1:0-57152 GCA_031409935.1 Burkholderiales bacterium | reverse complement strand
TTTTGCGTACTTGGCGACGAGGCCTTCGCGTTTCTTTTCGCGGTTGATAGTGGCGAGTTTTGCCATGTGATTTTCTCGCTATGCCTGTTGCGGGGCGCGGAAGGGGAAACGGAACGCGGCAAGCAATGCCTTCGCTTCGTCGTCGGTTTTCGCCGTCGTGGCGAACGTGATGTTCATGCCGCGCAGCGCGTCGATCTTGTCGTACTCGATCTCAGGAAAGATGATCTGTTCTTTAACGCCGAGGTTAAAGTTGCCGCGACCGTCGAAACCACGCGGCGAGATGCCACGGAAGTCACGAACACGCGGCAGCGCGACGTTAACGAAACGGTCGAGGAACTCGAACATTTGTTTGTTACGCAGCGTGACCATCGTGCCGACCGGATAGCCTTCGCGAATCTTGTAGTTCGCAATAGCTTTTTTGGCCTTGGTGACGACTGGTTTTTGACCCACGATGGCGGTCAGGTCTTTCGTCGCGTGCTCAAGAATCTTCTTGTCACCGACGGCTTCACCAACGCCCATGTTGACCACGATTTTGATCAAACGTGGCGCTTGCATCACCGACTTGTAGCCAAATTGCTTGACCAACGCAGGGACGATTTCTTTGCGATACTGTTCTTGTAAGCGAGCCATAAATTTCTCCCCGCCTAGACCGGTTGACCGGTCGATTTGAAGACGCGCTGTTTGCGGCCGTCGTCGAGCGATTTGATCGCTACGGCGTCTGCTTTTTGCGTGCTTGCGTTAAAAATTGCCACGTTCGACGACGAGATCGCAGCGTCTTTCGTGGTGATGCCGCCCACTTCGTTTTTCTGCGGGTTCGGGCGCACGTTGCGCTTGACTTGGTTGATACCAGCAACGATCAACTGACCTTCGAGCACGCGCACCACTTCGCCGCGCTTGCCCTTGTCACGACCGGTTGTGACGACGACGGTGTCGCCTTTACGAATTTTTTGCATGATTCTGGCCTCGCTCTACAGCACTTCAGGCGCAAGCGACACGATCTTCATGAACTTTTCAGTACGCAGTTCGCGCGTGACTGGTCCAAAGATACGAGTGCCGATAGGCTCAAGCTTTGCGTTAAGGATGACGACGGCGTTGTTGTCAAATTTGACGAGCGAACCATCGCTGCGGCGAATGCCTTTGGCCGTACGAACGACCACGGCGTTGTAAACCTCGCCCTTTTTGACGCGACCACGCGGCTGCGCATCTTTGATGCTGACCTTGATAACGTCACCAATACTGGCGTAACGACGCCTTGACCCGCCGAGCACCTTGAAACACATGACGCGACGAGCGCCCGTGTTGTCGGCGACGTCGAGTATCGACTGCATTTGAATCATATTTTTCTCTTCTCCAACTTACCTCAAAACCTTGATTCACCGCGGTTCTGAGAAGTTTTGGGACCCCCGCATTGACTTAATTTAGTCAGCACGGATGGGGCACAGTGTGTGGTGGAAGCCCAATTTATGATGCGCCGAAAGCAGATCAAAAAGCTACCAAGCCTCGAAGTATGTCACATTGAATATGCGCTGTCAACAAAAATGCGGTTGCGCACCTTTACCGATCTGGCGCGAACGGGTTCAACATTTCCACGTTGAGTGCTTTGAAATCGCGCACATTTCGAGTCACTACGACGAGCCGGTGTACGATGGCCGTGGCTGCGATGAACGCGTCTTCGGTCAAGGTGTCGGATCGACGGTGCATCAGCCGCGCCCATTGACGACAAACCGGCGCATCCATCGCGAGCACCTGGCCGCTCACAATGAGTTGCTCAAGCCAACCCTCGATTTGCTCCGCCTTTTCGACACTCTGCTCGCGGGTGATTTCTACGCCGCGCTGTAGCTCGGCAATGGTCATCGCTGAGAGATACAAATGAGTCGTATCCTGAGCGCCCACCCACGCCACCACAGCGCCATGTGGCTTGGGTTTGCGCAGCTCCGAGACAACGTTGGTATCGAGCAAATACATCTCGACTACACGAGCTTTCGCGTCCTCAAATTGCCACGCGCAGGCAGCACAATATCGATCGCGGTCGAACGGTCAAGCAACAGCTGCTTTAATGGCCGCCTGCTTGCGGTCTGCAGCGCGTCCCACTGCCGAATCGGCACCAAAACCGCCGCAGCCTTTCCGTGCTTGGTGACTAGCTGTGGGCCAAGCGCCAGGCTCGTCTCAAGCATTTCGCTGAAGCGCGCTTTCGCGTCTTGAATGGGCCAAGCGTGCATGATGGTCTCCGTGAATATAGGTCAAAAGTCTGACTATAATAACACGGGCGTTCATGATATGCGCCTCCGTTTTGCCAGGTGGATGTGTGGGCGCGTCATCACCAGCCAGTCGCAGGTTTTCGGTAATAGCTTTTTGTTGAAGCCTATTTTCTATAGGTGCTAATCGCGCATTTTGCCATTTATCGACATCTAGCAAAAATGGTGCTTACGCCCATATGGAATAGCTGTTTCACGCAAAAGCTGCTGCCTGCCCACCGTCGCGAAAAAGATCCAGATCACTGTCCGGCGCGTACGAGCCGAACTCGATAGTTATCAATTCGAAACGCGCTGGCCGAATTACCGTCCTGGAAGTTCACCATCCATGCAAACTGCGGGCCGCCTCCGGCATGCGGCGAACCCGACCAGAATAGCGCCGCAAGCGTATTGGGAAATGCGAACTCATTGATACTTGGGTAGGATCGACACTCCTCCACCAGACTGCGCAGCTCCTTCACGTTCGGCAGCCGCCAGTCGCTGAATCCTTTGTAGCTGCCAATGAGAGCGGCCTCACCGAGCGCGCCCAGCCAGGTGAACGTGACGGCTGCACCCGAAGAGCAACCGGCTCCTGACTGCCCGCGCGCGCAGCGATCCCACATCAACCCGGTGCGGCGGTCGGTCACTGTGCCGTTGACGTTGTCGATCACGTACACGCTCATCGGGTTGCTGGCTTGGGTGCCTGCAACACAGGTTTGCGCCAGCGCCCACGGCGACAGCAACGCTAGCGCAACACCTACGGAAACGCGAAAAAACGGCAAGTGGATTTTCACTGAATGACTCCTTACTGCGCTGAACAAATGGTGGGTAGTGCGCCGACAGCACCGGGGAGGCGGCGGGTGCCCGGCACCGACCGCCTGCTCGGCAGGTTGATGCCACGAGTAGCCCAGCATCTACGCAGAATTTGACGAACCATCGCGCGCCGCTCTTGCCTTTGCTGCATCACATTGCATCGCGCCAAGCCTACCCGCACGTCTTTGCAGTGGTTCATTAGGACACTTTTCACCGTCCAGCGCGAACGAGACGAACCCGAACAGCATCAAAACGCGGCGAGGTGAAGGCACTGCCGCTGGCGAAGCTGACCCTCCACGCGCCGGTAAACGGCCCCACCCCCGTCGTGGGCGTGCCCGACCAAAAAGGTAGCGCCGGCGTGTTTGGAAACCAGGTGTCATCAATGGCTACTGAACTGGCCGAGCCAACATGCGCGATGCCTTCGAGCTCCTTGACGTGAGGCATACGCCAGTCCGTGTGGCCGCACAGGCCAGCGCCGAGATTGGTCAGTTGCGCGAATTTTTCCGTGTCGCATTGACCCACATCAGCGCAAATTCCATCATTGGGCCAGCTGGCGGTTCCCGCGTTATTGCTGGCGTCGCTGCTATTCCAGCTATAGCTGTGCGCGCTGCTGCGCCTTCCCGTGGTGGTTTTGACCTCCCACATGAGGCCGGTGATGTTGTCGTAAGTGCAAGCCCAGTCGGTGGGGCCAGTGCCCAGCGCCGCAGTTGCGGGCAGGGTGGTGCCGCTGTTGCTGATTTTGGTGAAACTAAAACCAGCGACACCATCGGTTGCGCTATTGAGTGCAGACGTAGCGTCACGCCCCTGCAGACAGTCTTGGGAGTAATACAAAAGAAGCAGCGTCGGCGGGCAGCTCGACAGGTTGGTGGTTGCAGTATCACCAAAAAAACTGATGCCGGTGTCGTTCAAGCGGCCACTGCCGGTGCCGACCCACCCGCCCTGCGCGCAGGGGCTGGCGAGGTAGCTCTCAACATCGGCGGACAGGGTGCGCGAAGCCCCCGTACCCAGCGCGCCTGTGACCAGCGCGGCACCGCGCATGCCCAGCAGGTAGCGCACCACCAGCAGGCCATCAGTGGTGCCGTCGAGACGACCATTGCCGTCAATGTCCAGATTGCACGCAGCGTGGCTGGCGGGGATGGCGGCGAGCGCAAGCAGCGCCGTCAGCGCGCAGCGAGAAACGATGCTGCGTAGGTCGTAACGGGGACGTGCGGTGCAGGCTGGATGTCGTGCGTTCAATGCGGGCATCGTTGACTCCCTTGGCGATAAGCGTACTTTGCGATACGGACGTATTATGGGGCTCAGTGGTGCCATTTCGGCGGAATTTTGTGATGGCCAACAGGAATCGGCGGAGGTCGATGTGATGCGAGAAAATTCGATATAGCTTTTCGCCTTATCCTTTGTTGTGCGGGGGCCATGGTCGGATAGTAGCGTTTATCGACTATTGACTTTTATTGGGCTTTTGCCCATATGAAACATAGGTTTCGTTGAAAAGCTGTATGGCTGAATTTACGACGCTCTAGTCAGCGCAAGGACTCGCGCACGGTTGCGCGAACGGTCTTCGCGGTCGCGCCAAAAAACAGTCTCAACGGCGGGGCGGATGGGACTGTCGGCACTGATCGCCAAAAGCAAAAAAGGCAACCGAAGTTGCCTTTTTTACGCTGGAAACAGAGTCGACTTACGCCTTTTTGATCACCCTCGACACGGTCCAAGATTTGGTCTTGGAGAACGGTCGGCACGCTTTGATTTCGACCAGATCGCCTTCTTTGGCGATGCTGGCTTCGTCGTGGGCGTGGTACTTCTGTGACTTGGTCACGACCTTGCCGTAGAGCGGGTGCTTCACGCGACGTTCAACCAACACCGTGACGGTTTTGGTCACTTTGTCGCTGGTGACGCGCCCGGTTTCGCTCGCGATCACGGGTGCCTTGGCGACGGCGACACTCCTCAACTAAAGCGCAAAACAGTGGTGCTAACTTGGCCCATACCGCAATGAACGAAAACAATGCTCAAGGTCACCAACCGTCTGTGTTCGTTTTTTTTGGGGAGGTGGCGCGCCCGACAGGAGTCGAACCTGTGACCCTTGGCTTCGGAAACCAATACTCTATCCAGCTGAGCTACGGGCGCTTCGAACTTGATTATAGGGGGCGCTACCTCGACGTAAGCGCGTCGCTATAATTAGAAGTTGCAGAGCGCAGGTTCATCGGGCGCTCACTCAATTAATTTCAAAGCTACGGTCATGAGCGAAGAACACGGTGCGCTGGTTAAAACTCCCAAACAACTGATCATCGTGTGCGTGCTCGCGCTGGTGATCCCGGTGGCCATTGCGTTGCTCGGCGCACAATTGTTGAGCGGCAGCAAACACATTGATCGTTCTGAGCCGAAAAAATTGGTCGAACAGCGCATCAAACCCGTGGGCGAACTGGTCAAGTTCGACGGCGCACCGCCGCCCGCTCCAGCGCCAGCCGCAGTCGTTGCGGTCGCGAGCAAAGCCAAAAGCGGCGAGGAGGTCTACAACCTCGCCTGCGTGGCTTGCCATGGTGCGGGTATTGCTGGCGCACCGAAGACGGGGGACAAAACGGTGTGGGCTCCGCGTATTGCGCAGGGCGTAAACGTGTTGTACGAGCACGCCATCAAGGGCTTCAAGGCGATGCCTGCCAAAGGCGGGCAATCGGCGCTCTCGGACGACGAAGTCAAAGCCAGCGTCGACTATCAAGTCGCAAAATTGAAGTCATGAACGAGCCGACGGTTATCAACGCGCCACTCGGCGCGTTTTTTATTGCTCTCGACTAGTGCGATGAGCACGTACGTCGTAGGGGACATTCAAGGCTGCGACGATGAGCTGGGCGAATTGCTGGCGCTGATTCGGTTTGATCCGACGCTGGACTACATTTACTTCGTCGGTGATCTGGTCAATCGCGGGCCGAAGTCGGTGGACGTGTTGCGTCGGGTCAAAGCGCTGTCAGACAAGGGCTGCGCCGACAGCGTGCTCGGCAATCACGATTTTTTTCTGATCATGGCACTGGAAGGTTTTTCTGAACTTCATGACGGCGATACGCTCGATCACGTGCTGCGCGATCCAGACGCACGTGAACTCGTCGACTGGCTGCGCCAGCGCCCGCTATTGATCGAGATCGACGACACCGTGATCGTGCACGCAGGACTGCTGCCTGCATGGACGCCAGCCGATGCACGGATGTTGGCGCGCGAGATTGAACGACAGCTGCGAGGGACGGATTACCGTCGCTTTCTGCAAACGTTGTTTGGCAACGAGCCGCGCTGTTGGCACGACAGTTTGACCGGTGTGGCGCGGCACCGGGCGACTGTGAATGCGTTTGCGCGACTGCGCTTTTGCACGCCATTTTCTGAAATTGAATTCAAGGAAAAACGCGACGCCTCGTTTGCGCCGTTAGGTTTTTCGCCGTGGTTCCGTCTGCCGGGTCGTCGTTCAGCCGACGCGCACGTCATGAGCGGACACTGGTCGAGCGAAGGTTTGCGACTGCTGCCGACGGTGAGCTTGCTTGACTCCGGTTGCCTGTGGGGCGGTGCGCTCACCGCCGTTCGCTTGCATGATCGAGCCGTGTTTCAGGTGCCGAGTCAACAGCCCTTGTCGTCACTTCAGGACTGAATCGACGCGCGAATCAACGCCTCTGCACGAAGCGCCACTTCGCGTCGGTTGAGCCCCGCACATTGAATGGCTTCGAGAAAGCGCAGCTCGGCAATCACGCCGCCCGCATCATGAATCGCATGCAGTGAATCGAGCAACGACATGTCGCCGATGTAAGCCGCAGCGTCGGTGCGCATGCCGTCAGCAGCGCGAAAGTAGGCAATCGCCACCACCCACACTTCACCCTCGGCCGCCACAATAGGCTCCAGCAGCGACGCATGAAATTTCAGCACATCACGGCCGATGCTGGTGGTGCCTTCCGGGAACACCGCGACCGTTTCGCCGGCGGCTAGCAAATCGTGCACCACCCGTTTCAACCGATGCGTGTCCTTGCGGTCGTTACGGTTGATGAAAATGGTGCCGACGTTGGTCAAAAGTCGCCCGGCCAGCGGCCAGCTTTTTAGCTCCGACTTGGCGATGAAATGACAGGCGTGCTGCGTATTGAGCGCGAAGATGTCCGTCCACGATACATGATTAGCCACCAGCGTAACGGGGCGCTCGGCATCGCTCGGAAATCCCACAACGCGAACCTCCACGCTGGCTCGACGCAGAAGCTCGCGCGACCACGAACGAATGATGGCGTGTCGGCGCGCGGCATCGCCGCGTGCGAATGCGGTGACCGACAGCAGCAGCCCCCACAGTATCTGCGTTGTCAAACGCACGACGCGCCAGATAAAACTTAGCGAGCGCATGGGCAAAGCTGCTTGCAGTGCAACGCGGTCATACTGTTTTCTTTATCATTGAGCTTGATCCGCAATACCAGACAAATACCAGACATTTCGACGCTCGTGCCATGACACTAATCGCGTGCAGTTTGCGTCTTAACCGGTACAACGACATATTTTTTAGGAGAGACCCACATGTCACGAATTTTCGCACTCGGCATTGCCAGCGCCCTCGTCGCGCTGGCGGGCTGCGACGCCACTCAGCCCAAAATCGGCTCGGACAGCGCGAAAACGGCGGCGACCGGTTCGGCTGGCGGCGCTGCGGCGCAAAACGTCAACGCCAAGCTAGGACGCTGCGACAAACCGTCGGGCACCATTGCGCTGGTTGAAGATACCGGTCTTGACTGGTATCGCGCCTTTCTCGATAAATATCGTCTCGGCTCCACGGCTCCTGTACTGCGCTTGCTGATTCAGCAATCCAACTGTTTCATCGTAGTTGAGCGCGGTCGCGCTATGGCCAACATGCAGCAGGAGCGCGCGCTGCAAAATTCTGGCGAAATGCGCCAAAACTCCAACTTCGGCAAAGGCCAGATGGTCGCCGCCGACTACTCGTTGACACCCGAAGTGCTGATGAGCGCACGCGGCACCAGCGGGCTTGGCGGCGCGCTGGGTGGCCTGGGTGGCCGACTGGGCGTGCTTGGTGCCGTCGCTGGAGGCATACAGACCAACGAAGCGGCGGTGATGTTGACGCTGGTTGACAACCGTTCGGGTGTCCAAGTGGCCGCGGCCGAAGGCTCGTCCAGCAATACCGACTTCAATCTGGGCGCGGTGCTGGTCGGCTCCAGCGGCTTTGGCGGTGCCGGTGGCTACACCAATACCCCTCAGGGCAAGGTCGTAACCGCTGCCTTCACCGATGCCTACAACAACATCATCGGTGCGGTGAAAAATTACAGCCCGCAATCAATGGGCGATCGCGGCATGGGCACCGGTGGTCGCTTGAGCGTTGACGGCGCATCGCAACCGCAAGGCGCGCCGGTGGCCGCCAGTGCCGCCACCCCACCGCCAGCCGTTGCCACGTACAACGTCACAATGTCGCTGCGCGACGCGCAGATCAAGCTCAATCAACTGAGCTACAACGTTGGTGTACCGGACGGGCAACTCGGGCGTAACACCGTGGCTCAGCTGCGAAATTTTCAGCGCGACCGCCGCATCCCGGTGACCGGCCAACTTGATCAAAATACGATGAATGAGCTGGCAAAGTAAGCCGCAGAGTTGATCGAAAAAGCCCGCGCGTCGCGGGCTTTTTTTCATATCGGTGGGTGTTGGCCAGTGGGCGTATCGGTTAACGTGAAAGAACCCTGATTTAACCGAGATTATTCATTAGGGCGCGCAGTGATGTCGCGGCGAGTTGCGAGTCAGTTTGGACGGTCGCGAGGCGTCCGCAGCGAGCTATGGACGACGAGCGAGCGTTCAAAATGGCAGCAAATCGCCCGACAGCGCCAGCGCCAAGGCGAAGCCCCGCCTGATGAATAATCTCGGTTCAATGAGAACGCTCAAAGGTGGAGGTGTCGAGGTTTCCGCCGAAATAGCTTGTCCGACGGTTACCCATCAGTAGCTCTGTTTAACGTGCGATCTGTTCACAAGCAAAACGTTTTAACGCGCACCTGTGAGCGAGTCAATTCGAGGTACGAGTCGGTATGGGTGAGTCAAGTTAGGGATCGGGGTGCCTGCCCCCAAAGCGTTTCTCGACTTCTACCCCAATACCTCCACCCTCAAGTTTCTTTCATCAGCCGGGGCGTCGACTTGACTTCATGACAGTTAGGTCAATGGCCAGGAAAACGAAGCTTTCGATTTGATGCGGGTCCACACCGCCGCCAACAAAAAAGCTCTGCTGGCCCGCTGCCAGCGCAGGCAGTTCGTCGTCGGTGAGCTGGAATAGAAACGACATGCTGCGCCAGTCGTTGAGACTTCCGCGCGCTGCATCGTATGCTGACACGTTGCCGAGCAGATTGGTTCGCTCGGTGGCGAAAGCGTGCGGCTGCGACGGGAGTTGCAGTGTTTTTTGGCTGGCGTAACCGAGGATGGACAGCAGGTGAGCGGCCGACTGGCTGAACGCATCTGCATCCGCACCTGCACCCTTAGCCTCGCCCATGCGATACCGCGCGTCGCTAATGGATTGGCGAAGTTGCGGTTTTGCCACGTTCAGACCGTCCAGTCTTCAAGTTTCAGGTTGGGCACATTTTCAAAATGGCGGGCGTTGTGGGTGACCAGCGTCAATTTCTCAGCCAGCGCGTGGGCGGCGATCAGGGTGTCCATGTCGCCAACGGGTGTGCCTTGTGTTTTTAGAGTGTGTTTCAGTGCGCCGTAGTGGTCGGCCGCGTCGATGCTCCACTCAACACTTGGCAGCCGTAGAAGAAAACTGTCGATCAGCGGGCGGCGACGGTCTTCGGCGGCCATGCCCATTTGGCCGTAGCGCAGCTCGGCACGGACGATGACGGAAATGGCGAGGCTGCGGTGCTTGAGTCCGTCATTAACCCGTTCCTCCAGGATGGGTGATGCACGGTGTAGGTAATAGCTGACGATGTTGGTATCCAGCATGTAGCGCATTACTCGACCCACTCCTCAAAGGGGCTTGGGCGGGGAGCATCGTCGCGCGGCTGCAAAAATTCTTCGGTCGGGGGCATGGCGCGCAGTTCGGCCAAAAATGCTTCCAGCTCATCTTTCTTGGGTTTGGGCTGAATGGTAAGGATGCCGTCGCTGGATTTACTAATCCACACCTCTTCGGTATCAAGCCGAAATGCCTTGGGCAGGCGAATGGCCTGACTGTTGCCCGTGGTGAAAATTTTGGCGGTAGCGATCACGGAGCATCTCATAAAAGTATATATGAAAACGTATCTACTTTATCACAAGCCAAGTGATGAGGTCAAAGTCCGTGGCACCTTTGATGGCTACGCTTTCGCTAGATAACTTGCCCGAGCGCCCGGCAAACAGGTTGGCTGCGTTCTTGCGGGCAAACTGGCCCGCAATGGCGGCCACCGCCCGATCCAGCAAATCGTCATAACGGCTCATGTCTTCGCCGAGGTTAGTTTCTTCGTCGAACAGTTTGCAGAGCGCTGCGTACGCCTCTGTCTTGCTCAGGCAAACTGCTCGGAAGATTTCGAGAATTTGCTTCGGCGCAGTGAAGTTGTAGCGCACCTCGACATCGTCGCGAATGTAGACGAGAAAGTACGGCTGCAAGGCGTTTACGGCTTCATTTTCGCGTGCATCGGCACGCGGCTTCAGGCAGTAGATTGCGCCGGGTTTAATGACGCTGTGTTCCGGATGCGTCGGCACCACAGCGTAAAGGCCGAGCGGGGCGTCGACCAACTTTTGGCGGTTGGCTTCGATGTAGCGCGACAGATCCATGCGGAAGTCGTCGAGCGTGAATTCGTTGAGGGCGACCGATTCGTTAAAGTCTTCAAGATCGAGCACCTCGTCTTTAAGGCGCATCAGTTGCCTGTCGCGATACTTCAGGTCTTGCTGAACCAATTCCTCAAGCTCGTCGGTCGAGAGGATGCTGTCTTCGTTGGTGGCGGCAGCGATGTCCACCAGCGCGATGCGCGCTTCAACGCAGTTTTTGAGGTTGATGTATTTGTTCAAATCCGGCGTCGGCCAGAAGTTGATGAGCTGGATGCTGCTGTTCAAACTGCCAATACGGTCAATGCGACCGAAGCGCTGGATGATGCGCACCGGGTTCCAGTGAATATCGTAGTTAACCAGCAGGTCTCAGTCCTGCAAGTTTTGGCCTTCGGAGATGCAATCGGTGGCGATCAGGATGTCGATCTCGCCGTCCTGCGGCATGCTGCGCATTTTGTGGCGCTGCTTGGCGCGCGGCGCGCAATTGGCGAGGATGTGGCTGAAGTCCTGCGGGCAGTAAGTGCTTCGATTCGGCCGGGCGCCGCCGGAAACTAGCGCGATACTAAGCTTGAGCGTGGTGGTTGCCCATGCCTCCAGCGCCTCGTAAAGGTAGGCTGCCGTGTCAGCAAACGCACAGAAGACAATGATGTTGCCATTGGCCTCGCCGGAGCGATTGGTGCTGCGGTGTTCAGCCTTCTCACGAATAATTTTTTTGAGTTCAGCAAGTTTGGCGTCGCGTTTGGCGTAAGTGCGAAAGGTAGCGATAACGGCGTAACGTTGATCGACGCAGCTAGCATCAAACTATTGTTGGAATGAAATCCAAAAAAACTCGGTGACTTAGAGACGTCGTTGCAAACCCGCTGCAACGATCCGACAGTCGCATGGCGTCATACAATGTAGTACACCAGTAAATTATGAAGCAGCACTCATGATTGTTGTTAGAAAACTCGGAAACTCCATAGGCCTCACCTTTCCCGCCGTGATGGTGCGTGAGTACGGTCTTACGCCGGGGGCAACGTTTGATGTTGAGCCGATGGCCGATGGCGCAATGGTGCTCAGACCGGCGCGGGCAAAACTTCGATTCACGGCGGCGGAGTTGAACGCGCAATGCAATCGACGTGCGCCGATGCCCACCGATTTGGTGGCCTGGGACGCAATGCCCGCCGTTGGCTCTGAGGCGCTCTGACGTGGCGGTTCGTCGCGTAACGGTTCCGCGTCAGGGCGACATTCTGCTCATTGCACTTGACCCGACCGCAGGGACGGAAATGCAAGGGACTCGCCCGGTGTTGGTGCTTTCAAATGCGACATTCAATTCACAGGGACGAGCACTGGTTGCGCCAATCACGCAAGGCGGCAATATCGAGCGCGTGCGTGGCTGGAGCGTGTCGCTGATGGGTGCGGGCACCGGCACGCAGGGTGTGGCCGTGGTGAGCCAATGTCGAATCCTTGATTTTTTTGCGCGTAACGCTAGGCGAATCGATGGCGTGTCACAATTGGTGATTGATGAAGCTCTGGCGAAGCTTGAGGCGATGGTGGCGGTGGAGTGACGGCGCGGTCGCGGTGACGCATCGCAACAATCGCGATGGAATCGCTCCCACACGGGCAGCAAAAACGGGGCCGAAGCCCCGTTTTTTTCTTTGGAGGTTGTTAGAAACGTTTCCGTCACCTACCACCCTCACCCCAACCCTCTCCCCGAGGGAGAGGGGGTTAAAGCCTACTGCGCTGGCGCTTGACCAGCATTAGCCGCAGCCGCCTGATCTTCCAGCAGCGCTTTCATCGACAGCTTGACGCGGCCTTTGTCGTCGAAGCCGAGCACCTTGACTTTGACCGTTTGGCCTTCGGTCAGGTAATCGGTGACTGCGTTCACGCGCTCATTGGCGATTTGCGAAATGTGCAGCAGACCATCGCGACCAGGCAGCAGCTGGATGACCGCGCCGAAGTCCATGATGCGGATGATCGGGCCTTCGTAGGTTTTGCCCACTTCAACTTCAGCGGTGATGCCGTCGATGCGCTTTTTGCATTCGGCGAGGTCTTCACCATTCGGCGAGGCGATGGTGATGGTGCCGTCGTCTTCGATGTTGATCTGGCAATGCGTTTCTTCCGACAGCGCACGAATCACAGCACCACCCTTGCCGATGACGTCACGGATTTTTTCAGGATTGATCTTGAAGGTCACCATGCGTGGCGCGTAGGCACTCATCTCGGTGCGCTCATGCGGAACGGCTTCCTGCATGATGGCAAGGATATGTTTGCGCGCTTCGTAGGCTTGTGCCAGCGCAACGCCCATGATTTCTTTGGTAATGCCCTGGATTTTGATGTCCATTTGCAATGCGGTGATACCGCGATCCGTTCCGGCGACCTTAAAGTCCATGTCGCCTAGGTGATCTTCGTCACCGAGGATGTCGGTCAGCACAGCGAAGCGCGTGCCTTCTTTAATCAAGCCCATCGCGATGCCCGCGACCGGCGCTTTCAACGGAACGCCCGCATCCATCATCGCGAGCGCGCCACCGCAGACCGAAGCCATCGACGACGAACCGTTTGATTCGGTGATTTCCGAGACGACGCGCATCGAGTACGAGAAGTCTTTTTCTGCTGGCAACACGGCAACCAGTGCGCGCTTGGCGAGGCGACCATGGCCGATTTCGCGACGCTTTGGCGTGCCCACGCGGCCAGTCTCACCCGTGGCGTACGGAGGCATGTTGTAGTGCATCATGAAGCGGTCGCGGTATTCACCGGCGAGTGCGTCGATCATTTGCTCGTCCTGCTTGGTGCCGAGCGTGGCAACGACCAATGCCTGCGTTTCGCCGCGCGTGAACAGCGCCGAACCGTGCGCACGTGGCAGGACGCCGGTGCGAATCGAGATCGGGCGAACGGTGCGTGTGTCGCGACCATCGATGCGCGGTTCGCCGCGAAGGATTTGCTCGCGAACGGTTTTCGCTTCGAGCGCGAACATTTCGTTACGGATGTGGTTCTTGGTGGCGCTGTTGGCGTCGGCCGGGATCAGCACGGCCTCAGCTGCAGCGGCCACTTCTTTGAGCTTGGCGCTACGGGCGCTCTTCGATTTGATTTTGTAGGCTTCGTCGTAGCCGGGGCCCGCAATTTCAACGATCTTCGCGACCAGAGCTTCATCCTTGGCCGGAGGCTGCCAATCCCATGACGGCTTGCCAGCCACTTCGCCCAACGCCATGATCATGTCGATCACGGGTTGCTGTTGTGCCTGGCCCCACCAGATTGCTTCGAGCATGACGGCTTCAGGCAGTTCGGTCGCGTCCGATTCCACCATCATCACAGCGGTTTCGGTGGCGGCAACGATCAGATCCATCTCCGAGGTTTTGCGCTCGGTCATCGATGGGTTCAGGATGTACTGACCGTTGGCGTAACCAATGCGGGCAGCGGCGATGGGCGCAGCGAATGGGACGCCTGCGAGGTAGAGCGCGGCGGACGCGCCGATGATCGCAGGAATGTCGGAATCGATCTCAGGATCGAGCGACATCACGGTCGCGATGACCTGAATTTCGTTGTAGAAACCGTCCGGAAACAGCGGGCGAATCGGGCGATCGATCAGGCGCGAAGTGAGCGTTTCTTTCTCGCTGGGGCGGCCTTCGCGCTTGAAGAATCCACCGGGGATTTTGCCAGCGGCGTAGGTCTTCTCTTGATAATCAACAGTCAGCGGAAAGAAGTCTTGGCCTTCTTTAACAGTCGTCTTGGCAACAGCCGTGACGAGCACTACGGTGTCGCCGTAGCGAACAAGTACCGAAGCGTCGGCCTGACGGCCAATTTCGCCGGTCTCAAGGGTTAAGGTGTGTGCGCCATATTGAATGGACTTAGTGGTTGCGGTCAGCATCGGCTGGTACCTTTCTTTTTTGCGCTTGTTGCGCGGGGTTAACGTGTCTGCGGTAACTCTAAAAACAAAAGGCCGCAACCCCAAGCGGAGAGCGGCCTTTCTGTAACGCTACGGCTGCAATTACTTACGCAAGCCGAGCTTTTCGATCAGCGACTGATAACGTGCGCGGTCGGTGTTTTTCAGATATGCGAGCAGGCTGCGACGGTTGTTCACCATCTTGAGCAAACCGCGACGGCTGTGGTGGTCTTTGGTGTGAACTTTGAAGTGGTCAGCAGCTAGCGCGTTAATGTTCGCGGTGAGCAGCGCAACTTGTACTTCGGTGGAACCCGAGTCGCCCTTAGAGCGACCATGTTCAGCGATGATTGCTGCGGTTTGTGTAGGCGTCAATGCCATGATGAGTCTTTCTCTTTTAATTCGTTAAGCGGAGAAGCATTGCTGGCTTTCGCCTTATCTGTAGCCAATGCACCCCAAAAAACGATTGTTTTTTCGAAGTAAGCCAATGATTATAAACGGATTTGCGGCTCGGTTTGCGCTGTTGGGTGCGCCGAATGTTGCAAGTGACCCCATCGCACAAACAACTTTACGCTAGAAGCCTTGTTTCTTATGGGCTAAACCAATATTTAGGCAATTATCGATAAATAGGAAAATAGTGGTCTAAGCCCTTTTAGAACAATGGTTGCAGCACAAAGCTGCTTTGTATCGGCGCTCAAAATTACTTGGTTATTGCCAAAATAAACCGCAGCCACGTCTCACGATCCTCGACCTGCTGCGCGGTCGATTTGCCCGAGCCGTGACCGGAGTCGTAGTCCATTTTGAGCATGACCGGATGGGTTTGGCCGAGGTTCGCCTGTGCCAGCGCTACGAATTTTTTTGCATGCAGCGGATCAACGCGCGTGTCGTTTTCGCCTGCAATCACCAGCATCGTGGGCATGTTCACGCCGACGCGAATGTTGTGATACGGCGAGTAGCGCAGCAGCCAGTTGAAATCCTCTGATTTGTCAGGGTCGCCGTACTCAGGAATCCAGTATCGCGCAATGCGGAATTTGTGATATCGCACCATGTCCAGAAGCGGCACCGTGCACACGATGCCTTTGAACAAATCGGGGCGTTGCGTCGCCGCCGCACCGACCAGCAGGCCACCGTTGCTGCCGCCGAACGCGACCATTTTCGAAGGCTTGGTGTAGCCCTCTTTGATCAGGTATTCAGCCGCAGCGTAGAAGTCGTCAAACACGTTTTGTTTGCTGCCGCGCATGCCGCCTTCGTGCCACGCCTCGCCATACTCGTCACCACCGCGCAAGCCCGGTTGTGCGACCACCACGCCACGGTTGATTAATGTGGCAAACGCGCCGATGTAGCCGACGTTGATGCCAACGTTGAAGCCGCCGTACCCGTACAACAGGGTCGGATTGTTGCCGTCGAGTTTGGTGCCCTTTTTGAAGCTGACAAACATCGGCACTTTGGTGCCGTCGCGGCTCGCATAGCTCACCTGCTTGGTCTCGATGTCAGCCGTGTTGAGCACCGATTCGTCTTGATACAAAAACTGCCAGTCGAGGCGGTCGGCGTCGAGCTTGTACAGCTTGAACGGCGCGACAAAAGTGGACAGCGACGCGTATAGCGTGTTGCTATCGCGGTCATACGATACGCCCGCGACGCTGCCGAACTCAGGTGCGGGCAAATCACGCACAAATTTGCCGCCGAGATCGAGCACGCGAATGCGTTTCAGCAAGTCGCGTTTTTCTACGACGATGATGTTAGTTTTCGTCACCACGAACGACTCAAGCACCACGCCTTTTGCCTCGGGGACGATCTCTTTCCAGTCCTTGAATTCAGGCTTCGCCACGCTCGCTTTGAGCAGGCGACCGTTGGGCGAATTGGCGGTGGTGCGCGCGTAGATCGCCTCTCCGATCATCTGGATGCTGGCCACCGCATTTTTTTCGTCGAAGATGATCCGTGGCATGTCCGTGCTGCCAGTGCGCGCAATCGAGAGTGTGTTTTTTTGCCAGCCTTCACCAAACATGTAAAGCGTGTGGGGCGAGTATTCAAAGTCCGACACGCTGCCCCAGTTTTTGGCATCGGCCCATTTGTGCACCACGGGTGCATCCTTAACCGGATTGCCGAGCGTCAGCTTTTGCCAGAACAACGGCAATTGCTTGGTGACTTGCTCTGGCGTGCGCTGCTCGATGTAGGCCACACGATTGTCGGCCGTCCACGAGACGCCCTGCACCTGCACCAGCGGCGCATGAATCTGCGCGCCTGTTAAGCTGCTAATGATGTACTGCGTTGGCAGCTCGTCACCGGCCACCTGAATGCCGACTGCGGCCAAGCTCGCATCGCGCGAATAGGCCACGCCCGACAGCGAGGATTTACCCGAAGGATCAAGTTTTATTGGATCAAACAGCAGCACCTCTTTGCCGTCGAGCCGCGTGTAGAACTTGGCTTGCGCTTCCCCCTTGACCTTGCGCGTAAAGAACTCACGGCCTTTTTTATACGACGGTGGCGAGGTAATGGTGCGGTCGGTGTAGCGCGTCAATTCATCACGCAAGCCCGGTACTTCGGGTGTGTTTTTGGCCAGCCAGCCAAGCGCCGCGTCATGCTGGGCACGAGTCCACTTAATGACCTCCTCCGACTTGTTGTCCTCAAGCCATCGATACGGGTCGGTGAGCGTGGTGCCGTGCAGCACATCGGTGACGGGACGGGTGGGAGTGGTCGGTGGGTTTAAGGCCGTCATTGTTTGCGCGCTTAGTTGAGTAGCGAGAAAGACCGGAAAGAGAGCGCTGGCAGCGAGGGTGGTCGCTTTTTTCATGTGCACATTTACCTAAAGAGCGCCTTTTGAGCACGGTGATTAACGAGTAAAAAAGCCGCGATAACGGCTACGATAAAAAAGATCAGCGTCCACGCTGGGATGGGCAGTCCGAGAATCACATCAATTTTGTTGCACTCGACGCTTCCCTTAAGCGCGCGCGCCAACACATCAAGAAACGGCAGGGATTCGAGCATGTAGGTAATGCCCATGCCGCAGCTTGGCAACGCATCCGCAGGCAGCGACTGAATGTACAGATGGCGCGCAGCAAGCACAGCGCCCGCGCCACCGGTCAACAGCGCGAGCCAGGCCATCACTTTAGCGCCGGGCCGACCGGGATTTAGCAGCGCACCAACCAAAAAAACCAAACCCAACGCGACCACGGCCACGCGCTGAAACCAGCACATCGGGCACGGCTCCAGCAGCTGCACATACTGCAAATAAAACGCATAGGCCATCAACGCCGCACAGATCAAAAATCCGCTGAGGTAGGCGCTGCGGCGGGACGGGAAGGCGTTGAGAGGATTCATGAGCGGCTGCGAAGTAGGGTGGCAACTGTGGGGGCAAGTCGACGGTTGAGACGGGCTACGAATCGGGTGGATGGGGTGCGAGCGAATCACGTAGCGAAGTAGGGTGTGCACCAAAGTGCGCACCAAAACTGCAAACATCGGCGGTGCGCGTATGCCGAGATAGTGCGCATTTTGATGCGCACCCTACTTATTAGCCATAACAGCTTTGTCTTGAAATCATTAGTTAACGCGGGCTAAACCACGTTTTAATCACTTATCGATATTCGTCTATTTATAGCGTTTAGCCCTTGTAAAATAAGACTTTCACCAAAAAGCTGCTCCCATTTTGAACATTCAAAATTCGTAGTCAATGCAACATCGACGCGCTGAGCGCCTTATCCGCCGCGCCTTGCAGCGCGTCCGCCCTGAACAACATCGGCAATCGCGTCTCGATGTCCATATCCGGGAACACGTCGGCGAGTACCGTGACCGACTCGACATTGCATTCGCGCAGCAAATCCTGCATCGCGACGGCCACCTCTTGGGCGCGATCCGTGGCGTGAAGTTCCGCACGGAAGCCTTCGGCCCCTTTTTCGTCGAATGGATTGGACAGGCTTAAACGCACTTCGCCGCCGCTGGACGTCCGATGCGCGGAGATGACGGCCTCGGGCTCACCGACGCTGCCGCGAAATTTGCGGATGGCGTTGGTCGCGAACAGCTGCATCGACACCTCGCGCTGCGCCGCGCGCCCCTGAAATAGCGCCGCCAGCGGCGAGCGCGGTGGACGCGGCAACGCGAGCAGCGACAGGGTGCCCCCGCCAAGCTGTTGGGCGAAGGTTTGTGTAAACGGCATGCCCCATTTTCCGGTGTCGTTTTCCGTCAGCAAATCAACGCTGGGGCCGGCCAGCGCGGTGCCGATGAGGAAGCGCAGAAACACGCTCTCCTGATTCTCAGGAACTGCCATCGCGGCTCGCTCCACACGTACTTGGGTATCCGCCTGGAGCGCCCACCAGTCAAGGCTCGCAGGCAGTTTGTCGAGCGCGAATGCGCTTGCGGCGGCGAGCGCGTTGGACAGTGCGAACGTTTGATTGCCGCGCAGCGCGCCGTGCGCTTTCATCAGCGCAACGAAGGCGTCGATATTGGGCAGCGCGCCGGGGATATTCACCGATGTTGGATTCGCCGCGACGATGACTATGGGGATGGCAAATACGGTGGTCGGGAGTGCTGCGTCACCGTGCGCGCGACCCGCCTCCACATGCGCACTGGCAAGCACACGCGTGATGTGCCGCTGCACGGCGAGCGAGGGTGCGCGGGTGAGGGCGTCGCTGATAGCGCTGGTGTTATTAGCGATGAGCAGCGCGGCCATCTGCTCACGCAATTCGCTGTCACGCTTTTCTTGAATCACACCGAGTTCAGCGGCGAGTGAGGCAAGCGCGAGATCGATGAGGGGGTTAGCGGGGCGGTCAACGTAGACCGGAAAGGCGCGCGGGTCGGGGAGATGAAACTGCATCACGCAATTGTAGATTCGGGGTTGGGTGTCAGCCAAAGCGCAGCGGTAACCGTTGTGAGGCATCATCCGACACACCGTGTCGGCATTTGCCGACAGCTCAAGCGTTTGGTAATCTCCAAAATCCGCTCATGAATACTCTTCACCTCCCCCTCCTTTGCAACCCGCGCCGTGCATTGATTGCAGGATTGGCGGCACTTGCCGTGTTTGCCACATCGGCGCAAACCAGCGGCGGCATCATCCCCTCCGTCAACGGCAAGTATCCGGTGGCATGCAGCAACGTGGAACAAGACTTTACGCGGCTCAAAGCGGGTGCCTCAGCCGCTGATTATTGGGAGGGCACCCCGCTCTCCGATGGCTCGCACTACGTCACCGAACTGTTGGTGAGCCCCGCCGACGCTTTGACCTACAAAGTCACGGTGCCTAAGGCCAGCGAGATCGATGTTTTCGAGAAGCAGGGCGGCAAGCAGTTGCAGTTTGCGGCGATCACCTGCTATCCCACCACGGCGGCCAATACGCGGGCCGACTATGCGCTGCCCTCCGGCATCAAGGTGCCGAAAATGCAGCGCGGCGCGGAAGCGCCATTAATCGCCACCAATCCCGAGGTAAGCGACGGCAAGTGGCCGCTGATGGTGATGAGCCACGGTTTGGCGGGCTCACCCTTGGGCGACGACTACGTGCAAGTGGCAGGAAGGCTCGCCGCTGAGGGCTACGTGGTGTTCGCGCCGTTTCACGCCGATGCCCGCTACTCGCGGATCAAGCTGGAGGATGTGAGCGACTATTTTTACGTGCTTTCAAAGTACGCAGAAATTGCCGAAATGCAGGCCATTCGCCCGCTCGCACTCAAGCAGGGGCTGGACTACATTTTGGCAAAACCAGAGTACGCAACCCGCGTCGACACCGACCGCATCGTGGGCTTTGGTGCATCACTCGGCGGCATGGCGATGATGCTCGCACAGGGCGCAAAGCTCACCACCAGCTGGGGCGGGGCCGAGCGGGTGATTGTGCGCGACAACCGCTACAAGGCGGTGGTGGGCTACGTGCCCTATTCAGGCCAGTCGTTTCAACCCGCGTTTGGCGACAGCAACGGTGGCGTGCGCTCGGTTCGCGTGCCCTACCTCGGCATCGGTGGCACGGCAGACGTGGTCGCGCCCATCAGCCGCACCTCGCAGATGATTGAGGCATTGCCTGGCTCGAAATATTTCGTCACCATCGAGGGCATGCCGCACGGTTTTCGCGTGCAGGACGCAGCGGAAGTGTTCGGCTGGACCTTTGCATTCTTGTCGGCGCACCTGTCGCGCGATCAAGCCGATCGGGTGACGTTTAATGCCATTGCGAGCGTACCGGGCGGTGCCGATGATCGCGTGAAAATCAGAAAAACACTGGCGTGGGGATCACGCGACGAGCTTGAAGTGGTGGAGTTTTATGCGCCTGATTCAAAAAAATATTTCATGACCGGACGGCCCGATGAGGTGGCAGCGCTCGATGGCTTCCCGGCGCTGTGGGCGCGAACCGGACAGCGTTTTTACACGCATCGGCTAGACGCGCCAGTGGGCGAGTCGATGTGTCGCTTCTGGGCCAATGATGGCGCGACCGTCAATAGCCATTTCTACAGCACACTGCCCGCCGATTGCACGGTGCTTCGCGCACAGCCGTGGGCAAAAGACGAAGGCAATGTGATGCGGGCTCAGGTGCTCATTCCCGTCAACTCGCTGCTGCCGCCAACGCCGCCGCCGGTTTGCTCAGCCGATACGGTGAAGGTGATTCGCGTGTTCAACAAAAAGACGGTAAATCACCGCTACCTAACCGAGAGCCTGCTCGCGCGGACCACGTTCACGTTGGACTGGCAGAATGAAGGATCGGTGTTTTGCGCGGCGAAATCTGAAGATTAACTTTTGGGGGAATGATTGATGGCACGCTCTTTTTCGATGCGCATGAGGCTGATGTTGCCCCTGTGTGCGCTCACGGCATCGCTCGTCACGGGAACCGCCGTAGCGCAGCCCGCCGTGCGCTGCGACGTCAACGGCAAAGCGGTCTACAGCGACCAACCCTGCCTGCCTGGCCTCGCCAACAAGGCGGTCATCAACACTCAGGAAACCGCAGCACAACGAGCCGCAGCCAAAGCCGCAAACGACCAAATCCGCAAAGATAATGTGGCGGTCGACCAGCGCTTGGATGATCGGTACCAGCGGGAGACTGCGCATTCAACGCCGCGAGTGGCCTACGTGGCAACGGGTGCGGTGAAGCGCAATCGACTGGTGCTCGACAACGAGCCTCAAGAAAGCAAGGCCAAAGCAAAGGCGAAATCCAAGTCGGCAAAGGCCAAGCGCGCAGCGAAAGCCGCCAAGGCGGAAAAAACGAAGCTCCCGAAGCAGCCTAAGAACAACAAAGTTTATCGCTCGAAGGCTCGGGTGTAGGCGAAAAGCGTGTTGGTCTCGCGCCAAAATATAAGTCTATGCATGGTCACCGCCGTGCTGACTTTAGCGGGCTGCGCCACCAGCCCGCCGCCCACGCGCGGCGTTGACTACGCCGCGCCAGCCTCTCCCCCCGTTTCCGCGTCTACCCCAACACCAACGCCAACCCCACCGCCTCCTCCCCGCGAATGGCGAGCGGCTGGCGCAGGTCTTGATGCCGCCTTTGAACGCAGCGCGTTACTGACCGACACGTTCTACCGCAACGCCGACGCGCTGCTTAAGCAGGTCGAGCGGTCTGGTGCGATGGGCGTTAATCGTGGTTGGGAGGCGTCTGCGCGCAAAAACGGTGACTGGTTTATTGAAGAGCAGCGCTTCGCCGACACCGTCATTGGCGCGGGTGTCAATCGAAATCGTGTTGACCTGATCGAAGCGGGCCTCAGCGCGTTAGAGTGGGGCTTTGCGCAGCAAAACGACGACGGGAGCTTCCCGTGTAAAGACAATTACCTGAGCGCCAGCTATTTCGTGGCGGCAGCGGCGCATTCGTTCTGGCTGCTGGAGACCACCGGCTTCGCCCGCAGCTTCGCCGCACGTATCGACGCGATGCGACCGAAACTAGAACGAGCCGCACTGTGGCTCGCCGACGGCGATAACACCCGAGCAGCCGCAGCCGCTTATGACGCCTACACGTCTCGCTACATTTTGACCGGCTACGCGCTGGCCGCCACCGGGCGCGTGGCGGCTAACCCCGCACTGTCGCTCGCCGGTGAGGCGTGGATAAAAGGCGGCATCGCGCGGCTGGATGCAGGTGGCTACTTTCCGGAGGCTTCGGGCTTTGACGTGAGCTTTCAGGCCGAGGCGCTGGTGTACCTGCTGCGCTACTACGACCATGCGGCGACCGCCAGCATGCGCCGCGAAACCGAGCAACCCATTCGCCGCGCGTTGACCTGGCTTGAGTCGCGAGTCACGCCGGCCGGTGTGGTGCAAATCGCGGGCAACACCCGCAGCGGAAAATCGCAAGAACGGGATCGCACGGGGCAATTTCGCCGCGTCAGCGCGGTGGCCGTTTCACGGGCGTTTGGCTTGGCGCGAACGGTATTGGGCGAGAGCAAATACGAAGCATTAGCGCGCGCTGTGGCCACTGCGCGTCAGCCCAGTTGAGTAACAGCTTATTCGCTACTGTCTTTGTTTTACGAGGGCTTATGCAGCGAAACCGGCATAAGTCGACTTACGGCAATTAGGGCTGGTAGCCCAAGTAAATAAATGATTTATCGAAAAAGCTATAGGCTAATAACCATTCACATTAGCTGATTTGCACCACCGTACGCCCGGTCACCGCGCCCTTCACATACGCATCGAACACGCCCGGCAATTCGTCGAATGTCACCGTGCGGCAGTGCGATGCCAGCTTGTCGCATTTCCACTCAATAGCAAGCTTCGCCCACAGCGCGCGGCGCAGAGCCATCGGGCAGTTCACGCTGTCGATTCCGAGCAGCGACACGCCACGCAAAATGAACGGCATCACCGTCGTTTTCACCTCCCATCCCTGCGCCAGACCAACGCTTGCAATGGTGCCGCCCACCTTCATCATGCGGGTGATCCAGGACAACTGCTCGCCGCCCAAATTGTCCACAGCCCCCGCATAAGTCTCAGCCCCGAGTGGCTTCTCGGTCATCTCAAATTGGCCACGAATCAGCACACTTTTAGCGCCCAAAGCCTTGAGTAAATCCGCGTCTTTTTCTTTGCCAGTCACGGCAACGACCTCGTAACCCAGCTTCGCCAAAATTTCAATCGCCACCATGCCCACGCCACCGGTCGCGCCATTCACCAGCACCGGCCCCATCGCTGGATGCAAACCATCATGCTGCATGCGATGCACAGCCTGCGCAGCGGTGAAGCCTGCCGTACCGTAAGTCATCGCATCAAACGTCGTCATGTTTTGCGGAACCGGAACCAACCACGACGCAGGCATCCGCGCCTTCTGCGCATAGCCACCATGATGCGCAACACCCACGTCGTAAGAATGCGCGATCACTTTGTCGCCGGGCTTAAACGCAGCGTCAGTGGACGACGCAACCGTACCCGCCAAATCAATGCCGCCAATGCAAGGAAAGCGCCGAATGATCCGCCCTGCACCCGTCGCCGACAACGCATCCTTGTAATTCACCGTCGAATAATCAACATTGATCAACACCTCACCGGCGTCCAGTTGATCGACCGCGAAATCGACGAGTTCAGTCTTTGAGGTTTTGCCTTCTTGGGTGGTTAGATAGGCTTTGAATGTGCTCATTAAGTCGCTCCTTGGTGCTGCGTTTTTTCGTCGTGTTGACGTTTGCGTCAATTATCGCGCTACGGCTGACGGGAGATTGACCACACCACGCATAATCAGTGGCAAACTCGTTCCTCCCACTCTCAAACCCCTGTGCCCGCAAAAGAAGCCACTGCTCGAATAAAAATTAACAAGCTGCTTGAGGCGGCAGGCTGGCGTTTCTTCGACGATTCCAACGGTCGGGCAAACATATCCCTTGAGCCGAAAGTCAAACTCACGCGTATGCAGGTTGACGCGTTTGGCGAGAATTTTGAAGCGGTAAGCAACGGCTTCGTCGACTTCCTGCTTTTGGACGAACATGGGTTTCCGCTTGCCGTACTGGAAGCCAAATCGGAAAGCATCAACCCGCTGTTCGGCAAGGAGCAGGCGCGCACGTATGCTCGTTCGCAGAACTGCCGCTTCATCATCCTTTCCAACGGAAATCTTCACTATTTCTGGGATGTGGATCACGGCAATCCACACGTCATAACGCAGTTTCCACGCCCTGATTCGATCACGAGCTACCGTAAGTTCGAGCCGGATCAAACCAAGCTCATTACTGAGCTTTTCGGGCGCGACTACATCGCACTCACGCAAATGCCGGGCTACGAGTCCGAAGCGGGCTGGCAAAACACCGCTGAGCGCGAAGCTTTCATTGAAAAGAACAAGCTCCGCTTTCTACGCGCTTATCAGAAGCGTGCGCTGCAATCGCTTCAAGATGCAGTGGCCGAAGGGCAAAGCAGATTCCTGTTCGAGATGGCCACGGGCACTGGCAAAACGCTTACCGCCGCTGCCGTCATCAAGCTCTTCCTGCGCACCGGAAATGCGCGTCGCGTGCTGTTTCTCGTAGATCGTCTGGAGCTTGAAGATCAGGCATGGAAAGCGTTCAACGCCTATCTCAAGAATGACTACAGCACGGTCATTTACAAGGATCGGCGCGACGACTGGCGCAAGGCCGAAATCGTCGTCACCACGGTCCAGTCGTTGCTGTTCAACGGCAAGTACCAACGTCTGTTTTCGCCGACTGATTTTGATCTGGTGATTTCCGACGAAGCGCATCGCTCCATCGGCGGCAATGCGCGGGCTGTATTCGAGTATTTCGTCGGCTACAAACTTGGTCTCACCGCTACACCCAAGGACTACCTCAAGAATTTCGACGCGTCGAAACCGGCCACCCGCGATCCGCGCGAACAGGAACGTCGCCTGCTGCTCGACACCTACCGCACGTTTGGCTGCGAGGGCGGGCAACCGACGTTTCGCTATTCGCTGCTCGATGGCGTACGGGACAACGTGCTGGTCAATCCCATCGTTGCCGATGCGCGAACCGACATCACCACGCAACTGCTGTCTGACAAGGGCTATGCCGTTGTCGCCCCTGTTGGAGAGACGGGCCAGCAGGATCAGGTGTTCATACACACCAGTTTCGAGAAATCATTTTTCTCCGAGTCCACCAATCGCGTTTTCTGCGAAACCTTCATTAAGAACGCACTGCGCGACCCGGTTAGCAACGAGATCGGCAAGAGCCTCGTCTTTGCGGTCAACCAGAACCACGCGGCCAAACTCGCGCAATTGCTAAACGAAATCGCCGACCAACTTTTCCCCGGCAAATACCAATCAGACTTCGCGGTGCAGGTCACCTCATCCGTCCCCGGAGCGCAGCAGCTCACCATCAATTTCAGCAACAACAACCTGCTGGGTTCCGCCAATTTCGTCGACGCCTACAAAACGAGCAAAGCGCGCGTTTGCGTCACCGTCGGCATGATGACCACCGGTTACGACTGCCCGGATATTCTTAATCTCGCCCTCATGCGTCCGGTGTTCTCGCCGTCTGACTTTGTGCAGATCAAAGGCCGTGGCACCCGCAAACACAACTTCCTCGACGCGCTGCACGACGAGCGCATGAAGCCGCTGATTGCAGAGCCGCAGAAAGCCCGCTTCAAGCTCTTCGACTTCTTCGCCAACTGCGAATATTTCGAGGAAAAGTTTGACTACGACGAAGTGCTGCACCTGCCTGCGCGCGCGACCGGTGGCGAAGGCCCGGTCACGCCGCCACCTCCGCCTACGCCACCCCCAGGTGCGTTTTTTCACACAGGTGGCGATGCTCTGCGCGCCACCGCCGAGCAGCAAATCGGCCCGCAAGGCATGCGCATTGACCGCATGTTCTTCGACAAGTTTGAAGAAACCGTCAAAGCGGACGACGCGCTCAAAACTGCGGTTGCAGACGAGCGCTGGGAGCAAGCTGCCGAATATGTGATGAGCCAGCTTTTCGATAAACCCACCGAGTTCTACAACCTTGAAAAACTGCGTCATGCGGCGGGCGTGGATCGCCGCCTCACGCTCAAGGAAATCCTGCAAAAAATCTTCGGTCTGATTCCACGCTTCAAGTCAGCCGACGAACTGCTTGACGACGAATTTCAGCAATTCGTGCTCGCCAATCAGACGCAGCTAGGGCTGCACGACGAAGCCGCGAGCTACGCCACCGCGCTTGCCGCAATGAAGTATTTTTTCAAGGCCTACGCGCAAGACGCTGACCTGCGCGCGATCATTGACGACGGGCGCTTTGCCGAGCTCTACGTCAACCGCAGCTTTGGCACGTCCGACCTCATATCGGTTCCCGCCGAGTGGCGAAAACTCATTCCCGAATACGTGAAGGATTACGTGCCGCTCAACCAGTTTATGTAGAAATCAGCAAATTTATCCCCAATTTATGGGTACAATTCCTCCTTGAGACCTACTGGGTCGCTCCATCGGGAGATTTACGTGCACACCTTCACCATCCGCGACCTGCGCGACCGCTCTGGCGAATTGAGTCGCGAGGCGGAGTCCGGCAACGTTTCTCTCATCACCAAGCACGGACAACCGCTCATGGTCAGCGTGCCGTTTGACAAGGTCGTGGTCGAATCCGGCGTGCATGTCTCGCTCGCGATCAATCTGTTCAAGGCGGGCAATCTGTCCGCGGGCATGGCCGCCCGCGTCGCACACATGTCGCGACTGGAATTCACGGAATTGGTGAGCAACCTCGGCATCCCGGTGGTGGACTACCCGGCGAGCGAACTCGCGGAAGAGCTGACGCAGTTCTCGTCCTGACCTCCGGTGCAGCAAACCGAAAAGCCCCTCATCGTCGCCGATGCCGGGCCGCTTATTGCACTTGCCAAGATCGAGCAACTTGCCCTGCTGACCGTGCTTTTCAAAAGCGTCCACATCCCTGCTTACGTGCTGCACGAAGCTGCGGGCAACGCGGCGATGGAGGGTGCAGCCGCCGTGCGCGCGTTTGCAGACGCACACGCAACGATTCACGACGACACCGTTGATCCCATCGTGCAAACCCTTTGCATTGAGGTTGACGCCGGTGAAGCGCAAGCCATCGCGCTTGCGCAATCGCTACATTGCGGTGTACTGATGGACGATTTGCTCGGGCGTGGTGTTGCCAAACGCCTCGGCTTGCCCGTCATCGGGGTGCTCGGCGTGCTCCTGCAAGGCAAACGTGCCGGTCACGTCGCTGCCATCCGCCCCTGCCTCGATGCACTCACACTTGCCCGCTACCGGCTCTCGGATGCTCTCGTCGCAGAAGTGTTGCGGCTAGCCAATGAATAGAACACTACTTATGCGTAACCCGCTCACCTATACGTCACGTACCCATGCTCGACTCTGACACCAAGCGCCGCATCGATTCGCTGCGCGACATCCTGGTCGGCAAAGTGCCCGATCCGAAGTCGCAGGTTGAGCAGATCACCATTGCGCTCATCTACAAATTCATGGACGACATGGACGCGCAGGCCGAAGCGCTGGGCGGCAAGCGCAGCTTTTTCATCAACGGTTTTGACAAATTCAGTTGGCCCAAGCTGCTCGCCGCCAACATGGGCGGGCAGGACACGTTGAATCTTTACTCCGAAGCCATCGGCCAGATGACGCGCAACACGCATCTGCCGCCGCTGTTTCGCGATATTTTCAAGAACGCGTATTTGCCGTACCGCGACCCGGAAACGCTGCGCAGTTTCCTTAAAGAAATCGACGTCTTCCGCTACGACCATTCGGAGAAGCTTGGCGACGCGTTTGAATACTTGCTCTCGGTGCTTGGCAGTCAGGGCGACGCCGGACAGTTCCGCACGCCGCGCCACCTGATTGACTTCGTCGTCGACATCGTCAACCCGCAAAAGCACGAGCGCATGCTCGACCCCGCCTGCGGCACGGCGGGCTTTTTGATCTCGGCGTGGAAGCACATCCTCGCGCAGAACAGCAAGGATCGCCCCGGCGACAAACTCAAGCCTGCCGAGCGCACAAAGCTCGCGCAAAACATCGTCGGCTTCGATATTTCGCCGGACATGGTGCGCCTGTCGCTGGTCAATCTCTACCTGCACGGCTTTCCCGACCCGCATGTGGTGGAGTACGACACGCTCACCAGCGACGACCGCTGGAACGAGCAATACGATGTGATCCTCGCCAATCCGCCGTTCATGTCGCCGAAGGGCGGCATCAAGCCGCACAAGCGTTTTTCGATTCAGGCCAAGCGCTCGGAAGTGCTGTTCGTCGACTACATCGCCGAGCACCTCACGCCCACCGGTCGCGCGGGCATCATCGTGCCCGAAGGCATCATTTTTCATAGCCAGACTGCGTACAAAGAGCTGCGCAAAATGCTGGTGAACCAGTCGCTGGTCGCGGTGATTTCGCTGCCCGCCGGCTGCTTCAACCCGTATTCGGGCGTGAAAACCTCCATCCTCATCCTCGACAAATCGCTCGCGAAGCAGGCCGACAGCGTCGCCTTCTTCAAGATCGAAAACGACGGCTACGGCCTCGGTGCGCAGCGCCGCGCAGTAGCGAACAGCGACTTGCCACAGGTGAAGAAGGAGCTGGACGAATTCCTGAGCGCGTTGCGGCAGCGGCGGTCGGTGAGCGAGCTTGCGCCGACGTGCGGATTGATTGTGACGAAGGAGAAATTGGCTGCGAATGGCGAGTTCAATTTGAGTGGGGAGCGATATCGGGAGGGTGTTGCAAGTTCGTCGAAATTTCCGATGGTCGAGTTGGGAGAGGTCATCACCTCCAGCGTGGTTACGACCTCCCGAAGCAATCGTGGCGCGACGGCCCACACCCGATAGTAGGGTCGAACGGAGTAATTGGTCATCACGCAGAATGGAAAGAGGCAGGGCCAGGTGTTGTGACAGGTCGCAGCGGCACTATTGGTAAGGTTCACCTCATAGACGCCGCTCACTACTGGCCGCACAATACCTCGTTGTTCGTGAAGGACTTCAAGGGCAACGAACCGAAGTTTGTGAAGGTCTTGCTAGAGGCGATTGACCTCAAGTCGCTGGGAGCACAAACCGCCGCAGTTCCGTCTCTTGATCGGAAGAACGCACACAGGGTGAGAGTGCCACTACCGCCACTGGCGGTGCAGAAGGAAATTGTGGCGGAGATTGAGGGCTACCAGACCGAAATTGCGAATTTCGAATTACAAATTAGGAATTGTCGAGACAAGATTGCCAAGGTGGTGAACAAAGTCTGGAATGCCGATGAAGAGTGAGAATATTGTCCAGACAAAGAGTTACGCCTTTGCTGTTCGCATCGTCCGGCTCTATCAGCACTTGTCGTCCAGCAAGAAAGAGTTCGTGCTGTCGAAGCAAGTCTTGCGATCTGGGACCAGCATTGGTGCAAATGTGGAAGAGGCTATTGGCGGACAGTCGCGTGCCGACTTTGTGTCGAAACTTTCCATCGCGTACAAGGAAGCACGAGAAACCTGCTATTGGCTGCGTTTACTCAAAGACACAGATTACCTAAGCCAACCCGAGTTCGAGAGCATTCACGCGGACGCAGACGAACTCTGTCGCATCATCGGCTCCATTCAGAAAAGCACGAAAGCAAATCCACGTGCAAATTCGTAATTCAAAATTTGCCATTCGTAATTTTCCCGCCATCGTCGCCGAAATCGAAGCCGAGCAGGCGCTGGTCAACGGCAACCGCGAACTGATCACCCGCTTCGAGCAAAAAATCCAGACCACGCTGGCCCGTGTGTGGGGTGTGAGTATTAACAGTGGTAGTGCGCCACCTGATACAGTCGTAGCTTAGGAGCGCATCGAAATGCCAACACTTGACTGGATAACCATAAAGGGCTTCAAAAGCATTGCCGCCATTGAGCGTCTGCCATTGCGCGCAATTAACCTGGTGATTGGCGCAAACGGCTCGGGCAAGTCGAATTTTTTGGGGGCGTTTTCATTGCTTCACGCTTTGCGTGAAGGGCGGCTTCAGGAGTACGTTGCGCGTGCGGGCGGTGCGAATCAGGTGCTGCACTTTGGTTTGAAGCAAACGCCCGAGTTGGTGCTCGATATTTCATTTGCTGGCGGAATCAATCGCTACGAGGTCGCGTTGATCCCGACCGCGTCAGATTCGCTCGTGCCTAAACCGCTTTCTGAGCGAGGCTGGTATTGGAATTCGTCGAGATTCCCCAGTCCTGGTTCCTTTGAAATTACTGGGGGTGGACTTGAAGCTGGTATTTGCACGGAGCAGACTACCGGAGTAGGAGGCTATGTTCGCGAACGCCTAACACGTTGGCGAACTTATCATTTTCACGACACCAGCGCACTTTCGCCCATGAAGCAGACGGCGGATTTGGCCGACAATAGATTTTTGCGAAGCGATGGTAGCAACTTGGCCTCGTTTCTCTATCTGCTCAAGTCGCAGCATGCGGAAGCCTACGGAATGATTCGTTCGACGGTGCAGCGCGTTGCGCCGTTTTTCGATGACTTCCAGTTGCAGCCGCAACTGTTGAATACTTCAAAAATCCGTTTGGAATGGCGGCACATAGGCACCGATGCCTACTTTGATGCATCGTCCTTTTCGGATGGAACTCTGCGCTTTATCGCTCTGGCGACCTTGCTACTGCAACCGGAATCACTGCGGCCTTCGGTGATTTTGATTGATGAACCGGAACTGGGGTTGCATCCGTATGCGATCACCATGCTCGCTGCGCTCATTCAACAGGCTTCGGTCAAGACGCAGATGGTGGTGTCCACACAATCACCGCAATTACTGGATAACTTTGAGCCGGAAGACGTTCTGGTGGCGGAGCGCGTCAGCGGTGGCACGCAACTCAAACGCCTCGAAAATGATGCATTGGCGTCATGGCTTGAAACCTATGGCCTGGGGCAGTTGTGGGAGAAGAACGAGCTGGGCGGCCGCCCAGCGGGAGAAACGCCGCGTGCTTAGGCTCATGGTGCATGTTGAGGGGCAGACGGAGGAATCCTTTGTCAATGAGCTTCTGGCCCCTCACCTGTACGAGCACGGGTATTCGCGGGTAAGCGCCAGATTGTTTGGCAACGCAAGAAACCGAGATCGTCGCGGCGGCATACGCGGTTGGGATAGCGCCCGCGATGACATCACTAGGCATTTAGCGGCGGACTCGGGTTGCATCGCGACGACAATGGTGGACTATTACGCGCTACCGCAAAGCGGCTCGCGCGAGTGGCCGGGGCGGAACGCGGCCAGCACGCTGCCGTTCGAGATGAAGGCAACCACGGTGGAGGCCGCACTGCTGGCGGACTTAGCGATCAGGCTGGGGGCTCAACAAGCGACACAGCGCCTGATTCCCTACGTGATGATGCACGAATTTGAAGGGCTCTTGTTTAGCGACTGCGATGCGTTTGCGAAAGGTATCGGTCAGCAACGGATTAGCGCGTCGCTACAGAGCGTTCGCGACGCATTCCACAGCCCTGAACATATCAACGATTCGCCGCGCACCGCACCGTCAAAACGAGTGGCAGCGCTCGTTCCTGGATACAGAAAACCACTGCACGGCGTGATCGCAGCGTTGGAGGTGGGCTTGGGTTCGATGCGCAGTCAATGCGTGCATTTCAACGATTGGATTACACGCCTGGAGCACGCCGGCTCCGCCTGAGCGATTGCGACATGGAAATCAGCAGCATTTAGCTGAAAGCGCCTTTCATTATGGGCTCAGCGTTATTTTTGTCGAATGTCGACGTTACCCGTTTGACGCATTTAGCCCGCGTTTAGCAAGGCTTTCAGCCAAATGCTGCTTTTGGCTCACAAGTGCAACTCAGGTTCGTCGATCCTTTCATATGCCGTTTGCAAACAGCATATGAGCCTGCCACTACACGCTGCCAGCCATGACGCCCTGTTCAACGAGCTTGCCTTCATAAGTCTCACGATCCAGGGGACATTCGATCAGGCGGTCAAAATCGGCGCGGCTCAGTTTGCATTGCTTTGCCATAAGTGCGAGCAGGCTGTCGGTGATTTCACGTGCGCCGTGGCTGGTTTTGGTGAAGACAATGGTCTTCTTGCCAGTCTTCGAGTAATAGTGAAAATAGTCGTGATCGCCGTCCTTTGCGCGGAAGCCTTTGGTCGTCAGGCTCTTCTCAACTTCGCTCTGCTTACGCGGCATTGCTTACCTCGGAGAAGGCTGCCAGCAATGAGCGCTTGAGTTGGCGTGCGACGGCATCCAGTGTGGCGTCATCCGCCAGCGCATATTCAGCCCACAGCATACGAAGCTGATCGTGGAGCTCAGCGAGCAACGCTTCTCGGGTTGCGGCGAACACATTGATACCGAGATCGGCGCGCTCCACACACAAAAACTGTTTGCTTTCGTCGGTGCTGGGTTCAATTGCGATCGGTACCTTCGCCTTCAGGGTGTGTCCTTCAAATTGCACCGTCTCGATGGTGAGCGCAGACAAGTCAAGATCGCGAATATCGTTAACGTCAATGATGCGCTTGGGGTTGCCCTGTTCATCAAGCAAAACGCGGCCAGTCACTTGCACCAGATCGCGGCGCCGTTCGATCAGTAACTCCTCCACCGCCCCATCGTAGATGCAATCAAGCTCAACATTGGTTGGCGGATAAATGATCGTAAATTTGCGTGCGCCGAAGTCAATGCGTGTGAGTTCACCCGTGACCACGGTGGATGCCTCGCGCTCCTCGGGCGGCACAATCGTGCTCTGCACAAACGAAACGGTCTCATTGTCAAAATCGGCAAACGTGGCGTCCGCCGCGTCATGCAAGCGCAAACGCCAAGCTGCGCCTGCAGGGGGTGCCATCCCTTTGATTGCTTCAAGTACACGGCGGCGAATGCTTGCGTTCGGCAGTGCTCGATTGACCGCGTCAACATTGCGTTGCGTGACTGACTCGACAAGGCGCCGAAAAATGTCGAACGCATTGTGTGCGGCTTCGGGGGCAAGCAGATCATGCGCGCCGCCGACCGTGATCGGCAAGGCGTAACTGCCCGCCTGCGGCAGATCGCATAGCAACTGAAAGCGTTTGCTGGTAGCGGCAGGGATACGTGCCCGCGCCTTAATCTCGCGGCCTTCGGCATGAATACCAATCAACTCGAACGCACGCTGGGCGTTTTCCAATATCTGGACGAGAACAGCCGCAGGCGCGGTGTGCACATCCGGATCGATACCCTCGATATGAAGGCTGAACGAAGGTGGGTTGAATTGGCTGAACATGACTATTGTTATTGTCTCCGATCAGACGACTCAGATGTGCTCAACACACGATGGATGCGATCAAGAATCCTGCGTTTGCACAACATTAGTCCAACTGAATGAGGGGATCGAGAGATATAGGATGACCAAGTCAACGCACGGATGAACCCAAATTTTGTCTCCCGACTTCGCGCAGCGTAGCCAATATTGAAACGAATAGCGCTCAAAACCTGGCTCTGGCACGAAGAATCGTCTGGAATTTGCATCCTGTTGGTGGGCTAACCCACCAACGATTTAACGGAGGAATCAGAGCACTGCGCTACGAAATTTCGCTCAGCAACAAAATTTTTGCGGGCGCTTCGAGAATGCGTTTTGTTCGATAAACGCGAGCAAATTTTTCATCGGCGGTAACCATGGGCGCGCCGCGCATTTCGGCGAGTGCGGCGTAAAGACAGTCGTAGACGGGATGCTTGATTTGATTCGCCATGGACAGCGCACGTAGCAGCAGCGCCTCGCCAGCAACGAACTCGATGCCTACGCCAAAGATGCCGCGCAGCGCGATCTCGGCGACCGCCGCGTCCATCTCACCTTGCGATACCTTGTGCCAAAAAACGTTTGCGCATTCAACCTGTAACAGCTCAGGTGCCAACAAATCTTGCGCCAAAAATTCTTCCGCAACGGATGAGTGCTGCTCCTGAAGCACCCACTTAACCGCCACGCTCGCATCAATTACCCACGTCAACGTGCATCCCGCATTTGTCGAATCAGCGCAGTCGATGAGTTTTCTGTCCGCGTGGTGCTAAGTTTTCGCAACTCGGCGAAGAGTTTTCTTGAATCGGCGCGGGTGGACTTTGTCACCACCAACGCATCGCGCACAATGTCGCGAAGCTCGGCTGCCATAGACTGTCCGTGTTGTGACGCGCGAATGCGGAGTTTTTCTTTCAGCTTATCGTCGAGGTCACGCAGAATGATATTTGCCATGGTTAGGTCGCGATTGAAGATTCAGTATGATATCAAAGATATCATACTCAAGACTTGCCATCAATCGACGTTTTGCGAGGCAGACGTCGCACGTTGTCGGTTAAATAACCCGAGCCACACTTGATCGAATCGCCGCTGCCTCGCGCTCCGGCGCAAACAATTTCGCACGCTTGGCGCATGCTGCGGTGATCTGTTTCATGAACCGCGCGTCGGTCTCGGCGCGCTGCATGAGCGCGGCGCATGCCGCTGCGTCGCCGAAGGGGAAGTAACCCGGATAGTCCTCACCCAGCATGCCGATGTTGCCGCTGATTTTGCTTGCGATGACGGGCGTGCCTGCCGTGATTGCCTCCACGATGACGTTGGCACCGCCCTCCATTTTGCTTGCGATGACGAGCAGGTGAGCGCGCTTGATGCGCTGCCGGGTTTGCGCGCGGGTGAGGCCGCCCAGCCAGCGCAAACGCGGCTCTTCACGCTGCACCACGGTCATGGTGTCGGCGTGATGCGCGTCTAACGCGGTGCCGATTTGGGTGAGTCGAATTCTGCTTTCTGCCGGCAACAACCGCAGCGCAGTGATCGGCGTAAACGGGTCCTTTTCGTGCCGCAGATGGCCGACTTGCACGATGTTGAAATGTCGTGATGAGCGTGCGCCGGGGGTCAGCGTGGTTGCTGATTGAAAAATCGTTTCGCACTTGCTGCGCAACGCCTCGGGCAGCTCGAACATGGCATTCGGTTGCAGCAGAATCAGCGTGTCCGCGAGTTGCAATGAGCGCTGCGCGGCATCGATGGTGTGAATGTCGCTGTACACGTCGGTGCCCGTCAGCGCGAGGATCAGCCCACTTTCGCTACGCACTTGGCGAAATTGCGCCATCGACTCAGCCGAGCGGCGTGCGTGCAGCGCGAGCATGACGTCGGGCAATGGATCTTTAACCGTCCACTGCTGCACGACATTCACCGCATAATCACGGGACAAAAACCGCGCCCAACGGGCAGCCGTATGCCAATTGCCGTTGTTGGCTTTGGCGTTCGCTGGCGAAACAATGACAACGCTGAGTTTCATGCAACAACTATCGCACACTGCCATGTTTGACGTCGGATCGCGCGCACGGCACTTCAACCGCGCCGAGACCGCCGCGCAACTGCTGCGGCTGCGCGCGTATCTACGTGACTTTGTGGCAGCACTGAGCGAGGAGCAAATCGCACCGCCCGTGGTGGCAACCCTCAGCCCACCGTTGTGGGAGGCCGCGCACGTCGCGTGGTTTGCCGAGTGGTGGTGCGTGCGTGATGCGTACAACACGGCGGATGGCGAGACGCGGGCTGATCGCGATTCTGTGTGGATCGATTGCGACGCGTTTCTCAACTCGAATTTGATCGCCCACGGTGCGCGTTGGAACTTGCCGCAACTGACGCTTGCTGCCACACTGGATTACTTGGATCGTTCGCTCGCGCTCACCTTGGCCGCATTGCACCGTGCGGATGAAACCGATGCGGGGTTGTATCCGTTTCGGCTAGCGATGTTTCATGAGGCGATGCATTTGGAGGCGCTCGCGTGGGCTGCGCAGACGCTCGCTTGGGAGCGGCCTGCGTGGGTCCGTCCGCCGCAGGACATGCACCGTGCGGGTGACATCGCAATCAGCGCTGCCCGCGAATGGATCGGTCATCACGGCGAGGGATTCAGCTTCGACAACGAACGCGACAGACAAGTCGTGTCGGTCAACGATTTCGCCATCGATCACACTCCCGTCAGCAATGCCCAGTTCCTGCAATTCGTGGAGTCTGGTGAATACCTCGCGCGCACCGGTCAGACGCATCCGCAGTATTGGCGCAACATCAACGCGGACTGGCAAGCGCGACGCTTTGATGCGTGGCGGCCCCTCGATCCGCGCGCTCCTGTGATTCACGTCAGCGCGGTTGAGGCGGACGCGTATTGCCATTGGGCCGGACGACGTCTGCCTACCGAACACGAATGGGAAATTGCAGCAACTCGCGGCGTGATTGACTCGGGTGACAGCGTTTGGGAATGGACGGCCTCCGAATTTGCACCGTACCCCGCTTTCACCGCCGACCGCTACCGCGAATATTCAGCACCCTGGTTTGACGGCAAGCATCGTGTGTTGCGCGGCGGCTCGCACGCCACGCTCGACGTCATGCATCACGTGCGATATCGCAATTACTTTTTGCCGCATCGCTGGGATGTGTTTGCGGGGTTTCGTACTGTCTCGCTGTAGGAGGGGTTCCACTCCGCCCACGAGTTGCGTTCGCCACCATCGCGGTGGAACCGCTCCCACAGAGAACCGAGTCCGAAAAAAAGCCACCCGAAGGTGGCTCTTTCTTTTCGTGAATTAGCCTGCTACTGCAGGCTGACCTCAACGCGACGACCTTCGGCAGCGGACGTTGCGCCCGCGGTCAAGTCCTCAGGCTTTTTGAGCTCAATCTTGTCTTCGGCAACGCCTGCTGCCTTGAGCGCATCGCGAACGGCGAACGCACGCTGCTTGGCGAGTTCCGCATTTTTCACCGGGTCGCCGCTTGGGTCGACGTAGCCACTTAAGGCGAGTTTGCCACCGGCCTTGGCCTTGAACGCTGCGAGCATTTCAGCGACGCCTTTGTCGGCACCTGCTGGCAGCGCCGAAGCGCCGCTCGCGAAGTAAACCTTCATCAATGCGGTGCTCTTGTCGCCATCAATTTTCGAGGTGACGGTGTAGCTGCCCGCATCCGTGGTCACTGCGACAGGCGCTGCAACGACCGGCGCTCCGGTCACCACAACCGCAGACGCGGGTGGCGTAACGGCGGCGACCGGCGCAGCAGGCGCAGCCGCAGCAGTAACCGCAGCGACAGGCGCGCTAGCGGTCATCGCCACTTTGCCCGCATCCGCTTTACCGCCATGGATTGATGCAACGATCGGCACAATCAAAAGCGCCACGATGTTGATGATCTTGATCAACGGATTGACCGCGGGGCCGGCCGTGTCTTTGTACGGGTCACCCACGGTGTCGCCGGTCACGGCCGCTTTGTGCGCGTCGGAGCCCTTGCCGCCGTGGTGGCCGTCTTCGATGTACTTCTTGGCGTTGTCCCATGCACCGCCGCCGGTACACATGGAGATCGCGACGAACAGACCGGTGATGATGGCACCCATCATCAGGCCGCCCAGCGCTTCAGGGCCGAGGAACACGCCGACCAGGATCGGAACGAACACTGGCAGCAATGACGGGATGATCATTTCTTTGATCGCGGCGGTGGTCAGCATGTCAACGGCACGGCCATATTCCGGCTTGCCGGTGCCATCCATAATGCCCTTGATGTCCCGGAACTGGCGGCGAACTTCTTCGACCACCGCACCGGCTGCACGGCCCACGGCTTCCATCGCCATCGCGCCGAACAGGAACGGAATCAGGCCACCAATAAACAGGCCGACGATGACCATGTGATTCGACAAATCGAACGACACATGCAGACCACGGCTCTCAAGGCCGTGTGTGTAATCGGCGAACAGCACCAGTGCTGCGAGACCGGCTGAACCAATAGCGTAGCCCTTGGTGACGGCTTTCGTCGTGTTACCCACCGCATCCAACGGATCGGTAACCGCGCGCACTTCTTTGGGCAGATCAGCCATTTCAGCAATGCCGCCGGCGTTGTCGGTGATCGGGCCGTACGCGTCAAGCGCAACGACGATACCGGCCATCGACAGCATGGCAGTCGCGGCAACAGCAATGCCGTACAAACCGGCCAGCCAATGCGATGCCAAGATGGCGATACACACGGCAACGACGGGGTAGCCGGTGGACTTCATCGAGATACCGATACCGGCGATGATGTTGGTGGCGTGGCCGGTGGTCGATGCCTGCGCAACGTGGCGTACCGGCGCGTATTCGGTGGCGGTGTAGTACTCGGTGATCATCACCAACGCGCCGGTGAGTACGATACCCACGACGCATGCGCCAAACAGGCGCAGGGTGTTGACGCCATCAACGCCAGCAAACACGATGTTGGTGACGAAGAAAAAGGCGATCAGCGACAGGATGGCCGCTACGGCCAAGCCTTTGTACAGCGCGTTCATGATCTTGCCAGTGCCGCTGTATTTGACGAAGTAGCAACCGATGATCGAGGCGATGATCGACACCGCACCCAGCGCGAGCGGGTAGACAGCAGCGGCAGCAGCGTGCGATTTCATCAACAGCGCGCCGAGCAGCATGGTGGCGATGATGGTCACCGCATACGTTTCGAACAAGTCAGCGGCCATGCCTGCGCAGTCGCCCACGTTGTCACCCACGTTGTCGGCGATTACGGCCGGGTTGCGCGGGTCGTCTTCCGGAATACCGGCTTCGACTTTACCCACCAGGTCAGCACCAACGTCCGCACCCTTGGTGAAGATGCCGCCGCCGAGACGCGCAAAGATAGAGATCAGCGACGAGCCAAACGCAAAGCCGATCAGCGGCCCCATCAGCGTGTGCAGCCCTTCTTTCATCTGGTTCGGCGCGAAGTTGGCCGTGCCAATCAGAAACCAGTAGAAACCAGCGACACCGATCAGGCCCAAGCCCACCACCAGCATGCCAGTGATCGCGCCACCACGGAAGGCGACAGCCAGCGCAGCGTTGATGCCTGAGCGCGCCGCCTCGGCCGTGCGCACGTTGGCGCGCACTGACACGTTCATGCCGATGAAGCCCGCCGCGCCGGAAAGCACCGCGCCGAGCACAAAGCCGAGCGCGGTTTTGCCGTCGAGGACGAAGTAGATGATGACCGCGAGAATCGCGCCGATAATGGCGATGGTGCGGTATTGACGATCTAGATAGGCTTTTGCGCCCGCCTGAATCGCGCCAGCAATTTCTTGCATGCGCGCGTTGCCGGCTGAGAGGCCGTTAATCCACGAAATCGAGACGACCCCGTAGGCAATTGCCGCCAGTCCGCAGACGAGCGAAATGATGAGCCAAGTGGTGGCTGACATATGGTGTGAACTCCCTTGTTATTGATCGTTGACTGTTCCCCGCGGCACGGCTTCCGTACTTGGGTGGCTGCATCTGCATCTCCGCAAATGTCCTCCAGCACTTGGCCCGCAAAAATCCGCGCCGCCGTTACCTCCGAAATCGACCGAAGTAACCGACCGACGGATTATAGAAGGGTGTCTGTTGCTCATTGGCGACAATGCAGCGGACGGGTGAAATACCGTTACGCAGCGCAGCAAAGAAGGCGACGATGTACTACGTTGAGGACACGCTTGATCCGCGACACAGAGCCACAAAAAACGTGGTCGAAATCTCGGTGAAAGTGGTAGGCCGTGAGGGACTTGAACCCCCGACCAAAGGATTATGAGTCCTCTGCTCTAACCAACTGAGCTAACGGCCCACTGATCATAATTATCGCATCGGCGGGCATTGCTTGTGTTGGTTAAATCGACGCGTGGGCAACAAGTTGCCCACCCTACGATAAACGCGAAACGGGCCCGTGGGCCCGCTTTTTTCTCGCTGCGGCTTGCACCGCTGAAATTTACGCTTCGGTCACGAAGCCTTTGAGTCGTTCAGCACGGCTAGGGTGGCGCAGCTTCCTCAGCGCCTTCGCTTCGATCTGACGAATCCGCTCGCGCGTCACGTCGAACTGCTTGCCGACTTCCTCCAGCGTGTGGTCAGTGTTCATTTCGATACCGAAACGCATGCGCAGCACTTTGGCCTCTCTTGGCGTTAACGTGTCGAGCACTTCCTTGCACAGGTCGCGCAGGCTGTCCTGCACGGCGGCGTCCATTGGCGTCAGCGTGTTGGTGTCTTCGATGAAATCACCCAAATGGCTGTCATCGTCGTCGCCAATCGGCGTTTCCATGGAGATCGGCTCTTTGCTGATCTTCATGATGCGGCGGATTTTGTCTTCTGGAATTTCCATGCGCAACGCGAGCGTTGGCGCGTCTGGCTCAATGCCTGTTTCCTGCAGGATTTGCCGCGAAATGCGGTTCATCTTGTTGATCGTTTCGATCATGTGAACGGGGATACGAATGGTGCGCGCCTGATCAGCAATTGAACGCGTGATGGCCTGGCGAATCCACCACGTCGCATACGTCGAAAATTTGAAGCCGCGACGGAATTCAAACTTGTCGACCGCCTTCATCAAGCCGATGTTGCCCTCCTGAATCAGGTCGAGGAATTGCAAACCACGGTTGGTGTATTTCTTGGCAATCGAGATCACGAGGCGCAGGTTAGCCTCGGTCATTTCTTTTTTCGCCTTGCGTGATTTCGCTTCGCCCGACGACATCTGTTTGTAGATGTCTTTGAAGTCCTGCAGCGGCAACATCACTTTGGACTGTTGTGACAGCAGGGACTCTTGACGTTCCACCAGCGCTTGGCGGTTCTTCGCCATGATTTCGCTGTACGGCTTTTCTGCCGCGATTTCTTTATCGACCCACTTCAGATCCATCGCTTTTTCCGGGAACATTTTCAGGAAGTGTTCGCGCGGCATGTGGCACTTGAACACCAGCAGTTCTTGCAACTTACGCTCATGGCCGCGAATTTTCTCGACTTCGGCGCGCACCGAATCACACAGCTGCTCAACGATCTTCGCGGCGAAGCGAATGTCGGTCATCTCTTCGGTGATCTTCTTTTGCGCCTTGATGTAGCTCTCGCTTTTGTATTCGCCTTTTTCAATGTGTGCGAGCAATTTCGCGTGATTCTTGCGAATCGCGGCAAACTTTTCGAGCGACATCGCCTTGAGTTTCGCGAGCAACTCTGCTGAGATGGCAGCGGTGGCCTCTTCGTCCTCTTCCTCTTCCTCTTGCGCTTCTTCGTCGCCTTCTGCGTCGGCAGCCACCATAGGGGCGGCCGGAGCGGGCGCGGGCGGCTCAAGGCCTGCGAGACCATCAACGATATCGTCAACAATGGCCTCGCCTTTTTCGATCTTGTCGGCGAGTTCAAGAATTTGCGCAATCGACATCGGGCACGCCGAGATGGCCTGCACCATGTGCTTGAGACCGTCCTCGATACGCATCGCGATTTCGATTTCGCCTTCGCGGGTCAACAGTTCAACCGTGCCCATTTCGCGCATGTACATGCGCACGGGGTCGGTGGTGCGACCAAACTCGCTGTCGAGCTGCGAGATCGCCTGTTCAGCTTCTTCAGCCACGTCATCATCGGCCACCGCCGAGGCGGTTTCCGAAATGATCAATTCTTCGGCAGCGGGCGCTTCGTCAAACACCTGAATGCCCATGTCGTTGATCATGGCGACGATGGACTCAATGGCCTCGGCATCCACCAAATCATCGGGCAGGTGGTCGTTGATTTCCGAGTACGTCAGATAACCACGATCCTTACCGAGCGTAATCAGCGTCTTCAGGCGCAGACGTCGGGTTTCAGCGTCCACCGTTTTGAACGGCGCGAGCGCTTCAAGCAACGCTTGCTGCTTTTTCTCAAGCAGCAATTGCTTGCGAGTTTTGGGTTTGCCGGTCAGCGGATTAATCGCGATAGCAACGGGCGCTGCCGCCTCAGCAGACGCTGTCTCAGGCGCGTCGACTGCATTCTTGGGTGGCCGACCGGGCTTGCCGGTTTTTACGGGGGCCGGCTGGGCGGCAAGCATCGCTGCCATGTTCTTTTTAGCCGCCGCAATGGCTTCGGCTTTGGTGGGCTTGATGGGTTTGGCGGGCTTGGCAAGATCGGCGACTGCGTCGGCCTTGCGCGGCTTATCCACCACAATTGTTTTGTTCGCTACGACCACGGGTTTAACTGTTACCTTTGTTGGCACCACTGGCTGCTTGCCAGTGGGCGGTGTGACGGGAGCATTGACCAAGGCCTTCGGCTTGGCGACGGGTTTGGCAATGGAATGAGTAACTGTTTTTTTGACAATGACAGGTTTAACCGACTGCTTGGCAACTAGTTTTGATGGCTGTCTTGGTGCGACTTTCGCGACTTTGCTGGTGATTTTTGCGACGGTTTTTGCCGCAACTTTCACTTTGCCTTTTGCTGCGGCTACGGGTTTTGCAGCCACTTTGGCTTTGTTGGTCACTTTGGCTTTGCCCTTCGCGGCAGTGCTCACTACCGCTTTCGCTTTAGCAACACGGGCGACGCTCTTTGCAGCCGCTTTAACGGGCGCTTTGGCAGCCTTGGCTGGCTTCGCTGGCTTCGCAGGCTTGGCAGACTTTGCTTTGGAAGCTTTGCTGCTTTTGGCGACAACTTTGGCGGCGACTTTAGTGGCCGACTTGACTTTGCCTGACGGCTTGGCGACCGACTTGGCGATCAGCTTGCCTTTGCTCGCCGGTGCAGTCGCGCGCGCCTTGGATTTTGGTTGCGCTGCTTTCGCCTTTTTGCCAGGGGCAATTTTCGCGACCTGTCTGGATTGTGTCACCGGTTTCGGCTTTGCAGCCTTCGCGGCAGTGCTGCCTGCTTTGGCGGCCTTGGCGACGGATTTCAATTTAGCGTTTGCCATGTGTGAAAAGCTCCAGTTACAGGACGTGAACGGCGAAGGCTGCGCACGGGTGCGCCCAATTTTTAAGTGTCCAATACCGAGGTCTGTCGCATAGACCGCGAAAGACGACAGTAAATAGTTGAGGGTAACCCGCTATTTTACCAGCGGCTTGCTAGTTCTTTGAGCACCAAAATAAAAAAGCGCCCGCGCAACGGCCTCTGACGACGCTTTCAACTATTACGACCGTGACCGACTGCGAACGCAAATACGGAGCTCAAGCAAACCTGTCGTCGCCCGCGCAGGCTTGTGGGTGATTTAGACAACGGCCTGAATTAGACAGCTTTTTTCTTAAACCTTTGCTTTTGTTGGAGGATAGCTATTAAAAGCGTAAAAGTCGATATAACGACTAACTAACCACTTTACCCAATCAAATTGGGGCTTCACGCAACAAGCTGTAACCACCGAGGCTACCCGCAGTTCACGCCGCTTTCCGGGTGGTTTGTCGCACGACCCCGCTGGCGCCAGACAAATCTTTTAGCCTTACGACTTAAATTGTCAAAAGGTGGGCTCACGAGGCTCTGAGTATTTCATGCGAATTAAACGATGGATGGCGATCACAGGTCTCGTTTTGACGGTGGCAGCGGTGGGAGGTTTCTTTGGTTTCAAGGCGTACGCCGCCAAGCAGGCTGCCGCAGCTAAAGACGGCGTTAAAAAGCCCGACCCAACGCTCGCGCTCGCCGCAGTCGATATGGCAATCGTGGGCCCTGCGACCCTAGTGCAGACAGTGGCTGTGGCAGGCACGGTGGATGCCGCGCGCCAAGCCGTTGTGCGCTCACGCCATGCAGGCACGGCCACCGGCATGGTCAAACGGGCCGGAGATCGTGTGCAGGCAGGGGAGAAGCTGGCGCGGGTTGATAGCGACGAGTTGCGGCTGCGCATCGCTGAGCGCGAATCGACCATCCGGCAAACCCAGGCGCAGCTCGCCGTGGCCGAATCGGCCCGCGCCCAGCAGCGCTCGCTGTCAGATCGTGGTTTTATTTCCAAGGCCGCATTCGACGCGGCTGACAGCAGCTACATCAGCGCGCGTTCAGCGTTTGACAATGCAAAGACCAATCTGGACATTGCCAAATCGGCGCTGGCTGAAACCGTGTTGACGGCCCCGATCACGGGCATCATCTCCAAGCGCAGCGTGGAGCCCGGAGAGCGAATCAGTAACGAGATGGCGGTGTTTACGTTGATTGACCCAAGTTCGCTTGAGATCATCGTGCCGATTGCGGCTGAGCGCGTCGTTGAGCTCAAAATCGGACAGACCGCCAAATTTCTGCCTGATTCAAGTGGCTCGGTCATCGTGGGCACATTGTCACGCATCATCCCCACGACGGGAAGCGCTGCGCGCACCGTTGAAACGCGGTTTTCGCTGCCGGCCAACAGCGGCGTCCCGGCAGGCGCTTTCCTCTCTGGCCAATTGCAAATCGCGCAGAGTGTTGCCCCAATTGCGATTCCACGAGTGGCGTTGAAAACCGATGTCAACGGCAGCTACGTGTGGGTGGTGCAGGACAATAAAGCGATCCGAAAGCGCGTGAAAATAGCTGCTAATAGTGACGCTGCCAACCCGCTCGTGCCGGTCGCGGAGGGGCTGGTCGCCGGCGCGACGGTATTGACGCTTCGCGGGATTGAACCCAACGACGATCAACCGGTGCAGATGCCGGGGGCCACGCCGGCGGTGGCGCCGGGCTCTGCTAGTGCTTCAAAGTAGTCAGGGGAGCTTCTCATGTGGATGACCCGCGTTGCGATCAAAAATCCGGTGTTCTGCACCATGGTGATGTTTGCGCTCATGGTGATGGGTGCGGTGTCTTATTTTCGGCTACCCATTGACGCCATGCCTGAGGTGAACTTGCCGTTCGCCTTCACCGTGGTGCAATATCCGGGGGCTAGTCCGCAGGCCGTCGAGAGTGACTTGACCAAGCCGATTGAAAACGCGCTGAACACAATTTCAGGCGTCAAGAAAATCACCTCCCGCTCGCGCGAAAATTCGAGCCTAGTGATCGTCGAGTTTGCGATGGGCACCGAGATCAAGGTCGCGATGCAGGAGATGCGCGACAAGCTGGCGCAAATTCGCCCAAGCTTCCCCAAAGAGGCCAAAGAACCGTTCGTTTCGCAGGCCAATCGCGATGATGACAAGGCTATCGTTTCGCTAGGCGTTACCTCAAAAACGCGCACGCTGCCTGATCTCTCGTACGTCGTGGAGGAAGTCATTCGTCGACGTATGGAAAACGTGCCGGGTGTGGCTACCGTCAATCTCAGCGGCTCATCAACGCGTGAAATTCAGATCGAGCCCGATCCCGCAAAATTGCGGGCGCGGCGCATCGGCGTAGATCAAGTGCTCAGCGCCATCCGTACAGACAATATTGACGCGCCGGTGGGCAACATCACCATTGGTCAAAACGACAAGTCGGTGCGTGTGGACGCGCGCTTCAAGTCGGTTGCTGATTTTTCTAATTTAATCGTGGCACGTCGCGATGGCTTACAGGTGCGGCTTGCCGACGTGGCAACTATCGTCGACGGAAGTAAAGAGCAGACAAGTTTTGCACGCATCAACGGTGTTCGCGCCATCAGCCTTGACATGCTCAAGGTGCGAGGCAGCAATACCGTTGAGGTGGGTGCGGGCGTCAAAACCGCGATTGAGCGACTGCGAAAGGAGCTGCCGTCGGACGTTGAATTGACCATCCTTTCTGATCAATCCAAATACGTTAAGTCGAGCGTTGATGGCGTGAAGAGCACCATCATTGAGGGCGGTTTGCTCACTGTATTCATCGTGTTTTTGTTCCTCGCTTCATGGCGCAGCACCGTGATCACTGCGCTGACTTTGCCCATTTCTGTGGTTGCTACTTTCATCGCGTTGTATGCGTTTGGTTTCACGCTGAATAACTTGACCCTGATGGCGTTGTCGCTCTGTATTGGTCTCTTGATTGACGACGCGATTGTGGTGCGCGAAAACATCGTGCGTCATCTGGCGATGGGCAAATCGCACAAGCAGGCGGCGTTAGAGGCCACCGAAGAAATCGGTCTTGCGGTCTTGTCAACCACGCTGGCAATCGTTGCCGTGTTCGCGCCTGTCGCCTTTATGGGCGGCATCATTGGTTTGTTCTTCTATCAATTCGGCGTGACCGTAGTGGTCGCTGTGATGATTTCGCTTTTTGTGAGCTTTACGCTCGACCCGATGCTTTCAGCCGTGTGGGCCGATCCGCCAGGCAATCGATTCAAGCGGTTGCCGTGGCTTGGTCGCCTCCTCAACTGGTTTGACGACAAAATGGAGGGGCTGCAGCACCAGTACGAGCGCGTGATTCGCTGGTCGCTTGGCCACCGCAAAACGGTGCTTGCGATTGTGCTGGCGCTGTTCGTGGGCAGCATGGGTTTGTTCCCGCTCATCGGCAGCGAGTTTGTACCCAAGGACGATCAAAGTGAATTCGGGCTTCGCCTAGAGACCCCTGTCGGCTCGAGCCTTGACTACACAACGGTTAAAGTTGCGCAGGCCGAGGCGGAGCTTAAAAAGATACCCGAGATCAAGCTGTTGTATTCGGGTGCAGGTGGTGGCCGCGGCAAAAATACCGGCTGGATCAACGTCATTTTGAAACCACGAACTGAGCGCACGCGCACTCAAAAGCAGCTCGAAGACGTGGCACGAGACTCAGTCAAAGGTATCGCTGGCATGACGGTAACGGTCGGCTGGAACAAACCAGTGCAGGTGTCGTTCGTCGGCCCCGACGCCACCATGCTCAAGCAGCTCTCGGAACAGTTCGTTGAAAAGCTTGAGAAGATCAACGGCGTGGTCGATATTGAGAGCAGCGAAAAGGCCGCCGTGCCAGCGCTGGTCATCATTCCGAAGCGCGCCGAAAGTGCGGAGTTCGGTATAACGCCAGCCTCGATCGGCAGTGTGTCGCGTGCATTAGTCGCAGGAGACGCGGTGGTGACGTGGTTGCCGCCGTCGGGAAACTCAGTTGACGTGTCAGTACGACTGCCTGCCAACGTGAGAAACGATCCGGCGCAATTGCTGCAAATTCCGCTGGCCAATCCGCGCGCACCGGACGGCGATGCGCTGTCGCTCGATCGCGTAGCCACCATCAGCGAGAGCACCAATCCGAAGAGCATTGAGCGCGCGTTCTTGCAACGTCAGGTCACCATCAGCGCGAACGCCAAAGGTCGCACGGCTGGCGAAGTCGGCAACGACGTCAACAAATTGATCGAATCGTTTGCGCTGCCACCGGGCTATCGCTTTCAACAAGATGGCGACAACCAGATCATGCGCGATTCGTTTGGTTATGCAATCGTGGCGCTGGTGCTCGCGGTTACCTTTATCTACTTCGTGCTCGGCTCGCAGTTCATGAGTTTTGCACAACCGATTGCCATCATGGCGACCTTGCCGCTGTCGCTGGTGGGGGTGATGCTGGCGCTGTTCGTCACGCGAACGACCTTCAATATGTTCGCGATGATCGCGTTCATTATGTTGATGGGCTTGGTGGTCAAAAACGGCATTTTACTGGTCGACTTTGCCAATCAGGCGCGACGCGATCAGGGCTTGAGCATTGCCGAGGCACTGGTGCGAGCCGGCCACATTCGCCTGCGCCCGATTTTGATGACGACCGCCGCGATGGTATTCGGCATGCTGCCAATGGCGTTAGCGCTGAAAGAAGGCGCGGATGGCACGATGGGTCGCTCCATCATCGGCGGCCTGCTCAGCTCTGGCATTTTGACGCTGGTCGTGGTGCCGGTGATTTACGCAATGATCGAGGAGTTCAAGGAAAAACGCGCCGCGAAAAAGGCGGCGAAGCGGGCCTTGGAGCCTAGATTGCATGGCATGGCTGAATCGCCTGCGGAATGAGCCCAAGGTGTTCGTACGAGCGGCGAAAGCCGCGATTGCATGACACCGAATGCCAAGGTGCGCGGCTTTCGTCGCATCTACGAGATCGACATCACGACGCGCCCAAAACACTTGCAACGTCACCAGTTTCCGCTAAACTTAGCTAAATGACCGCGAGTCATTTAGCTAAAACTGCCCTTAAAATCAGGTTATCTTGATCACTCTACTGACGCTGTCCGCAGCGTAGAACGCGCTTATGAACATCGAACAAGTCCGCTTCAACATGGTTGAACAGCAAATCCGCACGTGGGATGTGTTGGACACTGATGTGCTCGATCTGCTGCACGAGCTTAAGCGCGAAAACTTCGTGCCTGCATCGCAGCGCGACTTCGCGCTGATGGATATTGAGTTGCCGTTGTCAGCCGTTTCGCCTGATGCAGTGAATGAACGGATGTGGTCGCCGAAGATGGAAGCGCGCGTGGCGCAGGACGTCGATTTGCATGGTTTTGAACAAGTGCTGGAAATCGGCACTGGTAGCGGCTATCTAGCTGCGCTGCTGGCCTCACGTTCAGCCAACGTCACCAGCGTTGAAATTAATCCTAAGCTTGCGAAATTTGCGGTGGCGAATCTGGCGCGGGCGGGCATCACCAACGCGACCGTGATTACTGGCGACGCTGCACGCGGTTGGGCGGCTGCCGCACCGTACGACGTGATCGTGTTCACCGGTTCGATGGAAGTGCTGCCCGACGACGTGCTGACGCAGTTAAAGCCCGGCGGAAAAATTTTTGCGATCCTCGGCAGAGCGCCTGCCATGCGCGCACAGTTGATCACCGTGACCAGCAATGGCAGACGTAGCGAGCGCACCCTTTTTGAAACCGTCGTTGCCCCATTGACCCACGCTCTGATGGCTCCCGGATTTGTGTTCTGATGGTCGAGCCGATGGACGTTGCGGCAGTGGCAGCGGCACGCGTAAACGCGCTGGCGGGCGCGGTGCTGCTCGATGTGCGCGAACCGTGGGAATTTGAGCTGGCTCGCATCGAAGGCTCCGTCAATATTCCCATGTCGACATTGGTCGCCCGCGTCGACGAAGTGCGCGCCATGCAGTCGGAAGCCGACGCGCCGATGGTGGTAATTTGTCACCACGGTGTTCGCAGCATGCAGTGCGCCCAGTTTTTATCGAAGCACGGGCTCACCCGTCTTATCAATTTAAGTGGTGGCATCGAGGCGTGGTCCGCGCACGTTGACCCGTCCGTTCCCCAGTATTAATCGTTGGAGTATTGCATGCGTTTTTTCCACTCTGTCGCCCTGTCCATCTTAAGCATTGCCATCGGCGGCGCGCACGCTGCCGACCTGCTCACGCTTTACGGCGATGCAGCCAAGCAGGACCCGGCGGTCGCCTCAGCCCAAGCCTCGCTGTTGGCGGCGCGTGAAAGGGTCATTCAGGCCGAAGCTGCAAACGGCTTCGGCGCTGGCATCAATGCGGGAGCCAACGCCAACTATTTTGATTTGCATGCGCGTGGCTTTCCGAACGCAGCAACAGATCGCGCCTACCTCGCCGCAAGCGTCTCAGCCTACGTCAACAAGCCGCTGATCCGACCCGCCAATCAAGTGGTCATTGAACAGGCCAACGCCTCCGTGAAACTATTTGAAGTGTCGCTGGCGGCGGCGCAAATGGATGTAGCTACCCGCTTGTCGCAAGCGTATTTTGACGTGCTACTCGCGCAAGACAACTTAACGTTGGTGCAGTCGCAAAAGGCAGCCGTTGCCGAGCAACTGGCGCAAGCCAAACGCAATTTCGAGGTCGGCACGGCAACCATCGTTGACACCAACGAGGCGCAAGCCCGCTTTGATCAGGTGATTGCCCAGGAAATCGCCGCCAACAACGAAGTTGAGCGCACTCGGTTCGCCCTGAGAAACGTGGTGGGTCGTTATGAGACTAACTTGAAGCGGTTACGCTTGAACGCGCAGGTGCCCGCGCCCAGCCCCGCGAACATGGAGGCGTGGGTGACCCGCGCCGAGACCGATGCCTTCGGCGTGCGCATCGCGCAGCAAGCGCAAACTATTGCGGAGTACGACATTAAGCGCGCGCAAACCGGCAAAGACTGGACGCTTGACGCAACGGCAACGGTCGCGCACTCGCAAGCCACCGGTAGCGCCACCAGCGGGGTTGGCACTTGGACCAATTCTGGCGTCATTGGCGTGACGTTTAACTGGCCGTTCGATGTGTCTGGCGGGGTCAATGCCCGCATCCGCGAGACGCTGGCGCTGGTCGATAAAAACCGCAACGATGTTGAAGCAGCGCGCCGCACTGCGGGCTTGGGTGTGCGCCAGTCCTACCTTGGCGCGACCAGCGGTGTGGCAAGCGTTTCAGCACAACAGCAAGCACTGAAATCAGCCGAAACACTGCTCGCCTCAACCAAACTAGGCTTAGAGGTCGGAGTACGCACCAATCTCGACGTGCTCAACGCGCAGCAACAGGTGACTCAGGTACAACGTGATCTAGCGCAGGCTCGCTACAACACGCTGCTCAACAACCTGCGATTGAAAGCGGCTGCAGGTGTGCTCTCTGAGGACGATCTGCGCGCGACCAATGCGTACTTGACGGACTGACGGCAACACTGATCCTCGCCTCAACGCGGACGTAAAACCGCCCCCGCTCCGATTGCGTATCGAAGCAAATTGTCATCACGCACCTTAGGGCTAGCCATGTCGCACCGTTCATCCATTTTCACTGTGCTGTTGGCGTCTGCCACGGCAACAGCAGTATTCGCTCAGGCCCCTAACGAGGCCGCGTTGGCGGCGTATGGCGGCTATGAGGGTCTGGGCAAAATCACCCATGATTTTGTTGAGCGGGTGCAAAAAAATCCGCGTATCAGCGCCTTCTTTAAGGACGCCGATATCGAGCGTCTGGAGGCGATGCTGACCGATCAATTTTGCGATGTGCTTGGCGGCGGCTGCAAATATGCAGGCAAGTCGATGAAAGAGTCGCACAAGGACATGAAAGTCGCAACCGCTGATTTCAATGCGCTGGCCGAGGATTTGCAGGACGCGCTGACGGCGGCCAAGGTGCCGACCTACCAGCAAAATAAACTGATTGCAAAGCTCGCGCCGATGCATCGTGATGTGGTGACCCGATGACCCAACGCCCCACCCGCCGCGCCCGCTTCCAGCCCCGTGCCATCGCCTCCGCTCTATGGCTTGCGATGAGTGCTGCGCACGCAGGCACCTTGGTCGCGCTCGCAGGTGATCGCGACGGTCAGGCGCTGGGCAATGTGGTCATTTCGGTGAAACCTATCGGACGCGCAGCCCCGGCAACGCCCCCTGAAGAAATAGTCGTTAGCCAGCAAGAGCTGACTTTCAAGCCCTACATTTCGGTGGTGCGTGTGGGCTCGAGCGTCGTGTTTGCCAATCGCGACAAGGTCGAGCATCACATCAAGTCGTTTTCAAGTAGCAAGCCGTTCGAGATCGCCGTGCACAAACCGGGGGACACGCCTGCCCCAATTCGCTTTGACAAAGAAGGTGCGGTGGTCGCCTATTGCATCCTGCACGACTGGATGCGTGCCTATGTCTACGTGGCTGATACGCCGTGGTTTTCGCTCACCGCTTCAAGCACCGGTATCGCGAAAATTGAAAACCTGCCGCCCGGCGACTACGAGGCCACAGCATGGCATCCCGATCTGGGTCAGTACAAACCGCCGCTGCTGCAAAAGGTGACCGTAACGGCTACCGGCAGCACTGAGGCAACGTTCAAATTTGAGTTCAAGCCGCGCGCCATTCGGCAAGCGCCCAAGGTCAGCGGAACCGGCAAAACCGGCTAGTGTCGTGTCACGTTTGAAATGACGAGATATCGCGCCGCCATCGGTGGGCAGGGCTAGGCGCAAAACGCAGCCCATGCGGGGGCATGCGCCAGTTTTGCAACGACGCCATGCGCAGCGAGGGTAAGCGAGATGGGCCGTTTCAGGCGTGACACGACACTAGTGTCGGTCGCTGGATTACTCCACGCGTTTGGACTTAATTCCCTTTTTAGCCAGCGCGTCGAGCAAATTGTTTTCGCCAAACAGGTGACCGACGCCGATTACCACGAAATGGCTTTCGGACTGCTTGAAGTAACTGTCGATTTTGTCGGCCATGGCAGGATGGCGGTCATCGAGAATGCGCCGTCTAGCGGACAGCCCCTCAGGGGTGTCGCCGAAGTCCAGAGCGACCAGTCGAGTTAACTCAGGCCCGTCACCCGCTCGATACGCGGCCATCATTTCGATTAGCCGCTTTTCCATACGGTTCTGGCGAACGGCTTCGAGAAAGCGCGTCATGGTCGCCTTGGTCTCAGCCGCACTAGCTGCTGCCAACACGCCACATTGCGTAGCGCCGCCTTCCACCTCGACCACGCGCATTTTCGCGTGCTTCGCTTCACGCAACAACACCACGTCGAGCCCGCGTGAAAAATCTACGCCAAGTTGGCCAAGCTCTACACCCAGCACCACCAGATTGACTAGCCACAGCTTTCTATTCTGGATCGCATTTTCGGGAATGCTTGCCGCTCGAATGTAACCGGTGAGCGCCGCAAAATCTTCGGCTGACAAGACGCTCTCAAGCGACTCTTTGGTCGCCGCCAGTTTTGAGCACACCTGCTGAGTTTCAGGCAAGGTGACATCGGCCTCAACCGCGAGCACTTTGGCTAGATCGAAACGCTTCTGCAACGTGTCCGGTACCGGGTAGAAATCGGGTTTACCAACATGCAGCGAACCGAACAAGGTGACCGTCTTGCCGTCCTTCGTGAGATCCCACAGAAAGGGTTTGCTGAGTTGCGCGTGGACGGTGGATGCGGCCAGCGCGAGCGCAGCGGCTACCACAAATTTGAGGGAGGTGGGGCATATCTTCATATCGCGATAATAGCTGGATGACTCCATCAGACCCGCCTACCGCGCCACAGGTTGCATCCACCAAAGCGGTACCGACAGCGAACACAAAATCAGGCTGGATCACCGCGCTCAAGGTGTATCTGGAAGCGCCGTCGCTGCGCATGTTGGCGCTGGGGTTCTCTGCGGGATTGCCGTTGCTGCTGGTGCTCGGCACGCTGTCGTTCTGGCTGCGCGAGGCGGGGATCAATCGCTCGACGATTGGCTTTTTGTCGTGGGTGGGCTTAGCCTACGGTTTCAAATGGTGCTGGGCGCCGCTGGTGGACAGGCTGCCTATTCCACTGCTGACAAAGGCGCTGGGGCGGCGGCGTAGCTGGCTGCTGCTGGCGCAGTTAATGGTCGTCTGCGGGCTGGTCGGCATGGCGTTTTCTGATCCGAAAATTTCGTTGATGCCGATTGTCTGGTTTGCGCTGCTGACGGCGTTCGGCTCGGCCACGCAGGACATTGCGCTGGACGCATTTCGCATTGAATCTGCCGACGTGGATCGACAGGCTGCGCTGTCTGCGGCGTATCTGTCAGGCTATCGCGTGGCGATGATCTGGGCCGGTGCCGGTGTGTTGTGGATTGCGGCACGGGCGGAGGTCGCGAGCCCCGCCAATTACGACCCGAATAGCTGGAGGATTGCGTACCTCGTCATGGCGGCGTCAATGGTGGTCGGCTTTGCCACCGTGCTGTTCTCCAATGAGCCGATTTTGAAGCCCATCGTGCGCGCCAAGAACATCGGCGAATGGTTGCAAATCGCGCTGATTGAACCGTTCGCCGATTTTTTCCGGCGTTACGGCTGGAATGCGCTGCTACTGCTTTCGCTCATTGCCACGTATCGCATCAGCGACATCGTGATGGGCATCATGGCCAACCCGTTTTATGTAGACATGGGCTACACCAAGGACGAGGTGGCGGCGATCAGCAAGGTGTACGGCCTGATCATGACGCTAGTCGGCGCGGCGCTGGGCGGCGTGTTGTCGGTCAAATTCGGCATGATGCGCACGCTGATGCTCGGCGCGATTTTGTCTGCGGCGAGCAACTTGCTGTTCTCCTGGCTCTCCATGCGCGGTCATGACGTCACCGCGCTCACCCTCGTCATCTCCGCCGACAACCTCGCCTCGGGCATCGCGGCCAGCGCGTTCATCGCCTACATGTCGAGCCTGACCAACATCAGCTATTCGGCGACGCAATACGCGCTGTTGTCATCCATGATGTTGCTGTTGCCGAAGTGGCTGGCGGGGTTTTCCGGGGTTGCGGTGGATGCGGTCGGCTACAACACATTTTTCGTCGGCACGGCACTGATTGGCGTGCCCGTGTTGGTGCTTATCTGGATCGCTTCACGGCGATTAAAATGAATACAGCTTTTCGCTGAAATGCCCACCGTAATTGGGCTTATAGGTAGTTTTGCCTAATAGTTGATAGTCATGGTTTTACGGCACTTAGCCCAAATAGAATAAGCCATCCACCAAAAAGCTGCTGTCCGATCTGGACGCAAAATTCATTGTCAGGGAACCCGCTGTGGCCGTCACACTCACCATCAATAAAACGCCCGTCACCATTGACGCGCCCGACGACAAGCCCTTGCTGTGGGTTTTGCGCGAGGACTTGAACTTGGTCGGCACCAAGTTCGGCTGCGGCGTCGCGGTGTGCGGTGCGTGTACGGTTTTGGTCGATGGCGTGGCCATACGATCCTGCGTGATGCCGATTTCGGCGGTTGTAGGCAAGCAGATCACCACGATTGAAGCACTCTCGGAAAAAGGCCCGAGTGCTGTGCAAAAAGCATGGATCGAACATCAAGTGCCGCAGTGCGGTTACTGCCAGTCCGGTTTCATTATGGCGACCACCGCGTTGCTCGAAGAAATACCGGAACCGACCGACGCCGACATTGATGCCGCGATCACTAATCTGTGTCGCTGCGGCACCTATCCCGCGATGCGCGCGGCCATAAAAAAAGCCGCGCAGATCAAAAAATCTACGCTGTCATCCTGAGCAAAGCGAAGGATCAGTATGCAAATAATCAAGACAAACGAAGAGCGGATGAGCTGCAAGCTGATGTTTCGCTGCGCTCAACATGACACGTTTTTTTCGAAGTGCTCGCGATGAAAAAGTCAATCTCAAAAACCCGCCGCGCCTTTATGATTGGAACGGGCTTGGTCGGCGGCGCACTGGCCATTGGCACCACCCTCGCGTGGCGACGCGTCGCAGGCGCGCAATCGTTCAAACCACCCGTGAAAGACGGTGAAACGGCGTTCAACGCGTGGCTGAAAATCCTGCCCGACAGCACCATCATCGTACAAGTGCCGCGACAGGAAATGGGGCAGGGCGTCTACACCATGCTCGCCATGCTGGTCGCCGAAGAACTTGATGCCGACTGGAGCAAAGTGCGCGTCGAACAGGCGCAAATCAGCGCGGTATACGGCAACAGTACAGCGCTCGGCGACAGCGCGCCCGCGCCAATGCAGGCCGCGATGATCGCCACCGCGCGCGTGCTCGGTGTGCAGATGACGGGCGGCTCCACCTCCACGCGCGACGGCTGGGAACCGATGCGCATGGCGGCGGCGAGCGCGCGTAGCGTGTTGCTCGCGGCAGCGGCTGCAAAGTGGAATGTGCCGGTCGCCGAATTGACGGTTAATCAATCCGTTATCAAGCACGCGGGCTCCGGCAAGAGCGCACCATTCGGTGAATTCGTGCAGGCCGCAGCAGCGCTTTCACCACCGTCGCAAGTAATGGTGAAGGCGCAGAAAGACTGGAAAATTCTCGGCACATCGCCGTCCCGTCTCGACGTTGTCGAAAAGTCTTTGGGCAAGGCGCAGTTCGGCATCGACGTGCGTCCTGAAGGGCTGCTGTACGCCACGGTCAAACACATTCCGTTCGTCAGCGGTGCGTTGCAGGAAGTGCGCTGGAAGAACGGCGCGCCGCCGAAAGAAGTGCTGCATCAGGTGCGTGGCGACAACTGGCTCGCCGTGATTTCGACGAGCTACTGGTCGGCGCTAAAAGCCCTCGAACAGGCCGAATTGATAGGCGGCGGCGCAACCGGAACGATCCTTTCCAGCGAACAACTCGCGGCTCGTTACAACGAAGTGCTCGACGGCAAGGACGGCGGATTCGCGCCGATTCGGCGCACGTTCGGCGAGCATGGCAAAGCAGAGAAAGTGATCGCCGCAACGTCCACCGCGCAGCGCATCGAAGCCGCGTACAGCGTGCCTTTCCTTGCGCATGCGCCGATGGAGCCGCTCAACTGTACGGTGCAAATTAAGGACGGCAAGGTGGACGTGTGGGTCGGCAATCAAGCGCCCACCGTTGTGCAATGGCTCGCGGCGGGTAACGTCGGCGTGGCGAACGACGCGGTCACCGTTCACACGCCGTACCTCGGTGGAGGCTTCGGTCGCCGTTTTGACCTCGAAGTGATTCGTCAGGCGCTCGCCTGCGCGAAAGTGACGGGTGGCAAGCCCGTACAACTTATCTGGTCGCGCGAGCAGGACATCCAGCACGACGCTTATCGTCCCGCCGTTTCATGTCGATTCACCGCTGCGCTCGACGATAAGAATGGCGCGAGTTCAGGTGTTGCGGCGTGGCATCACCGCATGGTCGGGCCGAGCGTCAGCAAGAGCGTGATCGGTCGCATGAATCCGCTGTTCGCGGGCGATTTTCCGCCCGACAAAACCAATGCAGAGGGTGCAGCCGAGTTGCCCTACGCATTCGCCAATTTCAAATGCGATCACGCCCAGATTGAACTGCCGGTGCCCACGGGGTACTGGAGAAGCGTGGGCAATTCGTACACCGCGTTTTTCGTGGAAAGTTTTGTGGATGAACTGGCCGCCGCGCTGAAAAAAGACCCGTATCTTTTCCGTCTTGAATTGCTGAAAGACCAACCTCGTTTTGCGAAGGTCGTCGATGCCGCCGCGAGTGCTGCGAAATGGAGCGCATCTTTGCCCAAAGGCTGGGGCCGGGGCATCGCGCTCGCCGAATCATTCAAGAGTATTGCGTGCATGGTGGTCGATGTTGAAATCGTCGGAAAGGACATTAAAGTGCGTCGCGTAGTGACCGCCGTCGACTGCGGCATGGCGCTGCATCCTGAGAACGTAAAAGCGCAAATTTCCGGAGCGGCGATCTACGGATTGACGGCTGCGCTCAAAGGCAACATCACGCTGAAAGACGGCATCGTGCAGCAAAGCAATTTCAACGACTACGGCCTGATGAACATGGCCGAATGCCCGCAGTTCGTGACAGTGATCATCAACTCAGGCGCGGCGCTGGGTGGCATTGGCGAAGTCGGTGTACCGCCGATTGCGCCCGCATTGGGGAATGCGATTTACGCGGCAACCGGGAAGCGGTTGCGCAGTTTGCCGTTTATTTTGGCGTAAGAGCGATATCGAGCGAGAAGTAGAGGAAACTCAAGTATTGCGTCGGGGAAACGCGCGAACTTAAGCTTCCTCGGCTTCCCGCGCGGTGCTCAGTTCATCGCGCTGATGAAC
>JANNYE010000077.1:0-6077 GCA_031409935.1 Burkholderiales bacterium | reverse complement strand
ATCCTACGGGCTACTCTTTCGCTTCCAGTTGCTCTCCACCCCGCTTCACAGCGACGCAGTTACTTTCAGCTACATCGGGGTAACCTCCCAATGGCGCGGACTTCCACCACGCAAACAAAGCGTCCTTGCGGACGCACGATCCCCGCCTTCGGCGAGGAGGACGGCAGCGGGGGAGACGGCACATCACGTGAGTCCATGGCGACCAACGCACTACACTTTCTTCATGGAACACCCCATCAAACCCACGCATCGCGTTCTGCTCGGCATCACCGGCGGCATTGCTGCGTACAAGTCCGCTCAACTCACGCGCCTGCTGGTCAAATCAGGCCGCGACGTCACTGTCGCCATGACCGCCTCCGCGCGCGAATTCGTTGGCCCAGCCACCTTTCAGGCGCTGTCCGGCCACCCCGTTTACAGCGATTTGTGGGACGCGCGACCCGACAACGGCATGGCACACATCGAACTCACGCGCAGCAACGACATCATGCTCATCGCGCCCGCGTCGGCTGATTTCCTCGCGCGACTCGTACATGGACGCAGCGACGACCTGCTCTCAACCACGGTGCTCGCGCGCACCATCCCACTGATCGTCGCCCCAGCCATGAACCTGCAAATGTGGCAAAACCCAGCCACGCAGAGGAACGTTGAAACGCTCAAAGCGGACGGCGTTCACGTCATCGGCCCCGGCACCGGCGATCAGGCTTGCGGTGAAATCGGCGACGGCCGCATGCTCGAACCCGCTGAAATCATGGCCGCGTTAGAGGCCTGGGCACAACCGAAAGTCCTCGCCGGAAAACGCGTACTGATCACGGCAGGCCCCACTCAAGAAGCCATTGATCCAGTGCGAGTGATCACCAACCACTCCAGCGGCAAGATGGGCTTCGCGCTAGCCCAAGCCTGCGCCGACGCAGGCGCGCAGGTCACACTCGTCAGCGGGCCGACGCACCTGCCAACCCCATTTGCCGTCGATAGAGTGAATGTAACCAGCGCCGCCCAAATGCTCGCCGCCGTGGAGGCCGAAGTCGACCAAGCCGACATCTTCATTGCGGTGGCCGCCGTGGCCGACTACCGCCCCACCGCCAACGCCGAACAAAAGATCAAAAAGACCGACGCGGGCCTCACCGTTAATCTCGAACCGACAGTCGACATCCTCGCCAAAATCGCGAAGTACCACCGCAAAGGCCAAGGCAAATCCGGCCCGCCGTTCTGCGTAGGTTTCGCTGCGGAGAGCGAAAGGGTGGAGCAATACGGCGCAGAAAAACGCGCCAGAAAAGGCATTCCGCTACTAATCGCAAACCACGCCCAAAGCGCATTCGGTGCGGATGAGAATCAGGTGACGCTGATTGATGAGCGGGGGGCGGAGGGCGCGATGCGTCTGCCAAAAATGAGCAAACTCAACCTCGCGCGAGCACTCGTGGCCGAAATCTCAGCACGTCTCACTAAAGTTTGAACGTTAGAAGTACCGCAACACATCTGATGCAATCGCATCAGATGTAAAATCCCGATTTTGCGGAGGTTTCATGCGCACTACGTTAGACATTGACGACGACATCCTGAGCGCCAGCAAAGAGCTGGCAAAAGCCGCTGGCAAAACGGCAGGCCAGATCATCTCTGAACTTGCGCGCAAGGCGCTGACCCAGCCCACGCAATCAACGCAATATGCAGTGGAAGAGCCGGGATCGTTTTACGGCATCCGGCCGTTCCCCAAACGCCCTGGCGGGGTAATCGTCACCAACGAGATGATCAATCGAATTCGCGACGAGGAAGACATTTAGTGCTCCCGTTGTATGACGTGAATGTGTTGATCGCGATGTTCGACGACGAACATGCGCAGCACGACGCAATGATTCGCTGGCACGCCGAACACGCTGCCACTGGATGGGCGACCTGCCCAATCACGCAAAACGGCTTGATACGCATCATGTCGCAACCGACCTACACTCGCCCGCTCACCACGCGCGAAGTGACAGAACGGCTATACGAGGCGACGCTTGATAACAATCATTATTTTTTGCCAGATAACGTGTCTTTAGCCGATCCCGCCGTCGTAGCGTTTGACGCCTTACTGAGCCACAAGACGACCACCGATGTCTATTTGCTGGCGTTGGCAGTCGCGCACAACGCCCGCTTCGTCACCTTTGATCACGGCGTGTCGCTGCGCGCCGTGGCCGGTGCAACGGACGCCCATCTCGTCAAGCTGTAGCAGTTTGCGCCCCTAGGCCGCTCACATAAGCTCGTCATAGGCGTGGCGTGGCCCGTTTGTCCCGAGCTTGTCGCACGGTCCCGGAACCATGCCACTAGTCCCACGGCTTGAACGGCGCGATGCCGATCACCGCAGCAGTTTTGGCGTCGAGGATGACGGTCATGTGCTCATTCCGTGTCCTAAGCCCTTGAAAGACCACTGTTTTGTCGTCGAAGCCGCGACTGGCCAGCCATGCGGTAATTTCCGAGTCTTTGGTCTTGTTCTGTTTTCGCAATTCACTGATGGGCTTGGCGTTGGCCAATATCTCGACGCTCATGGTCTCAATGGGTGCGTGGTACTTGGGATAGTGCCCGTAATCCGCCCCGGCCAAACCGCTGAACATCATGCGTTCACGTTCTGCTTTGTCGGTGGCTTGCTTGATGCCCACCACTTTCGGGCCAAACCATGGCAAAGACCCGGTAGATCCTTCAAGCTGATCCGGGCCGATTTCACTCGCTTGAATCAGGTCAAACTTGTGCCCGACGGCAGCGACATAAACCGGGCGACCGCTCAGCAAAGTAAACACGCCATACGCAAGCGCTGCGATCTGCAGGCAGCCGATGACCGCCAAATCAAATTTCAGCGACTTTTTGCCCTGTTTGAACACGATGAACGTCAAAAGCGGGCCGAGCACTACATCGATGCCGAGCAGCATCAGAAATATTTCTAATCCACCGACCGCCTTGAAGAGCGGCGCGGGATACCAGACAAACCAAAAGAGGGCGAGCAGCACCAATGCAACCAGCACGCAGATGGCTAAGTGGATGATAGATGCACGAAATCGCGACATAGTCAACTCCATGAAAATTGAGTATCGTTTTACCAAAAACTAGGTAAAAAAAACCTCGCCGAAGCGAGGTTTTGCTGATCGCGGAGGACAGTCCGCAAAGCGTTGTTTGCGTTACAGTTTCGTGCCGCGGCAGCTTGTTGGTAAAAACTGTTGACCAACGGTCGTGCCCGCTCCACCGCAAACCCAGTCGACGGCACCCGTGGCTACCGTTGGAATCATGGTCACGGCACCAATAGTTCCAGTTGGAAGAGTATTTACGACAACAGTGATTACGCCAGCAACCACGCCAACCGAAGTGACATAAGTCGTAGCGACCGTGGTGCAACCCGCGTCTGCGGTGGTCGGAGCGAGCACACCGTTGTTCGCGGACGCATACTCTGCAACGCCAAGCTTGCAAGGAGCTGCCACATTGATAGCTTCAGTCATTTTGGCGCGCCGCGTGTAGTCCTGATACTGAGGAATCGCAATCGCAGCCAAAATACCAATAATCGCGATAACAATCATCAACTCGATCAGGGTGAAACCCTTTTGAACGGTACGTTTCATTTTCAATTTCCTTCCCCGGATTGGGATTTAAGTTTCCAGCGAAAGCCGCTGCATGAGTGGCATAACGCAGTGGTCGTGCCAGCGCCTGCAAATACGGGTGAAAATTTCTGCGGTGTGCCGTAATTCATTGATTTACAAAGGCTTTGTCTCTGCTCTGGTTGGTGACGACTTGACCGGACCCACAATGGTCACCGTGATCCACGACACTTTTCGCGCAGGTCACTGACAATTTTTGTCAGTCCAGTGACGCGCGGCGGCGACGGTAACGGGTGTTGAGCACTTTTACGCATTGCAACACGATAAACATCCCGATCAACAACGCCAGAACCAGACCGGGTGGAGCGCGGGGCGGCTAGCCGCGAGCTATATCGCCTACGCCGAGCGGGGTCGCGACGAGTCAGTCGTTGTAGGGATTCGCTGGTGTTTTAGCGAAACGCGGAGCAATTCAATTTTTTGCCATACCTCTGATGCCCGGTAGCCACGCTCGCAGCAAAATCAACGAATTGCGACGGGCCTAGGGAGACGCTGAATTAATCGCCTCCGGCATCGCATCCTTGTTTTGGGCGAACTACTTCTCCGAAAATACTCGCAATAGCTCGCTATTGCTGCGTTTTTCGTCTCGTATTTCATCCCAAAACAAGGCGCGCTGCTCGGCGTCGATTTAATCAGCGTCTCCCTAGCAGCCTGTCGGACTTGAAAGGCATCGGCTGCAAATCCGCCGGCCCGGCGCATATTTCGCCCGTTTTTTGGGCAATATCTCGATATTGCCACTGCAAAACAGTCGAAATCTGCCCTCGGGCGAGCGAATTTTCGCTACGATGTTTCAAGTCCGACAGGCCGCTTTGCCCCGGCCTTCGCTGGGGTGGCGATTAAACCGAGATTCTTTATTAGAGAAAATTCACGCACTTCGTCGTTCCTGCGAAGGCAGGAACCCAGTGACTTTGCGTGTTTCATGGCAATTTAGGGGTGCTCGAAAGACGCTGGGCCCCTGCCTTCGCAGGGGCGACGAGGAAAAAATTTCAATGAATAATCTCGGTTAATTCTGCGTTTCCGGGCGTTCAATTTCGTTGTCGGGTCGGTAAGCGTGTTGTTGATATGCAGCGCCAATTGTTCTCGAGCAGCCACAACGGCCACAAAACACACAAAATCGCTGGGTTCCTGCCTTCGCAGGAACGACGAAGCTGGGCGATGCGGGGCAGGCGATTTATCCGGCAGGTGTTTGACTCGACCGTCTCGTCCCATCCGCGTGTAATTGCGTGAATTTACGGCAGTAACGCAAGCACTGTGGTGTCCAGCGCGTGCGCCAGCTTTTTGAGGGTAGCTGTGGTGCCCACGCGATGCCCCGTCTCTATCTGGCTCACAAACGGCTTGGAGAGTCCGGCAGCGCTGGCCAGCTGCTGCACGGTGAGGCCCCGATGCTCGCGCCATGCCTTGACAGGGTGCACCCGATGCGTGCCGTCGCCGAGCTGAGCCTTCACCACCGCGAACGGGATGCGCGTGCCGTCATCCTCGCGATCAAAGCGCTCAACATCGGCGGCATCTTCAGCGTCCTCAACCGCCTCGCGCACCTTGAGCCATAGTGCGGCGGGAAGCACATAGAACGCGGGGACGCCATCTTTTTCAATCACTTGAACACTACTCATAAACCTGCCCTCTACTACCAATTTTGATGACCAACAACACCACGCGATCTTCAACGAGCCGATAGATCACGCGCCAGTCTTGCACGCGTAAGCGGTACTAATTCCATTTCTAATTCAATACGATACGTTGTTGCTCCTCCTTGCCGTGCTCACGCACTGTCTGCGTCGTCGCGCCTAGTCTCCTATTGAATTAGAAATGGAATAAGGCCGTCTTGCCAGCCGACGCGCTTGGTGCTGCGTACCGTGAGGATCAGCGGACAGCGCAAGAATTTTGCTCGGCATCAGTGCTCGCAAGTCTCGCGGCATTGCGGCCAGCGTTTTGTTCGCAGCTTTGCTGAATTCAATCGAATACATCTACGTACGTTAGCAAAACGCTAACAAAACTGTGGGCGTTTTGAATTTGTCGTTTACCGATTTACTGCGGACGTATCGGCGCAGTTAAAGGCAAGTGGTGGACGAGCAACCCGCTCCTGATACTGGCCTACGCCGGTTTGGCGGAAATTTGAATGGTCTGCGCTGTTTTGCCGCTTATGGGCGAAGGCCGAGGAGCAACGGCGTGGCGTTGCGGATTCGCTATCTTGGCATGCCCAAATGCACCAACAATTTGCGTCATCGGCCATGTCTGCTGCCAGCGTGTTGCACCACGCGGTGGCCTCGGCTTCGCGCTCATTGTCAGCCACCATGTCCCGGTAGCCCGCGTCTAGGGAAACGCTGATTAAACCGAGATTATTCATTGGAAAAATTTAAGTACTTCGTCGTTCCTGCGAAGGCAGGAACCCAGCGACTTTGGCGGTTTCGTGGCACTTTTGACTAGCTCAAAAGTCGCTAGGCCCCTGCCTTCGCAGGGGCGACGAGT
>JANNYE010000076.1:0-4443 GCA_031409935.1 Burkholderiales bacterium | reverse complement strand
TGACCCGCGAAAATAAGTAATGCCGACGTACTTTGAACACAGCGCGAGCCCCTTCTACGCTCAGGTCGCCGACGCGATCCGTGAACGTATCGTCAAGGGGGTCTGGCCGATCAACGCGCAAATTCCGACGCTGCCGGCGCTGGCAAAAGAGTTCGGCGTCGGCTTGATCACGGTGCGACAGGCGGTGCAGTTGCTGACGAACGAAGGGCTGCTCGAGCCGAGGCAGGGGCAGGGCACATTTGTCATGCGCAAGCCCGAAACCCATCCAAGAATGCGCGTGGAAAGCTCGCTCTCCTCGCTCGCCGAGCTGTATCGCAAACAAGCGCCGCGATTGATCCCGCTGTCCGAAAGCTTCGCTTTGCCGCAGCTCGACGCCGAGGACGGAATCCCGGCACCCAAATACCGTCTGTTGCGGCGCATTCACGCCAGTGAAAGGCAGTTCACATCGGTCATCTCGGCGTACCTCGACGAACGTGTCTTCAAACTGGCACCGAAGCGATTTCGCCGCGAGGTCATCATTCCTGTTTTGATGGATCTCAAGACGGTAAAGATCGGCTCAGCGCGGCAGATTCTCACCATTTCAACGGCGGGCGCAGAGGCGGCGACGGCGCTCAACATCTCGGTGTCAGCACCGGTTGCCGAGGTCCGTCGCGTGCTTTGTGCGCCAGACGGCACCGTCATCTATCTTGGCGAGTTGACCTATCGCGGGGATTACATCCGTGTTGACATGGACCTGCTCGACTAGCGCGTGCTAGCTCACAGACCTTTTGCGTCGTGTCTGATCGGCTATGAACGATACGCTGATTTTGTGCGTCGCCTCCGGCACGATGTGCTCACCAAACTTGCCCTGAAACACGCAAATCGTGTCAAAGGCCATAGAGCCACAAATCAGGACGCGGGGTTCATGGGACATGGTGACGCTTTCGTATGGGGAAGGATGGATTGTGTGCAGGGTGTGCGTCTAGTCGTGAGTGCCGTAGCCGCGATGAAGCGGAGCGGAATCGCGGAATAGTTGCGCGGCGCGAGCCTTCGATTCGGCTGTGCTGTGTCGAGGCTATGCTCGCTGAACCTATACTGGGACAGCGACAATTGACCGATTAGCAAGGACAATCATGGCAGTTATTGGTTTGAATAGAGAAGTCACCGCCGCGCTACTAGCGCTTCCGGAAACCGGAGCGGGCTTTCAATTGATATCTGCTAGGTTGCGTAACAGCCGACGAGATTTTCTCGTGCTCAATGCAGATCGCGCCTTAGAACTTTCGGATATTCCGGAATTAATCGATCCACGGTCACTGATACTCATCAACCTGTGGATTAGCGAAGCCCTCAACAGTTCGCCTTTGTTTATTTTGAGCCCCTCTTTGTCAGAAATTGAGCTCTTGACGACTCGCGTCCATGATCTTTTCGGCGCCGCAAACAGCTTTTCTTCTTCAGTAGCTCTTGCTCCCGCCAGCTCTCTAGTGAAGTCAACAGTGCTTTCGCATCCAAGGCGATTCCACCGATTTTCGGCCTTCCATCCCGACAAACGCGTCGATCCGACAACTGGTGATTTTTCCTCAGGCACTTACGCCTGCCCGGACTCTGAACTTCCATTCGTTCCGACCGGCTTTGCAGCGGTCGGACGATTCGCTCTACCAAGTCCACTACCAGCATCGAACCACTACGTCATTGAGGCTGCGATTGGTACGCCAGTCCAATTTGGAACCGTAGGGCCGGCGTTCGGACAATCTGGCGGTGGCGTTGAAGCTCTGTTTACCGCAGGCGCGACGAATGTTGCATCGCCCAAAACACCATATGCGGTTATCCCAGATGAGTAGGTTCCGTAGCGTAAAAGATCGGTCTAGCAAGGAGGGTGCGCATCAAAATGCGCGCCCTCGTTGAGTTTGATTGACGATTGATATTTCGACACGATGGTGCGCGCTTTGGCGCACACCCTACGACGCTACTCTCCTGCGTCGATGTCCACGTCACCACCGGCCCAATTGATCGGCAACTTGCCTTCGCGCACGTATCGGTGAAATGATGAATGCGGCCAATCCTGCACCCGTGTGACGCAACCGTGCTTCACGGGATTGATGTGGATGTAATCGATGTGGTTCTGCAAATCGCGCTGGTCGCGAATGATGTGCTCGTAAAACCGGCGCTGCCGGGATTCGCATCACGGTCAAGCGCGCGACGAACGCTTCGACTGGCCGAGCGCACTTCATCGTCCGTCACCATTCGCTTGGAAAACAAAACCCATCCAGCGGATTCGCGTTAAAAAATCCTCATCTTCGGACGGCAATTCAATGATCGTGTGCAGGTGATCGGGCAGCGGCAACAGCGCCGCTGTCGCCTACGGGCGGCGTGACTGCGAAATTTCGATCGCCTCGCGCAACCGAGCCTTGACAGGCTTCGCGTAACGATTACTATGCGCTATCAATCAGTGGCGGTAGTTCATGAATCTGCGGGCTTTTTTTGCAGGACTGAAGAGTCGGGGAAGCAATGTGTTGCATCCCGACGCAGCGACCGTGAAAGCCGCCACGGCTGGCGCATTTGGCGCGCTTATCGTCATTGCCGGGGTCTTCTTCGCCACGCTTTGGCTTGGCCCCACGCAAGTCAAAATCACCCAAGAACACATCGACGCAGCCGTCGCACACAGCTTGCAAGACACGGTATTGCCCTCCCCCGCAGTTAAGGCATACGAGGCAATCCTGCCATCCGTCGTGCGCGTCAGCGGATTTGTGACCGACCGAAAAACCAAAGAAGAAAAACCGCACGGTGTGGGCACGGGTGTGGTGATTGTGGACAACGGCACCATCCTCACTAACTTGCACGTTGTGTCCGGTGCCGACCGGATTGTGGTGACTTTTTTTGACGGTACGGAGAGTGCAGCGCACGTAACCGGCATGCGGCCGGAGCATGATCTGGCGGTGATTCGCGCGCAAACCATTCCCGACGACATGATGGCCGCCACGATGGCCAGCACCGAGAAACTCGCGCACGGGGATCATGTGTTTGCGGTGGGCTTTCCGTTCGGTATCGGGCCATCGGTGAGCGCTGGCGTCGTGTCCGGACTCAAGCGCAATTTCATGTCGCCCGAAGGCAAACAATTGCTCACCAATTTGATTCAGTTTGACGCGGCCGCGAACCCAGGCAATTCGGGCGGGCCGTTGGTGACAGCAGAGGGTGAGGTGGTCGGAATCGTGACGGCAATTCTTAACCCAACGGAGGCGAGAACGTTCATCGGAATCGGGTTTGCCGTGCCGATTGAGAATGCTGCGTCCGCTGTGGGCATGCCTCCATTTTAGGAAATCTATGAGCATCACTGACCATTCAAACCACGCCCAAAGCGCCGAATTGATGGAGCGCATTTTGTATGAGGTAAAGCGCGTCGTCGTTGGTCAGGATCGCTTTCTTGAACGGGTGATGGTGGCGCTTTTGGCGCAAGGACATTTGCTGGTGGAAGGCGTTCCTGGGCTTGCAAAGACGTTGACCGTAAAGACGCTGGCCAACGCCGTGCAAGGCAGTTTCAAGCGCATTCAATTCACCCCTGATCTGGTGCCAGCCGACTTGGTAGGAACACGAATTTACAACCAAAAATCGGGCGAATTCAGCACCGTCGTCGGCCCTGTATTTGCGAATTTGCTGCTCGCTGACGAGATCAATCGCGCTCCGGCCAAAGTGCAAAGCGCGCTGCTGGAAGTGATGCAGGAACGTCAGGTCACGATTGCGGGTGAAACACACAAAGTACCGCATCCGTTTGTGGTGATGGCGACGCAAAATCCGATTGAAACGGAAGGCACCTATCCGCTGCCCGAGGCGCAGGTGGATCGCTTCATGATGAAGGTGATCGTGGATTACCCGTCGGACGAAGAAGAATTTGTGATCGTGCAACGCGTCACTGGGCCGCGACTTGATCTGGTGCCGATTGCGACGACGGAACAGTTGCAGGTATTGCAGCAGGCGTGTCGCGATGTGTATGTTGATCCGGCGTTGATTCAGTACGCAGTGAAACTTGTGGCGGCAACGCGTGATCCATCGCGCGTAGGTCTGGGTGAGTTGAAAAAATTCATTACGTACGGCGCGAGCCCGCGTGGAACGATCAACTTGACCGAAGCTTCACGTGCGTTAGCACTGATGCGCGGTCGCCGCTATGTGCTGTCGGACGATATGACTGATTTGGTGCACGATGTGCTGCGGCACAGATTGGTGTTGAGCTACGAGGCGCTGTCGGATGGCATTAGCGCCGACGCGATCATCAGTAAGATCATGGCGAAGGTCTCGGCTCCTGCAAAACCGTTGCAGTCGCACGCCGACGAGTTGAAAGCGGCGTGATGAAGATCGTTGCGCGGTTTTGTGGGAGCGGGTGAACCCCGGAAAAGGGGAAGGTCGGAATGCAAAGCGGGGGTAACGCCCCCCCAAAAAACAGATTCACAATCCGCGCGCGGGGGGGGGGTCGTT
>JANNYE010000075.1:0-50119 GCA_031409935.1 Burkholderiales bacterium | reverse complement strand
CGCGCAAACTAAGTAACTCTGTTGGTCCGGCCTTGCCCGCTAACAATGTTTGGCATAGCCCAAATCGCGGCCACGGCCGCTCCTACAACCCCTGCCACAACTTCGGTTACAGTTGTCGTACAACAAGGGGAGACTGATTTTGAAAGTGTCTGACTTTACGCTGGCGTTGGTGTTGCTCGCGCTCGCCTTGGCGATGGCGGTGGGTGCATTGAGCTTTCCACCGATGCCGGGGCAAGCTTTTGGGCCGAAGTTATTTCCCAACATCGTCGCGGCGGGCTTTGCGCTGTGCGCCGTGGCGCTCATCATGCGCGCCATCAAATCGAAAACCATCAACATCAGCGTCGTGCGCCCGGAATGGTGGAACGAGCTGCGTAGACGCGGCAATTTATTGATCCTGCTCGGCAGCATTGTGGCGTACACATTGCTGATTGAACGCGTCGGTTTTTTGCTCACCACACTGGCGCTGATGGTGCTGCTTATGAGGCGACTCGGTGCGTCATGGCGGGCCACATTGATCGCATCCCTCCTCGGCACAGTGCTGACCTACGTTATGTTTGCCTACTGGTTGCGCGTACCTTTGCCGCCCGGTTTGCTCTACGGAATTTTTAGGTAGATCATGGACGCACTAATCGATGCATTCCCGCAGGCGATGGCGTTGGTGTTCGATCCGTACACGCTCGGGGTTGGACTGCTCGCAACCGTGTTCGGCCTCTTCGTCGGCGCGATGCCGGGACTCACGGCGACGATGGCTGTGGCACTGCTGATCCCGGTCACGTTTTTCATTCCGCCGGTTCCCGCGCTGGTCGCGATTGTGATGAGCACGTCGATGGCGATTTTCGCCGGAGACATTCCCGGTGCGCTGCTGCGCATACCGGGCACGCCCGCGAGCGCGGCGTACGCGGATGACGCCTATCTTTTGACCAAGCAAGGCAAAGGCGAATTGGCGCTGGGCATTTGCCTTGTGACATCGGCCATCGGCGGTATTTTTGGCACGATTATCCTCATCATCCTCGCGCCACCGCTCGCGGATTTCGCGCTAAAGTTTTCGATGTTTGAATACTTCTGGCTGGTCGCTCTTGGGCTCACCTGTGCGGTGTTCGTGACCGGCAATGATTTGTTGCGTGGCATGATTGGTTTGTTGATTGGACTGGCTGTCGCTTGCGTGGGGCAAGACGTGACGTCGGGCCATCCGCGCTACACATTCGGTGTGAGGGAACTGTTGTCCGGCATTGATTTCATCCCGGCGATGGTGGGCATGTTTGCCGTGTCTGAACTGATGCGCCGCGTGACCGAAACGGCCGGTGAAGCAGATTTCGCGCAGACCAAATTCAAGAGTTTTTTCACCGGCCTGTGGCCGGTATTGCGCAAGTTTCAATTCAACATTTGGCGCGGCAACATCATCGGTACCGCCATTGGCATCTTGCCGGGTGCGGGTGCGGACATCGCGGCTTGGATTTCGTATTCCGTCGGTAAGAAGTTCTCGAAAAATCCCGAGACGTTCGGCAAAGGTTCGGAAGAAGGATTGGTTGACGCCGGTGCTGCAAACAATTCCGCGATTGCCGGCGCGTGGGTGCCCGCGCTGGTGTTCGGCATTCCAGGCGACAGCGTAACGGCGGTGGTCATCGGCATGTTGCAGATGAAAAACATTCAGCCGGGACCAGATATCTTCACTGAAAAGCCGGTCGAGATGACCGCCCTGTTCATAGCCTTCATCCTCGCCAACATCATCATGATTCCGCTCGGTATTGCGGCTATTCGCGTCGCAGCAAAGGTGCTGGTGATTCAGCGTGCGGTGCTCTTGCCGTTGATCCTTTTGTTCTGTGTGGTGGGCAGTTTTGCCATCAACAATAATTCGTTTGCCATTTGGGTCATGCTCGGCATGGGCATCGTGGCGTGGTTCATGGAAGCCAATGACATTCCTATCGCACCCGCGATCCTCGGCATCGTGCTCGGTGATATGTTGGAGAAAAAATTCCTCACCAGCATGATGCAAAGCGACGGGCGGCTGATGGCGTTTTTTGAGCGGCCCATTGCCGCAACGCTGGCCGCGATTACCGTGCTGATTTGGCTGAGTTTGGCATGGAAGGCTTGGAAGGGGCGGGGTGTACCGCGTAGCGCATGATCCGAGACTATTCATCACGTTTATTCTCGTCGCCCCTGCGAAGCATGTCCTGAGCCTGTCGAAGGGGCAGGGGCCTAGTGTCTTTCGAGCACGCCGAAATTGCCACGAAACACCCAAAGTCACTGGGCCCCTGCCTTCGCAGGGGCGACGAAAGAAAACGCTGTCCGTGAACGATTTTCGATGAAGCCCATTCTCTGCGTCGGTGCCTGCGCGTGGACGACAATCTTTCGTGTTGCGCACCTCCCACGAGGCTCCGCCAAAATCATCCCCGACGAAGCAATCCAAATCGGCGATGGCATGAGCGCGTCTGCCGCCTGCGCGATTGTCAAGCTCGGTGGTCGTGCCGAATTCTGGGCACGCGTGGGGGATGACGCGAACGGACGCGCCGCGATCGCATCGCTCACGGAGGCGGGACTCGACTGCTCGCACGTGCGCTACGTCGCAGGCGTGAAGGGCTCATTCTGCTCGGTGGTGATTGATGGTGCAGGCGAACGCATCGTCATTCCGCGCCACGACCCTGCGCTGCCCGTTGACGCCTCATGGATGCCGCGGGAACGCATCACACGCGGCAGCTTCTCCGCCGTGCTCACGGAAGTGCGCTGGCCCGAGGGCGCCGCCGCTGCGCTCGATGCCGCGCGTGCGGCAGGCATTCCAGCCATCCTCGATGCTGAGGTCGGCGCACCCGGCGTGCTCGAAGATTTGGCGCCACGAGCCACCCACGTGCTGTACAGCGAAACCGGCCTCGCCGCGCATGTGGGCGAGGACGACGTGCGCACACAGCTCGAACGCGCGCAAGTGGCGCTGCCCAATGCGTTGGTCGGTGTTACTCGTGGTGCGGAAGGTTTCTTCTGGCTCGAAAGCGGCCACATGCAGCACGCGGCGGGCGTATCGGTGACGGCGCTAGACACGCTCGGCGCGGGTGACGTGTTTCACGGCGCGTATGCGTTGGCGCTAGCAGAAAACATGGCAACGCATGACGCTGCGCGCTTCGCCTGCGTCGCTGCGAGCCTCAAGTGTGAAGTGTTTGGCGGACGTATTGGCGCTCCGGAGCGGGCCGCAGTGCTTCGTTACTGCTAATTACGTTATCAGCTTTTACGTGAAAGCCTTATTTTAATATGGCATAGTTGCATAAAACGCCACAAGTCGATAAATGACGAATTAGCGATCCATGCCCAATGAAATAGACGTTTTGGCCAAAAGCTGTATTCGCTTTTTGTGCAACGATCATCAAAATCGCTGCCACCACGCCTACCCTGGCTTCCAGCCATCCTTCAAACTCACGGCACGATTGAACACCAGCGCGCCCGGATTTGAATCGATGCGATCTGCCGTGAAATAGCCGTTGCGCTCAAACTGATAGCTCTCGTCGGCCTTGGCGTTTGCCAGCGACGGCTCCAGCCACGCGGTAACCGTTTTCAGTGAATTCGGGTTCAGGTAGGTCTTGTAATCGCCATCGCCCGAATCCGGATTTTCGACGTTAAACAGGCGGTCGTACAGCCGCACCTCCGCCTGAATGCCATCGATTCTGGCCACCCAGTGAATCGCGCCTTTAACGTTGCGTCCGCCGCTGCCGCTCTTGGTGGCCGGATCGTAAATCGCAAAAATAGTCGTCACGTTGCCCGCCGCATCCTTCTCGATGCGCGCGCATTTGATGATGAAACCGTGACGTAAACGCACCTCGCCGCCGGGCACCAGACGGAAGAACCCTTTCACCGGGTTCTCCATGAAATCTTCGCGTTCGATAAACACTTCGCGTGCAAATTTGAAGCTGCGCACACCTGCCGCGTCGTCATGCGGATTGACCTTCGCGGAGCATTCTTCAAACTTATCTTCGGGATAGTTTTCGATCACCACCCGCACCGGATCAAGCACCGCCATCGCGCGCATAGCAACGGCGTCAAGATCATCGCGCAGCGCACGCTCCAAGTCCGCCATGTCGATCCACTGATGCGCCTTTGATACGCCCACTCGCTCGGCGAATAAACGAATTGATGCGGGCGTAAAACCGCGTCGTCGCAGCCCCGCCAACGTCATCATGCGCGGGTCGTCCCAGCCGTTGACGAGGCCTGTCTCCACCAGCTCAAGCAGCTTCCGCTTACTCATCACCGTATAGCTCAAATTCAACCGCGAAAACTCAATCTGCTGCGGGCTTGGGCTCGGCAATTTGCCTGCTTCAACCAGTTGTGCCAGCACCCAGTCGTACAGCGGTCGATGCGCCTCAAATTCAAGCGTACACAGCGAGTGCGTAATGCGCTCAATGGCGTCGCTGATCGAGTGCGTGTAGTCATACATCGGGTACACGCACCACGCGCTGCCAGTGCGGTGATGCTCGGTGTGCCGAATGCGATAAATCGCCGGATCGCGCAGGTTGATGTTCGGCGAGGCCATATCGAGTTTCAAGCGCAAAATTTGCGTGCCGTCGGCATGCAGGCCACGCTTCATTTCATCGAACAAGCGCAGGTTTTCTTCCGCGCTGCGATCACGGAACGGAGAGTTTTTTCCCGGCTCGGTCAGCGAGCCACGATTGGCGCGAATCTCGTCGGCTGACTGGCTATCAACGTAGGCCAAACCGCGCTCGATAAAGTGCTGTGCAAACGCATAAAGCTGGTCGAAATAATCACTCGCGTAATACAGATTTTTCTCGAACGAAAAACCCAGCCACTCGACCATTTCCTTGATTGACGCTTCGTATTCCACGTCTTCCTTGACCGGATTAGTGTCGTCAAAACGCAGGTGACACACACCGCCATAGTCACTAGCTAAACCGAAGTTCAGGCAGATCGACTTGGCGTGGCCAATGTGCAGATAACCGTTCGGCTCTGGCGGAAAACGGGTGGTAACTTTGCCACCGTGTTTGCCGCTCATATTGTCGGCATCGATGACTTGGCGAATGAAGTTTGAAACGGGCGCGAGTGACTTGGAATCTGCGGGGTTGCCTTTACCGGTCGGGGTCACTGACTTCATTCGAGATTGGACAAACTGTCTTTGTGCGATCACACCATTGTAACGGCGACTTTCGCCACACCCGCGGCGCGTGCAGCAACGTTTTCGCGGCGAAAATTCAGTGCTGGCCCTCTAAACATTGGCCTCTCCAAAAACTAAAAGTTGCCCACATCCCTTGTGGATAACTCACCTGATAACTTGCCGGAATTAGCTCAAACCCGCGTGCCTTGGCGATCCCGCTTTTTGCTCGCGGACTACACCGCAAATAAGTAAACTCGATCAATGACTTGCACCACACCATCAGCGTCTCAGAACGTGGCAAACCGAGCCACACAAGACTAATCTTACGCAACCCCACTACCCACATGTCTTGGACAGAACGCACTGAAATTCCGAACGTTGCCGACGCCATATCGGTCAGCGTGTTGGTCAGTCGCGCTAAAAATGTGCTGGAACGTGCCCTACCGTTGTGTTGGGTCAGCGGCGAAATTTCCGGCTTTAAACGCGCCGTCTCGGGGCACTGCTATTTCGACCTGAAAGACGACGCGGCGCAAATCGCCTGCGTGCTGTACCGCAATCGCGCCGCGTTGGTCGGTTTTGAATTGAAAGATGGCGCAGAGGTTGAGCTGCGCGTGCGGCCCACCATCTACGAGCCGCGCGGCAGCCTGCAATTTGCGGTCGAGCAGGCGCGGCTGGCGGGTGTGGGGCGCTGGTATGAGGCGTTTTTGCGGCTCAAGGCCAAACTTGAATCGGAAGGCGTTTTTTCTGATGAGCACAAGCGCACGTTGCCACCGTTTCCCCGCCGTATCGGGCTCATTACTTCAACCAAGGCCGCAGCGCTGGCCGATATGTTGCGCGTATTGCGCGACCGCTGGCCGCGCGCTGACGTGATTGTGTATCCGGCTAGCGTGCAGGGTACCGCCGCCCCGCGCGAGCTGCTGGCGGCGCTCAACAGCGCCAACGCTCGCGCCGAAACCGATGTGTTGATCATCGGTCGCGGTGGCGGCAGCATGGAGGACTTGTGGGCGTTTAACGATGAGGCCTTGACGCGCGCCGTGGCGGCGTCCGGCCTGCCCATTGTCAGCGCCGTGGGACACGAAACCGACTTCACCCTGTGCGACTTTGCAGCCGATGCCCGTGCGGCCACGCCCACCGCTGCCGCTGCCATGATCACGCCATCGCGCGAGGATCTATTGCATCACGTTGCAATACTTGGTCAAACGCAATCACAAGCCATGCAGCGACGGCTTGACCGGCTTGCCGAGCGCCTTGATCGCAGCGCCGAGCGGCTCGTTGGTAGCAGCGCCCTGCTCGCGCCGTGGCGCGAAGCGCTGCTGCGCAAGCAGCATCGCCTGCAACGGGCGCTGCTGTCACTGCAACCCGCGCAGCGGGTTCGGGTCGGCGGCCTGCAACAGCGTCTCCTGCTGACGTTGCAGCAGATTCGGCTGGCGCAGCTGCGAGCAGCACAGATGCAGCCGCGACTTGACGCAGCCCTTGCACGGCTGTTGAGCAATCAAAAGGCGAGGCTGCAATCGGCGTCCCGCGCGCTGCAACTGCTCAATCCGCAGCACGTGCTCGACCGTGGCTATGCGCTGGTGTTGACCGAGGGCGGCCTGCCGGTGACCGACGCCACGAACGTTGCGGTCGGCAGCGCGCTGCGCGTTCAGGTGCAGCGGGGCGAGATCGACGCGGTGGTGATGGCCACTCGCTGCGACGCGGCCCGCTGATCCTGCCCCGTCTGTATTTGCCCGCCGTTTATCGCCAGACATGTTGGCCGTTCATGCCATTGACATAAACTACAGGAGAATCTGATATTAAGCGGTAAAAAGTGAAAAAAATACTCATTCCGGTTGTGGCCGCACTTGCCTTCTTAGCAGCCGACGTGACACACGCCGCCTGCGACTTTGACGTTGCTGCGGGCAACACCGTCGCCGACCCGATGCGCGACGGACTGCTGTTGCAACGCTACGCCCGTGGCCTTCGCGGTGCAGCGTTGGTCGCTGGCACCAGCGCCATCGCCGCTGACGTTGAGAGCCGAATTGCCGCACGCGCAGGCCTGCTCGACATCAACGGCAACGGCGTATTTGACACCGATGACGCCGCCGTGATTACTAGAAACCTGTTCGGTTTCAAGAATGATGCTTGGCTACCCGACGGCAGAGCCGGTGCCTACGCCACCCGCACCAACACGGCAAAACTCAAAGCGTTTGTCGACGCAGGATGCCCCGTAGTAACAGCTGCCACCGTGCCGCCACCCACGGCGGCGCAGTTCGATGCTGCACGCTTCCTGATTCAAGCGAGCTTTGGCCCCAGCCGCGCCGATGTCGATGCGTTTGTGGCGCTATCCGCGGTCGACCAAGCCACCCGAGCGTCGCTCTGGATCACCGACCAATTCGCCAAAGCCCGCACCGCTAAACACGTTCAATACATCAAGGATCGTAAAGCTGAATTTGCGTTGGTGGGCGGCTCCATCTTTGATGACATGACCCGCGAAACATTCTGGGCGCAGGCCTTGGCGAGCCCCGACCAGCTTCGCCAGCGCATGGCCTTCGCGTTGTCTGAAATCTTGGTGGTGTCCACCGCCGGCGACCCGGACAACCCCTTCGAGCTTGCCGCCTACCTTGATCTGCTGGCCGACAATGCCTTTGGCAACTACCGCGACATCCTCTATCAAGTCGCGCGCTCACCGGCCATGGGCCGCTACCTGAGCCACTTGAAAAACGATGGCAATAACGCCAACCCCAACGAGAACTTTGCCCGCGAGGTACTGCAACTTTTTGGCGTAGGCCTGTTCATGCTGCAACCGGACGGCCAACGCAGCATCTCCATCGTGGACGGTCAACCTATCGCAAGCTACGACGAGAACACGGTCAAGGGCTTCGCCAAAGTGTTCACCGGCCTCTCCTACGATGATCCGTACTGCCGGGTGGGAGACGCCGCCTATGCGATCCCCCGCGTCAACTGCACCGACGGCTTTGGCGGGCTGCACCCGTCGTGGAACTGGTCGCCCGATAACCCGTATCTGCCGCCCAACGCGCTGGGTGAAACCTTTCCGCCCGTCGATTCGGGCTGGACGCGCCCTATGGTTACCTTTCCCGGTCGCCACAGCGCGCTGTCAAAACAGCTTCTCGCCTACAGTTACGCGAGCCCGGTGTCAGCCTGCTCCAACGCGCTGGCGCTTGCCTCAGCTGCGGCACCCAACGGCGGCTTGCTGCCCGCTATTGACACTACCAATTCAGGCGTGGCCAGCCGCACCCGAGTCAACACCACGCAGGCCGACGCCACCATTAACGCGGCCATCGACAACGTCTTCTGTCACCCCAACGTCGGGCCATTCATCGCCAAAAAATTGATTCAATTTTTTGTCACCTCGTCGCCGAGTTTGGTCTACGTGGGCCGTGTGGCCGCTAAGTTCAACGACAACGGCGCGGGCATTCGCGGCGATATGCGCTCGGTGATTGCCGCCATCCTCCTCGACAGCGAAGCGACGCAATCCAGCAGCAGCGGTCCGCCCAGCTTCGGCAAACTTAAAGAGCCGATGTTGCGGCTCTCAGCGATTTTCCGCGCGTTTAACGCCACCTCCACCTCGGGCCGATATCAACTGCGCAACGGCTTGGACGATGTGGATTCGGGCATCAGCCAAGGCCCGTTGCAATCGCCCACGGTGTTTAACTATTTTCATCCTCAGTATTCGCCCCCCGGGCCGGTATCGGCCGCTGGCGCTGTGGCTCCCGAGTTTGAAATCACCACCACCACCGCTATCGCCTCCACACAAAATTTTCTCGGCAGCATCGTAGCCTATAGCGACGGCAATAACGGCAACGCCTTTAACGCAGCTCTGGTCGGGCGTTACGGCTGCGACCTCAGTCGCATCAGCAGCACCGACCCTAACGTGAACTCGCGCCAGCACTGCTTGATCGGCGATTTGTCCGACCTTTACACCGTACATGCGGACGCGTCCGCGCTGTTCGATCAGCTCAATCTTTTGTTGATGGGCGGCTCACTCAGTGCCGCCAACAAAGCGAGCATGGTCACCGCACTCAATAGCGCTTTCACCGTCGTGCCGCCACCCGCGCCGCTGGCTGGGAACCCGCCTTCGGCCAACCAAATTTCGGCCTACAACAGTGCGCTGTCCAGCTGGCAACAATACAAAAGAGATCGGGTGAAGGGTGCGCTGTGGCTTGCCGTGCATTCCCCTGAGTTTCAGATTCAACGTTAGGCACGATCGTCATGAATTTCACCTCTTTCACCCAGCGCCGCGACTTTCTCAAAACCTTTGGCAGCGCAGCGCTCGCCACCGGCATTCCCACCCTTGATGTGCTCGGCAACGTGGCTGCAGCCGCGGGTAGCATCAACACCAGCGAGGTCGGGGCCGACTACAAGGCCATCGTCTGCGTATTTTTATATGGCGGGCAGGACCATTCAAACGTGCTCATCCCGTATCGCGATGGGGACAGCTTGGGCACCGGTGCCACAGCCAACAGCACCGAGTTTGCCGCCTACGCCAAGGCCCGCTCCAATTTCAGCACTGGCAATCCGGGCGGCGACGCGGCCACTCAATCGGTGGGCACTGGAAATCTAGCCTTTACCAACGCGCAGCTCGACGGCACGGCGCTTCCGGCAACCACGGTCAATAGCCTCACCGGCACAGCAAGTCCGGCCGCTGGCGGCTGGACCACCAACACCTTTGGCCGCCAGTTCGCACTGCACCCGCAGTACGCGGAGCTGAAAGCGATCTACGACACCGGCAAGCTCGCTGTGATTGCCAACGTCGGCCCGCTCATCGCCCCGATGACCCGAGCGCAGTGGTACGGGCCCTCTGCCTCAAAGCCCGCCCAGCCGCGAAATCTGTATTCGCACGACGATCAGCAGCGCAGTTGGATGAGTGGCACTGCCAACGTGACCAACCCAAGCTCAGGCATTGGCGGACGCATCGCCAATCACCCGAACATCGTGGCGGCCAACGCTGGGGCTCTGGTGGCAACTCAGGTGTCAGTCGACGGCAGCAATACCTTCATGCTCACGCCAGACAATCCAGATGCCACCGCCATCGCCTACCAAATCGGCACCGGTTCCACCGGTCGGCTGCAAACCGGATCAACCACACCGGTGTGGACAACGGCGGGCTCCCCCACCTGCAACACCAACTCGAGCTTCATCAACGACACCCGAAACGCAGCCTCACCTTACTGCGTTTCCGGTGGGCCGATCACCCTGAACAACGGCTACAGCAGCAACACCGCCCTTCGAACCGCATTTCAATCGCGCATCAACGGTGCGGCGGCCGACAGTTCGTTGTACAGCGACCAGTGGCGCTTGGTGATGCGCCAATCGATCAACACGCAAACGGTAATTGCTGCGGCTTTCATCACCAGCCCGCCAAGCGAGGATATTGTTGCGCCGTTTATCAGCGCTGTGGGCTCGGGCGGAAATTACAACTCGTTGGCCGCTCAGCTACGTATGGTGGCCGCGATGATCCGCGCCAGCGCAAAACTGGGCGCGGGTGGCACGGCTATGAAGCGACAAATATTTTTCGTGAGTATGGGTGGTTTTGATACCCATGGCACTGATTTTTGGACCAGTAACCCACGCAACAACAGCTACATCAGCAAGGCTATTGCCGCCTTTTGGACGGCGATGGGAAACGTGGCCGTGACCAATGGCGCGGTCGGCGAGACCGCGCGCGATCATGTCACCCTCTTCACTATGTCGGAGTTTGGCCGCACGTTGGACTCCAACGGTGACGGCTCCGATCACGGCTGGGGCAACTATCAGATGGTGCTCGGTGGCGCGGTCAAAGGCGGCAAAATTTATGGCAACGATCACAACGTGTATTCGGTGCCTGCGACCACACCGGTCTATATGCAGGTGGACACCACCGCCGGTGCACTGCCACGGGTTGGGCTACCGGTGTCGCCCTATTCCGGCACCACGCGTATCAACGATAAGTTAAATCACATGCTGCAACGGGGCGAGCTGTTGCCCACCACATCGAGCGATGCGGTGGTAGCCACCATCGCGCAATGGTTTGGCATTCCGCCCGGCGCAATGACCGGTGCCAATAGCGTGTTTCCCACGCTCGCTGCGGCACATTCGAGCCATTGGAATATGGGGTTTATGTCGTGACGTTTTGCGCCAAATTCAGTAGCGCAGCCAGCACGCTTATTTTTGCCGCAGTGCTAAGTACACCAGCGCTGGCGCAAAATGCGACGGCAGGCAAACTCGCCTACACCACGCCCCTTGTAGCGGGCCAGCTCAGTTGCAGCGCCGGAGCCTGCCACACCGGCAATCCAAGCAATAACCAAAATAAGATTTTGAAAGGGGCAGACGATCCGGGAGCTATTGGCGTGGCGGTGAACACGGTCGGCCAGATGGCATTCCTAAAAGGAAAAATGACCACGGCGCAATTCGTTGACCTTGCCGCCTACATCGGCAACCCCGGTGCGGCGGCAGGCACGCCGAGTGCAACACTATCGAGCACGGCGCTGGCCTTTCCGTCCACCGTGGTGGGCAGCAGCAGCAGCGCGCAAACGCTGTCAATCAGCAACACGGGAGGCGACGCATTAATCGTCAACTCGATCATAAGTACATTGCCTGACTTTGTGGTAAACGGCGGTTGCAGCGCCGTTGCGATTGGCGCTAGCTGCAATCTGGCCGTCACTTTCACGCCGGCGCAGGTGGGCGCTCGCGCGGGCAATCTGAGCATCTCGCACAACGCAGCCGGTGGCAGCAGTACCGTGAACTTGAACGGTACCGGCAGCGCGCCGCTAGTGCCGCGCATATCGGCACCGGTATCGCTCAATTTCGGCTCGGTAGTCACGGCCACAGCATCTGATCCGGTGGCGGTGAACGTCGGCAGCGTCGGCACGGCGCCGCTGGTGATCACTTCAATTTCTAGTAGCAACAACCGCTTTTTCATCTCTGGAAGCAACTGCATGATTGACGCGCCGATAGCGGTCAATTCAAGCTGTTCCTTCACGTTGCGTTTTGTGCCGAGCAGCGTCGGAGCGCAGACCGGCAGCATAAGCATTCAGCACAATGGCAGTGCGGTGGCGACCGTGATCGGTATGTCGGGAGTAGGCGTTGTTCCGCCGCCGCCCGCAACCAAAACCATGGTCGAGTATCGCTACGCCCCGGCAAACTATTACTTCATGACGTCACGCGACACCGAGAAGGCGCTGCTCGATAGCATCGCCGACTTTCAACGTACCGGTGCAAGCTTCACGGTGTTGACCAATCAAGTGGCAGGTAGCGAGGCTTTGGTTCGTTTTATTTTCGATAAGGTCGCCGTACAAGGCAGCCGCAGCAGCCATTTCTACACCCTGCTGAGCGCCGATAAAGCGGCGCTAACCGCGCTAAATCCGAGCAATGCCCAGCTACCTCGATTGCCGTTCAATGAAGGCATTGATTCATGGGCATTTTTGCCGATTGTTGCTGGCGAAGGTGGTAGCTGCGCCAGCGGCCAGACGCCGGTGTATCGACTGTTTCGGGGTACTGTGAAATTTCCGGATGACCCGAACCATCGCTTTGTGCTGAACCTTAATACCTACCGCGAATTTGTGGTTCTAGGTTGGGATGGTGAGGGCGTGCAATTGTGCGTGCCAGCCCAGTAGGCGGGTAATTGCCTCACTGCGGAATCAGCCCCTGTAAAAAGCTGGCGATATCGATGGGGTCGGTGCGCTGCGCGTTATCGCCCAGCGCTCCACGGGTGAGTGCAGTGCCGCGTAGCCCGAGCAGATAACGCAACACCAGCAAGCCGTCCGTGGTTGCGCTCACGCTTTGGTTGTTGTCGATATCAAACCCGTTGCCTACCGCCGCGACGTAGCCGCTAATGGCAGCTGCCGCGCGTTCCGCATTGGCACCCATGGCAGTGTTGACGAGCGCGGCGTCGCGGACGCCGAACAGGTGGCGCAGCAGCAGCACGCCGTCAGTGGTGGCGTCGAACGTGCCGTCGTTATCGATGTCAAGGCTCGGCACGAAGGCACCGGCGGTGAAGTTGGCGGTGAGTGTGGCGCTGGCGGCGTTGGGCACAACGTAGCTGTGCGAACGCGCACCGCTGTCGGACCATGAGCCAAAACGCAAGCCGCTGGTGCCGCGATTTTGGTCACGCGCCGCGACTGGCAGTGCCCAGCCCGCCCACGCGGTCACGCTGGTGCCGCTGCTGCCTACGACCAGTGGCGTGCCGCCATTGACGCTGATGCGCGCTGCGCTGGCGGCGGGTTGCGGCGTGGCGGCGATGGTGAGTGCGACTTTGCGCGGCATGATGCTTTGCGAAAGGACGGTGGTAGCCCCCCCGCTGTCGGTGACGGTGAGGATGATTTCTAGGTAGCTGGTGATCGCAGCGGCAAGGTCTTCTGGCGGCGGTGCGGTGAAGGTGATGTTGTTGCCGGTTGTGGCCGTGAGCAGCGGATGGGTGTGAATGTCGTGATGCAGAAGCACCTGCCAAGACCGGCTCGGTGCAGGTAGAGCGCCGTCTTCAAGGTCGTTGGCAGTGGCGCTAAGCGTGATGGTGTCGCCCACGCTGAATAAGTAGTTGCTGGTGGGTGAGGTGATGGTCGCGCTGGGCGGGGCGTTGCCGGGGCGTACGGTGGTGCTGGCGGGGCTAGCGGCACTGTTGCCTAAGCTGTCGCGTACCGAGACTGAGGCGGTGAGCACGCCGGCCACGCTGTAGCGCTTGACGGTGCTGGCGGCGCTGGTCGTCGCGGTGGTGCCATCGCCGAAATCCCAGAAATACGTGAGGGCGTCGCCGGTCGGATCGCTGGCGGTGGCACTGAAGGTGACGTCCAGCGGCAGCGCCCCCGAGGAAGGATTGGCGAAAAGCGCGGTGACGGTGGGGGCACCAGTGGTGTTGTATGTGATCTTCCTGATCTGGCCTCCCGCTGCATACGTCGTGTAATACAGTGCTTGTCCGTTGCCGCCCACGTTGGGGCCGAAACGCAGGGACGTGGCGCTGCTGTTGCCGAGGCCGGTGACGAACGCAACAGCGGTGGGCAACGCGGCCGTTGCCGTGCCAGTGCTGGGGATGCGCAGCATCGCACCGCAGACATAATCGGCGAGCAGGTAGGTGCCATCGTATGCAGCGGGCCAGATGCCGTTGGGTACAAATGCGCCGCCCGTGATCGAGGCGCAGCCTGAGACGGAGGTGCCGGGGATGGTGCCGCGTGGGTACTCGTACACCGGGTCGATCATGCCGATGGGGCGCGGCGAGCAGGGCCCGCCGGTGTTGTTGTCGTGACGGCCTTCGCGGCAGTTCCAGCCGTAGTCGGCACCGGCCTGCGACTCGTCCACCTCTTCATACGCGCCTTGGCCGACGTCATTAATGTAGAAGCGCGTGCCACTTGCATTCGGATCCATCGCGAAGCGAAAGGGGTTCCTTAGGCCCCAAGCAAACGTTTCTTCACAGTGCTCACCGGGAGTGGTTGCCCCGATGCGATAGCAGCGACGGGTGCCGTTGGCATAGAACGGGTTGCTCGGGGGCACGTCGCCGTCTCGGGTGATGCGCAAAATTTTTCCGGTGAGCACGTGTTTGTCGCGCGCTGCGTCATTGCCGCCGCCGCCTCCAGGGCTCGCGCCGTTGTAATCGGTGCCACCGTCGCCAATGCTGATGTATAAAAAACCGTCTTTGCCGAAATGCACGTCGCCCGCGTTGTGATTGGTGCCGCGCGCTGGCATGCGATCAACCAGCACCACTTCGGTGGTGGCGTCAACGATGTCGGGGTTGGTATTGGTGCCCAGCACAAATCGCGACACGCGGTTGGCCTTGCGATTGAACGCCGAGTATGTGCCGCTTGGCGTGCCGTCGGCAGCATTGGCGGCGGTGTAGTTTTGCGCGCTACAGTCAGAGCCGTTTCTGGCGGTGTAATAAAGATAGACGTAGCGGTTGGCGCTGAACTGCGGATCCACCGCAACGCCTAGCAACCCTTGCTCGCCGCCTTGACAAATTTTCGGCTCGACACCCATGGCCGATGGGTTGAAACTCAACGCGGCGGTGGTCTGCAGCAGACCATTTTTGACGATGCGCAGGCTCCCTCCTTGTGACGCAACCAGCATGCGCCCGTCGGGGGTAAAGCTGATGGCCGTGGGCGCACTCACGGCGGTGAACAACGCATCAGAAAAATTAGCAGGCAGCGTCTGCGCACGGATCTCGCCGATGGCACAAGCCAAGCCGAGCAGCGAAATGGCGATCACCGCGCGAGAGTCGAGGTAGAGGTTTGTGCTCATAAAGTAAATTTATGCTGATGGCATTGTTTTAGCAAGCAGTATCGTCAAAGTGTACGGGTAATTTGGACAATGCAAGGCACAGCTTTAAGTTGAGACATAGAATTTACAAGGGCTTATACGTAAAAATCGACGAACTCGGTTTTTTTATTTTTGGCGATGTAGCCCATATATTGCGGTCGTTTAGGCATAAAGCTGTATGCCATCAATGTCGCGAAAACCCAACGACCCGCCGCAGAGCCATGCCACTGCAACGAGCTTCACCTTGTGCAGCCGCTAAACATCGCTACATTAGATACAGGCCTGCGGCGTGACGCAGCGACCCACACCGGCAAATTTTTGACAGTTATCCGCCTCCTCTACTGCTGCGCGTCGCCTCAACGGCAACGCATTGACCGACACGACGCTGTTGGTGTGTCGCCATTGCGCCGCGCCGGTCGCCCCCTCGTTTCTCTCCACCTTCGTCACCCAGGAAATCCATGACGCAATCCAAGTCGCGTGTCGTGTCCATCAATTCGCGTGCTGCAAAAACGCGCGCACCCGGCAAGCTTTTCGTGCTTGATACCAATGTCATGATGCATGACCCCACTTCGCTGTATCGGTTTGAAGAACACGACATCTTTCTGCCGATTTGTACGCTGGAAGAACTCGACAACAACAAAAAAGGCACGTTGGAGGTCAATCGCAATGCGCGGCAAACGTCGCGCTTTCTCGATGATCTGGTGGGCGCATTTGAGAACGGCATCAAGGATGGCATTCCATTGACCAAGGCGTCAAACGGTGCTGCCACCGGACGTCTATTTCTGCAAACCGAACCGAACAGCGTGCAGTTACCCGCCTCATTTGCGCAGGGAAAAGCCGACAACGAAATCATCGCCGTTTGCCTGCACCTCAAGAAAAAGGAGCCTAAGCGCCACGTCACGCTGGTGTCCAAAGACATCAACATGCGCATCAAGGCGCGTGCATTGGATGTGGATGCTGAGGACTACTACAACGACAAAGTTCTTGAAGATTCAGACCTCCTCTACACCGGCATGCAGGAGCTGCCCGCCGACTTCTGGGAGAAGCATGGCAAAGGCGTGGAGAGCTGGCAGCAGGGAGGTGCCACCTTCTACAAAATCACCGGCCCGATCGTGCCCAAACTGCTGGTCAACCAGCTCGTATACACCGAAGTGGACACCCCGTTTTATGCGCGCGTAATTTCGATTGAGGGTAAGAGCGCAACGCTGCAAACACTACGTGATTTTGGGCATCACAAAAACGCGGTGTGGGGCATCACAGCGAGGAATCGCGAGCAGAATTTCGCACTCAATTTGCTGATGAATCCGGACATCGATTTCGTCACGCTGCTCGGTCAGGCGGGCACTGGAAAAACGTTGCTGACGCTCGCTGCGGGCTTGCAGTTAACGCTCGACCAAAAGATTTATAACGAAATCATCATGACCCGCGTCACTGTGCCGGTCGGTGAAGACATCGGTTTTTTGCCGGGCACCGAAGAAGAAAAAATGACCCCGTGGATGGGTGCGCTTGAGGACAACCTTGAAGTGCTGATGGGTGCCGACAATGATGCAGGCGAATGGGGCCGCGCCGCGAGCAATGATCTGATCCGCTCGCGCGTTAAAGTCAAGAGCCTCAACTTCATGCGCGGTCGCACGTTTTTGAACAAACTTCTCATCATCGACGAAGCGCAAAACTTGACGCCGAAGCAGATGAAAACACTCATCACCCGTGCAGGCCCCGGCACCAAGGTGGTGTGCTTGGGAAACATCGCGCAAATCGACACGCCGTATCTCTCCGAAGGTTCGTCCGGCTTGACCTACGTGGTGGATCGCTTCAAAGGCTGGGCACACGGCGGCCACGTCACCCTGCAACGCGGCGAACGGTCTCGGTTGGCCGACTATGCGGCGGAGATTTTGTAGCGGTCAACGGCAATCACGCGCGTGTCGCAGCGCGCTGCGACTGCCCCGTTTGGTGAATAATCCGAGATTATTCATAAGCGAAAGTTTATGCACTTCGTCGTTCCTGCGAAGGCAGGAACCCAACGACTTTGGGTGTTTCGTAGAGGGTTGGGCCAGTTCGAAAGACGCTAGGCCCCTGCCTACGCAGGGGCGACGAGAAAAAGGTCTAACGAATAATCCCGGATAATTGTGCGCATCACAGGAGATTTTCATGAACACTGCCACCGTAGTTTCCCGCACCATTCGCCACGCACTGAGCGCTGCCGCAGCGCTGGCATCCGCCACATTGTTTGCGCAATTTCCGGAGCGCGCTATCAACTACGTGATCCCGTTTGTGCCCGGTGGGGAGAGCGACATTGCTGCGCGCTTGCAAGGCAAAGTGGCCGCCAAGTTAACCGGCAAAGATTTCGTGGTGCAGAACAAAGCTGGGGCGGGCGGCGCGCTGGCCTGGGGCCAGTTAAACAGCATGCCGGGGGATGGATATACGGTCGTTGGCAGCAATCTGCCGCACCTGATTTTGCAGCCGCTTGAAGGTCAGGTGCAGTACAAAACCGACGACATCACCAACGTATTTTTCTTTCACTACACGCCCGATGCGTTGGTGGTTGCGGCTGATTCGCCGTACAAAACATTTGCCGATTTGGTGACCGCAGCCAAGGCCGAGGCAGGCAAGGTCACCATCGCTGGTAGCGGCACCAATTCGGCCAACCACCTGGCGTTTGCGCGCATGGAAGTGCAGGGCAAATTGAAGATGACCTATGTGCCGTTTAAGGGCACCGGCGACTTGACCGCAGCCCTCCTCGGCAAGCACGTAGCCGCCGCGATGACCTACCCCACGTTTGCCATCGCGAACAAAGAAAAAACACGAGTGCTGGCGGTAGCCACACCCACTCGCATGGCGCAGTTTCCAAACGTGCCCACGTTTAAGGAGTTGGGCTTCGACTGGGTTGACGGTGCCTATCGCGGGGTGGCGGTGCCGAAGTCCACGCCCGAAGCGGTGCGCAAACAGCTCTCCGAGCTGTTCGTAAAAATCAACAACGATGCCGAGCACCGCAAGCAGATGCAGGACAACGGCTACGAGCAGATCGACATCACCTACGAGCAAATGCCTGAGTTCATGAGGAGGCGAACGGCGGAGACGTTGCCTTTAGCCAAACAGATGGGACTAGTGAAATAGCTTTTCGCTGCGCGCCATGTTAATTAGGGGCTGCACGCTGTTATTAGACCAAGTTGAGTTACGGCAAAAACTCAGTTTAGCCCAATGAAATAAAGGCTTTCAGCAAAAAGCTGTAAGTAGTTGCTACGCTACCTGCACCACGCCGTGCGCGGGCACGGGCTGGTCGGCAGCTGCAAAATCTTTGCTGCGTGACATTTGCGTTTTGATCCAGTCCACTAGCGGCTGCCACGCTTCAAGTTGCTGCTCGGTGCGGGTGCGCGGCAGGTCGTAGATCGACATACCATCTCTCGCGCATTGCGGATAGATCACGCTATCGGGCACAAACATGACCACTGGCAATCCGCTGCGCTGAAAAAAACTGTTCAATTCTTGCGCCATCCGGGTGCGGCTATCGGTGCGACTGCCCACCAATCCAATCGACACTTTGCCCGACTGCACGTTAGTATCTTGATGCAGTTTGATCAAAAACTTAGCGGTCGCCTCGATGTCGAACACCGACGGATTGACCGGCACCAACACAAAATTGGCGCGCGACAACAAGTAGGTGCGATCGGCTCGACGCAGCCGTGCGTGAGTGTCGATAATCATCCACTGCGGGCCGAAGCTCTTCAGTTCTTCCATGTCAGTGTCCTCGTTCCAGGACATGATTTTTGCCAGCTGGGCTGGGCGTCGCGCCAGCCAGTTGGTGGCCGATTGCTGTTTGTCGAGATCCATAATCACCACCCGCTGCCGGGTCGAGGCAAGCATTCCGGCGATGTTGGTGCAGAGGGTGGATTTTCCCGCGCCGCCTTTGGGGTTAGCTACAAGTATTGTGTACATGTTTGGAGTTTAGCGCGCAACTTGCCAATTAACTATGACGAGGCCTACTCACCAGCAAACTTTGCAGCCAATGCAGCACCGGTGGCCAGTCGGCCCATGCCTCCTCAGCACGCGAGCGCGGCTGATCAAAGATCGACAGCCCATCGCGAGCGGCGTGAACGTAGAGCTGCGAGTCGCGAATGTGGGTCAACACGTCAAGCGAGAGCGGCGCGAGAAAAGCGTCTAAATCGGACGCTGCAACGGTGCGTCCGTCGACCTTGGAGCCGATCACAGCGAGCGGGCGTTTACCGTCTTTAACCGGTTTGAGCGCCGACAATTCGGCAAGAAAATCAGCCGTCGCCTCAAAATCAAAGGTGGACGTTGCCACCGGCACCAGCACCGCGTCGGCAAGTTTCACAAAGGCTTGCAGCTGAGTGCCGTGCACCCCGGCCGGCGCATCCACAATTAACCACTGCGGCGCGTAGTCGCGAATGATGTGCGGATCGGTATCGGGTAGCGCGCCGCGAACCTCCGGAAATCCGCGCGGCCGACGCGCCAACCATCGCGCTGCCGAGCGCTGACGATCCATGTCGAGAATCACCACCCGCTGGCGTTTGCCCGCGAGGTAGCCCGCGAGGTTAGTGGCGATGGTTGTTTTGCCCGCACCGCCTTTTGGATTGGCCACCAGCACCGTGAACATCACGCCCGCTCCTTGTTAGCGCCGACGCACCACGAATCTCCGCGCGCGTCCAGAACGGCAGTATAGGGCACCCACGCGGCCACTTTCTGCATCGAATTGCCCTAAAAAATCTGCTTACCCACCCACCACGCCAGTGCCGCTACGAACGCAGACGCCGGAATAGTCAGCGCCCACGCCCAAACGATGTTGCCTGCAACACCCCAGCGCACTGCTGAGAGTTTGCGCGCAGCCCCCACGCCGACGATGGCACCCGTGATGGTGTGCGTGGTAGACACGGGGATGCCGAATGCGGAGGCGATAAACAACGTGATGGCGCCACCGGTTTCAGCACAAAAACCACCCACCGGTTTGAGCTTAGTAATTTTTTGGCCCATCGTTTTCACGATGCGCCATCCGCCAAACAGCGTGCCCAAAGAGATTGCTGCGTAGCAGGAAACCACCACCCAGTACGGCAACGTTTTCACATCGGTTGTCGCGTGTCCGGCAATGATCAACAACAGCCAGATGATGCCCATGGTTTTTTGCGCATCATTGCTGCCGTGGCCGAGACAATACAGCGCGCATGACACCAGTTGCCCGCGACGAAACCATTTGTCGATTCGTCCCGGCGTTGAGCGGCGAAACAGCCATGAAACGAGCAATAAAAGCAGCGCCCCAAGTACGAACCCGAGTAACGGCGCAACCAAGATAAACGCCACCGTCTTGGTGATACCGGAGCTGACCAGCGCGCCGGTGCCCGCTTTGGCCACGGTCGCGCCAATCATGCCGCCAATCAGCGCGTGCGACGAGGACGACGGGATGCCGTAATACCAGGTGACGACGTTCCACGTGATCGCGCCGACCAGTGCGCCGAAGATCACATGCGTGTCAACCACAGCCGGATTAACCATGCCCTTACCGATGGTGGCAGCCACACTTAAGCCGAAAATGAACAGTGCGATAAAGTTAAAAAAAGCAGCCCATATCACCGCTTGACCGGGTCGCAGCACCCCGGTTGAGACGATGGTGGCAATGGCGTTGGCGGCATCATGAAATCCATTCATGAAGTCGAAGCCGAACGCGAGCACGACCAGCATTACGATGACCCAGAGGGTGACGATGGTGGGTTCCATGACGGATCGGCTGCGCTTGCGCTTAGGCGTTTTCGATGACGATGCCCTGCATGACGTTGGCCACGTCTTCGCACCGATCAGTAACCGTCTCCAGCAGTTCGTAAATCGCTTTGAGCTTGATGAGTTGAACGGCGTCGCGTTCAGTGCGAAACAACTTCGAGATGGCGCTGCGCATCACGCGGTCCGCATCGGATTCAAGCCGATCTATTTCTTCACAAATTTTTAGAATGGCCGCGGCGTTGTCCATGCTCGACAGCAGCGCCACACCGGACTTGACCCGTTCGCAGCATTGCAGGCAAATTTCCGCCAGCAAGGTTGCCTCGGGGGTGATGGATTTGATGTCGTACAGCGATACCGATTCAGCAGCGTCTTGCATCAGATCAAGCACATCGTCCATGTTCGAGATGAGCTGATGAATTTCTTCACGATCTAGCGGGGTAATGAAGGTTTTGTGCAGTAACTGAATGGTTTCACGGGTGTAGTTGTCGCCACGTTTTTCAATCGCATCGATAGCGTCAGCATGGTTGCGCAGATCGGTGGCACCTTCGCCCAGCGCGTTCATCAGGGCAACGAGTTCACGGCCAGCTTCGACGATTTCATGAGCATGCAGGTTAAACAGGTCAAAAAAGCGCCCCTCTTGCGGCATAAATCGTCCGAACATGCGCCACCCCAATGTTTTGTAGTAATCAAGTTGCGTGGATTCTAGCTGCGCATGACTATCGTTTCCCCGTGTACGGCAATCAGTTCGGCGAGCTTTCGGATGCTGAGTGGTGCCGAGCCTTCCGCTTTGTTGTTGACCACGATGAACGTTTCCTGCCGGGCGCGCGTGGCCTCTAGCGCCAGAGCGGCCACCTGCGCGCGACCGTCCGGGTCTTCGTCCACCAGAGCGCTGAACGGGGCATAGCGCTCTTTGGCCTCCTCATATTTCATGCCGGAGTGCAGGCTCCAGCGAATGACCAGCGGCAGTCGTCCCGTCTCCCGCCAGAACCTTGCCTGCTCACATGCTTGAGGCATGCGTGCGTGAATCGCGATGCAGTGCGTCGCGCCGCCAGCACACAGCGCAGCTGCGTAATCGGCTGTGAGCAGTTCTGGGTCGCGCACCTCGACGGCGTAAAAAGCGGTGCCGGACAGCTTGGGTAGTGCCAGCAAAAACTCGGCGAGCGCATCGGCAAAACGCTGCGGACCGGCTGGTGCCCGCGTAAATCGCGGCCCGAGCGGCGGAAACTGAAACACCAACGGGCCGCACGCATTGCCCAAGCCTTGCGTGGCGGGCATCACAAATTGTGCGGTCGCCAGACTGGCATTCAAAAACGCAGCATTGTCCGCCCATTGCCCGTCAACCGAGCGCAATCGCGGCCCGGTGAAAAGCATCGGCGCTTTGACCAGAAAGCGAAAGCCGGGGCGAACCTCAAGCGCCTGTTTGGCGTAACCACGAAACGCCGCCTCGCTGATCGGCGCATAAAAGGTGCGGTCAATGCCGACCGTGCGCAACAGCGGGTGCGCGGCATACGCGGCCAGACCGCGCCGTGCAAGCTGCACGTCTGAATAGGTGCCGCCAAAAACAAGGCCCGCCCATCCGGGAAAGCTCCACGAAGAGGTGCCCAGATGGAGCATCGGTGGAAGCGCCCGTCCGATTGCGGCGAGGCAGTCGTCCACCGTCGCCGGCAGGATCGACGCGTCGGGGCTTTTTTTTGCGTTTGTGCCACCCTCCGCGACGCGCTCGACACGCGTTTTGTGCGCAAGCTCTCCGCCAAAAATATCTAGTTGATCAGGTGCCATAAACCGTGATTTTCCATCCGTGTCGTCAGCGCAGCTTATCGTAGATTAAACGCAAATTTTTTGCTGCTTCGGACAGGCAAGCGAACGCTAGAGACCGGGGCGAGCGGCTTAACGTGAACGCGACGCGAAGACCTTTCGAGCCTCGTTGGTTGAATCAATAACCGGTGTTGAACTCATGCTTAGCATGAGTCATTCCGCAGAGCAGAACAGCCAATCAAGCTAAGCTCCCCTTCCGAATTCAAAGGAGCAACCGCGTGCACGATCCCCAGCACAGCCCCGCCGCCGAGCGCAATCGTCAGCCGATTCTTCAAGCCTTGCGTAACGTGTTGCCCGCCGAGGGCGTAGCGCTTGAAATCGCTAGCGGTACGGGACAACACGTTGCGTGGTTTGCCGCTGGCTTGCCGGGTTGGGTGTGGCAGCCTAGCGATGCCCAAGCGGATGGTTTCGCATCGATTGAATGGTGGTGCTCAGAGGCCAGTGTGGCCAACGTGAAGCGTGCGGTCGTGCTTGATGTGATGGGATCGCGTTGGCCCGCAGACGGTGCGGAATTCGGCGCCCGAATCGACGCGATTTATTGCGCGAACATGTTGCACATTTCGCCTTGGGCGACTTGCGCGGCGCTCATGCGGGGTGCGGCGCGTTATCTCACGACAGACGGTGTGCTCATCACCTACGGGCCTTATCTGGAGAGGGATGTGCCGACATCACTCGGTAATGTGGAATTCGATGTGAGTCTGCGTGAAACGAATCCAGCATGGGGCATTCGCGCGCTCGAAGACGTGACACAGCAAGCGTCGCTCGCCGGGTTGCGATTAACTTCGCGCATCCAGATGCCTGCGAACAATTTGTTGCTGGTTTTCAAACGTGCTGGGGTTGCAGAGGCCGCGTCGGGATGACGTTGACGAATCCTGCAAAGCGCATCACCTGCGAGCGATGCGTTCGTCCGCAAAGCGCGTGCATTTGCCGCTGGATTTCGCTGACGGCACACGCGGTGGAAGTGGTGGTTTTGCAGCATCCGCTGGAGCAGCACAGCGCGAAGGGAAGTGCGCGATTGCTGCACCTGAGTTTGCAGCGCAGTCGGATGGTGACGGGTGAAGTGTTTGCTGAACGTGAGTTGCAAGCGTTGCTGCGCGATCCGTTCGAGCCCAGCACTGACACGGCGGATGAGAAACACGCGATCCTGCTGTACCCGCAAACCGCCGGCGACACTGCAGCACCGCCGATGCTTACGCCTGAAATGTTGCGCGATCCTTCTCGGTTGCGCCTGATCGTACTCGACGGCACATGGCGCAAAAGTCGCAAAATACTTCATCTCAATCCGTTGCTGCAACAGTTGCCGCGTTTGTCGCTACACGGCGTACCGTTGTCGCGTTATTTGATCCGCAAAGCGCATCGGGCGGATCAACTGTCCACGCTGGAAGCGACGTGTCTGGCGCTGGCGCAGCTTGAAGGCAACGCGGAACGATTTGAGCCTTTGCTGAATGCGTTTGACGGGTTTGTGGCGCAGCAGTTGGCGCAGCGCAATGCAGGCATTACTGCGGCATCGAAATCGGGCCGCAATACCTTATAACTTTTTACTGAAATGCCCACAGAAATTGGGCTTAGCTATGGTTTTATTCAATTATCGACTTTTGACAAAATATGCGCATAAGCCCAATTAAAATGGCGCTTTCGGTAAAAAGCTACTAACCAATTTGTACAAACGCTAGCCCAAAAATCGCAATGCCCAAAACGCTCCTACCGGCTGACTAAACCCAAGCCACCGCAGCCACTGGCGGCAATTGCGCCTCTAGCGCCGTCCACGACTCGCCTGCGTCCTCGCTGAGCCACGCACCGCCTGTGGTCGACGCCATCGCCATGGTGACCCCATCCGGGGCCAGCGCGAGGCCGTGGCGATACACGAGGTGGTAGGCAAACGACTGCGGCAGCCCGTCGCGGAACGCTGTCCAGTGTTTGCCCCCATCATCGGTGCGACACACGCACATCGCACCGGCAATCGCGTAGCGATGAGTATCCGCCTGCGCAGGCACCGTCCAGGCGCGCAGCGGGTTCACAGGATCGGCGACGATGGTGAAGCCAAAATCGGTGGGCATCGGGGCTGCCGTGCGCGACCAGTGCGCGCCGCCGTCGACGCTGCGATAGGTGCCGGCATGATGCTGCGCCCACATCACGTCGGGCTGGGCGGCGCAGGCCGACATCGCATGCACGTCCTGCACATTAGCATCGTCTTCTACGTCCGGCGGCATGTACGGCGCATGAAATCCCTTGCCAAGTAATTGCCAGTTCGCGCCCGCATCACGGGTGCTCCAGACACCACCGCACGAAATCGCAATCGTGACGCGATTGCTGTCACGCGGATCAACGCACATCGCGTGCAATCCCGGATGATCGTTGCCGCCGCCAAACCAGCCTTTGCGCCGCTCGTCGAGCCACAGCGCTTCCATCAACTGCCAGCTTGCGCCGCCGTCTTGTGAACGAAAAATCCCCGCTGGCATGCAGCCCGCCCAGATCGTGTTGGGCTCATCCGCGCCTCCGGTTGCCAGCGACCACACGAGGTCAACCGTCCACGGCGTCGCGTCGTCTGCCCACGGCCCTTCGGTGGGCTTTGGCGGAAAGGCTGGCGCAGGAAACTCAGTCCACGTCGCGCCGCGATCCATGCTCTTTTGCATCTTCACGCCGAAGTGTCCGAGGCGCAGCGCCGCGTACCACGCACCATCGCGCGGATCGGCCAACACCTGCGTCACCGGTTCGCCGTGAAAGTGATGCGCGCTGACTTGCCACACACCGGTTCGTGCGTTGCGATCAGCCGTAAAAAGTCCCTTGCGGGATGCAATCAATAGTGTCGACACAACCTATCCTCCGCTCAAAGCTTGAATCACCATGATGTTGTCGTCAACCGCAACGGGCAGCGCCATGTTGCGGCGGCTGGCAATCATCTCGTTATTAAGAAACACCGCAACGTGTTTGCGCACATGGCCCTGTTCGTCGAGCACGTAGCGCTCAAGCCCAGGTGCTACGACGAACGCTTTGCGCAGCGCGTCACCGAGCGTGGCCGCATCGACACGTTGCGTAGGGCACGACACATGCCGCTGCAATTGCGGGGCAAATGAGACGATAGGCATAGTGCACACCCCTTCTTGTTGCAACGTTTTATAAAACATCAACCAACGAGAATCAGTTTACGCCGCTGCGGTGAAAACTGCTAGCAGCAGCGCAACAAACGCTAATCTCATTGCGTCGCGTGCTGCAACGCCCTTTGACGACTCGCGAAGAACGCGCCAAGCCACAACGCAATCGCGGAGAAGATGAGCCCGCGCGCCAATCCATCAGCATCACTCACGCCTGTGCCCGGCACTGCGCTATCAGCAATCCAGCCGACGATCACCGGCCCGACGATCTGTCCCGCGGCGAACACAACGGTGAACGCGCTGATGCCTGCGGGCCAATCGTGTGCCGACAAATTGTGGCGAACGAAGGCCGTGGTGGACGCAACCACCGACAAAAATACGCCACCGAAAACGATGCCCGACAGCAGTACAACCGGCCATGCGCTGGTCAACGCAGGCAGGATCGTAGCTGCGCCGAGCAACGCATTTAACGTGGCCAGCGCGCGACCGCTTTTGTGCCGATCCAGCAGGCCTGCCCACACACGGAAGGACGCCATGCAGGCCACGCCTAGCAGCGCATAAAAACACATGATCTGATTAGTGCTCGCGCCCTGCTCGCGCAGCAGCGCAATCACGAACGTCATGTAGCCGATGTAGCCGACGCCAAACATCGTGTAACCCGCCAGTGCATAGCCAAAATCGGCAACGCGAAACTGGCGATGATGCGACTCTCGCGACGTGCTGGTCGCCATCAACGGTCGCATCGCGCGCGCAGGGACAATCAAAACCAAACTCGCGATCACACACAGCTGCGCCAAAGCCCACCATGCCCACGCCCAGTTGGCGTAGCCGTGCCACTTTTGCGCTGCGCCAAGTTGGTTCAACAGCGTTGGAACAATCAGCGCGGACAGCGTGATGCCGATGCCAGAACCGCCGTAATACAAGCCGATCAACAAGCCGCTGCGCGACGGCTCAAGCGCACCTAGTCGCGTCGCCAAGACGCCGCCGGTGATGAACACCCCGGCGCTCGCGACACCTGCCAGCCAACGCTGTACCAGTAGCATGGTGCTGTCGGTGAAGAACCCGCTCAAACCCATAAACAAACTCGCCAGCAACGCGCCGATCACCATCACGCTAGCCGCGTTGAATTTACGCATCAACCACGGCGTCATCAACGCGCCGACGAAGTAGCCGAGCGCATTGCTGGTGTTCATGCTGCCAGCTAACGTGTACGTCCAGCCGAGATCAGCGCGCATCGGCGGCAACAACAAACCGTAAGCGAAACGGGTGATGCCGAGGGACACCGCAGCGCCCAACGACAGGGCGAGCGCCAGCAAAAACGGAGACGCGGAGAGCCCGCTTTTGTGGGCGCTGTTAGTCAACGAACTAGCCGCAAAAGAGCGCGCGTTGACTGAACCGAAAGCTAACGAACCCGCTTCGGCAACAGCGGCTCGCTCACGCCATCAATACTCACCAACGCAAGAATCGCCAACAACGTGTTCTGCGGGCCGCGCCACGCGTTGAGCGGCGAGTACCATTCCTGCGGTGCATGCGCGCCGCCGCCGATGCCACCACCACCCAGCGTAAGTGCTGGCACGCCAAGCGCAATCGGCGTGTTGCTGTCAGTGCTGGATGCTGCGGTGAATATGTCTTTGATGCCTAGCGCCTGTGCCGAGCGCACGCCGACTTGCGTGATGACGCTGTCTTTGGGTTGCGAGCCTGCGGGACGGTCGCCCACCAGTTTGATCTCGACCTTGACGCGTCCCGGCTGCTTCCAGCGCGCGTTTTCTTCATCCGCCGCCGCGTTCGCGATGGCGAGCATTTTCGATTCGAGTTTGGCTAGTTCGGCGGCGCTGTTGGAGCGCATGTCGAGGCCAATTTCTGCGTCTGCCGCAATCGCGTTAACCGACGTGCCGCCTTTGACGGTGCCAACCGTATATGTCGTTTTTGGTTCTGAGATCGTTTCCACGTCGGCCATCTTTGCAATCGCGCGGCCCATTGCGTGCGTGGCACTGGGCATGCCGAACGCTGAAAAACTATGACCACCGGGGCCGATGTACGAAATTTTGAAACGACGGCTGCCGGTGGCAGCGTTCACCACGCGATCAATACCTAGGCCATCAAGCGAAATGAAGCCATCAATCCCCGCGTGATCACGGAAGAGCGCTTTCACGCCGCGCAAATCGCCCAGCTCTTCTTCGCCCACCGTACCAACAAACCATACGTCGCCCACCGTCTTGATCTGCGTGGCGTTGAGCGCGCGAACGACAGACAGCAGCGACGCGAGACCGCGCCCGTCATCATAAATTCCGGGGGCGTAATACCGTTCGCCCTGCTTCTTAACTTTCACGTCCGTGCCTTCGGGAAACACCGTGTCCAGATGCGCAGACACCACCAGCAGCGGACCTCGACCATTGCCTTTGCGCACGGCGATGACGTTGCCCTCTTTGTCTATCCTCGCATCGGTGAATCCGAGCGCTTGAAGGCGTCTTGCGTACTCGGCTGCGCGCGCAGCTTCTTTGAAGGGCGGCGCCGGAATTTCGGTAAGTTCGATCTGGTCACGCAAGGTGCGATCATCATCGGCCTCAATCGCTGCCAGCGCTGACTTGACCACAGGTGCAGCGAGCACGCGCTGGAAAGTCGCTTCGACGGGCGCACTGATGGTGGGCGAGATCGGTTGTGCTGACAACGGAACCACGGACATGGATGCAGCACAGGCACATGCCGTTAACGACCGGTACGATAAAAAACTCTGCATAAGTAACTCCACTAAATAGCAACGGCGGACAGTCCCGTCGCAAATTGAAAATCACGGCCCGGTGCGCTGGCGAGCAGGCGCTGCGTGTACGCATGTTGCGGCGACATGAACACGTCGCGCGTTGCGCCCTGCTCCACCACGATGCCTTTTTGCATGACGAGTACGCGGTCGCAAATTTGCGCGGCGACGCGCAGATCGTGCGTGATGAACAGGATCGCGAGATTGAGTTTCGCCTGAATCTCTTCGAGCAGTTTGAGCACCTGCGCCTGCACGGAAACATCAAGCGCAGACACGGCTTCATCACAAATCAACACCTCAGGATCAAGCGCCAGCGCGCGTGCGATGCTGATGCGTTGCCGTTGTCCGCCGGAGAATTCGTTCGGATAACGCGACAGCACATCCGGGCTCAAACGCACCAGCGACATCAATTCGCGAGCACGCGCCATCGCGCTCTCCCGCGACAAACCGAAGTTGAGGGGGCCTTCGATGATCGCGTCGCCGACGCGTTGCCGTGGATCGAGCGAACGATACGGATCCTGAAAAATAATCTGGATACGTTTGCGTGCGAGCTTCAGACTGTCGCGAGTGACGCCATCAAGCTGCGTGTCACCCAATCGCATCACACCAGTGGTCGGGTCGATCAGTCGCGTGATGCAGCGCGCGACGGTGCTTTTGCCAGAACCCGACTCACCAACGATGCCAACCGTTTCGCCCGGATGCAGATCGAGCGTGACGGCTTTTGCGGCCTCGGTTGAACGCTTCTTCTGAAACCAACCGCCGCTCGTGTACGTTTTGCCCAATTCGCTGACCGTGAGCAACGCTTTTCCGGTGTGCGTTTGCCGCTCTGCGGGTGGCTCAATACCGGGCACCGAGGCAATCAGCATTTGCGTATAGGCTTCTTTGGGGCGCCGCAGCACCTGCTCCTTCTCGCCCGCCTCCACTTGCTTGCCATGCTGCAACACGATCACGCGATCTGCAATCTCGGCGACCACGCCCATATCGTGCGTGATGAACAGCACTGCCGTGCCGCGCTCGCGTTGCAGCGTTTTAATCAGCGTGAGCACCTCGGCTTGCGTAGTCACGTCAAGCGCCGTCGTTGGCTCATCGGCGATCAACAATTTCGGTTCAAGAATCAACGCCATCGCGATCATGATGCGTTGACGCTGACCGCCCGATAGCTGATGCGGATAGCTCGCGTAAATGCGATCAGGTTCCGGCAACTTCACCGCCTCAAACATGGCGAGTGTTTTTGCGTTGCGCTCGCTCGCCGAGAGTTTGGTGTGTTCAGAGAGCAGTTCATCGAGCTGATCACCGCAGGTCATCACCGGATTCAATGCCGTCATCGGCTCCTGAAAAATCATCGCAACGTCGTCGCCACGAATAGCGCGCAACTGCTCGCGAGACAGCTTCAATAGATTGACGCCATCTAGCAGGATTTCTCCGCTGGCGACTTGCACGTTATCAGGCAACAAACCCATGACCGAGAACGAGATGACCGACTTGCCGGAGCCTGATTCACCGAGCAGACAGACGATTTCGCCAGCATTGACATCGAAGCTAATGTGTTCGGCAGCGAACGGGCGGTCTGCGCCTGATGGAAGGGCTACGGAGACATCCCTCAAGGATAAAACCGCGCTCATGTCGAATCACCGTCGGTTTGGCCCCCTCTCCCCGTGCGGGAGAGGGTTGGGGAGAGGGGGAAGCTCGGCATGACTCCGTGCATTGGACTCGTCGGCAGCCTCCCCCTCTCCCCTAGCCCCTCTCCCGCAAGGGGCGAGGGGAACCGATGGGCGTTCATCGTTTCTCCCCGCGCTTGTTGAACTTCGGATCAAGCGTATCGCGCAATCCGTCGCCCAACACATTCACCGCAAGCACCGTGAGCCCAAGAAAAATGCCGGGGAACCACATGTTGTGTGGCGCGCTGGAGAACACCACGCGCGCCTCCGCCATGATATTGCCCCAAGTCGGGATTTCGCTCGGCAAACCGAGTCCGAGGAAGCTCAGAATTGCTTCAATCAAAATCGCCGACGCGCAGACGTACGTGCCTTGCACGACCATCGGTGCAATGGAATTCGGCAACACATGGCGCAGCAGGATTTTCCACGTCGGCGTGCCGACGGACACCGCTGCTTCGATATAGGGTTCTTCACGAATCGACAGTACCAGCGCTCGCACGAGGCGCGTCACACGCGGAATTTCGGGCACGGCAATCGCGATGATCACCGTTGACAATTGCGCGCCCCACGCGGCCACCAGCGCAATGGCGAGCAGGATGCCGGGGATCGCCATCATGCCGTCCATCACGCGCATAAGGATCGCGTCCACACCTCGAAAATATCCCGCGACTAGGCCCAAAAACGTGCCAATGATGAGCGACACAATCGCCACCGTAATGCCCACAATCAGCGACACGCGAATTCCGTACAACACGCGGCTGTAGATGTCGCGCCCAAAGCTGTCGGTGCCCATGTAAAACGTGCGCTGCGCCGTCTGATTGTCAGGGCCGGTCCAATCAGCCGTGGTCATGGGTTTCTGGCTCATGTTGATGGCGTCAAGCCAAGACGGATCGACCGTGCCAAGGACGGGGGCCAGCACGCCAAGCAGCACCAGCAGCGCGAGCACAATGAGGCCGAAGCGAACCGCGCCGTTTTTTAGCACTTGTTTGAAGGTGGCGTTCATTTGAGCGCGCGCTGTAGGAGCGGCCTTGGCCGCGATTCGTTACGGCAATCGCGGCCAAGGCCGCTCCTACAAAAGCATTGCGGTGCGTTAATAACGAATCCTCGGATCAAGAAACAGGTACGACACATCCACCAATAAATTCACCATCACGTACAAAAACGCGAAGAATAAAATCACGCCCTGAATCACCGGAAAGTCGCGCGCCAGCACAGCGTCGACGGTGAGCGTGCCGAGGCCTGGAATCGAATACACACTTTCCGTCACCACAACCCCGCCGATGAGCAGCGCAACGCCAATGCCGATCACGGTGACGATGGGCACCGCCGCATTGGCCAGCGCATGCTTGATCAGCACCCGTGATTCCGGCAGGCCTTTGGCGCGCGCCGTGCGCACATAGTCCTCGGTCAACGCCTCCGCGACGCTCGCCCGCGTCACGCGCGCGATGAGCGCCACGTACACGATGGACAGCGTGAATGCGGGTAACAATAAATGGTGCAACCACGGTAGGAGGCCGTCCTTCAACGGCTTGTAGCCCTGCACCGGAAACCAGTCGAGCTTGAGCGCGAAGAAGTAGACAAACAAATACCCGAGCACGAACACCGGGATCGAAAACCCCAGCACCGAGAAGCCCATCAGCGCACGATCCAACCAGCCGCCGTGCCTCCACGCGGCGAGCGTGCCCAGCGGCACAGCGACGAGCACAGTGATGAGGATGGTCAAAAACGCCAGCGAGAGCGTCGGCTCCAACCGGTCGCCGATCAATTCAACCACTTGCTTTTTGAAGAAAAACGATTGCCCTAAATCGCCTTGCAACAGCCCTTGCGACCACAGGCCGAGCTGCACGAAGAAACCACGATCCAACCCAAGCTCGGTGCGAATGCGACTGATGTCTTCGTTAGTCGCCATGTTGCCCGCGATGACCGCTGCCGGGTCGCCGGGCACGAGGCGAATCAGCGTGAAGACGATGATCGCGACGATGATCATCACTGGAATCGTGGCGAGAATTCGTTTCAGTAAAAAAGAGCCCATAGCGACAACGATACATTACCGCCGTCATCAAGTGGGCAACTTGCGCGACAATTCCAGAACTGTCGTTCACTTGTAGGAGCGGCGCAAGCCGCGATTGCTCCGCCCATCTTGCTTGCCCTCCTTTCGCGGCTTGCGCCGCTCCTACAAGAACACACCACTTTTTTTGTGAGCCTTCGATGACACAATCGCCCCCCCTCCCCACCTCCATGAAATACATCGACCACGGCGCGGGAGGCGCTGCTGCCTGTATGCAGCTTGCAACGGGTTTGCTGCCTGTGCTCGGCGACGACGAGGTGCTGATTCATGTGGCGGCAGCAGGTGTCAATCGCCCCGACGTGTCGCAACGCTCGGGCTCGTACCCTGCGCCGAAAGACGCGTCACAAGTGATGGGACTTGAAGTTGCGGGCACGGTGGTGGCAATCGGTGCGGCGGTATCGCGTTGGAAAGTCGGCGACGCGGTTTGCGCGCTGACACCGGGCGGTGGCTACGCTGAGTATTGCAAAACGCCCGCTGCGCATTGCCTGCCGATTCCCGCCGGTTTGTCGATGCTGGAGGCCGCCGCGCTGTGCGAAACTTTTTTCACCGTGTGGGCGAACGTGTTCGAGCGAGCGCGTTTGCAGGCGGGCGAAACGCTGTTGATCCACGGCGGATCAAGCGGCATCGGCTCGACGGCGATTCAACTGGCGCGGGTGTTCGGCGCGGCAAAAATCATCGTCACTTGCGGCGATCAGGCAAAAATTGATTACGCGCTGAAACTCGGCGCCCACACCGGCATCAATTACAAAACGCAGGACTTCGTCGAGGCTACGATGGCCGCAACCAACGGGCTCGGCGCGGACGTGATCTTGGACATGGTCGGTGCGCCGTATTTTCAGAAAAACATGGCTGCCGCAGCGCTCGAAGGCCGCATCGCGCAGATCGCGTTTCAGCACGGCGCAAAAGTTGAGCTGAACATGCTGCCGCTGATGATGCGGCGACTCACGTGGACGGGCTCAACCTTGCGCGCTCGACCCAAATCAGCGAAGGCCACAATCGCCTCAGCGCTCGAATGCAAAGTTTGGCCTAAATTCGAAACAAAGCCGGATGCACTAAGACCGCACATTCACGCGACCTTCCCGCTGGCAGAGGTCGCAAAAGCGCACCAAATGATGGAAGCGGGCACCCATTTCGGCAAGATCGTATTGACGATTTAGGTGCATTCAGCTTTTCTCTGAAACGCCTATTCAACATGGGCAAAATTGGTCATTTTGTAGAAACTCGACTTTGTCGATAAATGCGTGGTCAGCCCATATGCAATAAGGATTTCGCGTCGGAGTTGGGATAATTTTCGCCAACGAATCACAGTAGTTCCCAAAACGGCGGGAGTGGCCACGCAAGTGAACTTGAGCGCATAAAAAAAGGCAACCTCCCGGCTGCCCCCTTTGCTCTACAAAACGCCACTAATTGCGCGCCTGATCGACCAATTTATTCTTGGCAATCCACGGCATCATGGCGCGCAATTTCGCGCCCACCGTCTCAATCGAATGCTCGGCCATCAAACGACGACGCGACAATAGCGTCGGCGCGCCGGCCTTGTTCTCAAGCAGGAAGCTCTTCGCGTATTCGCCGGTCTGAATATCTTTCAGGCACTGGCGCATCGCGTCTTTGGTTGCCTCGGTGACGATCTTCGGTCCGGTGACGTACTCGCCGTATTCCGCGTTGTTCGAGATCGAGTAATTCATGTTGGCGATGCCGCCTTCATAGATCAAATCGACGATGAGTTTCAGCTCGTGCAGGCATTCGAAGTAAGCCATTTCTGGCGCGTAGCCCGCTTCAACCAGCGTCTCGTAACCCGCTTTGATCAGCTCAACCGTACCGCCGCAAAGAACGGCCTGCTCTCCGAACAAGTCAGTCTCGGTTTCTTCACGGAAATTGGTTTCGATGATGCCCGCTTTGCCGCCACCGTTGGCCGACGCATAAGACAGCGCCAGATCACGCGCTTTTTTGCTCGCGTCCTGATGCACGGCAACTAGGTGCGGCACGCCGCCGCCCTGCGCGTAGGTCGAGCGCACGGTGTGACCCGGAGCCTTCGGTGCAACCATCCACACGTCAAGGTCAGCACGTGGAACCACGGCACCGTAATGCACGTTAAAGCCATGCGCGAAGGCAAGCGATGCGCCCTTTTTGATGTTGGCGTGAATCTCGTTGGCGTAGACGGCACCGATCTGCTCGTCCGGCAATAGCATCATCACCACGTCGGCCGTTTTCACCGCTTCGGCAACTTCGGCGACCTTGAGGCCAGCCTTCAACGCTTTGTCCCAGCTCGGGCCGCCTTTGCGTACACCGACCGTGACATTAACGCCGCTGTCGTTCAAGTTTTGCGCATGCGCATGACCCTGTGAACCGTAACCCACGATGGTGACTTCTTTGCCCTTGATCAGACTCAGATCACAGTCTTTGTCGTAAAAAACTTTCATTTCATTCTCCCTTTTTAAATTTTCAAAATCCGTTCGCCGCGACCAATGCCTGAAGCACCGGTGCGCACCGTTTCCAGAATCGTTCCCGGCTCGATAGCCGCGATGAAGGCATCGAGCTTGTCAGAGTCGCCCGTCAGCTCGATGGTGTAGCTCTTGTCGGTCACGTCCAGTATGCGGCCACGGAAAATGTCCGCGAGGCGCTTCATCTCGTCGCGATCTTTGCCAGCCGCACGCACCTTCACCAGCATCAGCTCACGCTCGATGTGATTGCCGTCGGTGAGGTCAACGACTTTCACCACTTCGATCAGCTTGTTCAACTGCTTGGTGATTTGCTCGATGATGTCGTCCGAGCCATGCGTGACGATGGTCATGCGACTCATCGTCGTGTCCTCGGTCGTGGCGACCGAGAGCGAATCGATGTTGTAAGCGCGGGCCGCGAACAGCCCGACTACGCGAGCTAGCGCGCCCGCTTCATTTTCAATGAGGATAGAGAGGATATGCCTCATTTGCAGACTCCCTTGTTCGTCGTCCCTGCGCACGCAGGGACCCAGCGACTTTTGGTCGCAGACGATCCGGCACCGCAAGACACTGGGCTCCTGCCTTCGCAGGAGCGACGAAGCATAAATTTGGTCTTCATCACAGATCCTCCGCCAAAATCATTTCCGACAAGCCTTTGCCGCCCGGAATCATCGGGAACACGTTCTCGGTTTCGTCCGTGATGAAGTCCATGAACACGAGGCGATCTTTGAGTTTTATCGCTTCTTTCAAAGCGCCTTCAACGTCGCCCGCTTTCTCGATCTTCATGCCAACGTGGCCGTAGGCTTCAGCGAGTTTCACGAAGTCCGGCAACGCGTCCATGTAGCTCTCGGCGTAGCGGTTGCCGTAGAAGAATTCCTGCCACTGCCGCACCATGCCGAGCGAGCGGTTGTTCAGGTTAATGATCTTCATCGGAATCGAATATTGCTTGCAGGTCGAGAGCTCCTGAATGCACATCTGCACGCTGCCCTCGCCGGTGATGCAGGCGACCGTTGCGTCCGGGTTCGCGAGCTGCGCGCCCATGGCGTACGGAATGCCGACGCCCATCGTACCCAGCCCACCAGAATTGATCCAGCGACGTGGCTTGTCAAACGGGTAATACTGCGCGGCCCACATTTGATGCTGGCCCACATCGCTGGTGATGATGGCGTCACCGCCGGTCACGTTCCACAGCGCCTGCACAACAGCCTGCGGCTTGATCTTGCCGTCGCCTTGGGTCTGCTTGAATACGAGGCATTTCTTGCTCTGCCAGCCCTTGATCGTTGTCCACCAACCCTTGAGCGCGGCAGCGTCCGGCTTCTTGTCGGACGCTTCGATCAGGCTGATCATTTCGTTGAGTACGTCGCGCACGTAGCCGACGATTGGCACGTCCACTTTCACGCGCTTCGAAATTGATGACGGATCAATATCGATGTGAATAATCTTCCGGCCATCGCGGAAGAAGTGCCCCGGATTGCCGATCACCCGATCATCGAAGCGCGCACCAACGGCAAGCAGCACATCGCAGTCCTGCATGGCCATGTTCGCTTCGTACGTGCCGTGCATGCCAAGCATGCCTACAAACTGCGGATCAGACGCCGGGAAGCCGCCAAGGCCCATCAATGTGTTGGTGCACGGCGAACCGAGCATGCGCACCAGTTTCGTCAACTGCGCCGAAGCGTCATTCAACACCACGCCGCCGCCCGCATAAATCATCGGTTTTTTGGCTTCAAGCAGTAGCTGTACTGCTTTCTTGATCTGGCCGCTATGCCCCTTGCCGGAAGGGTTGTAGCTGCGCATCGAGATTTCCTTGGGATAGTCAAACGCGCACTTGTTGGCGGTCACGTCCTTCGGAATATCCACCAGCACCGGGCCAGGGCGACCGGTCGATGCGATGTAGAACGCCTTCTTCATGGTCAGCGCGAGGTCTTTCACATCCTTCACCAGGAAGTTGTGTTTGACGCAGGGCCGCGTGATGCCGACCGTGTCGCATTCCTGAAAGGCATCCTGACCAATCGCGTGCGTGGGCACCTGACCGCTGATCACGACCATCGGAATCGAATCCATATACGCCGTGGCGATACCGGTGACGGCATTGGTGACGCCGGGGCCAGAGGTGACGAGGCAGACGCCGATTTTTTGCGACGAGCGCGAGTATGCGTCGGCCGCGTGGACAGCCGCCTGCTCGTGCCTGACCAGCACGTGCTTGAATTTGTCTTGCTTGAATATCTCGTCGTAGATATTGAGTACGGCACCGCCGGGATAGCCGAAAACGAATTCGACCTTTTCTTCGGCGAGACAGCGCATGATGATTTCTGCGCCCGTCAAATGGGCCTGACCGTGCGTCAGCGGGAGCTGACCGTGGAGAGCTGTTTCCTGTGACATTTTTCTTCCTCAAGAGTTTGGTGATGCCGCACGTCGCTGGGTGTTGACGCATGGCCCCTGAGGGCATTTCAAAACTGGGTATACACGGCCTCGCGCACGCTCTGCACGGGTTGATAGATCGTTGCTTGTGGCTGACCTCAACCCGTGTGCCCTCGACCTTCCAAAATGAAAAGATCAAAGCGCCACGGTATCCGAAGCCATGATTATATGCAGATTTGTTGCAGCGCGGAAACGCATAGCAACTTCACAGCGGCGGCGTACACTCGCTCTTGAAATCGCACGCAGCAACACAACCACCCGCGCATCTGGCGCGGGCCGAGGTCACGTCTCGCTCTCTCGCCTCTAGACCGTCGTTGCGCGCCGCCGACGCGAGTAAACCAGACCGCCGACAAGCAGTAGCGCCGCAAGAATCGCAACGCCATAAACCCATTTACCAAGGTTCGATTCGCCTTCAATTTCGTAAATCGCGATCCACGACGGCGATTTGTGAACGGTCAGCCTGACCGCGCGCACGTCGACGGTTTCCGGATTCATGACGACTTCCACCGGCACTCTGTCTGACCATTCCTTGGTCAAAATGCCTCCGTGACTTGTCCACGATCCCGCGACGCCAGCTGCGTCCTTGCTGGTTTGAACTTCAAACGACACCGCGCCATTGGGCGTCATCGCCGGCACCACCAGCACTTTGTTCAGACTGACCGGCTTGGCAACTGTGATCGTAAAAGCCCCCGGAGCACCCGCACCCAAATTTCTCAGGGTGGCCAGGTCACCGTCAACTACGGTGCCCGGCGCGCCGAATTTGTCGGTCGGGCACGACACACATGTATCGGTCACTGTCGCGCCCTGAAATACATTAGCTGCATGAGCCGCCGACAGCAAAAGTGTGGCCGTACAAAATGCGACGATCTGAAAAAATCGCTGCCCAACATGGGCGAAGGACATGCGCAGCGACGAGTGGATGAGATGTGTCATACGATTTTTTGACGTTTTTTATAGAAAATTTGAATGTCGATTGTAATGCGCTGAAAAGCGCTGGCTCCGAGGGCGCGCACTCTATGACCGATTTTTAGGCAGCACCGCTTGCCCACGTCCGGCGCGTCGCGTGAGCAATTGGAGAGCACGTCTACATTTAACCGAGACTATTCATTAGGACGCGCGGTAATGTCGCGGCGAGTTGCGAGTCAGTTTGGACGGTCGCGAGGAGTCCATAGCGAGCTATGGACGACGAGTGAGCGCTCAATTTGGCCGCCAATCGCCCGACAGCACCCGCGTAGGGGCGAAGCCCCGCCTAATGAATAATCTCGATTTAAGCTATGGCAACGACCCAACACTTTGACGCAATCATCATTGGCGCGGGCGCGGCGGGGCTGTTTTGCGCGGCGCGCGCTGGGCAGCGCGGGCGCAAGGTGGCGCTGATTGATCATGCGGAAACGATTGGTGAGAAGATTCGTATCTCGGGCGGTGGTCGGTGCAACTTCACCAACGTGCACGCGAGCCCGGCGAATTATTTGTCGCAAAATCCGCATTTTTGTCGCTCTGCTTTGTCGCGTTACACGCCGCAGGATTTCATTGCATTGGTGACGAAACATCGCATTGCGTTTCACGAAAAAACGTTGGGACAATTGTTTTGCGATGAGTCGTCGCAGCAAATTATTGACATGCTGCTAGATGAATGTGCACGCGCAAAGGTGAGGGTTTTGCATCCCACAACAGTAGAGTCGATTACGCGTGATGGCGACTTTCGGTTGATGAGCTCTGTCGGCGAATTACGTGCGGAAAAGCTGGTGATCGCAACGGGCGGTTTGTCGATTCCAGCCACCGGTGCCACGGCGTTTGGCTATGAAATAGCGAAGCAGTTTGATGTGCCGCTGACGCCGCTATCAGCAGGGTTAGTGCCGCTGGCGCTGGATGCGCCAGAGCTTGAGCGCTACGGACTTTTGTCTGGCGTGAGTTTTGACACGTTCGCGAGTTGCGATGGCAGCAATGCGGAATTTCGTGAGGCCGCACTGCTCACGCATCGCGGCCTGTCCGGGCCTGCGGTGTTGCAAATTTCAAATTATTGGCAACCGGGTAACCACGTTGCGTTTGATCTTTTGCCGGGGGTGGACGCGAGCGCGTGGCTCAACGAATTGCGTGCGCGTCGGCCTGTGATCACGTCGTTCGCGAAGGCGTTGACCGAACACATTCCGCAACGATTGGCGGATGCGTGGGCGAAGGCGCATGCGCCCGATGGCGGCGCGAAGGCCATCAACAATTGGACGCGCGCCGAGCTGGATCAGGTGGCAGCATTGTTGAAGGCGTGGCGGTTGTTGCCTTCGGGGACGCTCGGCTACAAAAAAGCCGAAGTGACCTTGGGCGGCGTGGACACCAAAGCATTGTCGCAACAGACGATGGAGGCGAAGCGCGTGCCGGGATTGCATTTTATTGGCGAAGTGATGGACGTCACCGGCTGGCTTGGTGGCTACAACTTTCAGTGGGCGTGGGCTAGCGCTGCGGCGTGTGGGGATGCGTTGTAACTTCGCGAAACTTATAGGGTGCGCTCCGCGCACCAACCGTCGGCGATAACGGCAACGGTTCGCAACGGTGAGGGTGGTGCGCAGAGCGCACCCTATGTAGGGGATTTGCGGCGTGCGCGGCGTAAGGGTGCCAACGGGCTAGTGCCAGGGAGTGCGAATCCGGCTTGGCTAGTTGGCGGTAACTGGTCAGACCTTGCCGTGGGCGGACGCTTTTTCGTCCTTCGCGGGCTTGGTCAAAATGAGTTTGTTGGCTTTGGTGATGCGTAGCAAATACGTTTCGCCGGCGTGGGCAATCTTCAATGCTTTGCGGCCTGAGGTCAGGCGTTTCAGCGGCACGGTGTCGACCGCTGCGGCGCTGCTCGCTGCGCGTTGCGTTGCGGTCGGAGCGGACAGGGCGCGCGGTGTAACCACCCGCGTCTCGCCTGAGCCGCGTCCTGAGCTGAGCGACAACGTGCCTCGCGACGGCGTACCGCTACCGACTGCAATTCGTGATGCGGCGCTAGCGAGTGGCTGATGTTCTGGCATGGATTGGCAGTTCGCAGAGTGTTGGTGTGTTTAGGCGGAAAGCGTCGAACGTGGAGCGGTGATCGTTGGTGTGTGGCGGGGCGTGTCGAAATGATCCAATGCAAGAATATTACTGCAAATGCGAATACTTCGCAATTAGTTTGTTAACATTGTTTTGTCAACTGAATTTGTTGCACTGATCGCACTAAATTCATCGCCCGCTTGCCCCAGCCCGCCCCAAGGAGACCGCTTTATGTCCGCACTGCTGTTCGCCAACAATCCATCCCCTGCCGCGCCCGTGCTTGGTCCGAGCGCACCAGATCGCCTGACGTGGATCGTGGAGCTGATGAGTCGTTACGCCAAAGAAAAATGCGAGAGCCATGACTCGGCGCGGCTCGCGGCAGCCATCGTCGCCCACTTGAAATCGTTTGCCGATGATCGCTCGGTGGTGGGGCAATTGGCGGAAACGGTGTCGCATTGGCTCGACACATGGGAGCCCATTCTTGAGCGTCATGTGTCGTCGCAACGTGCCGCGACCGACCAGTCGTCGTCCCTTTACAAACTGGTGCTGCGTGCGCGCTACGCGTAGCCGTCTGCCCTTAACGAGAACGCTATGTTTAATATTTTTGTACTCACCTTACGCGAAGGCATCGAGGCCTTTTTGATCGTCGCCATCACGCTCGCCTACTTGCGACAAACGCATCGTCACGCGTTGACGCCCGCTGTGTACTGGGGCACAGGCAGCGCAATTGTGTTGTCGGCGATTGCGTCGTATTTTTTCTCGAAGGCTGACAACAAGCCGCTGTGGGAAGGCCTGCTGGCGCTGGTTGCAGCGGTGCTGGTCGTTTCGATGACGATCTACATGTGGCGCGCCGCGAAGCACATGCGCACGAACATCGGACGCGGCATTGAGGCCGCTCTCGCCAACCGAACGCATGCCGCAGGTTGGTGGGGCGTGTTCGCGTTTGTGCTGCTGATGATCACGCGTGAGGGCATGGAGACGGCGCTGGTGTTGTCGACGCTGGCGATGGAACGCGGGTCGGAAGCGCTGTTCGTCGGCGCGCTAGCCGGCGTGCTCGGCGCGGCGTTGCTGGCGTGGGCGTGGGCACGCTACGGGCGACGCGTGAATCTGGCGAAATTTTTTCAGGTGACAGCGATTTTCCTGCTGCTGTTTTCGGTGCAGTTGGTGATTTACGCCATTCACGAATTGTCAGAAGGGAGCGCGTTGCCGTGGGTGAATAACGAGTGGATTCATCTGGTGACAGAGCCGTACGGGCCGGAAGGCCTCTGGGGGCAAATGCTGACCTGGATGATGGTGGTGGTGCCAGTGTTTTATCTGGTGTGGACACATTTGAGCGCGCCTAAATCGCGTGCCGCTGCGGCTTGACGCTAGCCGAAGCGCGGCTCGAACAGCGATTTTCTTGCGCTTAGGCAAGTCGCTACAAAATTACGAATAGTTCGCATTACTGTAACGTTTTCAAGTTATCGAATGTTCTCCCCATGATCGTTTGCATCGGTCACGGCATCAATGAAGAAGCCATCCACCAAGCGGTGGCGGACGGTGCTTGCACGATGAGCGATCTGGCGTGCATGACGGGTGTGGCCACCTGCTGCGGCAAGTGCGCGGACTGCGCCTGTAACGTGCTGAACGAGGCGCTCGGCGAGACTTACGCACAAGCGGCGTAGCGCGGCTGCATCGTCGATGATGGCGGCCAAATCCTGAAAAATCCTTTATAGCTTTTAGCTGAATAACCCGTTTAATCTGGGCTTAGATTGTTATTTCGCTGTTTATCGACTTCAGGCTATTTGGCGGATTCTCAATCGAAGTGCACAACGGCGGGGTGCAGTTGAGATAGTAGCTCTGCGGGGGTTTGCCAGTTCAGGCAGAGTCGGGGTCGGTGATTGAGTTGATGCTCGATGTGAGCGACCTGTTGAGGGGTTAAGTCACTGATGAGCATGCCTTTGGGCACGTAGTGGCGGATCAAGCCGTTGGTGTTCTCGACGGTGGGCTTCTGCCAGGGGCGGTGCGGCTGGCACGGGTAGATGGTCAGCGACTTGATGTTGGGCAGGCGAGCGAACTCGCTGCCCTGATCGGGGATCAGGCAGACCAGCGGCAGGTGTTGTTCGCGCATGCGCATTCGCACCCAGTCCTCCACGGCAGCGGCTGTGCCGTGTTTCAACCACCCGATCAGGGTGTAGCGGGTACGACGGCAGACGGCCACCACGAGCCTTGCGCTGTCGCTCTTGCGTCCGACGATGGAATCGATCTCCATGCACAGCGCAAGCGTTCGCTGAGTGAGATAAGCGGGGCGCTGCTCGACGGTGGGGCATTGGGCCACCCAACTGTTGGGGGCACGCTCTGCGCGGGCGGCAAGCTCACTCTGGGTGTAGTAGCGTCGCAGCCGCATGCTCGGGTAGCGCTCGCGGTTGTACCAGCCCAAGGGCTCAATCAACCGGTACAGGGTGGCCCGACTGGGCATTCTCGGGGCGGGCCCAAACGCCTCGGCTTCACGACGCAGCCGTCCCAGCGCTTGGGCCGGGGAGTGTTGCTCCATGAGGCGCGCTTTGATCGCCTCAAACACCGGGTCGGTGTGCGCGAAGTGACGCGCGTTGCCGACACAGTGGCGTCGCTTCCTAGCGCGATCAGCCTTGGCTGCGCGCACCGTGTAGAGCGCATCGGGCTCTCCGGGCTCTCCCGACCCGGCCCCGCGCCGACACTCCCGCGAGATGGTGCTGGGGTTGCGATTGAGTTGTTCGGCAATTGCCGAACAACTCAATCGCAGCTTGCGAAGTGCGCAAATAACCGACAATTCCTCGGGCTGGAGGTGTGTGTATGTCTTCATCAGTGAAATCTTTCAGTCGTCGAACAACCGAAAGACTAACCGCCGAAGCTTCCACTCCTCTAGCCTTTCCTAAACACCTGAAGCAGTGCACTTCGTTTTGGATTCCGCCTTTATGCCTCTAAGCCCACGTTAAATGGCGCTTTCAACAAAAAGCTACTTCATAAATGCTGAGAAAATAATCGCGAGCAATTCGCATTCTCACTCGTGCTACTGCATGCTAAGCTATTGATTTGTTTGAATTTTTAGTCTCATTCGCAGAAAGTCTGAATTGAGCCCCGCTAGAGACCAAGGCTCTGCAAAGCGCGCCTAACCTTCGAACCCGTTCAGAGCGCGCCGCATAGGTCTCTTGTCGCATCCCCTCACCTCTAGGAGCACCTCATGAAGGGCGACAAACAAGTCATCACGCACTCAAACAAAATTCTCTACAACGAGCTGGTAGCGATCAACCAGTATTTTCTGCACGCGCGGATGTACAAAAACTGGGGCCTCGACAAGCTCGGTGCGCACGAAATGCACGAGTCGATTGACGAGATGAAACACGCTGATCGCCTGATCGAGCGCATCCTGTTTCTCGACGGCCTACCCAATCTGCAAGACCTCGGTAAGATCATGATCGGAGAGGATGTGAAGGACTGCATTACCTGCGATCTGAAGCTCGAAATGATCGCGCACCCCGATCTGAAAGTGGCGATCACTTGCTGCGAAGAGGCGAAAGATTACGTCTAGCGCGATCTGCTCAAAGAAATTCTCGAATCAGAAGAAGAGCACATCGACTGGCTGGAAACGCAGTTGCAATTGATTGATCGCGTCGGCATCCAGAACTATCAGCAAAGCCAGATGGAGCCTAAGTCGGGCTCGTAGATACCCGAGCGACGCCAAGTCGTCGCCTACAACCGACCTCAGAGATAGGCGCGGACCTGGCCGCGCTCATTCGATGCCACGTGGCAAAGCCGGGAACTCTTGGGCCGTGTGCGTCGCCCAACGTGCGCTGCCCACTCCTTCCGTAAACCATGTCTCGCCGCACCCTCATCTCCGCCATTGCCCTTGCGGCCCTCGCTGCCGCCCTCCTCGGTGCCTGCACGTCGCTCGACGATTTTCAGCGCCAAGTGATTTTCCGTCCCAGCAAAGATTCAGGCCGCACGCCCGCCGAATACCAGGCCAAGTTTGATGACGTGTGGCTCAACGTCACTGGCGCACGCGCGGGCAGCGGCAAACTGCATGCGTGGTGGATTCCCGCGACTAAAGGCGGCATCGATGATGGCAGCGCGCCTGCTGCGCTCTACCTGCACGGCGCTGGCTACGGCATTTCGGCCAACCTGCCGCGCATCATGAAGCTGCGCGATGAAGGCTTCTCGGTGCTCGCCATCGACTATCGCGGCTTTGGACGCAGCGACGGCGAATTGCCCTCCGAGGCAAGCGCTTACGAAGACGCGCAAGCGGCATGGGCAGAGCTCACGCGCCGCGCGCCGAATAGCAAGCGATTCATCTATGGCCATTCGCTCGGCGGCGCCATCGCGATGGATCTCGCACTCACGAAAGCCGCGAGCGATGGGGCGGGCCTGATCATGGAAAGCTCGTTCACCAGCGTGCGCGAAATGCAGCAATTCACCTCGTACAAATGGATTCCGCTCGGCGCGGTGCAAACGCAATATTTCGACTCGTTGGCCAAAGCCCCGAAGCTCTGCATGCCGACCTTGTTTCTCCACGGAAGCGCAGACTATCGAATCCCCATCGACGTCGCAAAAAAGCTCTTCGCGGCCGCACCAGAACCAAAGCGTTGGTTGCTGGTTGAAGGTGCGCGACATGTGGATATTCCGACTCGATACACGTCAGAGTGGAGCGCGGCATTGAAGGAGCTGCAATCGCTCGCGGAAGGACACAGCGGAGCTTGTCGACGAGCGTAAAGTCGCGCCGCAATTCATCCTCCGAAGCATCCCCTTCTCGGCCACCGTGAAAGTGACTTATTCCATTTCTAAATCAATACGATACGTTGTTGCTCCTCCTTGCCGTGCTCACGCACTGTCTGCGTCGTCGCGCCTAGTCTCCTATTGAATTAGAAATGGAATTACGTGATGTTGCTCCGAACCAGCGACACGGGTGGCCCAGTCACTACAAAATCTCAAAGCCTCGCCCATCTGGCAAGCGATAACGAGAAAAGTCGCGCTCATCCATTGTCATGATCCGATTGACGCCCGTATCCGTCGCTAGCCAAACGAGCGACGCATCCGCGAAGTCCATTTCAGAGCGCGGCGGTTGCGTGTACTTGCGCATCAACTCGACCATCGCCTCCACCGATTCCTGAGCGAACGGAAACACGCTGATCGCACCAGCCGCCACCCAGCGCAACATGGCGTAGCGTTGTGGCGGATCTAGCAAATAGCTGGCCTCAACGATGCAAGGCCACGTGGTGGCAAGCGACCATAACTCGTCCGCCGCCAGCTTGAACAGCGCCTGATAGCGTCTCCCTTGTGGCTGATTGGCTCCAAACGCCGCGACCAGCGGCCCCGCATCAACCAGCGCCGCCGACACTGTGCTTACTCTTCAGTTTTTTCCGGATAGCGTCCCGTGCTGCGCCAGTTTCGTACGGCACTTCTTTTGCAGCCTCATTGACGTCGTTGCGGGCACCCGGGTTGTAAACAGCGCGTTCCTCTTCAACTTTGAAGGCCATCATCAGGTCATACGGGTTGCGACGACCAAGCGCTCGCTCAACCGCCTCAATTACAAATTGCGACTTGGTCACGCCCTTTTTCCTGGCGACAAGCTCTAGCTCACGCTCAAGCAGCGGATCCATGCGAACAGAGATTGTCATAAGCGAACTCCATTTGTAATACAGAAATACTGTATCACAATTTACCACGCAAGGGTAGCCGCCCATCCATTAGCCATAGCCTCGACCCTCAGGGTAACCCAGTCTGCGCAGGAATGTCCGACACCGCCTGCAACATCAATTCAGCAGCAACGCCTTTGCCAGTCCAGCTCTGCGACAAATCGTAGTCACCTTGGGTACTCATGACGACGACACTGGTATTCGAGTTCAGGTCGAGTAGATTCACGACTCGTATGCCGCCTATCCAGCCCTGTCGCTCCACGATTCTGACAACGCGGCCTTCCGGAGTTTTGAGCATGTACGACCAAACGCCAAGCGCTGCGCCCCACTGGTTGGGCCTCGTCATTACGTCGCGTGCTGGCTCGTCCATGAGTCGCCCCGCAGCGAACGCGCGGTTCAATTGCCACACATCGCGCGCGGTACCGAACAACCCGCCCGCCGCGCCATAAACTGCTGGATTGACCACGCCATCGCTCTTGCCGTCCACGACGCCCTGCGCATGGTGGGCAACAGCTCGCGTGTCTGGCGAATAAACACCCGCAGTCACCATGGCAGCGGGCTTAAACACGCGAGTACGAACCAGCGCTTCGTAGTCCAGACCAGTGGCCTTTTCGAGCAACGCACCGAGCACCAGATAGTCACAGTTGTTGTACTCAAATTTTTCACCAGGCTTTTGCTTGAGCGGCTGAGCACACACCGATTGTGCGGCAGAACGCATGTGCCCCTTACCAGCATTTTTCACATCGTAAAAGCCATTGACGGCATCGGAATTCGGCAATCCTGATGTGTGCATCAACAGTTGCCGTAAAGTGACCGCTCGCGAATCTACGTTTGGAAAATCTGGCCAATACCTGCCCAATGATTCATCCAGATTCAGGTGAGCGGCACTGACCTCCTGCATGACCATAATCGCAGTCACCTGCTTGGTGATCGACGCCAGCCGAAACACGCTGTCTACACGCAGGGGCTCGTCAGACAGCGGTGACAACGAGCCATAGGCGCGCTCCAGAAGAATCTGCCGCGCGTCAGCTACCAGCACCATGCCGTTGAAGCCCGATTGGTGCGCCGCATCTGAGATAGGCGACAGCACCGCACTGCGCTGCAATGCGGCGGGATCGGGTGGTTTTGTCGACTGAGAGGTGCAGGCCACCAAGGCGAGGCAAAGTAAAAATGAAGCTAACTTTCCGCGATAAAACATACAACGACACACACTACTTTCTCTACGCCGCTTTTGCCGCGTCCACCTGCGCTACGGGCGCGATGCCAATCACTACTTTGGCTGCATCAAATGCTGCCTTCAAACCAGCTTCTTTCACCTTCGCAGCTTTGAAATGCCGCTCTTTCACGTGGCCGTAGCCACGAATGTCTTCCGGGATTTGTGCGAGTTGAACGGCGAGTAAATGATTGTGCGGAGCGAGCTTGGCGACGACCTCCTCTATCAGGCGGCGGTAGTCAACCTTGAGCTGTTGCTCCATGCGGCGCTCGTCGGTATTTTTGAAGATATCTAGCGTGGTGCCGCGCAAGTTCTTGCGCGAGGCGAGAAAGCGAAACGCGCTCATCATCCACGGGCCGAATTGACGCTTCTTCAGTTCACCGGTGACCGCGTCTTTCCTTGAGAAGATCGGCGGCGCGAGATGGAAGTTGAGTTTGTAGTCACCTTCAAACTGACCCGCGATGCGGCGTTCGAAGTCCCCGTTGCTGTGCAGGCGGGCGACCTCGAATTCGTCTTTCACGGCGAGCAACTTGAAGTAGTAACGCGCAACCGCCTCGGTCAGCGCGGTCTTGCCCGGTAGCTTTGCAGTTTCAGCCTGACGAACAAACGCGACGAAATCAGAGTACGTTTTTGCGTATTTTTCGTCCTGATAGTCGGTCAGGAATGTCACGCGGCGCTCGATGGTTTCTTCCAGCGATTCGCTCAACTTCATCGAGACGGGTGCGGCTACTTTTGGCATCGCGATTGCTTCGACGCGCTTCATGTCGACCGCCGCGCGACGGCCCCACAGAAACGCGTTCTTGTTCATTTCAATGGCTGCACCATTGAGTTCAATCGCGCGCAAGATCGTCGCTTCGAGCAACGGAATCAGGCCCTTCTGCCATGCGTAGCCGAGCACAAACAAGTTGGTCGCGATCGAGTCGCCCATAAGCCGCGTGGCCACTTTGGTGGCATCCATAAACCACGCAGAATCAGCGCCGACGGCTTCAATGATTTCGCGCTCCATGCTGCCAAGCGGGAACTTGAGATCAGCGCTGTGGGTGAAGGTGGCGGGCATGACGATGGCTGAGTTGATGACCGCTTTGGTCACGCCAACGGCCATTTTGGCGAGCGAGTCTTCTGCGGTCGTGGTGAGCACGTCGCAGCCGAGAATGAGGTGCGCTTCGCCTGCGGCCACGCGCGTCGCGTGCAACGCCTCCTGCGTCGGCGCGATGCGGATGTGGCTCATCACCGAGCCGTTCTTTTGCGCGAGGCCCGACATGTCGAGAATGGTCATGCCCTTGCCTTCGAGGAAGGCGGCCATGCCGAGCACTTGACCCACCGTCAGCACGCCGGTGCCGCCGATGCCGGTGGCGAGGATGTTGTATGGTTTGTCGAGCACAGGAAGCGTTGGCGTTGCAATGTCACCGAATTCGACAGCGCCTACTTTCGCGGGCTTCTTGAGTGCGCCGCCTTCCACCGTGACAAAGCTTGGGCAGAAGCCATTAACGCAGGAGTAATCCTTGTTGCAACTGCTTTGATCAATGGTTCGCTTGCGACCGAATTCGGTCTCCAGCGGCATCACCGAAACGCAGTTGGATTTGACGCCGCAGTCACCGCAGCCTTCGCAGACCGCTTCGTTGATGACCACGCGTTTCGCCGGATCGGGGAACTTGCCAATCTTGCGACGACGACGTTTTTCTGCGGCGCAGGTTTGGTCGTACACGATGACCGTACAGCCCGGCGCTTCACGGAATTCGCGCTGGATTTCGTCGAGCCGTTCGCGGTGATAGACGGGGCAGTTGGCGGGCAACGCGACGCCTTCGTACTTCTCAGGCTCATCGGTGATCACGCAAACTTTGTTCACACCTTCCGCGATGACCTGATTCAAAATCGTGAGCGGCGACAGCGGTCCGTCATGCGGTTGCCCACCGGTCATGGCGACTGCATCGTTGTACAAAACCTTGTAGGTGATGTTCACCTTGGCCGCCACGCTCGCGCGAATGGCGAGCAGGCCGGAGTGGTAGTACGTGCCGTCGCCCAAGTTTGCGAAGATGTGTTTTTCATCGGTGAACGGCGCCTGCCCGATCCACGGCACACCCTCGCCGCCCATCTGGGTGAAGGTGCTGGCGCGATCCATCCACACTGCCATGTAGTGACAGCCGATGCCCGCGACGGCGCGCGAGCCCTCGGGCACGTTGGTGCTGGTGTTATGCGGGCAGCCGGAGCAGAAGTACGGCGCGCGCGCAATGGTGATGACGTTCCTGGCGAGTGCGCGTTCTTTCTCGTTAATCCAGTCGACGCGTTGCTTCACCTTGTCGCTGACATAGAACTTTGCGATGCGTCCCGCGATCACGCGCGCGATCATCGCCGGCGTCAATTCCGACGGCGCGGGCAACAGCCAGTCGCCATGCGGGCGCACCCATTCGCCCTTGGCGTCGAACTTGCCGACGACCTGCGGACGCACGGCCTCAGACCAGTTGTAGAGCTGCTCTTTCAACTGGTATTCGAGGACTTGCCGCTTCTCTTCAACGACCAGAATTTCCTCTAAACCCGAGGCGAATTCATGCACGCCTTCCGGCTCCAGCGGCCACACCATGCCGACCTTGTAAACGCGCAGGCCGATGGCGCGCGCCAGCTCGTCATCAATGCCCAGATCTTCAAGCGCCTGACGCACGTCGAGGTACGCTTTGCCCGCCGCCATGATGCCTAGGCGCGGACGTGGCGAGTCGATCACGATGTGATTTAACTTGTTCACTCGCGCGTAGTGAATCGCCATGTAAATTTTGTAATCGTGCATGAGCTTTTCCTGCTCAAGCGGCGTGTGTGGCCAGCGGATATTCACACCGCCTTCCGGCAGCGGGAAATCGGTCGGAATGATCGGCTTGATGCGGTCCGGATCGACGATCACGCTCGCCGTCGACTCCACTGTATCGGTCACCGCCTTCATGCCGACATAGCAGCCGGAATAGCGACTCATTGCGTAACCATGCACGCCGAG
>JANNYE010000074.1:0-74731 GCA_031409935.1 Burkholderiales bacterium | reverse complement strand
GCCGTGAACGACCGCGCCACCGCCGACTGCCGTGCCGTTGCCACCAACAACGCTGGGCGTGACGGTGTAGGTTCTGGGTGCCGCGCAGCTTGCAGGATTGCCGCCGTTGGCACCGTTACATGTCCAAGTGAATTGGCTCGGTGTGGTGGTGACCGCAGGCGTGCTGGCGTCGGCGCACAGATTAGCCGAGGGTGCCACCGCCACAGCGACCGTGTTGGCGCTGCCGCAGGTCGCGTTGACTATCGCGGCATAGATCGCCGTGACCGTGCACGTCGAGGTGACCGCGCCGGTCGTGTAGGTGCTGGCAGCCAAGCTGCCGGTACAGGTGCTGCTGCTGGCGCTGATCAACGTATAGCCCGCGTTGGTGGTGACCGCGCAGGTCGTGGTGCCACCGTGATTGACCGGGCTCGTGCAGGTGACGCCGCCGCCTGCGAGTGGGCTCGCCACACCGATGACGGCATAGGTAAGCGCGGTGATGGTGTTGGTGTCGGTTGCGCTGTTGTTGCCCGATGTCGGGTCGCTAACGGCGCTGCTCACCATGGCGATGTTGGCGAGCGAGCCGACGGCCGACGGCGAGATCGTGCACGAAGCGGTGTAGGTGACGCTGCCGCCAGCGGGTAGGTTCACGGTGTCGTTAATGTTGCCGGCACCAGCGGCGGTGCAAGTGCCACCGCCCGCGCCGGTGCAGGTCCAGGTGCAGGTGAGGCTCGCCGGGAAGGTGTCCGCTACGGTGGCACCGGTCACATTGGCCGGGCCTGCGTTGCTGGCCGTGATGGTGTAGGTGGTGCTGCCACCGGCGGTGACGGTGCTGACGCCGTCGGTATTGGTGATTGCAAGGTCGGCCGTGACCAATATTTCGTCGGCACCTATGGCGGGCAGACTCGCCGAGCGCGTTTGGCCGTCGATATCGACCGTTACGCCGGACACGGGCGTTGCCGCCGCAATGAGCGGGGATGTTGCCTGCAAGTGCAAATCAGTGGTGGAGACAAACAGCGGGTCGACTTGCAGCGAATTCGCGTCATCGGCAATGGCCACGCGCCACGCCGCCACAGTGGCATAGTCGGTGCCTGACCCCGCACCCAGTATTCCGCTGCGGAAAAAGCCCGCGTTGGCGCCGCTGCTGTAATACGCGTTGTAGTTGGCGTCAAGGTTTGTAAACGTAGTGCTGACCATGCCGATCGCGTAGCTTTTGGCATTGGCACCGCCGCCGCTAGCCGTCTGGGTGGTCGAGAACGCGTTGTTTTTCAGCTCAACCGTGGGATCAGTGCCGGTGATTGCCACTGCGTAGCTCGGCATTTGTGACGCCACGGCACCACGGTTCCCGGTCATCGATACCGAGTTGTAGAGCAGCCGCGTGCTCGAACCGGTCACCCCGGCAACAAAAATACCGACCACCAGATCCGGCGTGGTCGCCGGTGACGTAATGCCCGAAATCATGTTGTTGACGATCACGTTGGCCCCGCCCGCACCGCCAGCCACTGCGATACCCACCGCCGAAAAGCCCGTCGTGCTCTGGCTATTGACGCCGTTAATGCGGTTGCGTGACACCAACGCATTGGTCACGCCACCCGCTGTCCCCAAGGACGTGTCAATTGCTTGGGTACCCAGCCCAATTCCGACGCCGTCTGTGCTTTCGTTGGTATCGAGCCCGCCGATACTGTTCTGGGTGATCTGGATGCCGTTCTCGTTGACGACAAAGATACCGACTCGGCGCAAGCGATCAGTGGTGGTCGATGACAGGTCGTTCATCGTGATCACTGTGCCGGTATTTGGGTTTGCTGCGCTCTGGCCGGCGGAGTAGATGCCAAAGACCGCGCGTCGCACGCTGCAATTTTCGATCCGGTTGTTGTCGTTATCGGTGCCGGGTGTGCCGGGTGTGCTTCCCCCCAGCGCGATCCCAACTATCGTCGTGGTCGGGTCTTGGCCCAACACATTGAGGTTTTTCAACGTGTTGTTCTGCGCGCCCGCCGTGCCGCTTTGCACCGCGATGACCACTGCATTGGTAGAGACGTTGGTGTTTTGAATGGTGAGTTCGCGCAGGGCCGCATTGCCGCCGACGCCTGTGGCGGTGGCGGTGGCACCGCTGGTGGAGCCGTCAATGGTGACGCGATCAGCGCCATTGAGTCGAACCAGGCCGCCGGTGTTGCTGCCGGTAACGGTGCGTGGCCCGCCGCTTGGGCGAATCAGCAGCGTGTAGCCGCCCGCGCCATCTTCAGTCATTTGGTTGAGGGCGACGGTGCCGAGTTCGCCCACCAAATCGCCGGTGATATTGACCACCGTATTGGCCACCAGCGAGCCGTTGTTAATCCGTTCAAATACGCCGCCCACGTTGGTCAGCGAGGTAATGGTTTCTGCTGGGCCCACGTTGATGGTGGTGGGCAGCACGGTCACGATGGTGTAGCTGTTCGGGACGGGCGGTGTGGTGACGGTGTTGACGTTGCTGGCGACCACACCCGCTGGGTTTGAGGCAAGGCTTGCAGCGGTGTCTTGCGCGATGACAAAGTAGCTGATCACGTCGGTCAAGACCACACCACCCACGAATGCATAGTTAACGTCGCAGTCCCATCCACCGTTGTTGACGGTGCCGCTGACGAGGTTGCACGGTTGCGAGCCATAGCCACCCGCGTTCTTGCGCAAATAGATGCGAGGCCTGACGCCGCCGGTGGCAACGCCGACCGCGTCAATCAAGGTGACGGGCAGCACGCGATTGCTGGTTTGTGTGGTGTTGCCGAAAGCGGGATAGCTTATGGTCGGGGCCGCTATGGCCTGACTGCCCACGAACGCTGCAACCGCCAGACTCAGGACGAAGGTGATTTGACGGAGGATGCGAGAGTACGACATGGGCAACGCAACTTTCTTGGGTGCGGTTTTTTTAACCGGGATTATTCGTTTGGGTGGATCGACCCGTTTGTCATGCCGACACAGGCAGGGAATCATGACCGACGCGCCATGAAATCTGAATCCACCACGAGCCCCTAACCCGCGATGGGGCGACGAAGCAGTAGAGTTTGCCGATGCGTAATGTCGCTCAAAAAAAGATAATTCCTATCTTTGAGCGTTGCCAGTTTTAGCAGTCAACTTGAGCACTTGCAACGAAATCTCATAAATTCATGAAAATTCGTTGAGGCGCTCACCGTGCCCCCCGCACCCAGAAAAACATGCGCGGTTTTTCAAGTCCGCCCGGCTGCCAGCCGATAGCGCTACACCGCTTCCGCCCGCAACACCTCATACAGCGGCGCAAAATCTGGCGCGGTGTCGTCGCGCAGTTGCTGGAATGAATCGAGCACGAAGTACGTGGTTTGCACATCGTCGATCAAAAATGCAGTGCGCATGGAGGTCATCACGTCAAACGGCAAGCGTTGCGGCACCGGGCTTTCGAGCGCGTAGACCAGCTCTTTTGGCGACGACAAAACACCTGCGCCGTAGGCAAGCACTTTTCCGTCCTCGCGGATCAAACCGAACTCGATGGTGTACCAGTACAGCCGCGCCAGCCAATCCAACCCGCCAAGTCGTTTTGCCTTCAACGCACCTTCACCATACGCCTGCAAATGATCGGCAAAAATCGGCGTGAACAGCATCGGCACATGGCCAAAAAAGTCGTGAAAAATATCCGGCTCAACGATGTAGTCAAACTCGCTCTCCTCGCGCAACCACACCGTCACCGGGAAGCGGCGATTGGCTAAATGGGTGAAAAAAACGTCATCCGGCAGCAGGCCCGGCACGGCCACCAACTGCCAGTCGGTGGCGGCCTTGAGCGCCACATTCACCGCCGCAAAATCAGGAATGCCGTGACGCATGTCGAGCGCTGTCAAGCCATAAATGGCATCCATAAATTCATGACACGCGCGGCCCTGAATCAGCAACAGTTGACGCTCCACCAACCGCAACCAGCGGGCTTGTTCTTCGTCGCTGTAATCGCTGATACGCTGCTGCACGGTGAAATCGGCAGCCATCTCCGCATAATTACCGCGCAAACCGGCGTTCGGATTGCTGGTTTTGCCTGAGATGTCTAAGGCGGCGGGTGCGGGCGTGCGTGTGGGTGAAACGGCTTGGGTCGGGTCAGCATTCATAGCTTCATTTTGCCCGGACGTGGGGGCAATAATGTTGCTAAGGAAACGCAGAATAATTCAAATTTCCCGCGTTTCGTCGTTCCTGCGAAGGCAGGAACCCAGTGACTTTGGGTGTTTCGTGGCGGTTTTAGCGCGTTCGAAAGACACTGGCCCCCTGCCTTCGCAAGGGCGACGAGAATAAACCAAGCGCTCGTGCAGCTGCGCCGGTTCCGCTACGCTTCGGCACTGTCCGCGTGGCACTGTTAAAACAATGGCTTTTCGTTGAAGCCCTTATAAATCAGGGGCGATGCCGCCCTTTTGCCAAATATCGACTTTTATGATTTATCGCCTCTTGCCCAATAAAAACAACAGTTTCAGCCATAAGCTGCTCTCCAACCAGCAGTGTCAATGAAGTCCAGCTCGTTTGCGCAACTGTTGCTGCTGGGCGCGCTGTGGGGTGCGGCGTTCATGTTTATGCGCGTAGCGGTGCCGGAGTTCGGGGCGTTTTCTATGGCCGCCACGCGGGTGGGCTTGGCATGCGTCATCATGCTTGGGCTCTGCGCTGCGCTGCGTCTGTCGCTTGATTTTCGCGCCCGCTGGAAGACCTATCTGGGCGTGGGCGCGGTGAACACCGCCATCCCGTTCATCGCCTACAGTTTTGCCGCCCAGCACATCCCGGCGGGTTACAGCGCCATTGCTAATTCAACCACGCCGGTGTGGGGCGCGCTCATCGCGTGGCTGTGGTTCAAACAGCCGCTTGGCGTAATGAAATGGTTGGGTATTGCGTGCGCTTTTGCCGGGGTGTTGGTGCTGGTGGGCTTGCAGCCTGTGGCGCTGACACCGCTGGTGGTGGCGGGCATGGTGGCGGCGGTGCTGGCGGCAGCGATGTACGCCACGGCGTCATTTTTGATTCAACGCTACTTGACCGGGGAGTCCGGCGTGCCGGGGGCGGCGGGCATGCTGTGGGGGGCGCTGATGTGGCTGCTCATCCCCGGCTTAGTGTTTGCGCCTGCGGTGATGCCGTCGGCCCCTGCGTGGGGCGCGCTGTTGGCATTGGCGCTGTTTTGCACGGCCATTGGCTACGTGATGTTCTTCAATTTGGTGAAAACCATCGGCCCGCAGCGCGCATCGAGCGTGGCGTTTTTGTTCCCGGCGTTCGCCGCGTTTTGGGGCTGGCTGGTGCTCTCCGAGCCGATCACCTTCAACATGGTGGCGGGCATGCTGCTGGTGCTGCTGGGCACGTTGTTGGTGTCGGCCAAGTCGGCGGCCGAAGAGCGCACCGGCCCGGCGACGCTGTGGGAGCGGGTGCGCGATCAGGTGCTGCTGCCGCTGGCGCTGGCGCTGGCACCGGCCAAACCGCGCATGCGGCTGGCCAGCTACATCCGCACCAATCCAAAAATATTTCGCCTTGAAATCGCCAACGCGCGAGTCGGTTATCTGGCCTCTGGTCTGACCGATCCGGTCGATGAGGTGATGGCTGAGTTGCGCTTGACGCGGGTGGCGGACTTTGCCGACCCGTGGCTGTCGCTGTTTCGCTCTGATGCATGGATGCGCCGTCACCTGCTGGTGGATGCGCCGGAGCGGCCCCCGGGCGCCGGCGCGCTGTTTGTTATTTTTCACTACGGTGGCGGCTGGTGGATGGCGCGCTATTTTCGACAGCTCGGCGAGCGCATTTCGATCATCATGTTTCGCGGCTTTGCCGGGCCGAGCTGGTCAGATCGCTTCGCCCGTTTGTTCGGCCTGATGCGGCTCAAATGGATCGAGCGCATTTGTCGCTCGCGGCTGATTGTGACCAATGACGGCGGCGTTAAGCAAAAAATGTGTGATGTGTGGGCGCGTGGCGACCATGTGTATATCGCCGCCGACATCCCGCCGGTGCTTACGCGCGGCGCGGTCGGCGTGCCGTTTTTCGGGCGAACCGGGTATTTTCCGCTCACACCGTTTGAGCTGGCCGCCGCGCAGGGCGTGCCGGTGTACATGCTGGTGGCTGCGTGGGACGCGCAGACACTACGCCCCACACTCAGCATTCGCGCGCTGACCGCCGACACCCCCACTGGGCGGTTGGCCGAGCTGGTGGCAAGTTACGAGGCGCTGATTCGGGCGCGGCCTGGCGCATGGCACTTGTGGGGCGAGTGGCCGCTGTTTTTCGAGCCGTCAAAGGCGTAGCAACTACCGGGCGGACGTAGCAGCGGCACGCAACCCGTGCTCGTCGGCAAATGTCACAAACGCGATGCGAGTTAGCTGGCAGCAGAGTTAAGACTAATCTGGGAAAGATGGTGTAACCTACCAATAATCTTATGTTTGTACGAGCGTATGAATGCGTATCGTTCAGTGCGTGCCCTGCCGCTTTATTGAGTAACCATGTTTAATCGCGTGTTTCAGAGGCCCCAGCCGAGTAGCGATCTGCCCGCAACCCTTGCCCGCGCGGAGCGCCACCTCATCTCAGAAACACTGTTGCGCGCTAGCGTCAATCTGCTGAGCAACCCCGCGCCCTCGGTGGCCATTGAGCACATGCTGGAGAGTCTGGCCACGGTGATGCCGCATATGCCTTTGGCCTTTGTCTGGTTCGGTGCTGCCGCTGCTGATGTGATCGAGCCGCAGGTGGTGGTTGGCGCGGCACGCGCAGCAGTAGCGCCGTTGTGCGTTGAGCGCCGCGAGCTGAGCCTTGGCAACACCCGCATTCTTGACATTTCCACGCTGTCGCGCTGTGCGCTGTGGCGGGATCTGGCGTTACGCTTCAATATTCGCAGCGCGTTAGTCGCGCCGATTCGCTCGGCGGACGATGACCGTGGCCTGCTCTGCCTGTTCTCGGTGCGATCTGGTTATTTCAAAAGCGCGGACAGCGTGCAGTTTGAAGGCCTCGGTCGCTGGTGCTATGACGTGCTCGCCCATACGCGGCGCAGGCCCCCGCTGCTCGCCGAGAACCAACGAGATCGAGTCACCGGGCTTTTCAGCCGCCGCCACGCGCAGCAATTGCTAGACGACGCGTGGCGCTCGCACCCAGACCATGCACATAACAATCGCGGCGTGCTGTTGCTGATTGATGTCGACGGCTTGAGGAAAATTAACGACGCTTGCGGCAGCCGGGTGGGCGACATGGCGCTACAGCATCTCGCGCGGGCCATCGAGCCGATCTTGCGTCGCTCAGACGTGATTTCGCGCTGGGGGGACGATGAAATTCTGGCTTGGCTGCCCGCCGAATCAGCAGCCACTGCGGGTGCTACCGCCGAGCGCTTGCGCGCCAACGTCTTGGCCCATCCGCCCGACGCGCTGGCCGGTCAAGCCGTTGAGCTGCGCGTATCAATCGGCGCCACCGCAGTGCCCATCAACGACAGCCTGAGCAACGCCCTAGACCGGCTAGGCGACGCGCTCGCGCACGCCAAACGAAACGGTCGCAATTGCGTTTATGTGGCGCGCGCGGGGCTTTGATTAGTTAAACGAATGCCCGCACGAATTGGTCAAAAAATTCTGAATTTCAAGCGCCGTCTTGCGCAGGGCATTCTGAGCAACCGCCCCGGAGATTAGCGCCTCGCCGCGCGGTCCTAACATCGCACGCAACAACAGTAATCCGTCGGTATGTGGCAACGTAAAACCATCGCCGTCGATGTCGTAGGCAGGCAGATTGACCGCCTGTGAAATGGCAAGCGGGGTTCGAGGCACGCAAGCGTGCGTGACCCCTTCGGTGAGGGCATTGCCGGTCAAACCCAACATGCGCCGCAGAATCAAAATGCCGTCGGTCAGAGTCATGCGCGCACCATCGCCGTCGACGTCAAGCTGGCAGGCAAGCGTAGTGGTGTTAAACGCAATCGCAGCGGTGTGGTTGGTCAGTCCGGTGACGTTTGAAAAGCGCACTGGGGAGCCGGGAAAGTAGTATTGCCCCGCGCCCGGTACGGCCACAAAAAACACCTGCCCACTCATGCCGGACGGGCCTGCGCATTGCCACTGTGAATAACCATCGATAAATCCGCACGTAACGCCCGGCGTGGTTGAGCACAGCGTGATGCCCGACGGGAAGGTGGTGCCCGTGCCGCGCAGCACGCCACCGGAGACGATGGTCACCGAGTAAGCAACCGGCCCCGAGGGCAGCAAGTCAACGTCCCCGGCAAAGTTGAAACTCACGGCGAGCGGACCGCTGGCAGGTTGGGTGATTTCGCACAGCACGTAGCTGCCCGCAAAGCCATTGAAAACCGCGCCGCTCGACACACTCGATGCGCAGGCACCACCACCGGAAAGCGTGACCGTATTGAGCGCAATCAGCGTTGACACATTGACGCCACCAGGTACCACCAATGCCACTCGAAAGCGCACTCGATCACCCAAGACGTAGGTGTTGGCCGGATCATTGGTGATAAGTAGCGTCGGTGCCACTTTGCTGAACGCGAACGAGGTAAGTGTGGCCGTTGACGGCGCGTAACCGCTCTGGCTCGGCGTGAAGCTTGCCGAGAGCGGCAGGTTCGCGGCACGCAGCAAGAGATCGCATTCGGTGAACGCCACTGCGTTGGCATCGAATCCGCTGGCGCAGCGGCTGAGAGCGCTGTTTGACGGCGTCAGCGGTCCGTTGATCGTGCCTGCGTTCCCCGCAATCGCAGGCGGCGGCGCTTTAACCGCAGCGCGCACTCGAATCACCGAATAAGCAGTCAATGGCCCCGCTGCTAACGCCGAAATCGTCATGCTGGTGGTCGCAACGGCGAAGCCGATGGCCGGTGACACGACGCTGGCAAAACCGTCCGCGCTGGCGGTCAGGGTGACGCCGGTTTCCACTCGGTCGTAGCGAGTGTCGCCGACGACGCAATCGCTGCTGCCAATGGCAATGGTGCAACTGCGCGAACCGTCGAGCGTGCCGTTGCCATTCTGACGGGCGAGACCCACGACCAGCGCAGCCGTGGCGTTGAAAGCCACATCAGCGGCCGTACGCAGCCCAATGCGCACCGGGAACTGTTCGCGATAAACAACCAGCGCACTCGGCACTTCAAGAAATTTAAGCGCTAGCCCAGAGCCTCCAATGCTCGCCACATTGATACGCCGAATACTGGTTTCACGCGCCCCGTAAATGCCCGGTGCCGCTTCACCCAGCGCGACCAACCTGCCGGTGCTGTCGGACGCAAGTTCGGTGCTGGCAGCGACCGGCAAATTGAGTACGCCACTATGTCGCCAACGCTCCACGCCGGCCCCGGTGAGCGACCACAACACGGGAAGCTTCGTCGTGTCACTGGACGACGCGGCCGCGTACACGGTGTCGGTGCCATCGATGGCAATTGAGGTGATGCACTCCGAGGCGTCTGCAATCAAATCGCTTTGTGCCAGCCATCGATCTACGCCCGCCGCCGTCAACGACATCATCGCCGACACGCCATTGCTGCCTGTGCTGGCGCGAGTGCCGCTGGACAGGCAACCGCCCGCATAGATGTTGCCGGCGCCGTCGACGTGCAGCGCGCTGAAGAATAGGCTGGGACGGGCCGTGGTGCCGCTAAAAAAGCGTTGCCACGCAATTTGCCCCGCAGCGTTGATTTTGTAGACGCTGGGCTGCGTGCAGCTCTGCGTCGCCAACAGCATTTCATCGGACGGTAACAGTCGAGCCGCAAGATTTGCCTCAGCACACCCCGGGGTCATGATCGTGTTTGACCAAAGCACCACGCCCGCGGGCGACACCTTGGTCACGATCAGGCTTGACGTATTGCCGCCCGACACCAACCACGCATTGTTTACGCTGTCGATTACGAGAAAGCGTGCGGCGATTTTGGAGGTTTCAAGCTCGAAAAGGAGCACACCCGCCGCCGACACGCGGCCCATGACGCTACCGCTCATATACGTCATGTCGCCACTCGCGCTTACCACTTGCAATGGCTGAGTGCCCGCCGTCGCCGCAGTAAGCGTGCTCGATGTTTGCCACACCGTGGTGCCTGTAGCGCTCACTTTTTTGACCTGATCGGTCAGGTTTGCACTCACCACCGTTCGCCCCCCGTCGGCGCTGATCGGTGCGCCGCAGCCGAGCGCGGATTGCGCGGTGCGCGCTGTGACCGCGCCGGTTGCGCTGGTCACCGTCGTCCAGTCCGATGCGCCCGCGCCAGTGGCCACACTCTGCGTTCTGCCCCACCCACTGGATGGGTTCGACTGCGCCAGTCGCGGCATTAAACAATCGCTTTGGCTCACGCTGGCTACCGTGCGCGTCTGAGCAAGCGCCAGCCAACGATTGGACGGCGTGGTGCCCAGAAAAACAGTCGTTGCCGCAATAGATGCCGGAAAATTCGCGAACGGCGCAAGCGGATTGCTGCCTTGAAAGGTCGCTGCCACGCCGCCGTTGACGGCAAACCACTCGCTGGGTGCAATCGAGTCGCTACGCGAATAAATCATCGGGGTACCGAGCGTGCCGTCGCCAGCAGCGAGCGAAAACACAAACGAATCGCTGCCGCCGGCCGAGGCGCTGGCCATGCTGCGCAGGGCGAATAATCCGGCGCTTCCCTCGATCACCCGGCGAATCCCGGCGTAATGTTGCTGCCAGAGCACGGTGCCCGTGGCGGACAGCTTGGCGATCTGCGTATCGCCGTCCACACGGAGGGGGTGCGGATGACATACACCGCGTCACCATCGGCGGGGGTTAACGAAATGAATTCGTTATTGGCTGCGGCGGGGAAAATAAGTTGTCGCGTCCACACCACGGCCCCAGTCGCGGCGTAGCGCGAAACGCTGGTAACCATTGCGTTGCCAGGTGCTGCAGCGCCGCTGATCAGCACCACATCAAGGCCCGCGCGGGCGATGGCATCCTTGCCGGTCGGCGAATTGGCCACCCAGTTGAAACCGTTGAGCACGGCGTCGCCCACCAAGCTGCCGTCCGCGCTGCTCCATAAGCGCAGGCGACTGTCCTGAATTTCAAAATAATTGCCCGACGAATCCACACCATTGCCAGACAAATTTCCACTGAGCACGATTGGATCGACGCGAGACCAACGCTCCACGCCCGTTGGCGAGACCTTTTTGAAGGTGCGGCTGCTGGTGGCCAGTGCCACATAAAGATCCCCGTCCGCTGCTAGCAACACGCGAGACTTGGCCACCACGCTCAAAAAACAACGACTGTACCGACTCTCGCCGAGGGCCGAAAAATTTTGCAGACACAAAACGGAGCTGCCGGTTTGATAAACCAACGTCGCCGAATTGTCCGGATGGACGAACACCGGTACCCGCGAACCTGTATAACTGCCGGTTACCCACCGCGACCACTGCTCAACGCCCGCCGATGAGATGCTCGCCAGACGCACCCGGTTTGATTCACCATCGTTGCCGATGGCAGCCACGTAGACCGCGCCATCGCTGCTGTCGGCTACCGTTTGCTGCGTCAAGGCAACGGGCACCTGCATGCCGTTGAGCGTGGTCACCCAATCCACCTGCGCCACCACTGGCAGCGGATACAGCGACATCGTGGCCGCCCACCCCATTGCCAGCGACGCGAGCGCGCGCCGCCACATTGTCAACATCGTCATCCCCCGCCCCGATCCAAAATGTCATTGTCATTGAGACCGAGTTCAACAGAATTTCGGCGCCGCGGCAACTCATTTCTGCGTTATCAGCTTTGTCCTGTTAACCAGATTATCAAAGGGCTAGAAGCGGTAAATTTATAAAGTCGACAATTAGGCAAATAGAGCATGTAGCCCTTTAACAACAACGCATTCAGCGCAAAGCTGAATATGATTTCAGACTCGTCGCTGCGCCGGAATTCGCAGTCGAAAGGTGCTGCCATGTTGCTCGCCGCCGACTTCGCTTTCGATCTCCAGCTTGGCGCGATGACGCTGCGCGACGTGCTTAACGATGGCGAGGCCGAGCCCGGTGCCGCCGGTTTCTCGTGAGCGGGAACGGTCTACGCGGTAGAAGCGCTCGGTCAAACGCGGCAGATGTTCAGCGGCAATGCCCGCGCCGCTGTCTTTAACCTCGATGATGACCTCGCCGTCGGGCGCATCTATGTTGCCGCTGGCGGTGTTGGCGGTGCAGACGCTGAGCGCGATGCGGCCACCGGCGGGGGTGTAGCGCACCGCGTTGGACAGCAAATTGCCAAGTGCTGAGCGCAGCTCGCTGCCGCTGCCGTGCACGGTGGCCGGCTCGATGCGGGCAACAAAGGTGTGCGCGCCTGCCGAGAACGCTTCGGCATCGGCGAGTGCTTCGCGCGCCACCAAAGCCACGTCGGTCAATACAGATTCCGGTGGAATCTGGTCGTTTTCCATGCGCGCGAGGGTGAGCAAATCCTCAACCAGCCGCTGCATGTTGGCGGTCTGGTTGGCGATCAGTTTCAGGTATCGGGTGCGCTCCGGTTCGGCCAGAGGCAGATCGGTGAGCGTCTCAACGAAACCACCGACCACGGTGAGCGGGGTGCGTAATTCATGCGACACGTTGGCCACAAAATCACGGCGCATGCGATCAAGCTTTTCGCGCTCGGTGACGTCCCTCGTCAACAACAGGCGGCTATCGTTGCCGCTCCGCTCAAGATGAAACGACACGCTGCGCCCGGCCAGCGTGATGACCGGCTCGGGCAGCTGATCGTCGGCCAGATAGCCAGCAAATTCGGGGGCCCGGATGAACTGCGCGATGGGTTTGCCGATGTCGCGAAATGCATCTAGCGCGTGCATCATCAGGGCGGCTTGATTGCACCACTGAATACGATCATTGGCGTCGAGCAAAAATAGCCCATCGGGCACGGCGTTGGTGATGAGCTTTCGTTGCGCGATCTCGGCGTCGCGGTCTTTGAGCTGCTGCGCACCCTCACGCAGCTTGCTGCGCACCACCGACACCACCTCGTCAAACGGTCGCGGCACCGCGCCAGAATCGGGCAGCAATTCGCCAGCCGACTGATCGCGCCACGTCACCTGCCACATCAGCCACAGGCAGAGCGCAGCGAAGGCGACCACTGCGATCCACGGCGTCCAGATCACGGAGAGCGTCAAGGCAGCGGCTGCAACAGCGCCCACGATATGCGGCAGTCGATTCATGCGCGGGAGTGTAGCGGGCGGGGTGGGCGGATTGGGTGGGACAGCTTGCGCAGCGCGCTATTTTTTGCGCAACCGATAACCGCCACCGCGCACCGTCTCCACCAACGCATCAAGGCCCGACGGCTCAAGCGCCAAGCGCAGGCGGCGCACATGCACGTCCACCGTGCGCTCCTCAATGTACACATGGTCGCCCCATACGCCGTCAAGCAGCGCTTGCCGCGTCATCACACGGTCGGGGCGGGACATTAAAAAACGCAGCAAACGGAATTCGGTGGGGCCTACTTTAAGTTCAATCTCGTGCCCAAGCACGCGATGCGCGGCCGGATCAAGGCGAAGCCCAGCCACTTCAAGCACCGCGTCGGACGCCTCGGGCGCGGCGCGCCGCAGCAGCGCCTTAATACGCGCGATCAGCTCCTTCGGAGAGAACGGTTTGGTGACGTAATCGTCGGCCCCCACCTCCAACCCGCGCACTTTGTCGTCCTCCGCTGCGCGCGCGGTGAGCATCAAAATAGGCAGGTCTCGGGTGCGCTCGTCTTTGCGCAGTTCGCGGGCAAAATCAATGCCCGCCTTGTCCGGCAACATCCAGTCAAGCACCACCAAATCGGGCAGCGTTTCGTCGACGATGTCGCGTGCGTCCATCGCGGCATGCGCCACCTGCACGGCAAACCCGGCGTGCTTGCAGTGCAGGGCAACTAACTCGGCAATCGCGGGTTCGTCTTCAACAATCAGGATAGTGGCTGGCATGTTGATGTTTTATGACACTCATGTGACCGCATTGTGACAGGGGGCGGCCTACCACGCTGGTGCGGGATTGATGCGGCGGCAATGTCAAAATCAGTACATGCTCGTTTCAGCCACCCCGTGCCAAATTGGTCGTGACCGCGACGCCATCAAAGGCGCTGGGGCATGATGCACGAACCGATGCTGCTGGTGAATCGAGGCGCGCCGTGACCATCGAGGCGCTGGCGCAGCGCGCCATGCAAGCCCTGCGCGCCGGTACCGCGCAGGAAGCCGTTAAGCTCATTACCGCCGCGCCCGCAGGCCAGCGCAACACGCAGCTCATACAACGAACTCTGGCTGCGGCACACGCGCAGAACGGCGATTTGCAGGCCGCGCAAAGCGCCATCCAGGGCGCGCTCGCCCTGCCCCCCGTTGAGCCTGCCACCCGTGCGCTGGCGGGACGCATCGCGCTCGACTGCCAGCAGCCCGCCCGCGCATTCGTTCAGTTTGAAGCGCTGGTGCAAATGGCGCCGCAGCAGGCGGGCTTCTGGCGCTACTTGTGGGAGGCAGCGACCACGCCAGTGACTGCGGCACGCGCGTTGCAACTCTCCGAGTCTCTCAAACTCGACCTAAGCGCGGACGTCACGCTGGCGTGGCCGATCAGCGCAGCGCTGATTCAGGCGAGTCGCGCCACCGACGCGCTGCGGCTTGCCGAACAGGTGCTCACACGGCACCCCGCATCCAGCGCGGCGCTTTGGCTGTGGGTGAAGCACGTAACCGACCAGCGACCGTTAACGGCGTTGCACGAATTGCAACGGCTGACCACGACGCACGACACCACCGCCGACGGCGATTTTGGGTTCGATGCGGACACGGTGGACGCACTGCTGACGGTGCCGGAGCACTATGCCGACGATGCAGCAATCACCGCGTGGCGAGCGCGCTACGTGGCGGGGCTGAGCCGCATTACATCCGCCATCAACACCGCCTCGCTGAGTGCTGACGCAAGGATGGCGCTAGTCCGGCACACCGCCTTTCGCTTGGCTTATCACGGGCGCGACGACCTGCCGTTGCAGTGTTTGCGCGGTGATTTTTTGAGTGCGTTAATGCTGCCATTGACCCCCTTGGCGGAGCCTCATGCACGGCAGCCCCTGACCGACAAGCGCCTTCGGGTCGGCTTCGTATCAAAGCACATTCGCGACTGCACGGTCGGCCACTACTTCAAGCGCTTTTTCACCGATCTTGCGAGTGACGACATACGCGTGCAACTTTACGCTTGCGGTCTGCGCGACACCTTCACCGATGAGGTGCAGGCGCACGTGGATCACCTGCAACATTTTGCCGACGACAGCAACGCGGTAACGACCATGGCACGATGCATTGCCCACGACGCGCTCGACGTGTTGATTTATCCCGAGATCGGCATGGAACCGTTGATCGAAAAGCTCGCGGCGATGCGCCTAGCGCCGCTGCAATGCGCGCTGTGGGGGCACCCGGTGACCACGGGCTTGCCAACCATCGACGTGTTCTTGAGCGCAGCCGCGCTGGAGCCCCCAAATCGTGACACGGCGCAAGCACATTACCGCGAACGGCTGCATCTGCTGCCGGGGCTAGGCAGCTGCTATCCAAAGCCGCCCTCACCGTCGTTGCGTGACCGCGCCGCGCTTGGGCTGCCTGAAGTTGGGCCACTCGCAGTGTGCGCGCAATCGCCGTTTAAATGGAGCCCGGCATTCACCAGCGCGGTGGCCGAAATCCTGCGCCAATCCCCAACGGCAACACTGGTGGTGTTTGATAGCCCCGACGTCAACCGCTCGCACTTGTTTGACGACTATTTGCGTCACTTTTTTGCTCCCGCTGATATCGACATCAACACCCGCGTGGTTCGCTTGCCGCAGCAGAGTCGTGCCGATTTTCTGGCGGTGTTGGCGGCCTCTGACGTCGCGCTCGACACCTTTGGTTTTTCCGGCGGCAACACCAGCCTTGACGCGCTCGCGGTGGGCCTGCCCGTGGTCACATTACCCGGCACGTTTATGCGCGGGCGACAGACTTTTGCGATGCTCAAAACCTTGCAATCAAACGCGTGCGCAGCGTTGATTGCCTGTGATGAGGCGCACTATGTCGAGCTTGCGACGCGCCTTTTGCGTGAGCCGTGGCTGCGCGATGCAACGCGACAGGCCATCACGACGAACGCGCACAAACTCTTTGATGATCCAGCACCGGTTGCAGCGCTGCGAGCGTGGCTATTAGAGTCTTCGTAACCTATCGCAATGGTCAGAAAGCGCTCGCCGACGAAGTGCCCGCTGCACCCAAAAAAGCCGATGCTGCGATCACCGCTTCAGTACGATTGTTGACGTTGAGCGTGCGGAAAATGGCGAGGAGGTGGACTTTGACGGTGCCTTCGGACAGGTCAAGTTCGCGTGCGATCAGCTTGTTCGGCAAGCCTCGGGCAAGCAACCTCAGCACTTCCAGTTGACGTCCGGTGAGACTGTCGACGCCTGCGCCCGACAGCCGCTTGACCGCGGTGGTGGTCGTGTTGGCGTCGGCACCAACCGACAGCAAACGAACCGGCGCATAAATGCCGCCCGCCAACACCAGCCGCATCGCCTGCACGATCACAGCCGCCGAATCGGTTTTTGGGATGAAACCAGCGGCACCGGCGGCGAGCAGTTCGCGCACCATCGTCGCGTCCTCCGCACCGGACATTACGACGATGCGGGTGGCCGGGTTGGCCGCGATCAAGCCCCGGAACCATGTCACACCGTCAACCCCAGGCATGCGCCAATCGACCAGCGCGACGCTGACCGGCGCATCCGCCGTGAGGCGCTCGGCGAGGCATGCCTGCGTGGTCACAGCGTCCTCCGCCACGAACATTTGCATGTCGTCGGCGAGCGCATGCAACGCGTGCTGCAACGCCAGCCGGACCAACTCGTGATCGTCGGCGATAAGTAGCGATATGCTGTCAGGCATGAATGGGCTTATTGAGACCGGGCGGCAAGGCGACGACGACGTTGCGTCAATGCAATCGAGTGTAGCGTGGTCGCGCATAGAGTCGTTGGATCGCGCGGCGTGGCGGACGCGTTTTCGCGCCTTGTCCGAGCTGACTAAGGCCGCCGAAGCATTGAGTGAAGGCGCGCCGCCGGACAGCGTGGTGGCCGGGTTGAGCGAGCTGCATCGGGCGTGGCACTGTCTCGCGCTTTACGATTTTGAAGGTACTGACGCTCGCTACGCGCATGCTCATGAATTGTTCGAGCGCCACCAGTTTGGCATCGGCCTCGACCGCCTGCGCTCGGTGAAGGCGCTGCTGCTGTTGCGCTCCGGCAAGAGTCAGGCGGCGCTTGATGCACTGAACGAGCCGCGTCGGGCGATTCATGACGAAACGCTGCCCGAGGCGCGCTACGTGTCGCTCAATATTCGCGCACTCTGCCACGGCGATTTGGGCAATCTAGATGACGCGCTGCGCAGTTACGCCGCTGCGCTGACCGCCGCGCGACAGTGCGAGTTGCCGGTGTTTGAGGCCAATGCGCTGGGTAATTTTGGCGGCTTTCACGCCGACATTCACAATTTTGAAGACGCGGAGCGCATGTGCCGTGAGGCCTTTTCGTTGGCCGACATTGCCGGCGCGCAAGGCTCGTGGGTGACCTCCGGCACCAACTGGATGCTGGCGCTGTTCTACCTCGGGCGACATGCCGAGGCGCGTGGTGTAGCACTGCAATTGTTGGCGCGGGAAGCGTGGTTGTTGCCGGCCAAACGCTCGGCCTATTTCACCAAATTCGCTGCGGTTTTTTTGCACGCAGGCGAGCTAGATCGTGCGGCTGAATTCCTTGATCGTGCGCAGGCGGCGGCGGATCCAACGGTACCGCTCTGCACCGTGGAATGGTTTTGGGTGTGCGCTGAAATCCGCAACGCGCAGTCGCGCTTTGGCGAGGCCGCGGCATTGTGTCAGCAGGCGATCGACGAGGCCTCGGATTTTGATCAGGTGTCGCTGCCGACCGATCTGATGCGGCTCTACAACGCCGCCACGCAGGCGGCGGAGGCGTTGGGCGATTTCCAATCAGCACTGCATTTCAAAAAAGAGGCGTTCGCGAAATACGAAACGCTGGTCGGCCAGAGCGCCCGCGCCAAGCGCCTCACGCTACAAATGGAATACGAAGTTCAACACGCCGAATGGCAGCGCGACCAAGCGCTGACCGAGCAGCGAGTTGCGGAGGAAGAGCAAGTACGACTCGCCACGCTCAATCGCGCGTTGGCCGCAGCGAACGCCGACAAGAGCCGGTTTTTAGCGGCGGCCAGCCACGATTTGCGGCAACCGGTTCATGCCATTGGCCTGTTCGCGGACACGCTGGTGGGCCAGGTTGAGGTCGGTGAAGTGCGCGACATGGTGACGCGAATCCAGCAGAGCATGCGCGCGATGAACGGCATGTTGTCCGAACTACTCGATATTTCCAATCTCAACGCCGGCACCACGCGGGCATCGGTGACGGCTGTGCCAATCACCAGCGTGCTGCTGCATATCGACAATGAATTTGGCCCAACGGCGCGTGATCGAAACCTAGATTTACGGTTGTCCGCGCCTGACGCATGGGTCAAAAGCGACCCAGCACTGCTCAAGAGAATTCTGCAAAACCTCGTTGCCAACGCGCTCGCGTACACCGAGCGCGGCGGCGTGTTGGTGACTGCGCGCACGCGCGGCGATGTGCTGTTGCTTGATGTGTGGGACACCGGTGTTGGCATTGATGCCGAGCATTTGCCACGCATCTTCGACGAGTTCTATCAAATCGGAAACGTGTCGCGTGACCGCCGCAAGGGCATGGGACTGGGCCTCGCGATTGTGCGGCGACTTGTGGATTTGCTGGGCCACCCGCTAGAGGCGACTTCACGCGTCGGCAGAGGCACACGATTCCGTTTGCACTTGCCGCTTGCCGAGGCGGTTGAAATGGTTGTGAATGATGCGCCGACGCCGCTACTCGATCTCGGTGGCAAACTCGCGCTGGTGGTTGATGACGAACCCGATGTTCGTGACGGCATGGCTGCGGCACTGGCGGCGCGGGGTTGCCGTGTGATCGTTGCTAGCGATGCGACGGACGCCATAACGAAGCTCACGCCAATCTCATCGCAGCCCGACTTCGCGGTCATGGATTACCGACTGGAGACACAAACGGGGCTGGCCGCGCTGGCCGACATTCGCACGCATCTCGGCTGGCATTTGCCAGCGTTGATCGTGACCGGCGATACGCTTGCCTCCGATCTCACGCGCTTCGCGGAAGCGGGCGAGGCGTGGTTGATCAAGCCGGTGTCGGCTGATGATTTGCAGCGAGCGGTGACACAGATGCTCTCATCACAACACGCGGCTGACATCGCGTGAACGCTCTGCAAGAACCTTTCAAGTCGCTTGACCAGCGGGCTTGGCAGCTGCGCTTTGCGAGTCGCGATGGTTTGCGTGCAGTGGCCGATGAAATGCTGAGACTCGCTCCTAGCAGCACGCTGGCGGAGGCCACCGGTCTGTATCACCTTGCTGTGTGGGCGTGGCAGGCCAATGAGCGCGAAGTCTCGCATACCGCCAGACGGCGCGCGGTGCAACTCTTCGAGCAGTTTGACTGCGTGGCTGGCACCGCCAATTGTCGCGATCTTGAGGCGCTCACTGAGCGCATGGCGGGCAACATGGCGGCAGCCGCTGCGCTGTACCAAATTAATCGTCACCTGCCAGAAACGGCGCGCACACTCGCCGAGCAATGTGTCACGTGCAACGGTCTGGGGGGCGTATTGCTGGCGCTTGCCGAACACGATGAATGTCAACGGGTGTGGTCGATTGCCGTGTCGCTGGCGCAGAAAACGGGCAACCCCGGCCTTGAGGTTTCAACACTGTGCAACCTCGGCGCATGGAACATCACCGTCTGCAATTTTGAGGACGGTCGTCGACTGTGCCAAAAGGCGTTTGAACTGGCCGAGCGGGTGTTTGACGTCACGCAGCCCTCCGGCATGACCACCGGCTGGCTCAACAGCGGCATGAACTTGTTGGTGGCACTGGACAACCTCAGAGAACATACCGAGGCGAGCGTACTAGCCAAGCGAATTTTGGCCTGCGAGGCACATTTTCCGCCGGGGCCGATTGCCAATTATTTCGTCACCTTCGCGAGCGTATTGCTCCATACAGGCGACTGCGAACGTGCCGAATATTTCCTACGCAAAAGCGTCGCGGCGGGTTCAGCTGCCGCCGATTTTGCGCTGGAGCAATCGGTCGTGCAGGCGGAAATTTGGAATGAGCGCGGCAACTACGCCGACACTCGCGACTTGTGCGCGCGACTGGTGGCGGACGCGTATTTCATGCAGCATTACACCTCTGCGCAGAGTCTCATGCGCTTCTACAACGCGGCGACCCGAGCGAGCGAAGCGCTGGGTGACTTTAAAGCCGCGCTGCTTCACCAAAGAACCGCCTTTGAAAAGTACGAAGAGCTGGTGGGGAAAAGCGCACGCGCACGGCGCTTGACGCTGGAAATTCAAACCGAGCTGCAGCGCACCGAATGGCAACGCGATCAGGCGTTAAAGCTGCGTGGTGCGGCAGAGCTTGAACAGGTGCGACTGGCTGAACTCAATCGCGCGCTTGAGGCCGCGAATGCGGCAAAGAGCGGCTTTCTTGCTGCCGCCAGCCACGATCTACGACAACCCGTGCATGCGGTCAGCCTGCTCGCCGACACACTGGCAGCGCGACTGCACGAACCGGCACAGAGCGAACTGGTATCGCGCATTCAACACAGCACGACCGCGTTGCAGCGACTGCTTCGGGAATTGCTGGACATTTCGGAGCTCGACGCTGGTGCTACCGCAGCGAACACCAGCGCCTTTGCGATCAGCGATTTTTTGCTCAAAATCGACGCTGAGTTTCGCGAAGTCGCGGTGAGTCGCAACCTGCAATTGCGTCTCGCTGCAATGGATGCATGGGTAGTCAGCGACGCCCATCACCTGCTGCGCATCTTGCGAAATCTGGTCACCAATGCGCTCACCTACACCGAGCGCGGCGGCGTGTTGATTGCGGCACGCGTGCGCCGAGACGCATTGCTACTGGAGGTGTGGGACACCGGCGTCGGTATCGCTGCTGAACACTTGCCGCACCTGTTTGAAGAGTTCTATCAAGTGGGCAATCGTGCGCGTGATCGGCGCAAGGGCTTGGGCCTTGGGCTCGCCGTTGCCAAACGGCTGGCGGCGCTACTCGGGCACGCTCTTGAGGTGCAGTCGCGACCGGGCAGAGGCACCGTGGTGCGGTTGACTCTGCCCGTTGCGCCTACTACCCCAGCGCTTAACGCGGTCGCCGGGCGCTGAACGCACCGCCGATACCCAGTGTGAGTAAGCCCAGCAGCATCAACAGCCCGCCACCGAGCGTTGGCACCGGTGCCGCAGGTGCAACCACTAGCGGTGCGAACGCTGCGCTGACCAGACACGCCGTGGTGATCGGTGCCGTCACAAAAGCGCTTGGCGTCGTGTTCGTGTTAGCGCCACCGCAGCCGCTGATACTGGTGAGCACATAGCCCGCGTTGGTGACGACGGTGCAAGTTGCTGTACTACCGAGCACAACAGGATTCGGTGTGCAACTGACAGATCCCCCGGCAGCAATGTTCACGGTGGTCGTTACCGGCAGCGTGTTCACACTGAACGCCGCTGTCACTGTGCATGCACTCGTAATCGCATTGGTGACGTACGGGTTGCTGGCCGAGGCCGCGCCGCAACTGCTGGTGGTGAAGCCGTTGAAGGTGAACCCTGAATTGGCCGTTGCGTTGCAGCTTGAGGTTGCGAGCGGCGTGGTCGGCTGGGTGCAGGTCACCGTCCCGCCGGCGGGCGGAGCAGCAACCGCCGTTACCGTGGGCAGCACCAACACGTTGGCAAACGACGCCGCATAGACCGGAGGTGGAGAGCCAGCGATAATGTTTGTGAGCACCACGTCTGGCGGGGAGCCGCTCCACTGAAAACCAGCGGGTGCAACCGGACGAGTGAGTTGCGTAATCGTACAGTTGTTGGAGGCAAAGGCTTGCGCACCTGTCGAAAGATTTGCGCTGGCGGTAATCGGGGTAGCGGTATTGGTGGTGATGGTGAACGCCGGGGGCGGGAAGACCAACACAAGCTGCGGCAGCACGACGCCGACGCAGGTCGCGCCGTACGTGAACGAGCCGTTCACGGTGACTGGCGCCGCAGGGGGCGCTGCGGTCACGCCCAGATTCACCCGCAACGTAGCCACGGAAAATCCTGCGTGCGCCGTGGCACCGAACTGTGTCGAACAAAGAACCAACAGGCCGATCAAGCCCGTTAGCGATCGTAGATAGCGCTTCATTTTTTTCCTTGATGGTGTGTTTGAAATTTGGGTAGCGAAGCCTTTGCAGCGGGCGTCGGCGATGATTGAAAAGGCATCCATAAGCAGTCGATGAATGAAGTTGGATGCGTCACGCGCTTGCCGTCATAGCGACTCAAGCCGAGCCGAATATCGGGTGACGTCGCGGTGTAAGTGCCAAACAGTCGATCCCAAAACGAGAACAACGCACCATAGTTCGCGTCATGAAACTGCCGACGATGATCGTGATGTACGCGGTGCATCGCGGGCGTGACAAGGATGGGGCGAAGCCAGCGATCCAGAACCGAAGAATGGTCGAGCGCAGCGTGTTGCCAGAGCTGAATCGCGACAGTCAATGCGCCATAAAAAACCCAACTCACGCCCGAAATGCCAAGCAACCAGAGCACAGGAAGCTGCATCAACATTGCGACCACTAATTGAAGCGGATGCTGGCGAAAGTGCGTACTGGCGTTCATGTCCGCGTCGCTGTGATGCACCTGATGTAGCCGCCACAATAGCGGGATGGCGTGCAACAAACGATGCAGTCCGTAGATCACAAAATCGAGCAGCAGCACACCAAGAATGATGGACGCAGCGTATGAAATACTCGCCACGCCTAGCCACACAAGCAACCCCGTTTGCGAACTCAGCGCGTCACTGAGTACAGGCGCTAGCCATTGGGCGAACAACCACGATACAAGCAGCGTGCAGCCCAGCAGCGCACCGTTGGTAGCCCACGTGCTCAGCCATTGCCTCTGTTGCTTCATTTCCGCAATGACATTGGCGCGACGCAGCCCCTCAAGCAACAACGCAAGCATCGCGAGCGCAACCACGACGGCTACAGCGTGCTCATTCAACCACTCTGCTGAGTTGTCGAGCAAGGACTTAAACGTCATACGTGAAAGCTCGACGCGGTCGGTGAACTCCGCATGTCATCTATTTGTTGCAAACGATTACGGTTTGTTTGTCCGACGCAGCAGACACCGTATGCACAACCGATTTGCCCACCACAATGCGGTCACCCGCATCAAGCGAGTGCGTGATGCTGGCGCGCGGCGAAAGGCTGGTGTTCAAACTGCTACCCTTTTTCTGAATCACGTACGGCGTGGGACTGCCACACTTGTTTTCAACTTTGACCTGAACGGCACTGGCGATGTTGGCGATGCTGGAAGCGCAAATGACGAGCAGTGCGAGGCGTAATGATTTGATGTTCATGGTGATCGGCAATCAGGGTTAGAAACAGATTTCTTTCCACGCAAACCACGTGGAGTTGGGGAAGCTTCCGATGCCGCGATAGCAAGTCGTGGAGACGATGTCTAGGTTGTACGTGGCGCTCACTACGTTGCCATCGGTAAAGTCAATATGCAGTGTCCTCGCGGTAGGCTTCGACCACACCCCAACTGGTGTGCCCTGATAGAGCACCTGATTGAGGGCGTTGAATTCGATTTGATGAACCTGATTGGAGCTGCTGCTGCACAGCGACCAGTCGAACGCGGCGCTGCCTGAGCAGCCGGTCATCACCGCCTGATCAATGGGCGCCTGAATGACCGGTGGCGCAAAGGACGAGCTAAAAGCCATCGGCAACGTTGCCACGTTGTTGCCAGTGTTGGTGTCACCGATGGTGGTGGCCGTCAACACAAAATTAGTGCTGCTGTTGGGGCTGCCTGTTTGTGGCGCGCGGATGCGAATGGCAGCGGTGAGGCGGGCACCCGCGTTAAGTTTTGAGTTGCTGCAGGTGATCACCTTGTTCGGCCCCTGCGTAGTCACCGGGCACCAGTAGGGCGACTCCAGCAGCGTTACCTGATTTGAAAAGCGGAGCGTTTGTGTCACCGTGCCAGCGCGCGCTGCGCCGACGTTTTGCACAGCAAACGTGATGCGCTGGTCAAAGCCGTTGGCGAGCTCTATCGATCCGGTGAGGGTCGCCTGAAGATCGGGAATCGCAGCGTGAGCCACCGACGTGACGGTCGCGACAATGCCCGCAAACAGCACTGCGACAAGGGAACTTTTTTTCATGAGAGAGACCTTTCAAGTCGTTTTGACACGCCTGAAGTGGCGTGAAAACAGATGAAAAGTCTAGGTCGCCAAGCGCGGCGACGCTATTGCACAAACGGCTTATGACAAACGGCTTAGGCCGGTGATAGTGCCTTGTGAGGGTGTGTGTGGCTGCTAATTTTAGTGAGGCAGACCAAAAAATGTTGGCTTGATGATTTAGCAGTTGCTCATTTACCCGGTCAAGTCACAGTTGACGCCGCGCGGCGGTTGCGTGAAGGCAAGCAGGCGATTAACCGGGAGTGAGTTGCGCCGCACGCGGGCGACTCGGACGCGCGCGGGCACTGTTGAATTCCACCACTTTTTGCCAACGCACGGTGCCATCCGTGTCGACGAAATCGATCATGAATTGCCGCAGCAGCTCAGAATGTTTTTTTTAGCAACATTTCGTCAAACGCCGCTTTGTGAATAGTCGCTGGCTTGCTGATCGCGTCGGAAATTCGCACGTAGAAATCGGGCTCTCCCGTCAGCAATTCCCAAAAATCCTGCCCCGCCTTTTTGATGACAGGTGTCGCTACCTTTGCTGCGGCCTGTCGTCCGTAACCAAAGCCCACGACTTTGTGGAATGCTTTCTTCAGCTTCTTCAATCGCGCTTCAAGTTGATCAAACTCAACTTTTTGACCTTTGTCGCTCTGCGAGTTGAAAATGTTCTTCCCGGACTTCACTGAAATTGCGAAATACTCCGTCGCTGATTCAATAGAAATATCTTGACCAGCGCCCGCACCAACAGAGACTTTACGACCGGGAATTTCCGCCTGCTCTGCAGCCCAAAGCGCAAGTGGTTCAAAAAATTCATTGCCGAAAATTGTTTCATCGGAACTGGAAATTCGAGCAACGAGCAACGCATCCAGAAAATGATCGGGCCGCTGAATACCTATCGCCCGATACAGATACGGGTTCTTGTTCAGGAGCATGGTCAATGTCAGCGTCTGCAATTGCGCAAGCCGCCGCACGTACAGAACGTCAAGTAAATCCGCAACTTTTGCGTCGAGTTTCTTCTCAGCAATCATTGAACTAACCGCCCGCCAACGACAGCGACATTTGCTTCATCGTGTCATGCACAGAGGTCCCGCGCATACGCTTGACGCGAACCTCGGAGTCACCCAACGCCACTGACATCAGCATTTGCCCGAGCGCCGTGCCGAGCGGCACGGGAACTGCGTTGCCAATCTGGCGATAGCTCTCGGCAGTGCTACCGCTGAATTGCCATGAATCTGGGAAGCCCTGGATGCGCGCATATTCCTTGACGGAGAGCGGTCGTAATTCACGAGGATGACACAGCAACGTGGCCTTCTGTATGGGACTGGTCACGAGCGTGGGAGATGGCTCCCAGAACGCTAGACGTCGGTAGAACCCAACTTTTCCGCCACCCGATTCATAGGCGCCACCCATCGCTTCCGCGGTCAGATGCTGCGGTAGCGAACGCCAGTTGCCGCCCTCGGGCACCATACCGAGATACTTCGCGATGTTCGGTGAAAACTTGGCGCACGGCTCCGACGTGTCCTGCAAATCAGCGATGGCACTGCCCAGCGTGCGCCACCGCATATCGGGGTTTTGATGCATATGAAAATGCGTCGGCGACGGCAAAAAAATCGGCTCGTTGTCACGACTACCGATGATCACCAATCGTTCGCGAAATTGCGGTGCGCCGTAATGAACGGCGTCGAGCACACCGTACACGGTGTGGAATCCAAGCGCGCGAAACTGCTCGATGATCACCGACAACAGCGTCCGCGTCGAATCGGTCGACGCGGGCATTGAGGCGAGCCCTTTCACGTTTTCCATCACGAAAAAACGTGGGCTAATTGTGCGCACAACGTGAATAAATTGCTCGTACAACGTGCCGCGCATGTCATCAACGCCGAGCCGTTTACCGGCGGTCGAAAATGACTGACACGGTGGCCCGCCAACCACCGCAAACACATCATTCGCTTCGAGTTTCGCCGGATCAAGCAAAAAGCGGCACGACGGATCAGCGTCGATCAGCGCGCGAATGTCGCCATGCACGCCAACGTGGCCGTTCGCGGCAATGGTCTGGCAACTCCACTTATCAAAATCCTGCGACACTGCAATGTGCAGTCCGGCGTTGACCAAACCCAAATCCAGACCCATCGCGCCGGAGAAAAGCGAGATGACCGGAAAGGCCGGGGCACCGGAAATTTGTCTGACGTTATTCATGTGGGGCGGGCGGGTAGAAATTATTCGCTCGGCACGAAGTTCAGCGATGCCGAATTGATGCAATAACGTAGCCCCGTTGGCTTCGGGCCGTCAGGGAACACATGGCCTTGATGCGCATCGCACTTGGCGCAATGCACTTCGGTGCGGCGCATGAACCAACCATTGTCTTCCTTCGTCTCCACGTTTTCGGGCGACGCGGGCTGCCAAAACGACGGCCAGCCGGTGCCGGATTCAAACTTCGCGTCCGACGAATACGCCGACTCGCCACAGCACACGCAGGTGTAGGTGCCCTTGGCATGGTGGTCGGCGTAGACGCCCGAGAACGCCCGCTCGGTGCCGTGCTCGCGGGCCACTTTGTACTGCTCGGGCGTGAGTTCTGCGCGCCATTCGGCATCGGTTTTGTGAATTTTTTCCATTGCGTCATTTCTCCAATAGTCAGGTGGGAGCGGTGTCACCGCTCCCACAACCTTTAAACGGCAGCCACTTCCACGCGACAGTCGTAAAACGTCGCGCCGCCGCCCAAGTCTGTGAGTGCCTGGCTGGTGAGATCGTTCACAAAGCCCTCTGCACCGGGATGATTGCGCCAGTGGCCCCACAGAATAGTGGCCACGCCTAAGCGCGTATCGTCAGTCACGTGAGCGGCCAGTTTCATTGCACCGCGATGGTTGAACACACGCACAGTTTGGCCCTCAACAACATTACGTGCGGTCGCATCTTGCGGATTCAACTGCACGGTGGGCGCACCGTGCGGTATGGCGAGTACCTGGATGTTTGCAAACGTGGAGTTCATGAAGTTTCGCGCCGGAGGCGTGTTGAGCGCGAGAGGGAACACTTCGGTTTCCGGTTCGTGTGGCGCAATGTAGGTTGGCAACGGATCGAATCCACGCTGCCCCAGCGTCTCGGAAAAGAACTCGCACTTGCCCGACGGCGTGCCGAAACCTCCCTCGGCAAACGGCGTGATGAAGCCGTCCTGCTTCGGGTAATTCAGGCGCAACACACCGTCGCGTTCGAGCGTTTCAAAGCTTTGACCGGCAAGCGAAAAATGTGACCATTCGAACGCGTGGCGAATCATCGATTCATCGGTTTCATCGAAGCACGGATCGGTCAGGTTCATCGCCTTGGCTAGGCGCCGGAACATTTCCGTATTCGGCAAACTCTCGCCGACCGGATCAATGGCGCGACGGTTGAGCACCACGTCGTAATGCCCATAACTGCGATTGATGTCGTCGTGCTCAGGCGAAGTCGTAGCGGGCAACACGATGTCGGCGTAGCGGGCGGTGTCGGTGATGAAGATGTCGCTTACGACGGTAAACAAATCTTCACGAGCGAGCCCTTTGAGCACCACGTTGCCGTCGGGGGCGACGGCGGCGGGGTTTGAGTTGTAGACGAACATGGCTTTTATTGCTCCCTCCCCCCCGGTGGGGGAGGGTTGGGGAGAGGGGGATGGTGGCTTATCAGCCGTGTGAGGAATGGAGACCTCACCCTCTCCCCAACCCTCTCCCATCAAGGGAGAGGGAGCTATGCAGCCCCACGCCAACGCATCGCCCAACGCACTCATGTTCACCATACGCGGCAATTTGCCGTCGCGCTTTGGCATCAAATCGGGCCGTTCCAGATACGCCAGATTCATCGGGTACGCGCCCGACGTGGACAGCAGCAGTCCGCCGCTCGCTTCGCGCCATGCCCCGGTGAGCGCAGGCAGGCAGGCGACCGTGCGTACCGCCATGCCGCCGCCGCCGTGGCGCTGCATGCCGTAATTCAAGCGGATTGCGGCCTTTTTGGTGTTGCCGTAAGCCTTGGCCAACGCCTCGATATCGGCCACCGGAATGCCACAAATTTCAGCGGCACGTTGCGGCGTCCATTCCGCTGCACGCGCTTTTAACTCAGCAAAACCGAGCGTGAATTTCGCGATGTAATCGTGATCGAGGAGGTCGTCGCGAATCAAAACGTGCATCATCGCCAGCGCCAGCGCCGCATCAGTGCCGGGCTTGATCGGCAACCACTGATGACATTTTTCGGCCGACAAAGATCGATACGGATCAATCGCAATCAGCCGCGCGCCGCGCCGTTTCGCCTCCTGACAGCGGCTCCATAAGTGCAAATTCGAGGTGATCGGATTGGTGCCCCACAAGATGATCAGTTCGCTCTGCGCAAACGCCTCCATGTCGGTGCCCAAGCGCGAACCGATCGTGACCGTGAGCCCCGCGGCACCGGCGCTCGCGCAAATGGTGCGATCCAATTGTGACGCGCCAATTGTGTGAAAAAAGCGCCGATCCATCGAGCCGTATTGCAGCATGCCCATGTTGCCAGCGTAGCTGTACGGCAAGATCGCTTCGGCGCCTTGCTCGCTGATGATCGTCTTGAATTTCGAGGCAATTGTGGCGAGCGCTTCGTCCCACGAGATCGGCATAAATTTGCCTTCGCCTTTCGCGCCAACGCGCTTAAGCGGCGTCTTGATGCGCGTCGGGTGGTACGTCCGCAACGGATACTTCGCGACCTTGGTGCAGAGCACGCCAGCGGTCACGCTGTGGGTCGCCGAACCTTTCACTTCAATCAACTTGCCACCGGCAACGTGATATTCCAGCGCGCAGGTGTCCGGGCAGTCGTGCGGGCATGCGCCTTTGACGATGCGTGTGTTTGTGGCCGTGCTCAAAGCGCTGACACCGCAGCGAAAACTGGTCGATCAGACTGCGCCTGAACCGCGTCTTTCTGCATGAGCGATTCAATCTCTGGATCAACATCGAACGCGGTGTCGCCGCCGTCGAACATCGCTAAATTGTGTGGAACGACTGCCTCACCACGAACGGAAGATAACCCCTGAAAATCAAATAATTTCGAATCCGCGAGATGCGACGGCACGATGTTTTGCAGGCTTCTAAACATTGTCTCGATTCGCCCCGGAAACTTTTTGTCCCAGTCTTGCAGCATGCGCCCGACGACTGCCCGCTGCAAGTTAGGCTGCGAGCCGCAGAGGTTGCACGGGATGATCGGAAATTCGCGCTCTTTGGCGTATTTCACGATGTCTTTTTCGCGCACGTAAGCGAGCGGACGGATCACGACGTGCTCGCCGTTATCGGAGACGAGCTTCGGTGGCATGGCCTTGAGTTTTCCGCCGTAAAACATGTTTAGAAAAAACGTGCCGAGAATGTCTTCGCGATGGTGCCCGAGCGCTATTTTGGTGCAGCCTAGCTCCTTCGCGGTGCGGTACAAAATGCCGCGTCGCAGGCGGGAGCACAGCGAGCACATCGTTTTGCCTTCTTCCAGCACACGCTTGACAATGCTGTAGGTGTCGCTCTCGACGACTTTGAAATTGACGCCAGTTTTCTCTAGATACTGCGGCAGGATGTGTTCGGGAAAATCGGGCTGCTTCTGGTCGAGATTAACCGCGATGAGTTCGAAATTGACCGGAGCGACGACTTGCAGCGCCATCAGCAGATCGAGCATGGTGTAGCTGTCTTTGCCACCTGACAGGCAGACCATGATGCGGTCGCCCTCGCTGATCATGCCGAAGTCGGTGACCGCCGCGCCGACGATGTTCCTCAGCCGTTTGCCCTCGCGCGATAGCGAAAACGGAAGCGAGCGTGGCTTGCGCTCCACGGCTGTTTGCGGAATTTCTGTTGCAAGGGTGGCCTGATTCATGCGAGTATTTTAGTTGCCAGCAACGCACGACTCCGTTCGCCCTGAACGCAGTGAAGGGTTTGATGCCCATGACGAATCAAACCCTTGGTTGCACTCGGGGGGAGCGGATACTGGTTTTGGTTCCGAATATTGCGTTTTCAGGAGTATCACGATGCGCAAGTTGATGACGTTCACCCTCAGCGTGTTTGCCGTATTTGTGATGAGTTTTTCGCACGCTCAAGATAAACCGGCACCCGAAAAATTCTCCGACAAGATGGGCGCGGAGGTGATCGAAAGATCGCTCACCGGACTCGTCAAATTGCGCACGCTCGCCGCGCCCGGCGCGCGCAGTAACGCCACGCTCGGCAAGGAGCGTGAAGGCAACGGCATCCTGCTCTCGCCCAAGCTGGTGCTCACCGTTGGCTATTTGGTGATGGAGGCCGACGAGGTTGAAATCACCGACCACAAGGGCCGCAAATTGCCCGGCAAAGTTGCAGGATTCGATCAGCAAACCGGCTTTGGTCTGGTGCGCCTACTTGCGCCCGCACAGGGCGAGCCGCTGCTGCTGGGCGACGCCAAAGCGTTGAAAGAGAAGGACGCCGTGCTTGCGGTCGGTGCGCGCGGCAATATCGCGCCAGCCTTCATTACGTCACGCCGCGAGTTCACCGGTGGCTGGGAATACCTGCTCGACAACGCGATATTCACCTTTCCGCCGATTGCCGATTGGGGCGGGGCAGCGTTGATTGAGCCCTCCGGCAAGCTAGTGGGCGTGGGCTCATTGTTTGTGCGTGATGCCGACGGCAAAGGTAGTGGCATGCCGGGCAATATGTTCGTGCCGGTGGATATTCTCAAGCCCATTCTCGACGAGCTGATCGCGACGGGGCAGCGCAAGGGCGCGCAGCGTCCGTGGCTGGGCGTCACCACGTTTGAGGATTCGGACGGTGTCAACGTGAGTCGTTTGTCGGAAGGCGGCCCAGGTGACAAAGCGGGGCTCGAGCGGGGTGACATCATCACCGCCGTGGGGCGCACCGACGTGAAAACACTGGCCGAGTTTTACCGCGCGGTATGGTCGCGTGGCGACGCGGGCATTCGCGTACCGCTGACGATCAAGCGTGGCAAAGAGGAATTAACAGTGAACGTGCGCAGCATTGATCGCGGCAGTTTTTTTGCGGTGAAAACGGCGCACTAGCTCATCAGCTTTTGAGTAAAACCCCCTATTTACGGGGGAATCGTGCTATTTTTTCAATAAGTCGATATTGTGCTTTTTTGCGCGGCGGCTTAATCTAGCCTTGATTAAACAGGGCTCTCCGATAGATTGGGCAAAAAGCTGTATACCTATTACGACGTAATCGCTTCCCTGTCGACAGCTTTGTACGTTAGTCTCACAGAAAATTCCGAGCTAGCTCACAGGCGCTGCGATGCCAAAAGGAGGCAACAACGATGGGCACATTAAGGCTTGCACGCGTCAGCATCGTGAGCATCGGTTTTTTCGGCACCCTAGGCGCCAGCGCACTGGCGCAGATCATCGTGGGACAGACGGCGGGCTTCACCGGGGCGGTGGCCGCCACCGTGAAAGAGGCGACCGAGGGCGCAACCCTCTACATCGATTCGGTGAACGCGCGCGGTGGCGTCAACGGGCAGAAGATTGAACTGGTGTCGGTCGACGACAAATTTGATCCGAAACTCGCGGCGGCAAACGCGCGCAGCCTGATCGTCGACAAGCGAGCCGTGGCGCTGCTTCTCACGCGCGGCACGCCGCACAATGAGCAAATTTTTCCCGTGCTCGACGAGTTGAAAGTGCCGCTGGTTGGCCCCTCGACCGGTGCCATGCTATTGCACACGCCAGTCAAGCGCCATGTGTTTAACGTGCGTTCCACCTATCAGCGCGAGGCGGAGAAGGGCGTGAGTTTGCTCAGCTCCATTGGCATCACCAGCATCGGCGTGCTGCATGTCGACGACAGCTTTGGTGCCGACGGATTCATTGGCGTGAAGGTCGGGTTCGAAGCGGCCAAACTCACGCCTGTGTTCGTCGGCAAATATGATCGCGCCAAGCCGGATTTCACCCAGCTTGCAAAAGAGGTTCAGCGCACCAATCCGCAGGCCGTGTTCGTCATTGGGTCGGGCACCCATGTGGCCGATGCGCTGAAGGCGATACGTGCAACCGGCTCGCGCGCGCAGCTGGTGACGTTGTCGAACAACGCCTCCGGTGGTTTCATCAAACTGCTCGGTGGCAACGCGCGCGGCACCATCATCACACAGGTGTTTCCGAATGAGCGCTCAATTGCCTCCCCGTTTGTGAAAGAAGCGCTGGCGCTCGCCAAAGCCAAAAATATCGCCGAGCTGTCACCCGCCATGCTGGAGGGTTTCGCTGCGGCCAAGGTGCTAGTGGAGGGCCTGCGTCGCGCTGGCACCAATCCCACGGGGGATAAGGTGCGCGCCGCCCTCGAATCGATTCGCGGCTTCGATCTCGGCGGTATGGATGTGACTTATTCAGCCACCGACCACACCGGGCTCGACTTTGTTGATCTGTCAATCATCGGTAAAGACGGTCGCTTTACTCGTTGATTTAAGCGCCGATTTTTTGGCGCTGAGTTAGCCAATCCCCTCGGCGCGAAACGCCCAGCCAGTAAAGCGCTTTTCGACCAGCGCTGTAATCGCATATAGCGCAATGCCGAGGATCGCTAGCGCCATCACGCCAGCGAACACTAGTTCCACGTTGAAGCCTGCTTGAGCCGCAAGCATCATCTGCCCAAGCCCTGAGTTCGCGCCGATAGTTTCTGACACCACCGAGCCGACAAACGCCAGCGTAATCGCAACTTTAAGCGAGCCAAAAAAATACGGCATAGAGCGCGGAATGCCGACCTTTCTCACGATGTCCAACTTGCTCGCACCCAGCGCGCGCAGCACGTCTTGCAGCTCAGGCTCAGTCGTCGCTAGGCCGGTCGCGACATTGACCACAATCGGAAAAAACGAAATTAAAAACGCAGTGAGAATCGCCGGAACAGTGCCGATGCCAAACCAGATGATGAGGATCGGCACCACGGCCACCTTCGGAATCGCATTGAACGCGATCATCACCGGATACAGCGCACCATAGATGAATTTTGACCAGCCGATACCGATGCCAAGCAGCAGGCCAAACACGATGGCTAAGCCAAAACCGAGCAATGTGGTCATCAAAGTTTGCAGGCCGTTTTGCCAGATCGCGGGCCAGTATTGCACCATGGCTTTGGCAATGGCGGTGGGCGTGGGCAGCACGGTGGCAGGCAAACTGAACACGCGGCACGCGATCTCCCAAAGGATGAGCAGCACGATGCTGAACGCAAGCGGCGCGAGGATGTTTTCTTTCCAGTTTTTCATATGAGTTTGTTGCTCCGTTCAGTAATTCGTCGCCCCTGCGAAGGCAAGAGCCCAGCGACTTTTGGTGGAATGAGTGACAACCTTGTACTGCCACCACCCTCACCCCAACCCTCTCCCTGAGGGAGAGGGGGCCCGTCAATGCTTGCCGATGTGCGAGCGCAGCTCGTGCACCAAATCCTGAAACGGTTTGGTGTAGGTGACCTCTAGATCGCGCGGTCGTGGCAAATCGACGTGTTGCACTTTCACGATCTTGCCCGGCCGGTCGCTCATCACGTACACGGTATCGGCGAGAAACACCGCTTCGCGCAGGTCATGGGTGACCAGCATCGCCGTTACGCCACGCGCTTGGTGAATGTCGCGCGTGGTGCACCACAGTTCTTCGCGCGTAAACGCATCGAGCGCGCTGAACGGCTCATCCAACATCAAAATCTCGGGCTCGTGAATCAGCGCTCGACAAATACTAGTGCGCTGCTGCATGCCGCCGGAGAGTTGCCACGGAAACTTGTCGGTGAAACCGGCAAGACCTACAGATTCGAGCAGCGCACGCGCTTTTTCGCGATACGCTGCCTTTTCTTTGCCCATACGTGAGCGATGTGGCTGCACGATTTCAAGCGGCAACAACACATTGTCCACCGCAGTTCGCCATGGCAATAAATTCGACGCTTGGAAGGCCATGCCTACCTTGCTGATGGGGCCGGTGACCGGTTGCCCTTCAATGGTCAACGCGCCTTCGGACGTCGGCTTGAGGCCGCTGATGAGTTTCATCATCGAGCTTTTGCCGCACCCCGATGGCCCGACCACGGCGATGAATTCGCCCTTCTTGATCGTCAGCGTCAAATTGTCGACGGCCTTGACGGCGTTAACCCCTTGGCCATAAGTCATGCTGACGTTTTTAAGCTCAACCAATGGTTCGCCCGGATGTGTCATCTGCATTTACCCCGATAATTCTTGTTCAGAAACGGCACGCAATTTGCGTACCGATGATAACGAACACCCCACTCTCAAAATATATTCTGGAGCTTTCATGATCGCCAAACCACTGCTTGCCGCCCTTGCCTTGTGCATGGGCTCGATAGCGGGCACCGCCGCCGCCCAGACCCCCATCAAATTTGCACTGGACTGGCGCTTTGAAGGCCCTGCCGCGCCCTATTTTGTGGCCCTCGACAAAGGCTACTACAAGGCCGAAGGTTTGGATGTGACCATCGACACCGGCAACGGATCGACCGAGGCGATCAACCGCGCCGCATCCGGTGCGTATCAATTTGTGTTTGGCGACATCAACACGCTGGTGCGCTTTCGCGACAATCCGGCGAACAAAAAACTCAAAATGGTGGCCATGATTTACAACGCGCCGCCGTTTGCGATTGTTTCGCTCAAAAAAAGCGGCGTGAGCAAGCCTAAGGACTTGGAAGGCAAAACGCTTGGCGCGCCCGCAGCCGACGGCGCCTACGCCCAGTGGCCGGCGTTTGTGAAGAAAAACGGCATTGATGCGAGCAAAGTGAAAATCGAAAACGTGGGCTTTCCGGTGCGCGAGCCGATGCTGGTTGAAGGCAAGGTGGATGCAATCACCGGCTTCTCGTTTTCGTCATACATGAACCTGCGTGGTCGCGGCATTGCGCAGGATGAGATCAACGTGATGCTGATGAGAAACCTTGGGCTTGAGCTGTACGGTAACGGCATCATCGTTGACGCCGAATACGCCGCGAAAAATCCGAAGGTCGTGCAGGGCTTTATCCGCGCCACGCTCAAGGGCTGGCAAGACACGTTTGGCGACCAAAAAGGCGCGATTGCCTCGCTGATGAAGCGCAACAATATTTTGAGTGACGGAACCGAGTTTGTGCGTCTGAAAATGGCGATTGACCAGAACGTGCTGACGCCGGAAGTGCTCGCCAATGGTTTTGGCGGCGTTGATGCGAAGCGCCTGACCCGCGCGATTGATCAGATCGGCGAAGGCTTCAAGTTCACCAACAAACCGAAGGCAGAAGATATTTTTGACGGCAACTTTTTGGCTCCAAAAACTGAGCGGATGGTTAAGCAGTAGCTTTTTGCAGGAACCATTGTTTTATGCGGGTTTGCGCGCATTTTTAGTCTAAATCAACTTATGGCATTTTGACTGCGATCCCCTTATAAATCAAAGGGATCGCCATAAAGTTGTACCTCTGGCTGCTTCGGTAAATCAGTTGGCGGACACGCAAAACGCCACTCCCTCGTCATCCCAGCCCGCCGCAACCAGCGCCACGTGTGCCGCGCGGTCGGTGCTGAAGCGATGATTCGGATCGCCGGGAAAGCGCGTGCTGCCACGAAACGCGCGATACACCGGCAGCAAAGACGATACGCAATAGCTGCCAAACCCAACCCCGAACCCGACCGCGACCTGCGGATACACGTAGCCAATATTGCCCTCGTCCACCGGCAGCCCAGCAGCGTTAGTTTTCAACGGATTCATCGCGCGCAGCGCCGAACGTTCCGACTCGACCATCGTATAAAAGTGCGAGCCGCGTGCTTTGTTGAGCGCGATGCCATCGAAGTAAAAACGGGTGAGCGGCAAAGCGCCCGTTGCCTCGGCATCGGCATCAGCAACCATAAAGCCATTGCCGGTGCGCGTCCAGCCTGAGGTGCCGTCCAAGGCTGCTTTCTCGGCCCCGCTGGCCGTGATGAAGTAGTAGTTAAGCGGTGGGTAATAAAACTCCGTCATTTCTAAGTTTGCTGCAACGCTTGACGCCGTTGCACTTAGCCCGAATAAAAGCGCCGCCGCTTTCAACGGCCCACACGGTGAGCCGCGAGCGCTCGTAAATAATCGAAACATAGCAAATCTCCTAAAAGTTGATGGTTGACAGCGAAAAGCTGCCGAATTCATCGTAGGCCCGTGGGCGCGCAAAAAGAACTACCTGTTCGGGGTAGGATCAACGCCGCCCAGCTGACCTACACGGTAGGCGTGATTGAGCATGCGGGGAGCCCGGTAAAATGCTCTGATGAACAAGTTACTCGACGTCACTGAATACATGCATCTAGTCGGTCGCGCCGCGCGCGCCGCGTCCCGCCAAATCGCCCGCGCCAGCACCGCCACCAAAAACGAAGCGCTGCTCGCCATCGCCGACACACTGATTAAGCGCGACGCGCACATCCTAGAAGAAAATGCCGCTGACATTCGCGACGCTAAAAAAGCCGATCTGGCTGCGCCGCTGATTGACCGTTTGTCGCTGACCTCCAAATCCATTGCAGCAATGGCCGAAGGCTTGCGCCAGGTTGCGCAATTGCCCGATCCGGTCGGCGAATTGACCGGCATGCGCTCGCGCCCATCTGGCATTCAGGTGGGTAAAATGCGAGTGCCGCTCGGTGTGATCGGCATCATTTACGAATCACGCCCTAACGTGACGGCCGACGCGGCAGGGCTGTGTTTGAAGAGCGGCAATGCGGTGATTCTGCGCGGCGGTACTGAGGCCGCGCGCTCGAATCAGGCGATTGCGGGCTGCATCGCGGTGGGCCTCAAGGCAGCCAAGCTATCCGAGTCGGTCGTGCAGGTGATTGAGACCACCGACCGAGCCGCCGTGGGCCAGATGATCACGCTGCCGGAATACATCGACGTGATCATTCCGCGCGGTGGCAAAAGCCTGATTCAGCGCGTGGCCGCTGAAGCCACCGTGCCCGTCATAAAACATCTCGACGGCAACTGCCACGTGTATGTTGATGAGCATGCCGACATCGAAAAAGCCGTGCGTATTTGCGACAACGCCAAGACCCGTCGCTACGGCGTGTGCGGCGCGATGGAATCGCTCTTGGTGCATGAAGCGCGCATGCATGACGTATTGCCCCGCGTCGCGAAAATTTTTGCGGACAAGGGCGTCGAGATGCGCGGTTGTGAGCGCACCCGCAGTGTGCTCGCCGCGTTCGAGGTGCTCGCGGCCACCGAGGAAGATTGGGCGACTGAATATCTCGCACCCATCGTGTCGATCAAAATCGTCGCCGATCTCGATGAAACCATTGCACACATAGAAGAGCACGGCTCGCATCACACCGATGCCATCGTCACCGAACACTGGACGAACGCGCAGCGCTTTTTGCGCGAAGTGGATTCGGCCAGCGTGATGGTCAACGCCAGCACGCAATTCGCCGATGGATTTGAGTATGGACTAGGTGCCGAGATCGGTATCTCCACCGACAAACTGCATGCGCGGGGACCAGTAGGGCTGGAGGGCTTGACCACGCAAAAGTGGGTGGTGTTGGGTGATGGTAGCGTGCGCGGGTGAGCGTGGGTATGTGCGGTCTCGTCAATCGATGTCGGTGCTAGCGTATCGATCCCCGCGTCGGGCGGAATCAGATAAAGGACTATAGATGCTTAAGTGGTCTGGGGGTGCGCCGTGCCCTGCACGGTGTCGCGTTTGCGGTGCGACTGGCGCAATGAGCGAATGGGTCACAGCCCCACATGTACTCGCGACCGAAGCCGACGTCAAATTTGCTAAGTGCGCCGAATGCGCAAGCATCTCGGCGCTTCAAGACATCCTTGCCTTTGACCACATTCAGCAGGGCAACATCGATATTTTTCTGCGCCAATATGTGGAGAGCACCGCAGGGCTGTGGGAAATGTTCTGGCCTGTAGCGAGCCTCGCTTCCGCCAGCAGCAAGTCGTTGCTCGATGTCGGGTGTGGCTTTGGTTTCACCGCAGATGCGTGGAAAACAGTGGTCAACCCTCGCGCGTTTGGCTGTGACCCCGCGCCATACGCTGCGGCCGGCCGCAGCCTGCTTGGCGAGCATATCTTTCATGCGTTGCTCGACGATGTCGCGGAGCTTGATGGCAAGTGCTTTGATGTGGTGTATTCAAGCGAAGTCATCGAACATGTGCCCGACCCCGAGGCCTTTGCGCGCTTGCTGCGATCCCGATTGGCGAGCGGCGGCACGCTGGTTTTAACCACGCCTGCCGCAGACTTCATCCATCCGACCAGCGACCCAAGCACCACGTGCGCCGCATTGGCGGCGGGATTTCACGGATTCCTCTTCTCGCGCGACGCCCTCGACAATTTGCTGCGCGCGATCGGGTTTACTCATGTGCTGGTCGAGCGTCACAATGAGCGCTTGATAGCTTGGGCTTCCGATCACGATATTGTGCGTGTTACGGTCGACAGCACGGCCACAATTTACGCTGACTATCTCGCCAAGAAGGTGTCGCAGTTGGCGGATGCAACTGACCCTCAAACAATGTCTTTGCGCGCGGGCTACGCTTTCCGATTGTTCAAAGATCGCTATCTGCGTGGACAACACGCCGATATAGAAGCGTTGCGCCAACTGCTGCTGGCCGATATGGTGTTCGGTGACGACTTGAACGTCAACCCAACAGACTCAATCGCTGCATCGATTACAAGACTTGACCTTGGCGCAGAGGCGTTCGGAGCCGTCGCCCGATATTGCTTTCCGCAATTGGCATTGCTGTTTGGCTTTTATGCCGAGCATCAACAGCGCAATCCCAAAGCTGCCTATGCGTGGTACGAATTAGCGTTAATGTCGACCCAAAAGCTCTGCGGCCTCACCGTGCTGAGCGGGCTCGAAGCGGCTGCGTTTTACTGGCAAGCGATGCTGCGCGCGATGAGCCTTGATATCAATGCGGGCCGAGAGGCCCAAGCAACAACACGATTGCTTGCGTGTGTTGAGGCGCTCGTTGAACCCGAGCCGTTGATTGGCGGCGCCGCGCCGCCCGCCGCTGCGATCCTGCTGACGCTTGATGGTTGGACGACCTCGCTGCTCGCACGACGCGACGGTGCGGGGCTGCTGGCGTTAAGCGTCACGTTCACCGATGCCGCGCCGAAAAACGCAAAAGACGACGCAGCGACGGCCTTTCGCGAACTGTGCAATATGGCCGCCGCACTTGCTTCCTTGTGTGAGGGGCTGGTTCGGCGTGATGGCTCGGCTGCACGCAAACATTTATCGCGGCTACGACAGCCGTCCGCAACGCAGCATCATATTGTCCTCGATTGGCACGTGGCGCTGGAGCAACGACTCAACGCGCTGGAGCTGCAGATTCCGGTGGCTAACGCCGCCTCCTTTGCAGCCACGCCACAGCAGTATCGATGGAACGCGTCGTCGACAACGCCGAAACGCTGGGGCTAGCCGAGTTTGAACACGCCGCTGCCTGAGCCGGTCCATGCGGCGCCGCTCCTCATTGCAGACGGCGACATTGCGACCACGCACATCATTGCACGCGTCATCGATGAAGCACTCGGAGCGGCTGACATCGTGTACCCGCATACGCTGCAACAGGCGCGGCTAAGTGAGCGAACCGTCATTGTGTCTCGCTTGTGTCTGCCCGAACTGGCGTGGTTGCCCTCCTATCTGGCTGATCGCAGCATCCCGTACAGCTATTTCTTGGACGATAACTTCTACGAATTGGATACCCATTACGACGTGCACAACGGTGCATTTTTTTCGCACCCTGCTGTGCATGCGACGCTGGACAAATTCCTGACAGGCGCGGAGCGCATCCTTGTCATGTCGCCAACGCTTGCGAGCTACCTTAGCGAGCGTTTTCCGGCGCAGCACATAGCGCGGATTTCCCCACCCATTGATCTAGCCCTGATTGATCGACATCGGCCTGCCCCAACGCCCGTCAGCACCAGAAAACTGCGCATCGGCTACCCGTCAACGCGCCGCCCAAACGTCGCCGATCTGCTTACGAATGTGGTCACCGGCACGCTGGATCGGCACCACCATGATGTTGAGTTTGAATTTATTGGCTGGATGCCTGACGCCCTTCGCGGCGTGCCCGGTGTGACGTTTCTGCCCGAAGTGAAGGGCTACGAGAATTACGTGGCTTTAGTGCAGCAGCGTGGCTGGGATCTTGCGCTGGCGCCGTTAATGGATTCGCTGTTTGAAAACTGCAAAACCAATCTGAAATATCGCGAATACGCCGCATTTGGCGTGCCCGGCGTCTACAGCGACGTGCCCTTGTATTCCTCCTGTGTTCGGCAGGAGCAAACAGGGTTACTTGCCGAGAATTCAGTGCACGCATGGCTGCTCGCGCTTAAGCGGGCGATCACCCTTCCTGCGCTGCGCGCCAGCATCGTAGAGGCTGCGCGTCGTGACGTCGAGGCACACTATTCGCAGCCATTGGTTGCGCAGCAGTTGCGCAGTTGCTTCGGTGCCACCGAGCCCCTTGCATCGGATGGTCATGTCCGCTGAGAAACTAGACGCCGGTGAGCCGATCCGCGCCCCCGCCATTCGCACGGCACCATGCCCCTGCGGCAGTGGTCGGCGCTACAAAGATTGTCATGGGTCGCTATCGGCGGCGGCGGCGGCAACCCCTGATACTGGCGTTCGCGCCCATCAACTTGCGCTGCAAGCACTAGACGCCCAACAGCGTCAGGATTTGATGCAGGCCAAAGCCTTGTATGAGCAGGCACTGAAGCTCGATCCCGATCATGCCGACGCGCTGCATATGCTGGGCGTTGTTCACTACGAGCTTGGCGATGCCGTCACGGCTGTGCCGATGGTCATGCGGGCGCTTGATCTGACCGGTTGGACGATGCCCGCCATGCGTACCAACTTGGGTCTGGCGCTGGCCAGGCTGTCACGCAAAGAGGGCACGCAGCAACATGGGCTCACCGACAAGGGGCGCGACTATCGCGCTCGCCTTGCTGCGGCTGAGTCGCTCGCGACGACGCATGTTGCGCTCGGGCCATCGCCCACTGTAAGCGTGGTGGTGCCTAGCTATAACCATGCACCGTATCTCCGTCAGGCATTGGAATCGGTGTACGCGCAAACGTATCGGCAGATCGAATTGATCGTGATCGACGATGGTTCAACCGACCAGAGCGTTGCCATCGCCCGTGAGAGCCTGCGCGACTGCCCATTTCCGCATCAGTTGGTGTCGCGCGCCAATCGCGGCGCGCACGCAACGCTGAATGAGGCGATTGGTCTGTCTACTGGGGCGTACATCAACCCGCTCAACTCAGACGATGCCTTTATGCCAACGCGCATTGAGGCGATGCTGGCAGCCTCCAAGCATCACAGCAAGGCGCTGGCTTTTAGTAGCGTCCACTGGATTGACGCCCAGTCAGAGGCCATCGATCCATTCGCCGACGCGCGGGTCTATGCGCTCCTGTGCAAGCAATCTGGCATTGCATTTCACGAAACCGTCGGCAGCGCTTTTCTGTTGCATAACCTAGCCACGACGACGGGCAATCTCTTCTTCACGCGTGAGCTGTTTAACGCACTCAATGGCTTTCGAGACTTTCGTTACAACCACGACTGGGACTTTTGTTTGCGCGCGCTCTGGTTGACCGAACCTGTGCACGTCGACCAACCACTCTATCGATACCGCTTTCATGGTCGAAACACCATTTCGGAGAGCGCCGATAAAACGCGGGCGGAGGCGATCAGTCTCGTGAGCGAGTATTTGCAACGCGCCTTCGACCCGACTAAGATGGGGTTGCAGTACACGCCCAATGTTGCGCAGTGGCGCGAGCACTTTGTCACGCAAGTGCTTTCGAACGGGCTGGCTGTTGCGCTCTCGCCAGACATTTTTAAGACTTACGCACAACGGCTACTGGCCGCCAACTAAACGCGATTCTGAGGGAAAATCCGTTGATGCTATTTTCCAAATATCACGCTCTAGGCAACGACTATCTAGTGGTTGATCCGAAGCATCACCCGCACGCCTTCGCAGTCCCCGAAATTATGCGCATCTGTCACCGCAATTTTGGCGTTGGATCGGATGGCATTCTTTGGGGGCCGCTGCCTGGGCGCGATGATGCGGCGTTTGCGCTGCGCATCTTCAATCCTGATGGCAGTGAGACGCAAAAAAGCGGCAATGGCTTACGTATTTTTTGCCGTTACCTATTCGATCAGGGATTAGTTCAGCATGCGCCATTCAAAGTCCACACGCTCGGCGGTGTCGTGGAAGCGACGGTGCATGCTAAGGGCCGCAGCGTGACAGTAGACATGGGCTGCGTGAGTTTTAATTCAGCGCGCGTTCCGGTGACGGGCCCGGCGCGTGAGGTGATTCGGGAAACGCTGAACGTGGGCGGTGAAACTGTGACCTTCACCAGCGCCAGCATCGGCAATCCGCATTGTGTCATTGAGCGCCCTGAGACCAGCACGACTGACGTGCAACGCTTGGGGCCGCTTGTGGAGAACCATGCGTTGTTCCCGGAACGCACCAATGTGCAATTTTTAACCGTGCGGGATCGCAGTAACATCGGCATCGAAATCTGGGAGCGCGGCGCGGGCTACACCTTGGCCTCGGGTTCCAGCTCCAGCGCAGCCGCAGCGGCGGCTCATCGGCTGGGTCTAGTCGACAATGCGGTTACGGTGCACATGCCGGGTGGCACCATCGAGATAAAAATTGGTGAAAATTATGCGATCACCATGACCGGTGCGGTCACTAAAGTGGCCGATGGTGTGATGGTCAACGAAGCATTTAGTGAATGGAAAAGTAATGAGTGATGCCAATGCAGTAACCGGCGCGGACGTCGCCGCGTGGCTAAAAGCGACGCCTGATTTTTTTATGGATCATGCCGATGTGTTCTCGGCCATGCGCATTCCGCACCCACAAGGCGGGCACGCCATCTCGATGGTGGAGCGGCAGCTCATCTCATTGCGTGAACGCAATACACAGCTTGAAAAGCAGCTCTCCGAATTGATTGGTTACGGCCAGCATAACGACGGTTTGATCGAAAAACTGCACCGGCTGACATTGGCACTGTTGCGGGCACCCAACGCTTGCGTGACGCTGGACGTGGTTAACGAAAGCATGCGCTCAGACTTTGCGATTCCGTTTAGCGCAGTGCGCTGGTGGGGCGGGCAAATTGCTGAATCAGATGTTGAAGCATCTACCGTGTGCTCGCCGGAATTTCGCAGCTATATCAGCGGTCTGGATCGCCCGTATGTTGGCCCCAATGCAGCCCATGAGTCGCGCTATTGGCTTGCTGACACCACCGATACCGCGCAGTCGTTTGCCTATGTGCCGCTCAGTGATGGCGGCGTGGCGGGGGTGTTAATGTTGGCGTCAGCCGACGTGGGTCGTTTCACGCCGGATATGGCCACCGATGTGCTGACACGGCTGGCGCATTTAACCAGCGCGGCATTGGCACGATTTGTTGCGCGCGGGTTTGAGCCACGCCTGGCGTAGGGCAACGCCAGCACGCGATGGACAACCACGCCGCGCTCGTAGCCTTTGGCAACAGCCTTAAGGCGCGCGGCTCACCACAAACCGAGGCGCGTTATCTGCGTGCTTGCGAGAGCCTGATTCCCGCGGCGGCGGATCGATCGCTCGCCGTGCTAACTCGCCATGATCTGCAGCGCGCTCTGGCGAAGCTGCGCGCCAACGGTCTGTCGCCGCGCACGCTGGCGGTGACCTTGTCGGCGTGGCGGGCATGGTTTCGCTTCCTCAGCAAGACCGATGCAGCCATCAACCTCGGCGTGTTCGCTGGCATCAAAGCGCCCAAGGCACCCAAGCGATTACCCAACGCGCTGACGGAGGAGGAAGCGGTGCGTTTGGTGACCGCGCCCGCTGAAACCAGTGCGCAGGGCCTGCCACGAACCGCCGCGCGCGATCAGGCGATGTTCGAGGTGCTGTATGGCTGTGGTGTGCGCATCGGCGAATTAATCGGGGTGAATCTCGCTGATGTCGATCTCGCCAATCGCGATCTGCGCGTGTTTGGAAAGGGGCGTAAGGAGCGCATGGTGCCGTTGGGTCGACCGGCGCTTGCTGCTTTGCAAGCGTGGCTTGACGAGCGAAGTCAGGGCACGCCGGTGGTCGACCAAGATGCTGTATTTTTAGGCGAGCGGGGCTGCCGCATCACCGCCCAAGTGGCACGCAAAGCGCTCAAAGCGCGGGCGTTGCAACAAGGCATTAGCTCGAACGTATATCCGCACCGGTTACGCCATTCGTTCGCCTCCCACTTGTTGCAGGCGTCGGGAGATTTGCGTGCCGTGCAAGAGCTGATGGGTCATGCCAGTATTGCCTCCACTCAGGTGTACACCCATCTGGATTTTCAGCATTTGGCGAAGGTGTACGATCAAGCGCATCCAAGGGCTCGGGCGAAGAAAACAGTCGGTTAGGGCTTGTCTGTGAAACCCGTCGTCGCCGCCGCGCTCACGACCTTTCCTCGGCGCGGCGACGCTGCATCCGTTTGTAACGCGCCACCACGGGGCGCAGCCACAGGTAATTGACCAACCAGTAGCCGTTGATTGCGAAGCCCAGCGCCATTACTGGCAAGCCCACCACGATGGGCCACCCCAACGATTGCACCCACGCATACATCGCCCGTATCCATTCAGCGCTGCCAATAGTTGCGTCAGCGAACGCTGGCAAGACGTAGGTGCCAGGTAGCAAATGCTCGCCAATATGAAACGCTGCGATGTAGAGCGGAATGATGGTGAGCGGGTTGGTGTAGAAAGTGGCGACGACACCTGCCACCACATTGGCGCGCAACACCGAGCAGCACATGATGGTGGCGGCCACCTGTAGCGGCCCCGGAATCAAGCCGCAAAACAAACCCACCGCGACCCCCATCGCCAGCGGTCGACGGTTGAAGGCGAACAGGTCGTTCCGATCAAGCCAAGGCTTTGCCCAAGCGAGCCATGGTCGATCAAGCTCTGCCAGCACTCGTGGTTCCAGCGAACGAAACCAACTTTTTATTCTCACGGGCTACTTTGCGCGCGTGGTGTAGAGCGATGCGATCATCGAGGTGGCAATGATCAAGGCAGTCACCGCGAGCGCGATACCGATGTTGATTTTGTACACATCGAGTAACAGCATTTTGGTGCCGATAAATACCAACACCAACGCTAAACCGTAGGCGAGCAGATGAAACCGATCAGCCAAATCAGCGAGCAGGAAGTACAACGCACGCAGACCCAAAATGGCGAAGATGTTGGCGGTGAGCACGATGAATGGGTCATCGGTGATGGCAAAAATCGCCGGGATCGAGTCCACTGCAAAAATCACGTCTGTGGTGCCAATCAAAATGAGCACCACAAACAGCGGCGTGTAATGCTTGACACCATCGATCATGGTGGATAGTTTTTCACCGTCAAACTGGGTGGTGATTTTCATGCGTTTACGCAAAAATTTGAGTACTGGATTTTGCGCGACGTCCGGCTCTTTTCCTGCCGCCAGCCACATTTTGATGCCAGTGAATACGAGAAATGCGCCGAACACGTAGAGCACCCAGTGGAACTGTGCCAGCAACCACGCGCCGATCAAAATGAGAATGGCGCGCAGCACGATTGCGCCGACGATGCCGATGATGAGCGCACGTTTTTGAAACTCGGGCGGAATGGCGAAGTAGCTAAAGATCATTAGGAACACAAAGATGTTATCCACCGAGAGGCTTTTCTCGACCAGATAGCCGGTGATAAATTGCATCGATACCTCATTGGCCACGCTGCGCCCCTGATTGATGTTGAGATACCACCACAAAAGCGCGACAAACACAAAGGCCAGCGAGAACCAGAGCAGGCTCCAACTAATGGCCTCCTTAGCGGTTACTTTGTGGGCACCTTGTTTTTCCATGACCAGTAAGTCCACTGCAATGGCAACCAAGACGAAGACGGCGAAGCCGGTCCACATCCACCACGTTCCGATAGTTTCCACTTTGTTTTCCTTGAAGTTTGAATGAGTTGTGCGGCGAGTGACTCGCCCCGGACGGCACGCGTGATTGACTAGACCGTCAGCGCTGCCAATGAGGTTTTCTTCTGTTTCTGCCGGTACATAAACGCGCTGAGCAGGGCAACCGTCAAGAGGGCCCCACTCAGTTCATCAAACCAAGTGCGCGCAGGCAAATACGGAGCTAGCAGTTTTTCATCAAGAATCATTTGTGTGGCCGTCCAGATCAACACGCCCGCGCCAATGGTGATGATTGACGGGTACTTGTCAACCAGCTTCAGCACCAGTGTCGAGCCCCACACCATGATCGGCACACTTATCAACAAGCCCAGCACCACCAGCAAGAAGTTGCCGTTAGCCGCGCCCGCCACGCCCAGCACGTTGTCCACGCCCATCAGGGCGTCGGCCACGATAATGGTTTTCATGGCACCCCAAAAACTGTTGCTGGCCGCGCCGTGCTCGTCGTGCGCATCCTGCGACGGGTTCATCAGCTTGTAGGCAACCGGCAGTAGTAACAAGCCGCCCGCGAGCATGAGTCCGGGAATTTTGAGCAGCCAAACAATGCCTAGCGTGAACACGATGCGGATGGCAATGGCACCTGCGGTGCCCCAAACAATGACCCGCTTTTGCAGGTGCGCGGGCACATTGCGCGCGGCCAGACCGATCACCAGCGCGTTGTCGCCCGCCAGTACCAAGTCGATCATGATGATGGTCAAAAGCGCCATCAAAAACGGGGTCGAGAGAATTTCCATAAACACCAACAATCCAAGGTTAGGCAGCGCAGCTGGTCTCGGCCACAAGTTGGAATTGAGTGATGACGCGGTTGAGTCAAAACGTTCGCCATTGTGCCCGCGAATCACAACGCATGATGCGGTTCAAAAGCGAAGGTCTTGCCTGACTGCTGGCCTGCGCCAGCCAGCCCGCAGATGCCGGAGCGCGCGCTTTTGAAGCTGCGCTCGTATTGACGACATCGACGTTAGGGCTACTCCCCTTCTACAAATTTGATTGTTGCACAAATATTGCCTCGCGCAAGATTAATTTTCTTGCCTCTTTTTACGAAAACCCATACCGAATGCGGGCTTCAAGGCCGTATTAAATATTTGCGACTATTCGCGAAATCGGTTGCTAGCCCAAGCATTTATTACGTTAGCAACAAAAGCCATTAAATGCGCTAAAACGAATTTTTTTGTCTCGAATATCTTTATTTGAGCGGTTTTGGCGGTGGCCCCTCTGTGCAGTGAACCGCAGCAGATGCGGGTTTACCTGTTTTTGAACGTCGTATAACGTCATATCATAAACACAGTAATTCCGTGTGTTTCCAATCACCAACTGCTAAGCCAACGTGGCAACAGGAGCGAGCCCCATGAAACTCAAAACCATTCTCACCACCGCCATGATCGCGGCGGGTCTCATCGCTTCCGGGCAAGCTGCCGCTCAGGAAAAGCTCACCGTGTGGTGGGTAAAAGGCTTCTACAAAGCCGAAGACGATGCGCTGTTCGAGGCAATTAGAAAATACGAGGCAAAGAACCCCGGCGTCAAAATTGATCTGTCGCAATACCCGGTGCAGGACATGATCCCGAAGACCGTCGCAGCGCTCGACTCGGGCAGCCCCCCTGATTTGGCCTACGCCGATGTGTACGACTTTCAGGTCGCGGGCAAATGGGCGTTTGACGGTAAGTTAGAGGACATCTCAAGCGTTATCGCGCCAATGCTGCCGCGCTTCGCGCCCAACACGGTGGAGACGACCAATCTCTACAACGATGTGACGAAAAAACGCGCCTATTTCGCCTTCCCGATCAAGCAACAGACGATGCATGTGCAGTATTGGGCAGACATGTTGACCGAGGCCGGCTTCAAAGAATCGGACATTCCGACTAACTGGAAAGACTATTGGTCGTTTTGGTGCGACAAAGTGCAGACCGCATCGCGCGCCAAAACCGGAAACCGCAACTTCGGTATTGGGCAACCGCTGGGTGTGGATTCGAGCGACTCGTTCTATTCGTTTCTTACCTTTGCTGACGCCTACAACGTAAAGCTGGTCGATGACAACGGCAAGCTGTTGGTGGACAACCCCTCCGTGCGCACAGGCCTTATCGGCGCACTCACCGATTACACCCAGCCCTACGCTAGGGGTTGCACGCCGCCGTCGTCAACCAGCTGGAAGGATCCGGACAACAACGTCGCGTTCCACAACAAAACCACCGTGATGACGCACAACGCGACCATCTCAATTGCGGCCAAATGGTTGGATGACAGCAACAACGCTGCGCTGAAACCCGAAGAGCGCGAGACCGCAAGAAAGAATTACTCCGAGCGTATCCGCACCGCTGGCTTTCCGAACAAACCGGACGGCAGCAAGATGGTGTACCGCGCTGCTGTGAAGGTAGGCGTGGTCTTTGAGAAGGCTAAAAACAAAGCGCGCGCCAAAGACTTCGTGGCCTTCTTGTTGCAAGAGGAAAACCTGACGCCCTACGTTGAGGGCGCGCTAGGTCGCTGGTTCCCGGTCACCAAAGCGGCACAGCAAAACGCTTTCTGGAAGGCGGACGTGCATCGCCAATCGGTGTACAACCAGTTCACTGCGGGCACCGTGAATTTCGAATTCACCAAGAACTACAAATTCACCATTCTCAACAATGAGAACGTGTGGGCTAAAGCGGCCAACCGCGTGATCAACGACAAACTGCCGGTTGACAAAGCGGTTGATGAAATGATTGCGCGCATCAAGACGGTGGCGAACTAAGCCTAGCTTCGGCAGCACGGCTTTCGTCGTTCCTGCGAAGGCAGGAACCCAGTGACTTCTCTGGTTCAACGCAACACTGTTCTCGACCGAAAGACACTAAGCCCCTGCATTCGCAGGGGCGACGACAGCGTGCTCCAACGATTCTTTTCGAACAAGCGTGCATTTCCGCAGCCTATGAGCGCAGCAGCCATTCAACCCACAAACCTACCCGTGCCGCCCCAATCCACCCCCATGACTTCATGGGAAAAGTGGGGCTTGCTGCTGGTCATCCCCTACCTGTTGATCTTTGTCGTTTTCGTCATCTATCCAGTGGGTTACGGGCTGTGGCTAGCACGACACCCTGAGAGCTACGTCAAACTCCTCGCCGACCCGATTTTTTTCCGAACACTGATCAACACCCTGATCTTCGTGGTGGTCGCGGTGAACTTAAAGATGTGGATCGCGTTGTTCCTTTCGGGATTTTTTTTGCACACCCGGTGGTGGATTAAGGCGCTGTCGCTCATCTTCATCCTGCCGTGGGCGGTGCCCTCGATACCGACCATTCTGTCCATGCGTTTCATGCTCAATCCAGAGTGGGGCGTGATCAATTCGGCCATCTTTAAGCTAACCGGGCTTGACGGCCCGAACTGGCTGAACGACCCGACCCTCGCACTGAGCTTTTCGATGCTCGCACACATCTGGAAATCGCTACCGTTTTGGACGCTTATTTTGCTTGCTGGTCGCATGGCAATTCCCGGCGAGCAGTATGAAGCCGCCTCGGTTGACGGGGCGACCCATTGGCAGAAATTTCGCTTCATCACCTGGCCGTCGATGCGCTCGTTGTTTCTCACCTCGACCATTCTCTCGATGATCTGGACGTTGGGCGACTTCAACAGTGTCTATCTGCTCACCGGCGGCGGACCGGCCGACTTGACCCACGTGCTCGCCACGCTCGGCATTCGCTATCTGCGGCTCGATCAGGTCGATCTATCGCTTGCCTCCATCGTGGTGGCGCTGCCGTTGATATTGCCACTGGTGTATTACATGATGAAGCGGTTGTCGAAATGAGCCGTAATACGTGGAAACTTTCTTGGAAGCAAGTCAGCACCGAGGCGAAGCTCTTGCTCATAGGCATCCCGGTGTTTTTGTGGACCATCATCCCGATTTATCACATGGTACTGTTCGCGATTTCGCCGCGCAATGCTGCAACGTCTGGACGGTTATGGCCCAAAGAGCCCACGTTATCTAATTTCAGTTTTGTATTTCAGCAAAAGCATTTCTACCTCGACCATTTTTGGTCGCAGCTGGGCAACTCGCTATTCATCGCGCTCTCGGTGGGTGCGATCACGCTGGCGGTGTCCACCGCAGCAGCGTTTGCCATCAGTCGCCTGAAGGTTCGTGGCGGGCGCACGGTGATGAATCTGGCGCTGTTCACCTATTTCATTCCCGCCGCCTTTCTCGCCGTTCCAATGTACAAAACGATGGGCAACTACGGCCTGCTCAACAGCCAGTGGTCGTTGATTTTGGCGATGGTGACCATTGCCTCGCCGTATTGCATTTGGGTGCTCAAACAAGCCTCAGACAAACTGCCGTGGGAGCTTGACGAGGCTGCACGCATGGACGGTGCCACCGCGATGCAATTGTTCCGACTGGTGTACTTGCCGTTGATGGTGCCCTCCCTCGTGGCGGTGGGCACGTATGCACTGCTGCTGGCGTGGAACGAGTATCTGTATGCCTTCTTGTTGTTGTCGAAAGATAGCAGCGTGACGCTGGCCGTGGCGTTGGGCAACTTTTTGGCGGCTGATGATTCGCCGTGGGAGCTGTTAATGACCACCGGGCTCATCTACGCGATGCCGCCCGCAGCAATTTATTACGCCTTCAAACGCTACATGGTGTCGGGCTTGACCGCCGGCGCCGTCAAAAGCTAGCTCGGAAACACTATGGCCTCCGTATCCTTTCAAAAAATTGAGAAGTCTTTCGGCGCAACGAAGATTATTCACGGCATTTCGTTTGATATCGCCAACGGTGAATTCGTGGTGCTGGTGGGGCCGTCCGGCTGCGGCAAATCGACACTGCTACGCATGCTCGCAGGCTTAGAGCCGATCACCGGCGGCGAGATCGCAATCGACGGCAAAGTCATCAACGATCTCGACTCCAAGGATCGCGACATCGCGATGGTGTTTCAGAGCTACGCGCTGTATCCGCACATGACGGTGCGCGACAACATGGCGTTCAGCCTCAAACTGCGCAAAGCGGATAGCGAAATGATCAACACTCGGGTAGCCAATGCCGCTCGAATTTTGAATCTCGATCCGCTGCTTGATCGATTTCCGAAAGAACTGTCGGGCGGTCAGCGCCAACGCGTAGCGATGGGCCGCGCCATCGTGCGCGATCCAAAAGTATTCCTGTTTGATGAGCCGCTGTCGAACTTGGACGCCAAGCTGCGGGTGGCGATGCGTGCCGAGATCAAGGCGCTGCATCAGCGCCTGAAAACCACCACCGTGTACGTCACCCACGATCAAATCGAGGCCATGACCATGGCCGACCGCATCGTGGTGATGCACGACGGCATCGTCGAGCAAATCGGCACCCCGCTTGAATTATTTGACCGCCCCGGCAATTTGTTCGTCGCCCAGTTCATTGGCTCGCCGTCAATGAACGTGCTCAAGGGAGTGCTGCGTCGCGCCGAAGGGCGCGCCTGGGTAGAAGCGCAGGGCCAGCATTGGCCGACACTCATGCATGCGCAGGCCAGCGACGGTCAAACCGTGCATTTCGGCGTGCGGCCCACCGACATCACGTTGTCAGCTAGCGGCAGCGGCATTCCAGCAAAAGTCATTGTGGTGGAACCCACGGGAGCCGAGACTGAGCTTCTGCTTGAAGTCGATGGCGCGCAGCTCGTAGTGGTGATGCACGGTCGCACCAACGTGCAGCCCGAGGACGTGGTTCATCTGGAAATAACAGCCGAAAAGACACATGTGTTTGACTCGAACAGCGAAAAGCGCCTCGACTAACCCTATGATCAAAAACGTCCACGGCAACACCGTTGACTACTTGGGCGCAGCCATCGTTGCTGGCCGCTACGGCGCGGCGGCAGCAATTCCGCCCGAGCCGTTGCTGGGCGAACAATTGGGTGTCAGCCGCACCGTCGTTCGCGAGGCGATCAAGTCGCTCATCGCCAAGGGCCTCGTAAGCAGCGGCCCGAAAGTCGGCACCCAAGTGTTGGCCGCAGAGCACTGGAACTGGTTCGATCCTGACGTCATCAGCTGGCAAACTAAAGCAGGCCTGACACCTGAATTCCTGCGCGACTTGCAGGAGTTGCGCCGCGCCATTGAACCCGCTGCGGTGCGAATGGCTGCGGTTCGCGCCACCGCACAGGACATTGCGGAGATAGAGGCCGCCTACCAAGGCATGCAGCACGCTGTGGAGCACGGTGGGGACTATGTCACTCACGATCTGCGCTTTCATCAAGGCATGCTGCGCGCGTGCCGCAACCGCATGATTGTGCAGATGAGCAAAGCACTTGCCGCGCTGCTGCGCACCAGCTTTGAAATTTCAACGGTGCGGCCCGACGGCCCCAAAGGTTCGCTGCCGCTGCATCGCGCGGTGCTCGATGCAGTGATAGCGCACGACCCGGAGAGGGCTGAGCGAGCCATCCTCGTGCTGATCGACGGTGCCCGCGACGACATCGAGCAAGTCGTTGCCTCTCGTCAACATTTGCCACAACTTAATTTACCCGCGCCGCTGCTCACGGTGGCTTGACCCGCAGCTTTCGTTCGATAATAGGTGAACCTCCAGTAGGACGGTTCACACATCTCGTCGTTCCTGCGAAGGCAGGAACCCAGCGGTTTTGGGTGCTTCATGACCGCTGCGGTCTGCGCGGAAGACGCTAGGCCCCTGCCTTCGCAGGGGCGACGAGGGAAAAAGCTAATCAATAATCTCGGAAAATGAGCGCTTTGACACCTGAAACTGACGAACCGACCGAATCAACCAACTCTGGCATTCGGCGCGACCCGAAAACACAGGATCCGCGGCACTGGAAAGACGACGGCTGGTCGGCGCGCATCATCAAAAACGAGGATGACGATGGTTGGGCGGTCGAGATGACCAAGGACGGCGCGCGCGAGCCAGCGCTCATCGGCCCGTGGACGATGGGCCGCAACAAAAAAGACCCGAAGCCGCTCGACACCAGTGCGTTTCACACGCTGGTGAAAACGGCAACCGAATTCGTCAGCCGCAGCGAGCAGCAACGCCACGCGACCTTGAACAAGGAAGTGCGGGTCAACGCCCACATCGACAACGTGGCCACCGATGTGCGCGTTGCGCTGAAGATCATTCCTGATGACGATTTTCCGTACGCCACACTTACCGCTGCGGACGCAGCTGGGAACACTCTGGCGCAGGTAAAAGCACCCGCAAGCTACAAGCTCAGCGCTAAGAGCGCCGTGGCATGGATCGAAGGCGGATTTCGTGCGCCGGGTTGATCGCTGCACCAACGCTATCGATTGAGTGCATAAAGGCCTTGAGTCGCGCTGGGCTTTGCATAGAATCAAAGCAAGTACCCCCTAACACTGCTGTCACCCGCCATGCCCCTCACCGCCGCTACCGCCGCAGACCGCGCGCAAATTCTGTCTGACGCGCTGCCCTACATCCGTCAGTTTCACGACAAAACCATCGTCATCAAGTACGGCGGCAACGCGATGACCGACCCGCTATTGAAAAAGAGTTTTGCCTTTGACGTGGTGATGTTGAAGTTGGTTGGCATGAACCCGGTGGTGGTGCACGGCGGTGGCCCGCAGATCAACGAAATGCTCGGCAAAACGGGCAAAAAAGGCACCTTCATTCAAGGCATGCGCGTGACCGACGACGAGACGCTTTATGTCGTTGAAGCGGTACTCGGTGAGCTCAATCAAGAGATCGTTGGTCTCATCAATCAGGCGGGCGGCAATGCGGTCGGTTTGAACGGGCAGGATGCGGGGTTTATTCGCGCCAAGAAGATGTTGGTCGAAAGCGAAACCGAAAAAGGTACGATGCTCGATATCGGCTTTGTTGGCGACATCTATCACATTGACCCGACGCTGATCATGCATCTCGATAAGGCGGACTTCATTCCCGTGGTCGCACCGATTGGGGTGGGCGAGGACGGGCAGGCGTACAACATTAACGCAGATCTGGTCGCCAGTGAACTCGCACAAACGCTCAAAGCCGAAAAACTGGTGCTGATGACCAACACGCCGGGCGTACTCGACAAGAGCGGCAAGCTGCTGACGGGTCTGACGTTTGAAGAGATCAACGCGCTGTTTGAAGACGGCACGATTAGCGGCGGCATGAAGCCAAAAATACAGGGCGCGCTGGATGCGGTGCAGCATGGGGTGAAAACCTCACACATTATCGATGGTCGCGTCGAGCATGCGCTGCTGCTAGAGATTTTGACCTCCGAGGGCGTGGGAACGATGATCCGCGCTGAGTAAAAAACGACGGGGATTGCGTTGGGGTAAGCAGTGCCGCCCTAATCGGGTTTAGCGTCGACAATCGCGGTGACAAAAAGGGGAGATAGACATGGCCACCAAACCGGGCGAACGGAAGACGCAAATCCTGCAAACGCTGGCGAGCATGCTCGAACAGCCGCAGGGCGAAAAGATCACCACCGCCGCGCTCGCCGCCAAGGTCGGTGTGTCCGAAGCCGCGCTGTATCGCCACTTCGCCAGCAAGGCGCAAATGTTTGAAGCGCTCATCGAATTCATCGAAGAGACCGTGTTCTCACTGGTCAACCAGATCACCCAAACCGAACGCGACGGTCGCGCGCAGGTGCAACAGATGGTTTCGATGTTGCTCAACTTTGCGGAAATGAACCCCGGCATGGTTCGCGTGCTGATCGGCGACGCTCTGGTGCACGAAGACACCCGCCTGCAAACCCGTATCAATCAATTGCTCGACCGCATCGAGTCGTCGCTCAAGCAGTCGTTGCAGCTGGCGGCCACCGCCACACCGAGCAGCGGCATTGCGCCCACCGCCCACGGTAACGCCCTGTGCGCCTTCGTCATCGGTCGCTGGGAATTGTTCGCCAAATCCGGATTCAAACGCGCTCCCAGCGAGCATTGGACGGAGCAGATGGCGTTGTTTCGGCTGTAGTGGGTCAGCCGATGAGATTGGTGTCGTCGAGGTTAGTTTTGGCAAGCAGCGTTTGCGCAAAAAATCTTCGATGACCTTGCGGTTTTCCGTTCATGCGGAGCGCGCATCCGACCGCGCTACTCTTTGACCCGAGCGTCATTCAACGTTCGCTGAAGCAGGTCTACTGCGTCAAGCAGTGCGATGAACTGGTTGCCGAATGCGGTCATCCGGTATTCCACGCGCGGCGGCACCTCGGCGAAACTCGCCTTGTCCAGAATGCCGTAGCGTACGAGTTTGCTGAGTCGCTCGTTGAGCACCTTGCCGCTGAGCCCGTCTACCGCGTGCTCCATCTCACCGGGGCGGCACACTCCTTTGCGCACCAGGCTCAGCACGGTCAATGACCACTTGCAGCCGATGATGCTTTCAACCATCTGATGAGCGCTTGGGTTGTCCATGCTTCGGAAAATATAAATTCTGTTTGTGATCAACAACGGACACCAGAAAGTAGCTACCCCACGGATTTGTGCCCGCTTGCCTTGACCGCCGCCCGCGCGTAGATTGCGCCCCCTATTCCCCCACAAATCTTATGCGATAAGGAGTGCAATATGCGAACAATTTTCTCCACCCTGGCCACGGTCGTCATCTTCGCCGCGTCCGCCTCCGACATTGTCGCTGCCGGCGACACCGCGCCTGTTCCCTATCCAAAGGGCTACCGCGACTGGCATCACGTCAAATCAATGGTCATCAACCCCGGTCATGCCCTCTACGATTCGTTCGGCGGCCTCCATCATCTCTACGCCAACAAAGCGGCGACAAGAGGCTACAAGACCGGAAAATGGCCAGATGGCGCGGTGATTGTCTTCGACCTACTCGACGCCAAAGCGGCCGACAACACGGTGACCGAGGGCGCGCGCAAGGTGGTCGGGGTCATGCATCGTAATGCCCGCAAATATGCCTCGACGGGCGGCTGGGGTTATGAGGGATTCAAAGGTGACAGCACCACCGATCGCGCTGTGGGCGGCAATGCCGCATCCGCTTGCCACAACTGCCACACTGCGCAAACAGCATCAGGCTTCGTTTTCAGCAAGCTGCGCCAATGAAGCTGGCCGCTTCCTCAGCCATGGCACCCGCGCTTCGCGTTTCGCAGTGGTTCAACTGCGAAAAACCGATCACGCTGGACGACTTGCGTGGCAAGGTGGTGCTGATTCACGCTTTTCAGATGTTGTGCCCCGGCTGCGTGATGAACTCAATGCCGCAGGCGGTGCGAATTTGGCAGCACTATCGGCCGGACGGGGGCGATGGGCCGGTGGTCGTGATGGGCCTGCATACGGTGTTTGAGCATCACGAAGTGATGACGCCAGCGGCGCTCGCGGTGTATCTGTACGAGTTTCGCATTCCATTTCCGGTGGCGGTTGACGCCGCCGGAATCGATGGCCCGATTCCACAAACCATGAGTGCCTACAACACGCAGGGAACGCCCACCACCTTGCTGATCGACGGCACCGGGCGACTACGCAAAATGCACTTCGGCATCGAGTCGGATCTACAGGTCATCTCCGACATCGATCAGCTGATTTTGGAACTACAGACGCGATAGCGGCGCCACGTTCTTTGCCGCACATCGCCTCACACAAACCGCTTGATGTTGACCACCCTTTGTCCATAAGAACGCCACGCCTGCTCATCCCGCTTAAGCGCAGCACCGCGAACGCAGACCTCGTAATTCCATTTCTAATTCAATACGATACGTTGTTTCTCCTCCTTGCCGTGCTCACGCACTGTCTGCGTCGTCGCGCCTAGTCTCCTATTGAATTAGAAATGGAATAAGCGCCGAACCCAGCCCCGCCAAACTCAGCAACCGCCACCACTGGCGTATCGCGTTCCGATGGTCGCGTTGATTGCGCCACCGGGCCGACGGCGAGTGCGGTGTGTCCGAGGCCGCGCTGTACCGCCACTTCGCCAGCAAGGCGCAAATGTTTGAAGCGCTCATCGAATTCATCGAAGAGACCGTGTTCTCACTGGTCAACCAGATCACCCAAACCGAACGCGACGGTCGCGCGCAAGTGCGGCAAATGGTGTCGATGCTGCTCAATTTCGCGGAGAAAAATCCAGGCATGGTGAAAGTTTTGATTGGCGATGCTCTGGTACATGAAGACACGCGCCTGCAAACCCGCATCAATCAGCTGCTCGACCGCATTGAGTCGTCACTGAAGCAGTCACTGCAACTGGCCTCGGCGGCAACGGCAGCTGCGACCAGCGGCGGAGTCGCGCCCAACCCAAGCGCACACGCCAACGCCCTATGCGCATTCGTCATTGGCCGCTGGGAGCTATTCGCCAAATCCGCCTTCAAGCGTGCGCCGAGCGAGCATTGGCTGAGCAGATGGCGCTGTTTCGGCTCTAGATTCGCCCAAATCGAACGATTCGTTTAAAATGACTAATCGTTCATTCGCACGGGATACCCCATGCAAACTTACACCGCAAACGAAGCCAAAACGCGCTTCGGCGAATTCATTGACCAAGCGCAACGCGAACCGGTCCGTGTGATGCGTCACGAGCGCGTCGTTGGCGTGATGGTGAGCGCGCAGGATTATGAAGCCATGCGCGCCTTCTACGCGGATCGGCTGCGCAACGACTTGCGTGAGAGCGCGGCCAATGCTGCAAGCAACGGCTTGACTGATGACGGGCTTGCGGCATTGCTCGCCGATGAAAGCTGACCTGACGCTGCCGGACGCGTATTCACGAGTTGTAGTCGACACCAATGTGCTGCTGAGCGCGGCCCTCTCGCCCAGAGGCGCACCAGCGCAGCTCATTGATCGGCTACTAAGCCGCACGCAAATCGTGTTCTCAGAACAGACTTTTGCGGAACTGAAAACCCGCCTGTGGAAGCCCAAATTTGATCGCTACATCACGATGGAACGCAGACGGAGTCTGCTGCATGATTTCAACGCCATTGCGCATTGGGTCAAGGTGCCCGAACCCGTTGCCAGTGTGAGTTATTCGAGAGACCCAACCGACGACGCATTCATTCACGCGGCACTTGCGGCTGGAGCGCGCAGATTAGTGACCGGCGACGACGATCTGCTCTGCCTTAGCCCCCTCGAAAATCTTGATCTGCGCATTGTCACCCCACGACAAGCACTCGATGAAATCGGCTAAATTCAACTCGATTGTTGACGTTATACGCACCATCAAAGCAAGCCTTACTCAATATCCCCCTCCCCGCCCGCAACGAAATCCCACGTAAGTAGGTAGGAGACAAACCGCCGCTTCCGTGACATTCTTGGTGAACAAATCAACTGATTTTTTCACCGGGGGTTTCATGCATCCAACTCAAACTGCGCGCCGTCTTGCAATGCGCGCATCCATTCTGTGCGGCCTTATCGTTTCTGCCGCGCTGTGTTCCGCATCAATGGCTGCGACCATCACAGTCAACTCGCTCGCTGACGATGTGTTCTCAGACAGCGCGGGCGTGTGGGCCACCACCGCCACCAAATGCACGCTGCGCATGGCGATTGCGGCGTCTAACGAGGATCAAAACATCGGTGGCCCGAGCGGCTGTGTGGCCACGGGCACCTTCGCTGCGCTCGGTCGCGACACCATTCGCTTCACGGGGTTAACCGGCACCATCACGCTCGCCAATCAGTCGATGTACACGCCGGATTTCGACAACATCACCAACCCGCAACACCTTCTCATCGTGCGCCAACCGACGATTTTCATCGGCCCCGGTGCCACCGTGCTCACCATTGACGGCGGACACACGGCGGGCACGCCCCGCACAGCGGGCATCATGCAGATCAGCAGCGCCTCCAATACGACCAGCATTGATGGACTCAAGTTTGCCAACGCTCGTGCGTTGGGCGTCTACGGTGGCTGCATTCAGGCGTCAGCCAGTTTGTTCCTATCAAACGTGGGCTTTGAGGCCTGCATTTCTGAGGGCAATGGAACTATCGTTGGTTGGGGCGGTGCGCTAAACGTGTTTGGCAACAGCAGCCGAAGCCGCAGCGTGACCATGACGGATGTGGCCTTCAACAACAATAAAGCGCTGCTGGGCACGGTCACCACCGACACCTCGGCCGCCGGTGCTTTTACGCTCGGCAGCAATGGCACCGCCACGTTGAGCGCGGTGGTTTTACACAACGTGACCGTGAACAACAACGAAGCACAAAACTCAGGGGGCGCGCGCATCAGCGGTGCGAAGAGCGTGGCAGTTGTCAACAGCAGCTTCACCGCCAACCAAGCAACCACGGGCGTGATTGGCGGCTTGGATATTCGCAACATTGACGGCCCCATCACGCTGCGCGATGTCACGATCACGGGCAATTCAGCGGGCACGGATCGCGGAGGATTAAGCATCAACAACGGCTCGGTTAAAGCGCAATCTTCCGTGGTGGCGACCGGGCTCAAGGTGAACAACAACACGGCGACGCGCGTCATTGCGGGTGCGCGCATCACGCAGACAGATAACGTGATCATTGAGAACAGTGAGTTCAATGGGAACACGTTGAACGTGGCCACCACAGGCAACATCGGCGGCATCAGTTTGGATAACAGCAACACGATTGCCGTTCGCGACAGTGTCATCTCGAACAACACGGTTAACAATGGTTCTGAGGCAGGCATGATTGTGTACTCCAACGGCAGCGTGGTCATGGAGCGAGTAAAGCTGCAAGGCAACCGAACGACCAAAAGCGGATCCAATTTTTCTGGCGTCGCGGCGGCGACGGTTTCCCGAAATGGCGCGTTCCGAATTGCCGCATCTGAAATTTCAGGCAATACGAGCGCGGACTATGGTGTTTTTTCCGTAGAGGCGAGTTTCCGTGATCGTGATAACGCGGGCAACGCAGCATCGCCGCTGCCATCACTCACAAATACGGTGGATATTGAGAGCGTGACCGTGAGCGGCAACACGTCGCCAGACGCTATGGTTCTTTTCAACACGCCGGGCATTTACAGAATTAGCAACACAACGATCGCGAACAACGCGGTCTCAGTCAATTGTGGCGGCGGGATCGCGGGGGATGCGTACAACCCATTCTCCGCCCCAAACGCTTACCAGTTGAGGATTCGCAATTCAACCATCGCGCGAAATACGGTCGCCGGCTGCCAATCGGCGCTCAATATCGGCGCGTGGACGGGGTCAGCTCACGGAGCATTCAATGGCACCATCGACATCGAGAGCTCAATTCTTGGTCGGGACGTTGCGGTTGGCTCAACCAAAGGCGTTGCGTGGGTTTCAGATCCATCAAAACTCACCATGTCCAACAGCGTCATCGAAGACAACGGCGGCCCCGTCTCCGCCCAATGTACCGTCAACGGCAACCGCTGCAACGTAGACGCGAAGCTTGTCGCACTCGCCAACAACGGCGGTCCCACGCAAACGATGCGCTTGTTACCCGGCAGCCCCGCCATTGACACCGGCAGCAACAGCGCCGCGCGCACCACCGATCAACGTGGCGCCGCGCGCACGCAGGGCACCGCCACCGACATCGGCGCGTACGAAACACCCGCCGGTTCCGCCGCACAATGCAAGCTCGATATGGACGGCGACAATGGGGTGCTGGCGATGAAAGAAGGCTTGGTGCTACTGCGCTCGATGCTTGGCTTCAGCAGCACAGCTGCCACCGCCAACACAGGCATCAGCCAAGCCCAGTGGGACGCCACCCGCGCTAACCTGAACGCCAATTGCGGCACGAGTTTGCCGTAGGGCGCGGTGGACCACGTCTACGTTCGCGCCCCCTCGAATACCTCACGCTGCTCGCGCCCGAAGCCGTCTCCCGCAAGCGGGAGAAGGTGCCCGACAGGGCGGATGAGGGTGGCGAATCAAGCGATATCTGCCGTTTCAGGATGTTGCCGACTAAGAGCTTGTCCGTAAATAAACCGCGATGCCTGACTTGCCCTCTTTGCCTCACTCTTCGTTGCGTTTTCTTGCAATAGCTAGCTATTGCTTCGAGAAACGCGCCTCAATTGAGACAAAAATTGCCGCGTCATGCATTCGCTCTTATTCACGGACAAGCTCTAAGGCTGCTCCGAAGTCGCCACCCTCATCCCCAACCCTTCTCCCGCCTGCGGGAGAAGGGGGCCCGCAGTAGCGTTCTTGACAGCGTCAACGCTATGGCTTTTTCCTGAATCCGTTATTTACATTGGCGTAGACCGACAAAACGCCATAAATCGAGTTTTAGCCATTTAGCGCTCTGTGCCCATATAAAACAAGGCGTTCATTAAAAAGCTGTATATGTCAGCTACACTGCGTCGCATCCCCTGACCAGCGCTTTATGCGCCAAACCTTCGCGCGATGAATTCCCCGTCCGCCTCTATTCCTCCTCCAGCCGGCGCCAGTGAATCGCGTGGCTCCGCAAAGCCCCCTTCTGTCGCGTTGGCGCTGGTACAGCGTCGCGCTGGTGAGGCGGTGCTGGCGGTGCTATCGGGAAGCAACGCTGACACCGCTCTCGGTCGCGTCGACACCACCGGTTTTGATGGGATGACGCGGGCGGCGCTGACCGATCTGACTTACGGCACGTTGCGCTTTTTGGGCGAGTTGCGCGGCATCGTTCGGCAGTTTGTTCACAGCAAGCCGGAGCCGCTGATTGAGGCGATTTTGTGGGTGGCGATTTACCAGCTTTCGCATGGCAAAACGGCGTCGCATGTGGTGGTGTCGCAGGCGGTGGCCGCTGTGGAAACGGTCAATCGCGGCGCGAAAGGCTTTTCCAATGCGGTGCTGCGCAACTATTTGCGTGCACCGGAAGCCGCGCTGGCCAAGGCCATGGAGCGCGACGAAGGCATGTGGAATCACCCGACTTGGTGGGTCGAGCGGCTGCGCAACGAGCAGCCCGAATGGTGGGAGCCGATTTTGCGTGGCGGCAACGGGCATGGTCCGCTCACACTGCGCGTGAATCGCCGCCGTGCCACCGTGGCGCAGGTGCTTGATTCATTTGCCGAAAAAAAGATTGAAGCTGAGGCGTTGTCGGACACGATGATCGTGCTTAAGCGGCCACGGCCGGTAGAGCGATTGCCCGGTTTTCGCGATGGCTTATTTTCGATCCAAGATGCGGGTGCGCAGCTCGCAGCACCCCTGTTGCATGCGAAAGACGGCATGCGTGTGCTGGATGCCTGCGCGGCACCAGGCGGCAAGGCGGCGCATGTGCTGGAGCTGGCGGATTGCTCATTGCTGGCGCTGGATTTGGATGCCGAACGCATCAAGCGCGTCGGTGAAAATTTCGCACGGTTGGGGCTCAACGCTGATACGCGCGCGGCGGATACGGCGGAACCAAAGAGCTGGTGGGACGGCGCGATGTTTGATCGTATTTTGCTCGACGCACCGTGTACGGGCTCGGGCGTGGTGCGCCGTCATCCCGATGGCAAATGGCTCAAGCGCGAGAGCGATGTGGCGCAGTTGGCCGCGCAGCAGAAACGCCTGATCGACGGTTTGTGGCCGACGCTTAAAGTCGGCGGGCGCTTGCTTTATGTGACGTGCTCAGTGTTCAAGCTGGAGAACGGTTTGCAGGTGGATGCGGCGCTCGCACGGCATGCCGATATGCGTCGTATTCGCGTCACATTGCCGGGCGACCCGGCCAGCAGCGGCGGGCAGCTGTTGCCAGGCGGCAACCGAAAGACCCACAATCACGATGGCTACTTTTATGCCTTGCTGGAAAAAATCGCGTTGTGATGAACATATGTCGATCTGGATGTCTTCGATACGCTGCGCAAGCGTTGGCGGCGCTGGCGCTGCTGACTTGCCCGGTAGCCGCAATCGCCGAAGTCATCGCGGTTAAAAGCGCGGTCGTGCGCCTGCAGGAAGACGCGTTTGTGATGGACGCCGAGTTTGATTTTTCGCTGACCGCGCCGCTAGAAGAGGCCCTACTTCGCGGCACGCCACTCTATTTCGTGCTCGAAACCGAGATGTCACGTAGCCGCCCGTACTGGTTTGACGAGGCCGTGCCTTCACCCCAATTTGTTCGTCGGTTGACTTATGCGGCGTTGACCAACTCGTATCGAATCGACAGTGGCCGCACCACCAGCGGGGCCAACAATTTCAGCTCACTTGATGAGGCGCTGCGGCAGATCCGCCTAGTGCGCGGTCGCACCTTGCTTGATAAACGCGAGCTGCGCATGGGTGAGCGCTACGACTTGTCGCTGCGGCTTAAGCTTGACACCACGCAACTGCCGAAGCCGCTGCAAGTGAACACACTGGTGTCGCGCGAATGGACGCTTGCCAGCGATTGGTACCGTGTCATTCTCACGCCATGAGTGCGGCCAACTTAGACGGACTCATGCCAGCGCGCGCCAGCACTGCCGCGGCCCTTACCGCCCCGCGCTGGATGCGGGTTGCATGGTGGGTGCTGGCCATTGCGGGTGCCGTGTTCATTACCTTGCTGGCAACGGGCTCGGCAAACTCGGCGCTTTTTACCCGTTATTACACCGAACTAATTGTCGGCAACGCGCTCATCGTGGGCGGCCTAGCGATCCTCGTTGTTTATCAAATCGTGCTGTTGCTGCGTGCGCGTCGGGCCAACATTTTTGGCGCGCGACTGACCACCCGCATGATGATGTTTTTTGCGGTGGTTGCCGTGCTGCCGGGCGCATTGGTGTACGCGATCTCGGTGCAGTTTTTGTCGTCGTCGATCGAGAGCTATTTCGATACCCGCATTGACAAAGCGCTCGACACCGGTTTGCAACTGGGCCGCACCGCGCTCAATCAGCCGCTTAAAGAACTGGTTCGCCAGACCGAGATCATGGCGGCGGCGCTAGCCACCACTGAGCCTTCCGCGTCACGCATTGCGCTCGGTCACTTGCGCGAGCAAACGGGCGTGGCCAACGTCTCTTTACTCACCGGCAACGGCACGCTGATCGCTCAGGCCACGGAGCGTGTGCTGTCCTTGCCGCCAACGCTGCCGACAGCCATAGAGCTGCGTCAGGTGCGTGCACAACAAACGATTTCGCTGGTTGAACCCGCTGGCGAAAATGGTTTGCAGCTTAAGGTGGTGGCACCCGTGAGCAGCAGCGACGCAAGCGCACCGTTTCGCATCTTGCTCGCCACACAGCCTGTGCCCGCGCTGTTGCGCGAACAATCGGAGCGGGTCGAGGCCGGGTTTCGTGATTATCAGGAGTTGTCGTTTCAGCGAACGGCTCTTAAGCGCCTTTTCGGCTTGACGTTGACGTTGACGTTGATGCTCGCGCTGCTCATTGCGCTGGCACTGGCCTCGGTCTTTTCAGATCGACTGGCGCGACCTTTGTCGCGATTGGCTGAGGGCACTCTGGCTGTGGCCGAAGGCGATTTTTCGCGCAAGCAGCCGGTAGAAGGACGTGATGAGCTATCCGTGCTGACGCAATCGTTTAACACCATGACCTCGCAGCTTGCCGAGGCGCGCACCCGTGATCTGGCCAACCGTCGCGAGGTCGAGACGAGCAATCTTTACCTCGAAAGTATTCTAAAAAATTTGAATGCCGGCGTGTTGGTCTTCACTGACGATTTTGTGCTGCGCGTAGCCAACGCCGCCGCAGCAATCATCTTGCAGGCGCGCATCGACGAGCGAGTGGGTGAGCCGCTCGCTGGCTGGGCGGTGGCCGAACCGGCGCTGGCCACCTTTTCAGACATCGTGTCGCGCAACTTCACCGCCAGCGGCGAGAACGACTGGCAACGCGAGCAGGAGCTGATGGTGGGCGGCAACGCACGCACTTTTATCTTGCGCGGTGCTCGCCGTGTGGTGGCCGACGTCGGCGCGCGCATCGTGGTGTTTGACGACGTCACCGAGGTGCTGCAAGCGCAGCGTGACACCGCGTGGGCAGAGGTGGCGCGGCGCTTGGCGCACGAAATCAAGAATCCGCTGACGCCAATTCAACTTTCCGCCGAGCGACTGGAGATGAAGCTTTCGCCACGCTTGTCAGAGCCTGATGCCGAGATTTTGCGCCGCAGCACGCACACCATTGTCAATCAGGTCACCGCCATGAAAAACATGGTCAATGACTTTGCGATCTATGCCCGTCGCCCGCGTGCGGGCAGTTTGCAGGCCATTGACGTGGAGGCGCTGCTCAAGGAAACACTGGAGCTTTATGCGTCGTACCCCGTGCAACTGGCGCTCGACTGGCAGAGCCCCGAGCGCACTATTCGCGGCGAAGCAACACGGCTGCGACAAGTGGTGCATAACCTGATGCAAAACGCAGTCGACGCGTGCATTGATCGGCCTGATGGTCAGGTGACAGTAGAGGCGAGCGAGCGCGTGCTGCTAGGGCAGGAAGGGCGGGCTGACGCGGAGCATGAATTGTTGCTTCGATTCTGCGACAATGGAGCAGGATTTTCTGACGCCGTCAAGCAACGTGCGTTTGAACCGTACGTTACGACCAAGCCCAAAGGCACCGGACTCGGCTTGGCGATTGTCAAGAAAATTATCGATGAACACAAGGGCAGAATCAGTGTTGATAATTCCATCCATGGCGGCGCGATAGTGACCGTTATATTTCCATTAATGGCCGCAGAAAAGATAGACGCTTGATCGCTCCCACAGAAATTTTGGTTGTTGACGACGAAGTTGGCATACGTGAGTTACTCCAAGAAATTCTCGAAGACGAGGGCTTCGTGGTTCGTCTGGCCGAGAACGCCGCAGCCGCCCGCGAGATGCGGCGCAAACACACGCCATCACTTATCCTACTCGACATCTGGATGCCCGACGCCGATGGCGTGACGCTGCTGAAAGAATGGAAAGCGTCAGGGCAATTGACGATGCCAGTGGTGATGTTGTCCGGCCACGCCACCATTGAAACAGCGGTCGAAGCCACGCGCATCGGCGCGTTCGATTTTCTGGAAAAGCCGATTGGTTTGCAGAAGTTACTAGGCACGGTTCAGCGTGCGTTGAAGGTTGGTCATCCGAAACGCAGCAGCACCATCAGCCTCGCGGAACTTGGTCAAAGCCCGGTCATCAACGAACTGCGTTCACGGCTGGAAACGCTGATTACGGAGCGTCGCACTGTATTGTTAACGGGTGAAGTGGGCGTTGGATTTATCGAATGCGCGCGCGCGTTGCATGAGTCGAACACGCCTTGGCTGACGCTAGAAAGCGGCCAGCGTTTGATCAGCTCACCATTAGAAATTTTAGAGAGCGCGCGTAGCGGCACCCTGTACTGCCCCGAGATTGCGCACTTGTCGCGCAGTGAGCAGCGCTCGCTTGCCTTCATGCTGGGCAAGACCAGCGCGTACAGCGTTCGCATCGTTTGCGCCAGCAGCGAGCCACTCGGCCAGTTGTCGGGCGAAGGTCGCTTTGATCCGAATTTGTTTGCGCTGTTGTCGTCGAGCACGGTGGTAATCCCATCATTGCGGGCGCGTCGCGCCGATTTGAGCGGTTTGATTGAGCGCTGTGCGTTGGCGTTTTCGCCGGAAGCGCCCGCTCGCTTGTCGCTGGAAGTTCGGCAGCTGCTAGAGGCCGCGCCGTGGCCGGGCAATTTGATTCAATTGCAAAGCGTGTTGTCCAGCCTATTGTTGTCGAACAATGATGACATTACGGTCGATCATTTGCAGGCGATTCTGGGTGATTTGCGTGATTCAGTGGAGCCGGATCGGCCGGCGTTGCCGCCTGAGTTTTTTGAGTTGCCATTGCGTGAAGCGCGTGAAGCGTTCGAGCGTATTTATTTTGAGAATCTGCTCGGTCGTGAATCGGCCAATATGAGTCGCGTGGCTGATAAAGCGGGGCTGGAGCGTACGCACTTGTACCGAAAGTTGAAGCAACTCAACATCCGCTTTCCGCGCCGCGTTCCGGTCGCGTCGTAAGCACCTTTCGCCCGATGTCCTTTCGGGCGATTTAATGTTCGCCCCGGATTGTCATGTCTCGTCGAAGCTGGATCCTGTTCCTCATCCCCGTTGTCATCTGGTCAACAACGTTCTTCGCTATCACCCTGCAACTTGGCAGCGTAACGACACCGACCTACGCGGTGGGGCTGCGCTTCGCTTGTGCTGCTTTGATCCTGTTTGCGTGGCTCGCGATTCGTGGTGAGCCGCTGCGGCTGACGCTCAATGCGCATGCGTGGACCGCCGCATCAGGTATTTGTGCGTATGGCATCAGCTATGTGCTGACCTACGTTGCGGAACAGAGCATTCCGTCCGGTCTGGTCGCCATCGCATTTACCTTGATGGTGTTCCTGACGCCAGCGTTGACTCGCATGGTGTATGGCACGCCTATTACGCGGCTGACGTGGCTAGGAGGTAGCCTCGGTGTTGCAGGCGTCGTGATGTGTTTCTTGCCGGACGTGATGAACGCGCAGGTGTCCGCCGCGGTGGCGTGGGGCATGGCGGCGATGGTGGTTGCCGCGCTGGTCTCCAGCATTGGCGCGGTGTGCTCGATTCAGCTTAACCGCACGGGCGTACCGGTGGTGAACTACACCGCGTGGGCGATGGCCTACGGCGCTGCCGCGACCTTTGCGTATGGACTGCTTTCCAGTCAGTCGTTGCACTTGGATGCGCGCCCTTTTTTCTGGGTTGTATTCGTGTATTTGACAGTTGCCGGAACCGTTGTGACCTTCCTGTGCTACCTCACACTTCTGAAACTCGAAGGCTCCGCCCGCACCATGTACATCTCGGTGCTAGCTCCGGTTGGCGCGGTACTGGTATCCATAATTTGGGAGGGATTGCAACTGCAAGTGCTCACTTTCGTTGGCATCTCTACTGCACTGTTAGGTGCGTGGATTACGCTGTCGGGAAAACGGTCATAAGCTGGATTTATTAACACTAGTTTCGCCCTGTGGATAAGTCTCGCCACGCGACCCGTTTTCGCGGTAAAATAACAGCTCAGCGCCAGTTTTTCTCTGTCTCGATTTTCCGCCTCGTTGCCAGTTTTTCTCCTCGACTCTCCGCCACTTTAAGCGGTTGCCAGCATCGCAATGTCTTCGTATCCGTCATCGCTTTCGCCATTGCCCATGCCTTCGCCTCCGTCGCCTGTCAGTTCAGCATTTTGGTCGTACTGCCTCACTCATTTTGAGCGGGAGCTGTCGTCACAACAGTTTGCGACCTGGTTCCGCGTGCTGACTGCCGAAGAGACGGATTCGACAGTAACTGTCGTCGCGCCTAACGCCTTCATCAGCAAATGGGTGCGAGATCGTTATCTCGGCACCATTGACTCGCTAGCGGCGCAATATTTTCCGGAGCCACGAACGATTCGGCTGGCGGTGGCTGCGGCGGGTAACGGGCAAGCGGTGCAAACGGTGCAAGCGTCGCCCATGCTGTCGGCTGGCGCGGAGCCAATGGCTGTTCAGCAACCAGACGAGTCAGCGTACAACGTCGCCGCGCCCTCTGCAGCGGCGACAACTTATCTACCAACACCGCCCAACTTCACCGCGTTCGTCAAACCGGCTCGCGAAACGGCGCTTAATTCCAGTTTCACCTTTGACAGTTTTGTCACTGGAAAGGCCAATCAACTAGCGCGCGCGGCTGCGCAACAAGTGGCAAGTAATCCGGGCGATGCCTATAACCCGCTGTTCATTTATGGCGGCGTGGGGCTGGGTAAAACGCATTTGCTGCAAGCCATAGGCAACGAGCTGCTGCGTGAGCGCCCGTTGGCCCGCGTGCGCTACATCCACGCGGAGCGCTACGTGTCGGACGTGGTGAAGGCGTATCAGCACAAGGCTTGGGACGCGTTCAAGCAGAGCTATTCCACACTTGATCTTTTGTTGATTGATGACATTCAGTTTTTCAACAACAAAAGCAGTACGCAAGAGCAGTTTTTTTACCTGTTCAACACGCTGACCGAGGCCAAGAAACAGGTGATCATCACCTGCGACACGTATCCTAAAGAAATCGAGGGTATCGAGGATCGCCTGAAGAGCCGCTTTAGCTGGGGTTTGACGGTGCAGGTGGAGCCGCCAGAAACCGAGATGCGCGTCGCCATTTTGCTCGCCAAAGCCAAGCAGGTCGGCATGGTGCTTGATGAGCAGGTGGCATTCTTTATTGCCAAACACATTCGCTCCAACGTGCGCGAGCTTGAAGGCGGATTGAAGCGGGTGATCGCCTACGCCGGCTTTCATAACGTCGCGATTTCTCCGCAGGTAGCAAAAGAAGCGCTCCGTGATTTGCTAGCCGTGCAATCGCGACAAATCTCGATTGAGAATATTCAAAAAACGGTGGCTGATTACTACAAGATCAAGACCAGTGACATGCATTCCAAAAAGCGTTCGCGCATTGTGGCGCGACCACGACAAATGGCGATGACGCTGGCGAAAGAGTTGACGCCGATGTCGCTGCCCGAGATTGGCCAAAACTTTGGCGGTCGTGATCACACCACCGTGTTACATGCCTGTCGGCAGATCGCCACCTTGCGCGAAAGCACACCGCAGATTCAGCATGATTTTGCGTTTTTGCTACAGGTGTTACGCGGTTAGTTAGTGAAACTGGAAAACTGCAGAAGCGAGTTGGGAATTTAAGCGTTTGAAAAGGTGTTGATAAGTAAATAGTGATTGTGGATAAGTGGCTAGTTTCGCCGTGCGAAATTTCTCATCCACAAACCGCTAGCCTTTGTTACTGGTCTTGAAACATATGTACGCTACTGAAGTAACCCATTGTTTTAAATACGTTTTTTATAGTTATTCACACAGATCATTGCACATTATTAAATAGGATTAGGTTTATATGCAATTTAAGAACATACCTCGCGATCTGGTGTTGAAACCATTGCAGGCAGTCTCCGGCATCGTCGAGCGGCGGCAGACGCTGCCGATCTTGGCTAACGTGCTGTTCGAGCACAAGGGCAACACCCTCACTACCATCGCGACCGATCTTGAATTGCAGATTTCGGCGAAAGTTCAAGTGGCAGACTCAGGTGACCAGGCCATCACGGTGGCCGCCAGAAAGCTCCAGGACCTACTGCGCGCGCTGCCTGATACCAGCGAGGTCTCCATCGACGCCAAGGACGGCAAGATGGCTGTAAAGGCCGGGAAAAGCCGTTTCAGTCTTCAGACCTTACCTGCGGCCGACTATCCGCGTCTGACCATGAGTCAGGAGCAGTTGCAAAGCTTTTCGTTGCCGCAAAAATTGCTCAAAGCCACGTTGCGTCTCGTCGAGTTTGCGATGGCACAGCAGGACATCCGCTTTTATTTGAACGGCATGTTGTTCGTGCTGGAAAAAGACCAGCTTGTGTGCGTGGCCACGGACGGTCATCGCCTGAGCTATGCGGTGATGCCGGTTGAAGGCAATTTCGCCAAGCAGGAAATCATCGTGCCGCGCAAAACGGTGATCGAGTTGTCCAAGCTGTTGGCCGACACCGATGAGCCGATTTCGATTGATATTCTGGCCAATCAGGTGCGTTTCAGCTTTGGCAATATCGAGCTCACCAGCAAAGTGATCGACGGCAAATTCCCCGATTACAACCGCGTTATTCCGACAGCGCACACCAAGCTCGTGACCATTGATCGCTTGCTTTTGTTGCATACGTTGCAGCGCGCCGCCATCCTGTCCAACGAGCGTTTCCGTGGCGTACGCGTAGGGCTGGCACCGGGCGTATTGAAGATTGCCTGTACCAACAACGAGCAGGAAGAGGCGGAAGAAGAAATCGAGGTCGCCTACGAAGGCGGAGCGGTCGATATCGGCTTCAACATTAATTATCTGCTCGACGCGTTGGCCACACTTTCCAGTAATGAAATCACGCTTGCTTTGCAAGATTCAGCCGCCAGCGTACTTTTCACGGTGCCCGGACGCAGCGACTTCAAATATGTGGTGATGCCGATGCGCATTTAGCGTTGCAAGCGCTGTCATCTGTAGGAGCGGCTCTGCCGCGACCTTCGTATTCAAGCGCCTTAGGTCGCGGCACAGCCGCTTCTATAGCGTGAAAAGAAAAGCAAAGATTTATGTCTGATTCAGAAAAAAAAGTCCCCGCGCAATCTGCCTCCACCAAAGACGGCAAGGAATACAACGAAGATTCGATCCGAATTCTTAAAGGGTTGGAAGCCGTTCGAAAGCGTCCCGGCATGTACATCGGTGACACCAGCGACGGCTCCGGCCTCCATCACATGGTGTTCGAGGTGCTCGACAACGCGATTGATGAGTCCCTCGCCGGTCATTGTGATGACATCAAGGTCACGATTCACGCCGATAATTCGATTTCTATTTCAGACAACGGTCGTGGCATTCCGACCGGCATCAAGCAGGACGACGAATTCAAACGCTCCACGGCTGAAATCGTGATGACCGAGCTGCATGCAGGCGGCAAATTCGATCAGAACTCATACAAAGTTTCCGGTGGTTTGCACGGCGTTGGCGTGTCGGTGGTGAACGCGCTGTCCGACTGGTTGAAGTTGAAGATCTGGCGCGAAGGCAAAGTGCATGAGATGGAGTTCCGCAATGGCATCGCTGTTGCGCCGTTGCACATCATTGGCGAGACGCGCAATCGTCGCGGCACCGAAGTTCACTTCCTCGCATCGTTAGAAACATTCAGTTTGATCGAATGGCATTACGAAATTCTGGCGAAGCGTATTCGTGAGCTTTCGTTTTTGAACAACGGCGTCAAGATCGAACTGATAGACCAGCGCACGGGCAAGAGCGAAAACTTCGCGTTCTCCGGCGGCATCAAGGGCTTTGTTGAATACGTCAACAAGGCGAAGACAGTGCTGAACAAAAACATCTTCCACGCGATTGGCGAAAAGAACGGCATGACCGTCGAAGTCGCCATGCAGTGGAACGATAGTTATTCCGAAGGCGTGCAGTGTTTCACCAACAACATCCCGCAGCGTGACGGTGGCACTCACCTGACCGGTTTGCGCGCTGCGATGACGCGCACCATCACCAAATACATCACGTCCAACGAGCTCGATAAAAAGGCGAAAGTCGAAGTTTCGGGCGACGATTTGCGCGAAGGTCTCACCTGCATTTTGTCCGTAAAAGTGCCAGATCCGAAGTTCAGTTCGCAGACTAAAGATAAGCTCGTCTCAAGCGAAGTGCGTCCTGTAGTTGAAGAAATCTGCGCCGATAAACTCGCTGATTTCCTGCTCGAATATCCATCCGATGCCAAGATCATTTGCGGCAAGATCGTGGATGCAGCACGCGCGCGTGAGGCAGCGCGCAAAGCCCGTGAGATGACACGCCGCAAAGGCGTTCTGGACGGCATGGGTTTGCCAGGCAAGCTTGCGGATTGTCAGGAAAAGGATCCGGCGCTGTGCGAGCTCTACTTGGTGGAGGGTGACTCCGCCGGTGGCACGGCCAAGCAGGGTCGCGACCGTAAATTCCAGGCTATTTTGCCGTTGCGCGGCAAGGTGTTGAACGTTGAAAAAGCGCGCTTTGACAAAGTGATTTCGAGCGAGCAGATCGTCACGTTGATCACCGCGATGGGCACCGGTTTCGGCAAGGACGATTACAACGCCGACAAGCTTCGCTATCACCGCATCATCATCATGACCGATGCCGACGTGGACGGCGCGCACATCCGCACGCTGCTGCTCACGTTCTTCTATCGCCAGATGACCGATCTCGTCGAGCGCGGCCATATCTATATCGCGCAACCGCCGCTGTACAAAGCGAAGGTTGGTAAGGAAGAGCAGTACCTTAAAGACGAGCTGGAACTCAAGCAATTCCTGCTGCGCATTTCGCTCAAAGGTGCCGAGTTCAAACCGTCTGCCGATGCGGCGCCGTTGTCAGAAACCGCGCTCGCCGATCTGGCGCGGCAATACCTCGTGGCCGACGCCGTGATCGAACGCAACGCGCGCACCATTGACCGTCGTGCGCTCGATTGCCTGTTGCTCGGCGCGAAGGTGTCGCTCACGGATGAAGTGTCTGCCACTGAAGGTGCGGCATCGATGCAGAGTTTGATCACCGATCCTGAATTGACGGTGGTGCCGTTCTACGACGAAAAGGCGGAAGAATGGATCCTGCTGCTCAAACGCAATCACAATAGACGCACTACGCAGACCATCCTCGACGCGAACTTTTTGAACAGCGGCGATTACGTGCAAATTCAGAAAGCAGCCGAGCTGCAATCAATGGTCGGCGACGGCGCAACAGTTGCGCGCACCGACAGCAAAGGCAATCGCGACGAAGTGGCCAAACCGAGCTTCAAGCTCGCGCTCGACTGGCTGCTCGACAAGGCTCGCGCCAACCTGATGATCCAGCGCTACAAGGGGCTCGGTGAAATGAACGCCACCCAACTGTGGGAAACCACGATGGACCCGAAAGTTCGCACGCTACTCAAAGTGCAGATCGAAGATGCGATTGCAGCGGACGAAATCTTCACCACACTGATGGGCGAAGAAGTCGAACCGCGTCGGGCGTTTATTGAGGGCAATGCTTTGGGTGTGCGGAATTTAGATGTTTAGTTTGGGTGATTGAGAATGCGGTTATCGGCATCGAAGTTTGAGCTGGAGTTCTCAGGAACACCAGGCGAGCTTAGGAGTTTTGGCGGACGTATCGCCGAGCTCTCGGCTGGTGAGAGCGTGGAGATTTCACTAGAAGGTGATGGCGATCCATCTCCGTACGATAAATATCTTTTGGCTGCCTGCGTGATGGTAACAAACGGCTTGTTGCTTATTTCCGTCGAATCGGATCGACTGGTCGTAGATGGGTCGCCGGACGCGCTGAGCCAGTTCGCAGGTTTTTTTGATTTTCCTGACGACACGGTGACTGGTTATCACGTCCATCACGAACCAGCCGAATGGCAACCGCTGATTCACCAGAATTCAATGCCACTCGTCATTTCCGTTGATTAACCGAGTAAGGTGGTCAACTGGTTGCCCACGCGTCACTCAACCAATTCATGTTCAGCAATCGCTTCTCCCTTCCAATCGTTCTAACCAAGCATGCACAAGAGCGCATGCTGGAGCGAAACGTTACGATTGAAGAGGTCGTAGAAATCGTCGATACCGGTGAGACAAAATTTGCTGATCCGACTCACTTATGGGCTTATAAAGCTTTGCCGAATCGGGATGACAATCTGATCTGCGCCGTGTTAGTGTTGGAAGACAAAGTCGTCGTCAAGACCATCATGCATCACTTTGAGGTTCTGCCATGAAGACAACGTATTTCGAAGCGGATGACACGCTGGTGCTGCACCTATCGGACAAGCCGATTGTTCGCGAAGTTTCGCAAGACTGGTATACGCATGTGAGTTACGCGGAGGACGGCAGCGCAGTTGAGGTCGTGGTTCTTGATGCGCGTGCACGTGGTGCGTTGCCGGTGTTGACGTTGCCGAAAGCGGCGTAGCGCGCATCTCTTGCTTGACGCGTGGGCAACAAGTTGCCCACCCTACGATAAATCGCTATCTCCCAACCAGCGCGTCACTTGAACGGATTGACGACCTTCACCATTCCAATCACTTGCCCGTGTTGCATATCCTCGCTGTAGAGCGTTTCACATTGCGCGAGTGTTGCTGCGGCGACGATGAGGCCGTCCCAATGTGAGAGTTGGTAGCGCGTTGCGAGCGCTTGTGCGAGGCGATAGGTTGAGAGCGTGATTTCGTGAACGGTGCTCACGTTGGCTATTGCGTTGGCGAGTTGGTACGCGGTTTCACGATCCTTGCCGCATTTTTTGCAAACGGCGACAAATTCATTGAGCACCTGGACGCTGATGTGCGGCTGTTCACCGGCCAGTCGGCGCGCGATTTTTTCTTTGCGGCCACTGTCGAACAGATAGCCGAGCATATTGGTATCGAGGAACGCGGGCATAGCGGACGCGTGACCGTCTAACCGCGCGCGTTCAACTCGTCACGATCAAATTTGAAGCCTTTGGGCAATGAGCCACGGTGTTGGTCGAAGATCGACAGATCGGATACGGCCTCTTCGTAGGGCACGATCTTCGCGACCGGCTTGCCGTGACGCGTGATCACGGTTTGTTTGCCTGCGAGTGCGGCGTCAATCACGGCGCTAAAGTGGGATTTGGCTTGGGCGAGAGAGTAGGTAGACACGGCGTTAAATGACCAAAAAATATAGTCATAATTTATCGCAAGTCTACGTAGGGCAATGGAATGGACTCCTCCCCCCTCAACGGCATCTAAGTGCCACACTGGAGGTTTCGCAGAAACTAACCAGCCAGACGAGAGAAGGAGTCCGAGATGAAGATTAGCCGAATTGGGATGGATATTGCAAAGAACG
>JANNYE010000073.1:0-44469 GCA_031409935.1 Burkholderiales bacterium | reverse complement strand
GCTCTCGCCGATGGCTGATCCAACAACTCGGCGTGGATGCCAATCCGCGGGGCGGAACCGCAAGGGTTCCGCCCTACTACTGGTGGTTAAACCGAGCGCTTTTCAGACAGGCGCAACCAGCCTTTAATAATGCGATAGGCGCACCAGATCCAAACGATGCCCCACGGAATCCAGGCCACAACGATACCTATGCCGATGGTGAGAATGACAAATAGCCAAGTCAGACCCGCCCACAGCATGGACCACCAAAAAGTACGGATCAACCAATCGTAATGGGCGCGCAAATAAGTGCCACTCATATCATCACGCTTGATGTAGGCCACCACCAAGCCGGCCACCGCGATGAGCCCTGCGCTCAACAGCCCCAAGGCGAACAACGCATAGGTAATGTGGGTGATCTGAATCGCAGAATCGGTTGGCACCGCTGGATCAGTTGAATTGATGACTGTGATTTCCGACATTTCAGATTTCTCCCGGTGTATCGATGGGTGAACCGCACGCAGACAGGCGGTGCTGCGTTCGCTACTTCTCCCAATATCGCTATGATTGGTCGCAATTGCAAGTGCTGTGAGCGCCCAATGCGCATCAACGGCGGATCAACACGACAAAACGCGCGCGGCGCGGACGAATTGAGGGTTGAATGACATATCAAGATGAACAAGGCGCGAACCGGTTTGTGGTGCTTGAGGGCTCGCCGTTGGGCACGCCGCTGGCGAAATCTTTTTCGACTGAGGCCGATGCTGAGGCCTTTGTGGTGACACGCATTCGCGCCACGGTTTCTGGCAATCTCAAAGACCGCTTTGAAAAGGCGCTGCTCGATCAAGTGGTGAGCGAGGACGGCATTGCCGCCGTATCGTCGGTGCTGGCGGGCAAACTTACATTTGCCCGCGCGCTGGCTAAAGCGTATGCCCCCAAAATTGCAATCACCGCGCGTCGCTACGACGCAGAGGACGATGCGCGGCGCTAGTGTAGTGTTGTCGAATTGTCATCCTGCGCTCGCGCAGAATCCAGTGGCACACAACGATTGCAATGAATTACAAGCATCGTCGCACGCAATCTGTTCCTTCGCTTCGCTCAGGATGACATGAATCTGCGTTTCTCATGCTTTTCAATGTCGCCGATGACGGTTGCGCGGCGCTCATGGTTTGCGCGCTTAGTCGTTGTCGGCATAAGTGTCACCCTTACCGCGTGCGCAAGCTTTGACCCCCATAACGTCATCGGACGTCGTGTGGAATTCAGCCCGCAGAGCACGGCAACCAGCGGCACAACGCTGTCCGCCGCGACGCGGCTTGCCGCCATTGATGCGGTGTGGACGACGGTCAATGATCGCTACTACCGCGCTGACTTAAACGGGGCCGACTGGCGCGCGGCGCGTGACACATGGCAGCCCCAGGCACTAGCCGCCGTAAGCGATGACGAGTTCTGGGAGCGACTCGATCAGATGGCGGGCGTACTCGCTGATTCACACACGCGCGTTGAATCACCAAAAGCGGTCGAGCGGCGCAAACAGCAGCAAGCGTTCTCGCTCGGCCTGAATATTCGTGAGATTGACGGCGCGCTCACCGTTCTCTCCGTTCACCCCGACGCCGATGCCTATTGGGCCGGCATTCGCGCGGGCATGAGGCTCACCGGAATTGCCGAGCGCGATGCGGGGCAGCTTTGGCGTGATTGGCAGCAGGGCGCTCGCAAGGCGTCAACCCCCCAAGCCGCAGCGCGCACCCCGGTGCGCAAGTTAAATGAACTGGCGGCGCTTGGCAGCTCCGGTATTGCGCTGCAATTTGAGCGTACCGATGGCGCGCGCCTGTCTGCGACTTTGAAACCGCGCACGCTGTCCACGCGGCCCATCGTGACCCACCGCGTATTGCCGTCCGGCATCGGCTATATGCGCTGGACCGCGTTTCAGGAATCGCTGCGGGGCGGTGTGCTGGAGGCGATCACGTTGCTGAAAGATACGCCCGCCCTGATCCTCGACCTGCGTGGCAACGGCGGCGGATCGGCCGCCATGGCCGACGCCATCATCGGCAGCTTTTTTAAGACCAAAACACTAATCGGACGCGCTGAAACCCGCACCGGTTTGCCGGTCAGCTTAGCCTTCGGCGTGGTCAAGCTAATTGGGTTAGAGCGCAGCGTGCCGGGGCGGGAAGATGCCTACACCGGCAAGCTAGCCGTGCTCATGGACAGCGACAGCGCAAGCGCATCCGAGGCCACGGCAGGCGGGCTGCAAGGCACCGGGCGGGCGATGGTGGTCGGTGAAACCTCGTGCGGCTGCCTGCTCGCGTTTTTGGGCTATGCGGCGCTGCCCGGAGGCGGCGAGCTAGCCTATAGCGAAGTCGGATACACCACCGCCAAAGGTGAACGCATCGAAGGCCGGGGCGTGCGACCCGACGTGTCCGTGGTACGCAGCATCGAAGACATTCGTGGCAACCGGGACCGTGCGCTTGAAATGGCGCAGGAGGCGCTGCTCAAAAGTGAGCCAGCTAAATAGGCACAGCGCGCGCCGGTTTGACTCCCTCTCTGGGGAGAGGGTGTTCGAAAAACGCGCAAAGTCGAGGTTCCAAGTCCCTCACCCCAACCCTCTCCCTCAAGGAGAGGGGGCCTGCCGAACTGGTCATATTTTTTGCTGAGCAATGAGCGACGCTGTTGCTTCGTTAAGGTGCCGTCGCAACCCGCCGAAACAGCAAATCGCGCACCTCGTGACCGAGCTTCAGGCCGCGCCGTTCAAACTTGGTCTCAGGCCGCCACACCGGGCGCGGTGCAACCCCGTTGGCGGTGTTGGCAAGCTTCGGCTCTGCGTTCAACACCTCAAGCATCTGCTCGGCGTACGGCACCCAATCGGTTGCCAGATGCACGTAGCCACCCACCGCGAGCCTTGAGGCGATTAAGGCCACCAGCGGCGGCTTAATCAGGCGGCGTTTGTTGTGCCGAGCCTTGTGCCACGGGTCTGGGAAGTAAATATGCACGCCGGCCAACGATTCGGGTGCGATCATGTGCGTCAGCACTTCAACCGCATCATGATTGATCACCCGCACGTTGGCAATCGCCTGCTCATCAAGCAGATTGCACAAATTGCCCACGCCGGGCGGATGCACCTCCACCGCAATGAAATTTTGTCCCGGCTGCGCGCTGGCAATATCAGCCGTGGTTACGCCCATGCCAAACCCGATCTCAAGCAAGGTGGGCGCATTGCGGCCAAACACCTGTGCCAGATCAAGCGGAGCGGTTTGATAGCCGATACCGTGCCGCGCGAGACCTTCGGTCAAGCCTCGGGTTTGCTTGGCGGTTTGCCGTCCAGCCCGAACGACAAAGCTGCGAATTGCGCGATGCTTTAAATCGTCGCGTGGCGGATCGGAGTTGTTGGCTAGCCGAGCCGCATCGGTCATGGCAATAACACCACCCAGCGCGGATCGTTCAACTCCAAGTTCGTCGAGGCGTTCTTGCCGCCTTCCGAATAATCAACGATCAAGCGCCGCGGCGCGCCCCACGAAACACCCGCGTCCACCCACGGCGTGCGCGGTGAAAACACCCGTTCGCGCGCCGGTCCGCGCCGCTCAAAGCGCCACACCGCGAGCCTGTTTTCACATCCGTCAGCACAAAAATCGACCGTGGCAAAGTACCGACCGTCACTGTTAAAAAACGGCTCGTTAGGTAGCTCCGTGGTGCTGGCTGACATGTTTGCCGCCCCACGTTGCACCAGCACAAAATCAAGCTTGTCGGCCTGCGCGCGGTACAACACCACCGAATCCGACGGCGCGTGGTAAGCATAGAAACTGACATTCGGCCCCGCCTCGCCCGGCTTGTCCTCAAACATAAACGGTGGCTCGCCCGGCACCGTCACCGCCAGCAAATTGCCCGCCCGTTTCACGATGCCGCCGGCGCGCCCAATCTGCTGCGCCTCAATCTTCTTCCCACAATCGGCAGGATCGTGGGTGTTGGCGCAGAGCTTAGCGAAATGATCCTGCGAGGGCGCTGGAATGTTCGGGACAGTCGCGAGCGAAGGCAATTGCGCGAAGGCGCCCATCGAAAAGACCGTATGTGCGGTGACGAAAACCGCAAGAAAAATCGAAACAGGTGCGCGCATCACTTAATTTTCTCATTGTCGCGATCGCTTTGTGATGGATCATGCCTGTGACGTGCGCGCCCTCGCAATCTCACGCTGCACCGAGGCTTGCCAGGGCAATGCGTGAATGACCGTTGTAAACATCAAAGCGTGCATCGGGAAATCGAGCGGCGACCCATCCGGGCCAAGCAATTCAATGTTTGAATAACAAAAAGTGGTAGTTTTCCGAGCCACCACTCCCGACTCGGACGCCACCCAATCCCACGCCAAAAGCGCAGGCGACGAGGTGGAACACGCTGTTGACGGCCACATCCAAAGCGTCATGCCCTCATCTCTCCAAAACGGGTCTTCGTCATCCAACTCGTCAATCACGGCCACCTCGGTACGAACGTGGCGAGCCGTATCCGCGCTAAGGCGATTCGTCGCGACCATGACAGGTTCAATTGCACCTTGATCAATTTGCTCGAGTATGTTCATTTTTTCTTCTTTTTGTCGTCACCGGAAATACCTATAACTATCGGCCAACACTTGACGTCGCGAGTGTATTCGTTTCAATTTTGCGCATTTCTTGCGCAATTTTTCCGCCATTGAGCACGACTACTCGATCCGCCATCGCGATGGTTTCAGGGCGATGTGCAATGATAATTCTGGTTAAAGAAAGTTTCTGCACGGCGGCATTCACGAGCTTTTCATTGCCCACATCAAGCGCACTGGTCGCCTCATCGAGAAACAGGATGGTCGGGCGCTTATACAACGCACGCGCCAACAAAATACGTTGCTTCTGCCCGCCAGACAACGCCGCGCCCATGTCACCGATCAGTGTGTTGTAACCCATCGGCATCGCTGCAATGTCTGCGTGAACTGCCGCAAGTGTCGCGCACTCGGCCACCCACGCCATGTCCATGTCCGGCGCGAAAAACGCGATGTTGTCAGCGATGGATCCAGCAAAAAGCTGATCGTCTTGCATCACCGTTCCCACCATGTCTCGGAAGCGTCGCAGACCTAGCCGCTTGAGCGGAATTCCGCCCACCAACACCTCACCCTGCTCTGCTTCAAGCAATCCCAATAACGCTTTTCCAAGCGTAGATTTGCCACCACCCGACGGCCCGACAATGGCCACCGATTCGCCCGCAGCAATCTTAAGATTCACACCAGACAACACCCGTGGTTCGCTGGCCGCGTAGCGAAAGCACAGATCGCGAACCTCAATGGACGGCGCGATTTCGTCAATCGTCCCGCCACTTTCTGCCGAAGCAAAATCCCTTGCTGCGAAAGACTGGAAGTGTGTTTGTGCCTCGGGTTCCGTCAAAACAATGTCCGACAGTCGTTCCGCCTGCAAACGCAACATCCGCCACTCAAACGCTTTGTCGATCAAACTGGCTGCGCGCTGAACAAACTGATCTTTATATGCGACGAACGCGAACAACATACCCACTGAAAACGCGCTATCGAGCACCGCTTTTGCACCCAGCCAGATGACGATGATGCCCATCAAGCCAAACAAAGCACCGTTACCGAAACGCCAACCCAGTGCGAGGCGTTGCGTCACCACGCCGCGATTGATGGTGTCCACCGCAAGATTCAGAAAACGCGTGGAGCGCTGTTCTTGCGCATTGAACAATTTAAGGCTTGCGATGCCGCGAACCGTCTCCAAAAAATGGCTTTGCTGCTTAGACTGCGCAACGATTTGCTCCTCTGTCGCTTGCCGCAACGGTCGATAAAAAGCGATGCGCAACACAACATACAGCGCCACCGCAATCACCACCACCACGGTGAGCGTGCCGCTGTAGACAAGCATCATGCCGAGCGTGACCAGCGCCATCACGCCATCGAGCAGCGCTTCAAGAAAGCTGGTGGTTAGCGTTCGCTGCAACACATGAATGCTGTCAAAGCGTGACACTACGTCGCCCAAATGTCGTTTTTCAAACCAACTCACCGGTAGTTTCAACAAGTGCTGGAATACGTTGGCGAGCCACTGCACGTTAAGCGTAGTCGACAGCACCGTCATCACCCACGCGCGCGCGGCACTAATGCATTCGCGAATGACGATTAGCAGCCCAAACCCAAGCACCAAGGTGGTGAGCAAATCTCGGTCTGCCGACACCAATGCACCATCAACTACCCACTGCATAAAAAATGGCGTGACGAGCGTGATTACCTCTAACGCCACGGCAAACAGCAACACTTGCAGAGCCGCTCGCTTGAGCCCGGTGATTCGTCCCATCAGCTTAGCGATAGGCAGCTTCTTCGTCTCAGCTTTTTGAACAAAGCCCTCACTTGGCGTGAGTTCCAGCGCGATGCCCGTGAAGTGCTTCGACAGTTCCGCGACTTTCATGCGAATCACACCACGCGCTGGGTCATGCAACACCACTTCATCGCGCTTCACAGCAGTCAACACCACGAAGTGATTCATATCCCAATGCAGCACACAAGGCAGCGCCAGCTCTGGCAAATGCTCCAGATCAAGACGCAACGGACGGGCGGCAAAACCCATCGCCCGCCCGAAGGCAATCAAGTTAGCAAGCGTTGCCCCCTTCATGGACAGCTCGAATCTACGGCGCAACTCGGACAGCTCCGCCTTGTGTCCGTGAAAACTCGCCACCATCGCAAGCGACGCGAGACCGCATTCCGCCGCCTCCGTTTGCAAAATCACGGGAACTCGCGCACTGAATCCGAAGTCCAGTTGACTCAAAAAGGAAGTGGCGGAGGGTGCCGGTAAAGTAGCTGTAGTCATGTCATTTTTCTCAGTAAATTTGATTTGTGGAGCTTGCTATTCGCTAGCCCGCCACTCGTCCTTTGAGACTCAACAAAGGCTCAAATACCCACTCAACGAGTCGCCGCTTGTCGAGTTCAATATCAGCATCCAGTTGCGTGTCAGCCGCCAGCTGCTGCGGTTGTCCATACGCAGAGATCGTCTGCGCCGCTAATCTCACCCTGACGCGGTACATGCCCTCATTGCCGTTCGCAGGCACCGCGCCGTTCGGCATATCACGCGGCGCAATCGCAGTGCGAGACACCTCAATCACCTCACCTTGTTGTTGACCAAACTTCTGATACGGAAACGGCGCATAGCGCATCTGCACCCGTTGCCCGGCCTGCACAAAGCCTACCGCCCGTGATGGGGCAAACAGCTCTGCAATCAGCGCGCTGTCAACAGGCAGTAACGTCGCCAGCGTGTGCCCCGCCGCCAACCACTGCCCTGCGTGTGCAGACAGTGCCGTCACCACGCCGTCCTCCGGCGCACGAATCACCAGCGTGCGTCTGCCGCCCAACTCGGCAGACTCTTGCTCCAGCGCCGCGCTTTGCTTAGCCACTGTCGTGAGCGTGGCCGCTGTACGCGTAGGCAATGCAGAAAGTTCACTGGTGAGCATTGCGATGTCACGATCGAGGCCCATACGCGAACGCTCCATCGCTTGCACACGTCCACGCAAATCGAGCACCTCTTCTTCTTTACTCTGCGCGCCCATACCGGAAACAAACCCTTGTTGCGCCAGCGTGTTGAAGCGCGTTGCGTTTTGCTCCGCGTAATTCACGCGCGATTGTGCGGTTACCAACTCTCGTTCCAGCTGACTACGCTCGGACTCCAAGGCGCGCCGACGTTCCTGCAAACGTGAGGATTCGCTGCTGGCCAGACTCAACTGTTGTGCTCGCTCTGTTGCGAGCGCCATTTTTCGCAGGTCAAGCTTCTCGGCCACTGCGGTTTCGTGACTTGATCCTTCGCCACCGCGCTCTAACGACACCACGAAGAGCACGTCACCGGCGCGAACCCGTCCGCCTTCAACCACCTTCACGGCAGTGATGCGCCCTGCCTGCGCGGATACCAACGCACTTTGGCCCGCTGCGGGCACCAGCCGCCCGACCACCGTTGCGCGCTTGGTGTAGGTTGCGAATATCAGGAAGTACAAAATCCCCCCGGCAATGGTCAGCGCGATCATGCCGATCAACCAAAACGAAAAGGGGTGCGCCAATTTGATCTCGCCCAGCCATCGCGTCTTCTGTTGCTCGAGCGCTTCAGGGCGGAAAAAAGGCGTGCTGTCGGCGATGGTAGAAGTGCGCGGTTCGCTCATGGATGAATTGCAAGCAAAGTGTTGATAACCTGTATTTCATCGAAGTTGCAGCGAAATTTGAACTGTCAGAGTTGACAGGGGAGCGCCGCGTGAGGCCGTCAGAGCACCGGTAGGAACCGATTTGGCGGATCGCCCCACGCGGTCGCCACCCACCCCTGCGTCCCGGCGCGATACCCGACGCGCGACCGAACTAGCGACCAGCTCTGAAGCGGCGGATTGCCTCAAAGATGACAAAGGCAAGCGCGCTGTGTGTCAGCAGCCTCGCAAACGATAGGTCGCTTCGCGTCATCAGGTCAAACACAAACGTGCCTGCTGCCAGACCGAGGGCCCAGCTTGCTGAGTGTTTCATACTTTGTTTTCAGGTTGCGATAAAGAGGGCGACGCGCAGTCGCAGGCGCGCTACTTCGAGGCGCTAAGCTTAGTTTCGCAGCAATGCTCCGCGCGACCTTGCATGAATCCGTTGACCGCATCGAACGCGGCGACCACAAGGAAAATAGCCAGCATGGCTCGTACCGCGACGGCTACGCCGCGCCCTTCTCGTCGGTCGAACTCGAACGCGAAAAAAAGCGTTTGACGTAATTCAGAATGCTATTCATGGGGGCTTCGTAAGGAATTGTGGATTGATGTCCGGACAACAGGCCTACGCTTTTTTTGCCTGCGTCATGCTGTGCTACCTGCTAAACGACGCCGCGTGGCTTAACCAACAGTGAAATCTCCAATCGCGACCAACGCGATCACATGGATGAACAAATTCAACCACATTGGAGAACCTAGTTTTGCCGTCGCGACCGACGACGAATCTCTCGGTATGCGGGGCGTGAGGTCGATTGCATAACGTTGAGCCCACGTCGTGCGCATGGCGAGCGCTACGACCAACTCTACTTAGTCCCGTCTTTGCTGGCTCCGCAACAAGTCTCAGCGCGTCCCTGCATAAATCCCTTAACCGCGTCGACAGCCGCGATAGCGACAAAGATCGCCAGAAGCACCCTAACGGCGGTGCTAACCCGCGGCGGGTTCTCGCTGTCTGGGTTGCGTGAGCTAAACATGCGTTTCACGTAATTGAAAATACTATTCATAGTCTTCCACTCAATGTGCGTTTGATCAATGTGATCGTTACGTGTCAAGCCTGTTGGCTCGGCACGCAACGCCGGGTTTTACGTAGTGACCGGATTACCCGCTTGTCGAGATTAGTTCAATCCTACTGGACGCAGGTTGACCTACCTTCATTGAAGCCTCTTACGGCGTCTGCGATCGCGTCCGCAATGAAGAAGGCAAGCGCAACTGCGGCTGGGTTGCCGCCGGCCACGCTAGCTGTGGATAGGATATCGAGTTGTTTCATGTGTTTACCGCTTTCGAATTTGAATTGATGAATCAGGCTGCGACGTAGTTACTTGACGCGTAAGTGCCAATGTCAGACCCATCACCGCCGCCGCTGCAAGAGGTACTGCCTAGCCAGCGAAAGAACTCGCCGACCGCGCCTGCTCCAGTGACGGTCTGAAGTTGATGCAGAGTAATTTCATTCATTTTTATTCTCCTTCGCGCTTTATTAGAAAAGTCCTGCGTGATGCGCGAGTCTCACGCAGGACGGTTGGTTATTGTTGGTGCGCGGCGAACTAGAGGGTGTCTGGCGTTGGCTCTGGAAAGCAAGGCCCGGATCGACCAACCTGCCGGAAGAAGGCGTCAAGCCAGTCGATCTGCTCTTGCGAGAGGCCGCCTGCAACGGTTTGGGTTTGTGTTTGATTCAGTGTTTTCATGGGTTTCCTTTACTTATTGTTGTGACTCTCGTTGGAGCCTTGGTTGATGTCGCCTGTCTTCCGCCGGTGCTTAGAGCACCTGTGTGAACACGCTCAGTAACAAACCGCCCCAGACGACGACAGCGAAGGTGGTGCCTACGGCGTCAAGGTCGATGCGGTTATTCTTTTTGTACGTTTTCATGAGGATTCCTTTTGTTGTTCTTGTGCTTGCTCTGTGTTTTCGTGCGTACAACGGTGCGCCTCTTGTGGGACGCTACTTTTACTCGCCGGTCGCGTGCCTCGTCTGCGCGTCGTTTGGGCTCTGTTCTGTCCCTGCTTTTCTGTTGTTATCGACGGGAAATTCGTGGCGCGTTTTTAGCTGAGGTCTGTGGTGTGGCGTGATGCGGAAAATGCTTGGGCTCTGGCTTTTGTCATTGCTTTTGTCCCTGTTGTTGTGATGCACTGCTAACGCTCCGGCATCACGCCACCGCTTGTCATCTTCGCCTCGCTAGTCGAGGTCGATACCGAGGCATCCGTCGCTACCCACGCAGAGCCAATCGCTTGGGCTCATCTCGTGGCTTTCAATCTCCGGAAGCTCGAATTCATCTTGTTTCATGTTGCTCTCCTTGTGACGTTGGTTGATTTGCGACGGTTGCCTCGAAGTGCTTGGCTACCGCTTGTTTTGTTTACCGTGGAATGAATTACATGTGAATCTTCGGCTTGGCGTAACTGTCAGACCTGACAGGTATCGTGCCTGTTGTTACCGATAGCTTTGGCAAACGCGACCCATGTTCAACGCGCTTGCTACAGCACATTGCCGGGGCATGCAGCCGCTGCCATCGCGATTGCGTCCGTGATGACGATTGATCGGTTCGTTGTCGAGTGGGAAGTGTTTGCTCATGATGGCTCCTGCTTATCGCATCGATTAGCCAGTGCCTATCGGGCCAGCCACGTCGCCACCAGCGCCGCCGCCAATGTAGTCGAGATACTTCGCGTCAATTTCAAAAATGTCGGTCGCCAGCTTGCTGTTGAAATCGACGAAATTTAGCTTATTTTTGTCGTTGTTTTTATTGTTCATGGTTCGCTCCTTGTTGATTTTTTTCTTTCCGGAGTGTTTTGCCGATGAGTGAATTCAATCGGAAATCAAGGGTTACGGAAACTGTCAGAGCTAACAGGTCAGCAAGGAAATCTAGACGATAAGTTTGAGTTCTATCGCCTTCACGATCGCCGCGCGTTTGTTATAAACCCCTAGCTTTTGACAGATGTTTTGCACATGAAAATTCGCGGTGCGCTCGGTACTACCAAGAATAGAACCGACTTCGAACGCGGTCTTGCCGGCAACCGTCCACTTGAGCACTTCAAGCTCCTTCGGCGTGAGTCTCGGGAAATCCGCGCGCGCGGTGTGCGCTAACAATCGATCAAGCGCAGGAAACGCAAACGTACTAAATAGCTGCGCTTCAGACACCAAGCGCACGACCTCAGCACTATCCGTAGGGAGTTCAGAATCGCGCGAAAAACCTAGATGGAGCGCGGCACCGTTGGGAGCGTGAGTTGGGATGTCAAATCCGGCGGTAAAACCAAAAGGCGTGAATAGTTCAGCGACGTGCCCGAGACCATGTCGCTTGTATAGCTCGGAATTCCAAAGAACCGGACGGGGTACGCGTTTTGCGGCAGCAGTCACTGGATCAACCGCGAGAAACTGAGCCTGTTGCGCCCACCACTCCTGGGGATAATTATTGATGGATATCCACGCACGATTCGGCGGCGGAGTTCCGTAATCGGCAATTACTAAATCAAACCCAAGCTTCTTTCCAAACTTGATGAGTTCATCTTTGAACGCCTCAATGGTGGGCGCGTTCAACACGCTGCTGTATAGGTCTTCCAGAAGGCTTTGCGTTGACATCGGGGATACCTCGTGCGGGGACTACAAATCGGGTGTTAGCGCCGCGTTTGCGGCATGAGTTTCGTCAACGCATCGCTTTTAGAGCGATGCGGCGGACATCTGAAGCAGGGGATGCGGTAGGGATACACCGCATTGGGCAGGGTCGGCTTGATGTTCAGCTGACCTGTGGGGATGGTGTGAGAGATTCAATTTCTCTCTATGCATGCTTTTGGCATACGACACAATGTAACAAGAAATTGTCACTGCGTGTGCTGTGAAATAGCGTTCAAGCGATTTCTTTGAATTCGCCTGTGCCCGTTGTAGCGTCTCAGTTTGCGAAGAAAAAGGGGCCGATTTCGGCTTCGCGAGCCGACGCACTATCGTATTTTGTAGGAGCGGCGAGAGCCGCGAAAGACGCTTAACGAGGTGCTAGATTTTCGCGGCTCTCGCCGCTCCTACGTGTGCAAATGGACTAGCCAATCACCTTCGCCACCTGCGCTTTTAAAGCGGCATCCAGCAGCGCGATGGACTCATTGAGATGGGCGCGCACCTCTATCGGGTTGCCGGATTTGGTGGCGGCTTTTCTTAATTGTGCGAGCAGTTCGACGGTGTATTCACGCTGCAAACTTCTGGCGTCGGCGGGCGCGCGCGGGCTGGGGCGCGCGACGGCGTCGGCGAGCAGGCGTACGTGTTCGCGTTGCAGATTACGGCGCATCATGCTGATTGGGGCACCGCTGGTCAGCTCGCTCCAGATGGCCTTTTGCAACGTGCCGTACAGCTCTGCCACGCTGAGCGCGCGGTTGGGGTCAACCAGCTTTTCAGGCGCAACGACCAAGCGCCCCGCGACCGAGTCGCGCATGAGTTGACTGAGCGTTGCGCGCTGCAAGGCAAACACCCTTGCGGCCACCGACTGGTCGATCGCGGCGACCTGCGGCGTGCCGATGTCGTCATCGCTCACCGTGTCCCAGCGAGCATCAAAGTCGGGCGTTAGCTTGCCGAGAAATTCCGGTTTGAATTTGAAGGCGTCGACCGTGAACAAGTTCTTGGTGAGCAGGTTTAGCGCGCGGCGTTGTTTCTCTGCGTCTACCGGGGTCAACGGTTGGCGACCACTGCCCGCTACGTCGCGCAGCACGGTGACACCACCCACGTATTTAGCCGCCAGTTCGCTGACCTGCCCGATGAGGGTGAAGCCGCGCTGGAAGTTGCGGCGCAGTTGTTCGTACTTGGTGCCGTCGGGCAACTGCTTGGCCTGCACGCGATCCCACAGTTCGTGAATCACGGCAAAGCGCTTTTCATAAAAGCCGAGCGGATCGCTCGACAGGTCGCTGCGGTTGACCTCGGGGTCGATGCCCTCGACGATGGGCAGAAATCCGGCGTCCTCATCGGTGCCGTAGGCCAACGCGGGTTCGGTGGCGCGCGACATGGTTTTTGCCAGTGCCACCCGCTCTGTTTCGGGCGTGGTTTCTTGGTAGCCGTACTCGACGGCCCAGATGTCGTACGCACCCACGGTGACCATGGAGTATTGGCCTTGGCGCTCGCCCTTGGTGGCGATGTTCACCGCGTTGTAATCCATGACCGACGCCGACACGCCGAACTCTGCGCCGAATTTCGCGTCGGTCAATTGCTCTGGCGTGATGGCGGTGGAGCTTTTGAAATTGTGGCGCAGGCCGATGGTGTGCCCCACTTCGTGCGCCGTGATGTCTTTGATGGCATCCATGATCCACGACTCGGCTTGCGGCGAGCCGTAATCAAATTCGCCGCGAGCCACCAGCAGGTCCAGCGCGAAGGCGGCCTCGGTGAGTTTGCCGTCGGCGTAAGTGCAAAGCTCGCCAGAGTTGCGGAACAAGCCCGCACCGATCGGACGCGGTGGATCTTCGGCCACACGGGCGCTGTACAGCCGGGTCATGTCCTCGTTCATCTCGATGTCGGCATCGAGAATCTCACCGGTGCGCGGGTCCACCTTACTCGGGCCGCGTGCGCCGAAGCGAATGTTGTTGCCCGCCACCCAGCGCACTGACGCGAAGCGGGTTGCGGAGGTGTCGAAGTCGTCGGTATCGGTTTGTTGCTTGACCACAATGGCGTTCTTGAAGCCAATTTTTTCGTACGCTTTGTTCCACTCAAGAATGCCCTCGGTCACCGCTTTGCGGTAAGCCTGCGGGATGTTCTTGTCGAGCCAGTAAGTGATCGGTTGTTTCGGCTCCGATAGGGCGGCGGCGGGGTCGGCTTTTTCCAACCGCCAGCGATTGATGTAGCGGGTGCGCGACTCTCGCTTATCGGGGTTGGTGAAGTCGTTCACATTGGTGGTGAAGTAGCCCACACGCGGGTCAGCTTGGCGTGGGCGCATTGGCGTGGGCAGCTTCGAGAAGCCGTAGTAATAGCCCATGAACAGCGAGCGCACATCCGGCAGCGTGGAGGGCAAGCGGGACGGCGGCGCGGACGGGTTCGGGATCGGTGGCGGCAGCGAAATGCGGTTCAACTGGTAATGCCCGCGCACGTTAAAACCGGTCTCGGTTTCAGAGTTACGGACTTTTTCGATGCTCGAATTTTTGGCGTCGAACGCATAGGGCTGACGAAAGGTTTGCTCCAGCTGCTGTGCTGCCATCGGAAAGTCGTTGATGAACAGCGCGTTGGCCTCGATCAGCACGCTTTTTTTATCGGGATGCGGCGCGCTGGCGATGGCCGCGGTGCCAATCAGGCTGTCAGAAAATGATCGCTCGACGGCGTGTCGAATCGGCGCGTCGGTGGCGGCGGTGTAGGTCACGTTACGCGCGATGAGTTGCACACCGTTAGGTCCGAATTTCTTGAAGCTCGCGAAATATTGGCCTCGCCCAGCCGCGAGAAACCCACCCATTTGGTTGCCGTAGAGCCCGGCGTCTCCAATCGAATGGGTGACATTGACTGAGAAGAAAAATGGTCGCTCCCACATCGCCTCGGGAATTTCGATCCACACCTTGTCGTCTTTGCGCCAGGTGGTGAAAAAGCCAGCTTCTTCTTTAGCGTCCTTAATCACCTCGGCAAACGGTTTGGGCGCAGGCGGCGCGCCAGGGGCAGCGGCGGCGGCGGCCGCGCTACCCCGGGCGGCGGCGGCTACCGCCTGCGCGCCAGCGGCCGCTTTCGGATCAGTGACCTTAGCTGCGGCGTCGGTGGCCGCTGTTGCTACCGCCTTGGCCGCATCGGCAGCACTGGGTGCAACGACCACAGGCGCAGGCGCGATGCTGGCACAAGACGAGAGCGACAAAACACCAACGGCCATCAACGCGGATGGCATGCTACGAAGACGAAAATTCATGAACAACCTCTGAAATTCAAGCATCAACTTTGCGCTGTAGCGCTTGTTTTATAAGGGCGTAATCGGATTTTTATATAAAGTCGACTTTATATAAAAATCGGCGCTAAGCCCAATAAAACAAGGTGTATACGAATAAAGTTGATAAAAATAATGTGTGCAACCGAGTAGTGTAGAGGCAAGCGACGATCAACGTTTGCGCCGATGCTGCGTGCCGAGACGAAACGCGAAATTGCAGTTGCGAATTGCGCCTATTTTCGGCTTTGCCGCTTCGCAGGCGCGGCACCACTGCGCTTCAGCCACGCTTCGAGCTCGGCGTTGAATTTGCTGGTTTCGGCGAGCAGCCAATCAACAAACGCACGGACCTCGCTTCTTGCTCGCGCTCGCTCGGACACCACCAGATAGCACCCAGCGCCAGTGGCCACCGCCACATCGAGCGGACGGATCAGGTCGCCCGACATGAACACATCCGCGCCGTAAGTGCGCCCCAGCACCACGCCTTGCCCGCTCTGCGCGGCGAGAAAGGTTTGCATGATGAAGTCAAAAGTCAGTTGCGATTTACCGCGCACTTCGGGTTGCCCGATCGCTTCAAAAAAGCCAGGCCAAGTGGCGCGCACTTCGGCGGGGCCGCTGCCACACACCTCGATCAGCGTGTGCGCCGACAGGTCGCCCAATTGCCTGATGCGTGGCGCGCTGCGCAGATACGCGGGGCTCACCAGCGGAAACAACACCTCGTCAATCAGCAGCTTGGCGTCCGGCGGCGCCGTCTCAGCGCGTAGATAACGAATCGCCACATCCACATCCTCAGTGTCAAGGTCAAACACGCGATCGGTGGCGCCAATGTCAAGGTCGGCATTCGGTCGTAACGCGCGGAATCCGGACAGCCGCGGGATCAGCCACAACGAAGCAAATGATGCGAAGGTGCTGACCGACACATGCGGCGAATTCAGGTCGCGGCGCAGACGGTCAACCCCGTTGTCCAGCTCTGCGAGCACGCGCTGCACCAGCGGCAAAAATTCGCGCCCAGCGGGGGTCAAAGCAATCTCGCGCGCCTTGCGAACGAAGAGCGAAACCCCTAATTCCTCCTCCAATCCTTGCACCTGACGACTCACGGCGGACTGCGTTAGAGAGAGCTCAAGAGCCGCCTGAGTCAGGCTCAAACACCGCGCTGCAGCTTCAAAGCCGCGCATTCCAGCTAGCGTCAGCGGACGGTTTCGGGGGGTGAGATGTGAGGTTTGCATGCGTTTTTTGCGGCCTCGGCTGCAATCAATTCGTTCGACAGATGGGAATTATCTCTCTTAAATATGCCCTAAGGAGCACATTACTTCTATTTTTAGCCCGCAAGGAGCACAGCCATGAACAGTATTCAATTTCCCTTTGCCACGCAAGACTGGACGCTCGGTAAAAGCCGCGCGCTGGCGTTGCAGGCCACCCAAGTGAAATCGGTTGAGGCCCTGTCTGGTGCAATTTGGGTCACCGTATCCGGTAGTTCGCAAGACTTTTTTGTTCAGCGCGGCGACCACATCATGATCCCCTGCACGCACGGTCAGGTGGTCATTGAGCCGCTCGGCAGCGACGCGGTGGTGCGCATCGGCCAGCATGCAGAGGCGATGAGCTGGGACGAAAGGAAGCAGTCGTTCTCACACGCCCTGTATGTGTCCATTGTGTGCCCCATGGTGCGCGGCTTGCGAAAGATCGCCGACTGGTTAGACCCGTCACCTGCGGCGGTTCGGGCACACTGAGTCTTTGACAGGGAGGGTGGCACGCTTGCGGTTCCACCGAACGCGGTGGCCTTCCGAGTCAATCGACTAGGCGGCTTTCGGCGACCGCACACGGCGGAAGCGCAAGCGTTCCACCCTACAGCGCCACTGTCGATGCCTCAGTAGGCGGCGCGGGTGGCTGTTGCATCGGTGCGAGCAGTGAGGCGATCTCATTGACCACTGCCGTGGGCCGGTCGCGATACGACTCGATGATGTGGTGCGCGGTGGCCGCGTAGAGCGGGTCGCGCACCGCGTACAGTTGCCGCAAGCGCTGCAGCGGATCTGACACCATCAATAGCGGACGATCACGATTTCGCCGCACCCGCTCGTATGACGTTTCTGCTGTGGAATGCAGATAGATCACGGTGCCGCGCTCGCGAAGCACGGTGCGCGTCTGCGCGTTAAGAATGGCACCACCTCCGGTGCCGAGCACGATGTTCTCACGGGCGCTGATCTCGTCGATGAGCGCGGCCTCGCGTTGACGAAACGCAGCCTCGCCTTCAATTTCAAAGATGGTGGCAACGCTCACACCGGTGCGCAGCTCAAGCTCGTGATCGGAGTCGATAAATGGCAGCTGCAAGCGCTTGGCCAGCAACTGACCAATGGTGGTCTTGCCAGACCCCATTAGACCAATCAGGAATACGTTGCGGATTTGCTGCATGACGATGCACAACGAAGCACATGCGACGCCCCATCATTGGGGGGCAGCGCATGGTTGGAGAAAGTGCGGAAAGTTAGCTCAGTGGGTGCGACGCTATTTCACCGTTCCCGCAGCGTCGGAAAGAATGCGTGGGGTCAAGAAAATCAACAACTCTTGCTTGTCCGAGCCACGGTTGGTGCGCTTGAACAAATTGCCCACCACAGGAACATCGCCGAGCACGGGCACCTTGTCGACTGAGTCGGTAATCGTCTCTTCATAGATACCGCCGAGCACGGCGGTGTCACCGTTATTGACGATCACCTTAGTCGACACGCGTCGCGTATTCACAATTGGGCTGCCGTCCTGAAAACCGGCAATTGAGTCTTTAGTCACGTCCACGTCCAGTACCACGCGGCCATCCGGCGTGACTTGCGGGGTGACATCAAGCCCGAGCACAGCACGTATGGTGACCACCGACGATTGCCCACCCACGCCGCCGGAGACGCGCAATTTGAACTCTTGACCCTGCGAAATCGATGCCTTGGTATTGTCAGCAGTGACCACGCGCGGGCTCGAAATCACTTTGCCGCGATTGGCCGCCTCGGCCGCTGAGAGCTCCAGATTGACCAGATTGCCATTGCCCAAGTTGAGGAAGGTCATGGCGAGCGTGCCCGCCGGATTGCTCACCGGAAGATTGACGTTGTAGGGCACCGAGTTGATGAATTCGCCGGTGATCTGCCCGGTGGTCGTGTCCGGTTTGGTGCGCCAGTAGTAGCTCGACGGCGAGAAGCCGGTGGCGATGCCAGTGCCCGGCACGTTGGCCTGATTGGCGTCGCCGATGGGCGTCCCCGTGATGCCGATGTTGCGGCCATTGCTCGAGATTCCAGCACCGATACCAAAGCGCGCACCCAACTGGCGGCTAAATTTGTCATCGGCAATCACCACCCGCGCCTCGATGAGCACCTGCTTGACCGAGATATCGATGCGATTGATCAAAGCTCGCACCTGATCGAGCTTGGACGGCGTGTCCTGCACGATCAGCACGTTGGTGCGGGCATCTACGCTGACGCTGCCGCGCTTGGACAAAACACCCGTGGACGATGCGTTGGCACCCGTGCCAGCATTGGTGGGCACCAGAATCTTGCGTAGTTCCTCGGCCTTCTGATAGTTCAACTGGAACATCTCGGTGCGCAGCGGCTCGATGTCCGCCACCTGAGCTTTGGCCTCCAGCTCCTGCTTCTCTTTCAGCGCCAATTCTTCTTTCGGGGCGATCCAAACCACGTTACCGTTTTTGCGCATGTCGAGCGAGCGCGCCTGCATGACCAGATCGAGGGCTTGATCCCACGGCACATCTTTCAGGCGCAGTGTCACGTTGCCGGTGACGGTGTCCGACACAATGATGTTGAGGCCGGTGAAATCGCCAATCACTTGCAACACCGAGCGCACCGCGATGTCCTGAAAATTAAGCGATAGCTTTTCGCCTTTGTAGCCGGGACGAGAGCCCTGCGTCAGCTTGTTCGGATCTTCGACAATCGGCTTGATTTCAATGATTAAACGATTGTCCGTCTGGTACGCAGAATGCTCCCACAGCCCTTTGGGCTCAACCACCATGCGCGTGTTGCTTCCCTGCGTGAAGGTGTCGATCTGTTGCACCGGCGTGCCAAAGTCGGACACATCGAGCTTACGCTCAAGGTTCCTTGGAACCGTGGTGCGCAGAAAGTCCACGATCAACACCTTGCCCTGTGGCTTGATGTCAATACCCGAATTGGCGTCCGACAGATCAACAATGATCCGCCCCTCGCCCGCCTGCCCGCGCCGGAAGTCGACATCACGCAAGCCGAAGGTCACGCCGTCGGTCTTCGCGGCCGCTGAGAAGCGTCCGGTTTCAGGTGCCGAATCGGTGGCTGCCGTGCCCGGCGCATCGAACAGCGCAACGATGAGCTTTTTGTTGTCTGACTTGACGTCGTAGGCTTGTGACTTGCTGAGATTGAGCACCACGCGGGTGCGGCCCTGCGCCTGCACTACGTTGTAGCTGCGCAGCACCGAATCGGTCACCTCGTTGGTGGCCTTGCCGATACTCGTTGTGTTGGCAAAGTCGAGCACCAGACGTGGTGGAGTTGCGATGGTGAACACCGAAGGCGCGCCGGCCAGCGGCTCTTTTAGCGAGAAGGTGAGCGTGGTGCGCCCCGCGCCGCCTTTGGCGACTGCGACGTCTTCGATCACGTTTTGAGCGGCAGCTGTTGCGGCCAGCAGCACTGATGCGAGCGCCGTAAACAGCGCCGCTGTCATCGACCTTCGACACCGACTGCCTGGCGTGCGCCATTGTTGTTTGACGTTCATTTCTTTTGCTCCCGCTCCTGCAGCATGATCTTGCTCTGACGTTCGGCCCAGTCGCCCGCTCCGTCCTGAAATAGCTCTTTCAATGTAATTTCACCCTCGCCAATGGTGGTGATCACACCAAAATTCTGCCCGACATAGTTGCCCTGTCGCACCTGAAATACTTTGTTGTCGGCGCCGCGCACCAGACCAATGGTTGCCTGACCGCGCTGCAGGGTGCCCACCATTTTGACGGTCTCCAGCGGATAGGTTTCAAGTGTTTCCTTACGCCGCGTCAAATCAGGGCCGCGGGTGCCTTTACCGGTTTCAATTTTTCGCGGCTTGAACGGTTCCGGCTGGTCGAACGCGTTGTAGGTAAAGGCCTCGTAAGGGCGTATCGGTGGAATGGGTTCGATCTTGCCCCGCGACGCCGCACCCTGCTCGGCCATCCACGAGCGCAAATCTTCGTTGCCCCCACCGCTGCAACCCGTGAGCAGCACGCTGGCCGCCGACAACAGCGCAAAAAAAGCAATGCGCCGCATCATTTCGGCGCCTTCGCCGCGTCTTTGGCTTTGCGCTGTTTCGACACTTCGTCATCATCGAGGTAGCGGAAAGTCTTGGCCACCGCCTCCATGGTCAAAATGGTGTCTTTCGGGTCTTTATTGCTGATGGCGATGTCGTTCAACGTGACGATGCGGGAGAGCTGCGACACATCGCTGGTAAACGCGCCGATGTCGTGATAGCTGCCAGTAACTCGCAGATCAACCGGCAATTCGGCATAAAAATCCTGCAACCGTTCGGCGCTCGGCTTAAACAATTCAAACTGAAGGCCGCGCCCCAAACCGGCCTGATTGATGTCCGACAGCAAGGCATCCATTTCGCTCCTGCTCGGCAATTGCCGCAGCAATGCGCCAAACTGTTGCTCAACCTCTTTGAGCTGCTGCACATGCAGGTCAAGATTGATGGCTTGCCCTTTTTTAAGCGCGTATTCTTGACGCAGCACGACTTCCTGCTTCTCCTTGCTTTCAAGCTCATCGTACTGTGGCGACCAGCCGAAGTACGCAGCCAGCCCCATCAGCAACAAGAACAGCAATACCACCGCCCCCACCTTTGCAGGCAGTGGCCAAATCCCGATGTCGCGGGGATTTAGGCGCTTTATTTCGTCCCAAGTCATCTTTCCGCCCTATTTCGTGATCGCTTGCATGACTTTGTCGCGCGACGTCGGAGGTGCCGCCGCGCCAGCTGTGCCCGACAGCGCCGGTTTGGCCACCGTGAGCGGATCGAGCCCTTTCAGACTGATATTCAGGCTGAATTCATTGACCCGCTGATTGCGATCTGTAACCGCCTTAATTTCAACCAGTTCTGCGTTTTGCAGATACGGTGAAGACTCCAGATTGCGCATCAACGTCGACACCCGGGCGTTAGACTGCGCGAGGCCCACCATATTGATCTTTTGACCGGTTTGCTTGACCGCCTTCAGGTAGACCCCGTCCGGCAGTTGCCGCACCAACTGATCAATTAGCTTAACCGAAGCGCTGCGATTGACTTGCAGCGTTTCCACGACCTGTTTACGCGCGAGCAGCGCGGCGGTCTGGTCTTTAAGTTTTTTGATTTCATCAATTTGCTCGGTGAGTTTTTTGTTCTCTGCCACCAGCAGGTCGTTTCTGCGTTGCTGGGTGCCAATGCGCTCGTCGAGGTAGAGCTTACCGACATACCAAAGCGCTAACGCACCCACCAGTACGCCAACCAAAATGAAATTGAACTCGCGCCGTCGCTGGGCGCGTTTCGCCTCGCGGTGCGGCAGCAGATTGATGCGAATCATTCGTCAAACCTCCGCATGGCCAGCCCACACGCCACCAGCAAAGCGGGTGCGTCGGCGGCGAGTTGACGCGACTTGACGCCGGGACTCAAGCGCATTTCTGAAAAAGGATTGGCCACCGATGCCACCACGTTGGTGCGCCGCGACACCGCATCGGTCAAGCCGGAGATCGACGCACAGCCGCCGCCAAGCAGCATTGAGTCGAGTTGGCCCTGTGCGCTAGAGGTCAAGAAAAATTGCAGCGCCCTTGCCGCCTCAATGGCCAGCGTGTCGACATAGGGGCGCAGTACGTCGTTATCGTAATTGGCAGGCAAGTTGCCGGAGCGCTTCGCCGCTTCGGCCTCTTCGCCGGTCATGTTGTACGCGCGCTGAATTTCCTGGGTCAACTGGTTGCCGCCGAACGGGCTCTCGCGCATGAAAATTTGTTCGTCGTTGCGGAACACATAAAAGCGGGTGGCGTTCGCGCCCACGTCTAGCACCCCGATATTCTGATCAATGCCTTTTCCGGGTAGGGCCTCCGCCATCAACTCGTAGGCCGACATCACCGCCATTGCCTCAACGTCCATCACCGTGGGCTTGAGCCCGGCGGATTCGAGTGCTGCCACCCGATCTTCCACCTTTTCGCGACGTGCGGCTGCAATCATCACTTCGATCTGCGTGTCATCGTTGGCCACCGGGCCAATGACACAGTAGTCCAGATTCACCTCGTCTAGCGCAAACGGGATGTACTGATTGGCCTCGCCCTCGACGGCGAGCTCCAGATCATCGTCGCGTTCGGTGGCCGGCAAGGTGAGCCGTTTGGTGATGACCATACTGGTGGGCAGCGCCGCCGCCGCGTTTTTTGTGCGCGAGCCGAGCTTTCTGAGCGCCCGCTCGAGCGCTGCGCTAACCGCTTCGAGGTTCGCAATGTTGCCGTCAGCGACGGCATCGCGTGGCAGCGGCTCGATCGCATACCGGCTCAATTCGGGGATTGCCTTGGTGCCCGTCAGCTCCACCAGCTTCACTGCCGTGCTGCTGATATCAATACCGATGAGCGGGGTGCTTTTTGCCCCAAATACTCCCCGGAGCTGACCCAAAAAATTCTTTTGCATTGAGAGCTTAGGCCACTTTTGTCGCCTGAAACTTTAAGTTGAGGAAGGAGTGTTGCATAAGGCTCGCGCCGTGGCAAGCTGCGGCCCGAATTATGCCCGTGCAGTGCCCGCCTATAATCAGAAAAAATACAACATTGGCATAACGCACGAGGGCGGCAGTGGTGAAAACGCGCCGCACGGGTCATGGCCAGATCCGTGGAACGAAAGGCTCTGATGTTCAAACGTTGGGTGGTTTACTTATCCTCCTTGATCGCCGGTGTGATGCTGGTGGGTGGGGTTATTGGCGTTTTGGTCTGGGCGCTAATTAGTGCCCGCTTGCCGTCGCTGGATGTGCTGACCGACTATCAGCCCAAACTGCCGCTGCGCATCGTGGCCGAGGATGGCTCCCAACTGTCAGAGTTTGGGGAGGAGCGGCGCAGCTTGGTGAAGCTCTCCGAGGTTCCGCTACATGTGCGGCAGGCGATTCTGGCGGCCGAGGACGCCAATTTCTACGATCACTCCGGGGTTGATTGGCTTGCCGCGTTGCGTGTTGCGTACACCAATACGGTCACCGGTTCCAGAGTCGGTGCCAGCACTATCACCATGCAGGTGGCGCGAAATTTCTTTCTGACCCGCGAACGGGCAGGCATGGCCGGCTACCTGCGCAAGGCCAATGAAGTCGCACTCAGCTTCAAAATTGAAAACGAACTCACCAAAGATCAGATTCTTGAGCTCTACATCAATCAAATTTTTCTGGGCCAGCGAGCGTTTGGCTTCGCGGCAGCGTCGCGTGCCTATTACGGTAAGCCGCTCAATCAGGTGACAGTGGCGGAAGGGGCCATGTTGGCCGGTTTGCCGAAAGCGCCTTCAAAGTTTGATCCATTCGTCAATTTAAAGCGCGCCCAATTGAGGCAGCAGTACGTGCTGCGCAGAATGAACGAGCTGGGGTATCTGAAAGATATCGAGTACAAATTGGCTCAGGTAGCGCCGTCAACGCTGCGCCAATCCAGCGGCCCGACCGTGCATGCGGAATATTTAAGCGAAATGGCGCGCCAATTCGTGTTTGATCTGGTCGGCGAGTCGGCCTATACCCGTGGCCTGACAGTCACAACGACCATCAACGCGCGCGACCAAGAGGCCGGTTATCAGGCGCTGCGCCGGGGCGTGCTTGATTATGAGCGGCGGCAGGCGTTTCGCGGCCCGGAAGGCTATGTGGATCTGCCCGCTGCCGGCAAAGACAGCAAAGAGGCCAAAGAGGCATTGGGCGAGGCCGTGGATGGCGCGTTTGCGCAATACCCTGACAGTGATGACTTGCTGACCGCCGTGGTGCTGGAGGCGAGTTCCAAGCGGGTGGTGATTACACGCGGCGAAGGCGAAACCTTTACGCTGGAAGGTGAATCAATCCGCTTCGCCAGAAACGCGCTGGCCGACAGCGCCCCGTCGGGCGATCGATTGCGGCGCGGCGCGGTGCTGCGCATCACGCAGGACGACAAAGGGGTGTTTCGCATTGCGCAAATGCCACAGGTAGAGGCGGCGCTGGTGGCGGTTGACCCGAGAGACGGCGCGGTGAGGAGCTTGGTCGGCGGGTTCGACTTCTCGAAAAATCAATACAACCATGTCACGCAGGCAAGCCGCCAGCCCGGTTCATCGTTCAAGCCGTTCATCTACTCGGCCGCGCTGGAAAAAGGCATCACGCCCACCACCATCATCAACGATGCACCGCTATTTTTCTCGGCAGCACAAACCGGTGGCGACGAGTGGGAGCCGAAAAACTACGACGGCAAATTCGACGGCCCGATGCGCGTTCGTACCGCGCTGGCCAAGTCAAAAAACATGGTGTCGATCCGCATTTTGCGCTCCATCGGGCCGGGCTATGCGCAAGATTACGTGAGCAAATTCGGCTTCGACCCGAAGCAGCATCCCGCGTATCTGACGCTCGCACTGGGTGCGGGGCAAACCAATCCGATGCAGATGGCGGGCGCGTATTCGGTGTTCGCCAACGGCGGCTTTCGCATCAAGCCCTACTTCATAAAAAAAATTGTTGATGCGCGAGGTCAGACCATTTTCGAGGAAACCCCGGTGGTCGCCGGGAAAGACGCCGAGCAGGCCATTGACCCACGCAACGCCTTCATCATGACCACCCTAATGCGCGACGTAGTGCGAGCAGGCACCGCCACCAAAGCCATGGCGCTCGGGCGTGGCGATTTGGCAGGCAAAACCGGCACCACCAACGACAGTCACGATGCCTGGTTTGCCGGGTTCAACCCAACGTTGGTCGGCGTCACCTGGGTGGGCTTCGACCAACCCCGCTCGTTGGGCGAAAAAGAAACCGGTGGAGGCGTGGCGCTCCCGATCTGGATCAACTACATGCGAACCGCTCTCAAGGGCGTGGCAGAAACCCCGCTGAAACCGCCCTCAGGTGTGGTCAGTGCAACCGTGGGCGGCGACGCTGATGCTAGTGGACTTGCTGATGGTGGCGCGATCTCCGACTGGTTCTATTCCGAGTTCCCACCTAAGCGCTTTGTTGACCCGCTCACAGGCAACGAGGGCAGCCGCAACAAGGCCGACGAAGAAGTCCGGCAGCAGTTGTTCTGACTCGCGCTAGTGCTCGTAGTCGCAACCACGCTCGTCGCCCCTGCGAAGGCAGGGGCCCAGCGTCTTTCGGTGGATTGAAAACTCTGTCACGCAAGCAAAAGTCGCTGGGTTCCTGCTCCTTCGGCAGGCTCAGGACACGCTTCGCAGGAACGACGAACACAAACTCTGGACTGGTTGCTGATGACCGACAACCGCAAAACGCTAGCCGCCTCATTGGCCTGCATCGCCGCCCGCATCATCGTCGAGTCCGAGTTGACCGACTGGTCACTCGCTCGACGCAAAGCAGTGGCGGAAATGGGTTTGGGCGCGCACGGCTCACCGCTGCCCTCAGACGAAGAAATCATCAGCGAAATCAAAACTTATCACGCGCTCTACAGCGGCGAGGTATGGGCGTTGCAACTGCGCGCGCAACGTGAAGCCGCGCTTGAAGTCATGATCGAACTGGCGCGATTCAACCCCGTGCTCACCGGCGCGGTCGCCGAAGGCTGGGCGCACGCTGGCAGCCAAATTCGCATCGAACTGACCCCCGAGAGCGGCAAAGACGTCGAATACGCGCTGCTCAATCTCGACGTGGAATTCACGCCGACGCAAGCCAAGGACGGCACCGAGTTGTACGACATACTCGACAGCGACTGGCCGATGCGATTGGTTGTGCGTGCATCGGGCCGCGCGCCGGACCATCGTTACAAAGTGCGTTTGAACGGCAAATTACTTGAACAGCTTTTGCGTGAAATGACCACTGAATAGGGGCTAGCTTGGCAAATTATGTAAAGTTGATATTTGACAAAAATAACGCCTTAGCCCACATTGGATGGGGCAATCAGCCAAAAGCTGTACAGCAAAATTCACCTCAACTTCCTGCCACCGCTCGGCTGTTCGGCCCGCCAGCAAAGGCCGCGTTACAAAGCCTTACAAAGCGATACCCGTCAATCCGGCACGTTTTCTCCTCTGCCGCGTTCATATGGACACATGACGCCAAAACCCAGCGCGCCGTGACAAAAAACACATTGCACGAAAGAGAGACCCCCATGAAACTGATCAAGACCACCGTCGCCGTCGCCCTCCTCGCCATTGCAGGAGCGGCATTCGCTCAACACGCACACGCCGGGCATGGCATGCATCAGCCCGGTGATCGCATCGTCAAAATCCTGAATCTCGACGCCACCCGCGCCGCCCAAGTCACAGCCATCATGACCGAGCAGCGCGCGCAAGGCAAAGCGCTGTGGGAAGCCAACAAAGGCAGCGCTGACGCCACGACCCGCGACGCCAAGCACGCCCAGATGAAAGCGCTGCACGAAGCCACCAAAGCCCGGCTGGCGACGGTGCTCACGCCCGCTGAACTGACCCAGTTGCACGAAGTCATGATGAAGCACCGCCATCACGGTGGAGGCCCGAAGCCGACCTAAACCCGGCGCTGCTGTCGCCACTTCAGACAGAGATTGCTGCGATTGCCGCTAGCGCGGTGATTGCGGCAAATGGAAACGCCGTCTTCGTGACGGCGTTTTTATTCGCTCGGCGAAACCCGCTCCGGCGCTTTTGCTGCGTTATCGAGCGAATCAAGGCAAGCAAGCCACGCCGTGTGTCGACTCGATCCAGGTCAGGATTTGCTGCGCGTTGCGCACATTCGGATGTGCCGCATTAGTCGCGCCCTGCGTGAGCGCACTACCCGTCAGCCCGAGCATCGCGCGAAGTATCAGCAATCCATCCGTCATCGCCAATGCCTGACCGTCGCCGTCGGCGTCTAGGTTGAGTGAGGCAAGATAGGTTTCGAGTGCTTGGCCGGTGCGGGTTGGGTTTTGGCCTAGCGCGCCAGAGGTAAGTGCAGCGCCTCGAAGCCCGAGGAGGTAGCGGGTCAGCAGGAGGGCGTCGGTGGCAGGGTCGACAGTGTTGTTGGCATCGGCGTTCAGGGCGCAGGTTAACGGGTTGTAGGGGCCGCGTCGAAGTCTCGCCGCACATAGGCGTGAAGCCCCAGCCGAGGCAGAGTCGGCACACGAGCCAACTAATACGATCTTGTTATCCGATTGAAGTCCCACCGCGAATGGCTTATCGTCCAGCCCGCCAATCGGAAAGGTGTAGGTGCCGTTTCCATTGAATGATGTATCCAATTGCCCTTGTTGGTCGAAACGTGCAAGACAAGCCTCGAATGTCCCCGTAAGTGCCCAACAGAAACCGCCGACCACATACTTGCCACCAGCCTGCAAGACAAGGCCACGGCTGGCGTCCGTGTTGTTTGAGAAATTAACGGTCGCAACGCCGCCGACCCCAAAGCTTGGATCTAACGCACCTAGCGGGCTATAGCGTGCCATGCAGAACGATGTTTCGCCTCCTGGCGTGTATGCACAGTTGCCTGCCGCAATGATCCGCCCTGAAGTTTCCACAGCTATGGAATGTGCTCCGGCAGTTACGCCGATGCCAGTGACGACCACTCCGGACACCCCGAACGAGGGATCCGGCGATCCGTTATGCAGCAACTTTGCGAGGCAAAGGTAAGAGACATAGGTGTAGCTGCACGCACCACCCAGCAAAATCTCCCCGGAAGAAGTAGTTGCGATTCGATAGGCGGAATCATCTAGCCCGGACGCCGCAATGATCGCCACGCCAGCCATTCCAAACGACGGATCGAGTTGCCCTGTCGAAAGAGTTCGAACAATGCAGAAGTCACTGTTAACCGCGCCGGTACATGTTCCGGCTATTAGCACCTTCCCATCTGATTGGGTCTTTACCGTATACGCGCGGCTACCTTCACTGCCAACACTCAGTATCCGCGATCCTGCGTTCCCAAACGTCGACTCCGCTGCGCCGTTTGAAGTGAAGCGCGCGATGCAGAAGTCCAAGCTGACACCGCTGCTGTTCGGCGTGACGATTGATGTTTGACACCAACCGCCAACGACGAATCCGCCATCGGGGAATACGTCGATCGCCTCTGCGAAGCTACCGTAGTTTGATACCGCCAAACGTGCGACCCCATCCACACCAAATGAAAGATCGATACGTCCGTCCACGTGGTAGCGTGCAACGCAGAAATTCATGTCTGTTCCGGAGGCACCACAGTTTCCCGCGATCAGGATTTTTCGGCTGGCTTGAAATGCAATTGCGTTGGCACCAAGGAAATCCCCATCAGATTTCAACACAATGCCGGTGCCATTTCCGAACGTCGGATCAAGCTGTCCCGGCGCAGCTGCGGTGGCGGCGCACAGAAAGCCGCCAAACACCCCGCAAATCGCCATGAATAGGTAATCGCGGAAAAACGTGCGCAGTCGAGAGCAGGGGAAAACAGCAAACATCGTGGAAGCGGGCGCGGAAAGCAACTAATGCGAGTCTATATGCGTGCTGTCGATAAGGATTCAGCTGTTTAGATGAAAGCCCTTTTTTACTGGGGCTAAAGGCGGTTTTTGCCTATAGTCGAGTTTGGCGATGGATTTAACGTAGCCCTTATCAAATAGGGGTTTCAAGCCCACTTAGCAGAAAGCTATTAACCCTCGTCGTTCCTGCGAAGGCAGGAACCTAGTGGCTTTTGCTTGCTTAAGCGTGGAGATGAATTGACCGAAAGTCGCTGGGCCCCTGCCTCCGCAGGGGCGACGAGGGGGAGATGGCGGCGGTTCAAAACGCGGATTCGCGTTCAATGAATCGAATCGTAAAGATCGTTCCAGTACGGATTCATGCCTTCAATCAGCCGCAATTTCCACTGGCGCTTCCATGCTTTGATGCGCTTTTCACGGGTGATGGCTTCGTAGGCGGTGGCGTGGACTTCGTGCCAGACGAGCATGCCTAGGCCGTGCTCTTTGGTGAAGCCTTCGACGAATCCGTTCTTGTGTTCCCAGATACGTTTGGCGAGCTGGCTGGTGACGCCGACGTAGAGCGTGCCGTTGCGGGCGTTAGTGACGAGGTAGACGTAGAACTGTTTGTCGCTCATCGTCGTCGTTCCTGCGAAGCATGTCCTGAGCCTGACGAAGGAGCAGGAACGCAGCGTCTTCTACTTCGGCAAGAGTGGCGCTGAACGCACCGAAAGTCGCTAGGCCCCTGCCTTCGCAGGGGCGACGAAATTAACGGTGCTGCGTAGTCTGATTTACTTCAGCAACGCCTTAAGCAATTTCCCCATCTCCGCAGGATTCCTCGTGATGGTGAAGCCGCACTCTTCCATGATGGCTAGTTTGGCGTCTGCGGTGTCCGCGCCGCCGCTGATCAGCGCGCCGGCGTGGCCCATGCGTTTGCCTGGGGGTGCGGTGACGCCGGCGATGAAGCCGACGACGGGTTTCTTCATGTTGGCTTTGACCCAGTAGGCGGCTTCCGCTTCGTCCGGGCCGCCGATTTCGCCGATCATGATGACGGCATCGGTCTCAGGATCGTCGTTAAACATGCGCATCACATCGATGTGCTTGAGGCCGTTGATCGGGTCGCCGCCGATGCCGACAGCACTTGATTGGCCGAGGCCTAGTTCGGTGAGTTGGCCGACGGCTTCATAGGTCAAGGTGCCGGAGCGGCTGACCACGCCGATGCGGCCTTTGCGATGAATGTGGCCGGGCATGATGCCGATTTTGATCTCGTCGGGCGTGATGAGACCGGGGCAGTTCGGCCCGAGCAGCAGCGTTTTTTTGCCCTGCATTTTGTAGCGGGTTTTGAGCATGTCGAGCACCGGGATGCCCTCTGTGATGCACACCACTAAATCGAGTTCGGCTTCTACGGCTTCGTCAATCGCAGCAGCCGCGCCCGAGGGCGGCACGTAGATCACGCTGACGGTCGCACCGGTTTGCGCTTTGGCTTCTTTCACCGAGCCGTAGATCGGGATGCCTTCAAAATTTTCGCCCGCTTTTTTCGGGTTGACGCCTGCGACAAAACAGTTTTTGCCGTTCGCGTAGGCGACGCAGCCGTGGGTATGGAACTGGCCGGTTTTGCCGGTGATGCCCTGCGTCATAACCCGGGTGTTTTTGTTGATGAGGATGCTCATTGATGTTCTCCGGAGTTAAAGCGCTACGAATTCAACGCGACGATTGCGTTGTTTGTTTTCTGGCGTGTCGTTAGCGGCGACGGGCTTCGTGTCACCGTAACCTTTTGCTGACAACACGTCTTTGGGCACGCCTTTGGCGACGAGATAAGCCACCACGCTGATCGCACGTTCTTGCGACAGCGAGAGGTTGTTCTCCGGCTGACCAACGTTGTCGGTGTGGCCCGCAATTTCACCCTTGGTTTTGCCGTCTTTGAGCAGATCAGCAAGCTCGTTCAAATCTTTGGCGCTTTCACCGCGAATTTTTGCTTTGCCGGTGTCGAATTCAACATCGAGCTTGAACGATTTTGCGCCGGCTTTGAATGCATCGGCGGCGGCCATCGCTTTAGCTTTGATATCGCTGGTCCAATCCACGCCGTCGCCGAAGGCAGCCTTGATTTTCGCTTCGGCGTCTTTCATGATCGCGTCGCCCATTTCGCCGCTGGCTTTCACGCCTTTGCCGTCGAACGCGAGGCCCAGCGCTTTGCCTTTGAGCCAGCCGAAAATATCGGCCCATTTACCGGCAAATGAGAACGCGGGCAGCGCCGCATCCAGCGTCAATTTGTCAGTCACGTTGGCTTCACCAAACGCGGCTTTTGCAGCGCCGAGCAACGTGTCTTTTGCGGGCTGATCCTTCACGGCACCTTCGAGCGTCAGCTTGTCGCCCACGCTGGTTGCGGCCCATTTGCCGAACGACGGCAACACCGGCTTTGGCGCTTCCACCGCTTTCGGCGCTTCAACGGCGACCGGCTTTGCAGGGACAACCGGCGCTTCTTTCGGCTGGCTGCATTGACGTAACAGCAGCGCAGCGAGAATCGCGCCCGCGATGATGGCCAGCCACTTCATCCAGCCGGACGCGGGTGCGGAGGGTTCGAGTGGCTTGCTGGCGACCGTGGCGCCTACATTGGCGGCAGCCGCTTCGCGCGACACCGGCTTGACCACGCCCGTGGCCAGCGCTGCAACGCCCGCGCTGGCCGCCGCCGCGCCCGCAGCAACAGCCGCCCCGCTGGTCACGCCTTTGGCCGCAGCCACAACCTTTTCAGCGGCTTCGCCCATGTTGTTGGCGACGATGATGGGCAAGCCGGATTTGGCGAGAATTTCTTTGCCCAAGTCTTCGTTGGTGCCCTTCATGCGTACCACCAGCGGCACTTTCAGGCCCACGGCTTTGGACGCGGCAACCACGCCTTCGGCAATGGTGTCGCACTTCATGATGCCGCCGAAAATGTTGACCAGAATCGCTTTCAGATTCGGGTTTTTCAGCATAATCTTGAACGCTTCGGTCACTTTCTCGGTGGTGGCACCGCCGCCGACGTCCAAAAAGTTGGCCGGTTCACCGCCGTACAGCTTGATGGTGTCCATGGTCGCCATCGCGAGGCCCGCGCCGTTGACTAGGCAGCCGATGTTGCCGTCGAGCGAGATGTAGGCGAGGTCGAACTTGCTGGCTTCGATTTCCGCAGGATCTTCTTCATCCAGATCGCGCATCGCGACGATGTCGGGATGGCGATACAGCGCATTGGCGTCAAAGTTGAATTTGGCGTCAAGCGCGATCACGCTGCCATTGCCGGTGACCACCAGCGGATTGATTTCGGCGAGCGCTGCGTCCTTGTCGATGAATGCGTTGTACAGACCTTGCAAACACTTGCGTGCTTCAACAAACGACTCAGACGGGATGCCAACGCTGCCTGCGATTTCGTCGCACTGCGCATCGGTCAAACCGAGGCCCGGATCGATGAATACTTTTTTGATCGCATCGGGATTGCTGTGTGCGACTTCCTCGATGTCCATGCCGCCCTCGGATGAGGCGAGCAGGGCGACACGTTGCGTGCCGCGGTCGAGCACCATCGAAACGTAGAGTTCCTTTTTGATGTCGGCACCGTCCTCGATGAACAGGCGACGCACCTTCTGGCCCGCTGGGCTGGTTTGATGGGTGATGAGCTGCATGCCGAGGATTTGGCTCGCGTATTCACGCACCTGCTCGATCGACTTGGCAACCTTGACGCCGCCGCCTTTGCCGCGACCACCGGCGTGGATTTGTGCCTTGACCACCCACACGGGGCCGCCCAGCTCTTGCGCCGCTTTGACCGCCTCATCGACAGTGAACGCCGGGATGCCGCGTGGCACCGGAACGCCGAATTCGCGAAGAATTTGTTTACCCTGGTACTCGTGAATTTTCACGGCTCAACCCCTGTTGTTATCAATCGAAAAAAGTGTCTAAACCGTCTTGTGGGAGCGGTTCCACCGCGATTTTTGCCCCCGCTTTGGCACGGACAATCGCGATGGAATCGCTCCCACATGTCAGTCAGTTCATGGTTCAACCAGCTCACCACGAACGGTAGATTCTTCACCCACAAACCACTTCGGGTAATACACGCGCACCGTCTCGGTATTGGTCGCCAGTGCGTGACATGAATCCAGTTGAAATGGCTTCTTGCCATCAACCGTTTCAGCCTCGTTCTTAATTCCCGCAAAGGTCTGCACCGCAGCGGTAGGCAGATAGCCCAGCAGCTCCGACAAATGCGTACAGCCCTTCACACCGCCCATATTCTCTGCGATGGACTTGCGAAAACCTTTCAGCAGATTACTGCCGATCAGTTTTTTGTATTCGGGCCCGATGCGGTCGCACTGACCGGGATACGGCATTTCGTCGGTGACCGCCTCAATGTCGATCACCTCGAAGCGGCGATCAATGGTCACTCGCGCCCACATGTTGTGCACCGGGATGTCTTTGCTGCGCGTGCCCATCGCGAGCTTGTAGTCGCGGTCTTTGTGGTCGGTGATGTGCGCCTCAATATCAAAGAGGCCATCACCACGACGAAAACCTTCATAGCTCACGCCTCTACGATGCAGTCGCTCGCGGGCAGCAGGGGAAGACAGCGGCATGTGAGAAATCGATTGGCGTATTCACCAGCGGAAGCTCGCACGGACGCTCTCGGAGGGACACGGTAGACTGTGTTGGGACGCTGATTCTAGCGCGATTTGTGCGGTGCAGCGAGGGCATACCCGGAGGAGGCGAACGTGGCGCAAGAGAAAAAATTTGTATTGGCACTGGATCAGGGCACCACCAGTTCGCGGGCGATTTTGTATGACCATTCCGGCACGCCTGTGGCCAGCGCACAAAAGGAATTCCGCCAGCAATTTCCACAACCGGGCTGGGTTGAGCACGACGCAAATGAGATTTGGGCGTCGCAGCACGAGGTGATGCTTGGCGCGATTGCTAAAGCGGGAGCGAAGGCGGAGGAAATCGCCGCGATTGGCATCACCAACCAGCGCGAAACTACCGTCGTTTGGGATCGCGCGACGGGAAAACCCATTGCCAACGCCATCGTCTGGCAGGATCGGCGCACGGCGGGGCTGTGCGATCAGCTGAAAGCGGCGGGCAAAGCAGCCTTGATTCAGCAAAAAACGGGGCTCGTGCTCGATGCCTATTTTTCCGGTACGAAGCTCAAGTGGTTGCTCGATAACGTGCCGGGTGCCCGGAAGCGCGCTGAGAACGGTGAACTTTGCTTTGGCACGATTGATACGTGGTTGATCTGGAACTTGACTGGCGGCAAGACGCACGCAACCGACCCCTCCAACGCGAGCCGCACACTGCTCTTCAATATTCACACCAATCGCTGGGACGATGAGCTGCTATCGCTGCTGAACATTCCGCGCGAACTGCTGCCCGAAGTTCGACCCTCCTCAGGCGCGTTTGGTGAGACCGTGATTGACGGTGTTGCGGTGCCGATTACGGGTGATGCGGGCGATCAGCAGGCGGCGTTATTCGGGCAAGGTTGCCACTCACCCGGAATGGCTAAAAACACGTACGGCACGGGATGTTTTTTGTTGCTGAATACGGGTTCGGTGGCGGTGGCTTCGACGAATAAATTATTGACGACGACAGCGTGGCAGTTGTCTGCTCCCCTCCCCCCCGGCGGGGGAGGGGCTGGGGGAGAGGGGGAGTGTCGTGCGCAGTCCAAGGTCGGCGCGAGCCCAACCACCCCCTCTCCCCTAACCCCTCCCCCTCAAGGGGGGAGGGGGATTAACTACGCCCTCGAGGGCTCCGTCTTCATCGGCGGGGCCGTCGTGCAATGGCTGCGCGACGGCCTGCGTGCCATCAAAACGGCAGCCGACGTTGAAGCGCTGGCGGCCGAAGTCCCGGACTCAGGCGGCGTGTATCTCGTGCCCGCGTTTGCGGGTCTCGGCGCGCCGCATTGGGATCCTTATGCACGCGGCGCGATGTTCGGCCTCACGCGCGGCAGCGGCATCACGCATGTCGCACGCGCCGCGCTCGAATCCATCGCGTTTCAGTCGGCAGATGTGCTGACTGCGATGGAAAAAGATGCCGGTTTGAAGCTCACCGAACTGCGCGTGGACGGCGGCGCAACGGCGAACAATTTGCTGATGCAAATTCAGGCAGACCTGCTCGGCGTACCCGTGGTGCGACCAAAAGTTTTGGAAACGACCGCGCTGGGCGCGGCGTATCTGGCGGGTCTTGCGGTGGGTTTCTGGCAGGATGCGGGCGATATTCAGCGCAACTGGCAGGTGGATCGCATCTTTGAGCCAACGCTACCACGCGACCGCGCCGCAGAAATGATGGCGGGTTGGTCAAAGGCCGTTGAGCGTAGCAAGGCTTGGGCGCAGTGATGCCTGACTTCGCGCCGCATACGAATTGTGAGCTGATTCAACGCAATGGATCGGCTGCGCATCTATGCTCAGAGCCGTCTAACTTTGGAGTAACGCATGAGTGATGTGACCTGGTCGGGTGGCAGCGAGCACTGGACGACCAAATCCACGCCGGACGGCGATGTGAAACTGTTCCTCTGGCGCAAAAAAGCGTCAACCTCGGTGTCGTTCGCGGGAACACTGTTTTTCGTGCATGGCTCGTCGATGGCCTCGCAACCCACGTTCGATCTGGCAGTGCCGGGACGTCCGTGGGCATCCGCCATGGATTGGTTTGCAGCACAAGGCTTCGATACGTGGACGATGGACAACGAAGGCTATGGCCGCTCCGCCAAGCATCGCGATATCAATTCAAGCATCAGCAATGGCGCAGATGATCTGGCGGCGGGCAGCGCGTACGTGATGAAAGAAACCGGCGCGACATCGATGCTGATGTACGGGATTTCATCGGGTGCGTTGAAAGCGGCGTTGTTCTGCGAACGCTTTCCCGAGCGCGTTGCAAAGATTGCGCTGGACGCCTTTGTGTGGACGGGCGAGGGCAGCCCAACGCTTGAGCAACGGCGCAAAAAATTGCCCGAATTCATCGCAAAAAATCGACGGCCGATTGATCGCGCGTTCGTGCACAGTATCTTTCAACGTGACCATCCGGGCACTGCCGATGAAGTCACCATCAACGCATTTGCCGACGCGATCCTGACGCTGGACGATTCGATGCCAACCGGCACCTACGTTGACATGTGCTCAAAATTACCGCTGCTTGATCCTACCAAGTTGACGGTGCCGACGATCATTTTGCGCGGTGAGCACGACGGCATTGCGGGCTTTGATGATCTGATCAATTTCTATAAGCTACTGCCGAACATGAACAAGCAGTTCAGCGTGATGGCTGGCATCTCACATGCCAGTTTTCAGCAGAAAAATTACATGATGGTTTATCAGATCCTGCACAGCTTTTTCACCATGCCAGAACCCGCGTATCGCGGCTGAAATCATGTCAAAAATTAGCAGTATCCGCTCGACGTTTCAGCACAAATCAATGCGCCGAACCATAACGGTGGCGGCGGCTTTTGCGACGGTCATCGCCGCAGTTGCGCCGACCTACACGCTAGCCCAAGCGACCGGCGCGTTAGCTGCAACCACTTATCCCAACAAGCCCGTGCGGCTCATCGTGCCGTTCGCCCCTGGCGGCTTCACCGATGTTGTCGCGCGAATCCTTGGCCAAAAATTGCAGGCCGCGATGGGTCAGCCGTTTGTGATCGAAAACAGGCCCGGCGCGGGCTCAACCATCGGCACCGATTTTGTCGCCAAGTCCGCGCCGGACGGCTACACGCTGGTGATGGTGTCGAGCACCCATGCCATCAGTCCGTGGATTTACAAGACGATGCCGTACGACCCGATCAAGAGCTTCGCCGTGGTCGGTAAGCTGGTTGATTCGGCGTACGTGTTGCTGGTCAATCCGAAGCTCGGCGCGAACACTGTGCAGGACTACATCCGGCTGGCCAAAGCCGCACCGAACACCGTTCACTACGCCTCCAGCGGCAACGGCAGCGCGCAACATTTGATGGGCGGCCTGTTCGTCAACCTGACCGGCGCGCCGCTGAAGCATGTGCCCTATCGCGGCAGCGGCGGCGCGATGGCAGACTTGCTGGGTGGCATCGTGGAGAGCAGCTTTGCTGGCGTGCCCAACGCGCTGGCGCAGGTGCCCAGCGGCAAGTTGAAAGCGCTCGCCGTGACTACGGCCAAACGCGCGCCGCAGCTTCCGGACGTACCAACGCTTCAGGAGGCCGGTGTCGCAGGCTACGACGCTTCGGTGTGGCTCGCGCTGTTCGCGCCCGCCGGAACGCCGCGTGAAATCGTGGTCAAGCTGAATGCCGAGATTGGCAAGCTTATGGTCTCACCGGATGCGATTAAGGCCTTGTCCGACGCGGGCGTTGAGGTTGCGCCCTCAAGCCCTGAGGCAATGACTGAATACCTTGTCAAGGAGCTTGATCGGTGGGGCAAAGTAGTCAAAGAAACCGGCGTCAAACTGGAGTAACCCTGATGTTCACGATGCGCGATTTGTTCAAGGTATTTGCGACGCTGCTTGGTGCTGTTGTCGCATCAACCAGCGCCACAGCGGTAGAGCCGTTGCGCGTATTTGACGCGCATATGCACTACAACATCGAAGCACGGGATCAGTATCCACCGGCTGCGGTGCTGGAGATTTTTCGCAAGCACAACGTGCGCGGCATTCTTGCTACGTCGCGGCCCAACGAAGGTTCGGCGTTGCTGATGAAAGCAGCGCCTGAGTCGTTGACCATCGTGCCGTTCATCCGCGTGTATCGTGATCGCGCGGATTACGGAACGTGGCACAAGAACCCGGAAATTGTCGCCATGATCGAGCACGAATTTGCCGACGGCGCAATGAAGGGAAAAGTACGCGGCATCGGCGAATTTCATATCTACGGTGATGAGGCAAAGTCAAAGGAATTTGCGCAGATCGTCGCCTTCGCGCAGAAGCACGATTTGTGGCTGCATGCGCACAGCGACGAGACTGCGATTGCGCACATCTTCACGCTCGCACCGAAGGCCAAAGTCATCTGGGCACACACCGGATTCAGCGTCGCCACAGACCGCGTTGCAGCACTCTTGAAGCAGCATCCCGACTTGATGGGTGAGCTTTCATACCGCAATGACATCACCGATGGCGGCAAGCTGTCAAAGCAGTGGCGCGCCCTGTTCACGGCGTATCCGGATCGCTTTTTGCTCGGCTCCGATTGCTGGGTGACCGAGCGTTGGGCGCAATACGGTGAGATCATGGATTACTACCAGCGCTGGCTGGCCGAATTGCCGCGCGACATCGGCAACAAAATCGCACATCGCAATGCCGAGCGGATTTTTGGGATCACGCTGAAATAACTTCGCCTCGTCGCCCCTGCGAAGGCAGGGGCCTAGCGACTTTCGCTTCCATTAGAGTCAAGCTTACACGCCGGAAGTCACTGGGTTCCTGCCTGCGCAGGAACGACGAATATTTGGCACGGCGCAAAGGCTCCTGACACAATGCTGTCAGGAGCAGGCGCAAATAATCCCTTCTCTGTTCAACAACACACGAAGGAGGCCATCATGGTCGGCAACGCTACTTGGTTTGAAATTCCAACAACCGATTTTGAACGCGCCATTCGCTTTTACGAAGCGGTGTTCGAGGTCAAACTGCAGCGCGAAAACATTGGCGGCGAGCTTGCTATGTTTCCTGGCGATGAAAACGCTGTCAACGGCGCGCTCGTTCATCAGGAGGGTTACACGCCCTCGTTGACCGGCGCGGCGATTTACCTGAACGCCGGTCACGATCTCGCACCACTACTGGCGCGCGCCGTGGCCAACGGCGGTAAGGCGCTGCTGCCAAAAACGGCGCTGCCGCCCGGCATGGGTCACTTTGCGCACATGCAGGACAGCGAGGGCAATCGCATCGGTTTGCACTCGATGAACTGATGGCAGCGGCGTGACCTGCGCCGTGAAGCGATATCGCAATGCGCGGCGCGGTGATGCGTCGCGCTGACCGACTGTTCCGCATCGTGCAGTATCTGCGTGGCCGAAGCCTGACCACGGCGCAGCAGCTCGCGTCGTGGTTGCAGGTGAGCGAGCGCACGATTTACCGCGACATTCGTGACCTCACGCTGACCGGCACCCCGGTGGAAGGCGAGGCTGGCGTGGGCTACCGATTGCGCGGCGGACTTGAGTTGCCGCCGCTGCATTTTGAGCTGGAAGAAATTGAAGCCCTAACCCTCGGCGCGCGCATGGTCGAGGCTTGGAGCGGGCCGCAGTTGGGGGCATCCGCCGCGTCAGCGCTGGCCAAAATCGCCACCGCATTGCCGAAAGAGCGGCGCGCCTGGCTCGATGCCAGTCGCACTTTTGTGCCGCAGTTTCACATTTCAAAACAGCTCGGTGAGCGCTTTGAAACACTGCGCAATGCGATTCGTGACCGTCATCCCGTGGCCTTTGTTTACGCCGACGCCGAACGCCGCCTGAGTGAGCGCCATGTGCGCCCGCTATCGCTGTATTTTTGGGGCGAACAATGGACGCTCGCGGCGTGGTGCGAACTGCGCGGCGACTTCCGCAACTTTCGGCTAGATCGCGTGTTGCGTCTTCGCGTGTCGGATGAACAGTTTCGCGACGAAGCAGGCAAGCGTCTCGCCGACTTCATGCGCGAACACACCACCCGACGCTTTCTGGCGGAGACGGGTCGCGATTAGCGCTTACAGCTTTTCGGTGCAAGTCTATATTTCATTGGGGCTGGCAACTTAAAAGTAGCTTTATCGACTTCCCGCATAAATTGCCTTGTAGCCCATGTGAACTGGGCGTTTTACGCTTAAGTCGTAATGCCCGAATGACAAATTCGCGCGCCGCTAACGATGCCCGGGCGTTGGGAAAATGGTGCTGCATTGCCAACAGCATCTTTGCGCAGGCTAGACTTCAAACGACTTCACACGGTGGGCTGACACATGATTTCCTTCAAGTTGATTACTCGGAACCGTCCGCAATGAACGGCGCGAAAAGCCTCGTCGAAACACTGCTGAAATCCGGCGTCGACACCTGCTTCGCCAACCCCGGCACCAGCGAAATGCACTTCGTCGCCGCGCTCGATCAGAGCGTCGGCATGCGCTGCGTGCTGGGCTTGCAGGAGAACGTGGTCACCGGTATGGCCGACGGCTACTACCGGATCAAAGGCAAGCCGGCGTGCACGCTGCTGCACTGCGGGCCGGGCCTCGCCAACGGGCTGGCGAACCTGCACAACGCACGCCGTGCGAGGAGTGGCATTGTCAATATCGTGGGCGATCAGGCCACTTATCACCGCCCGCTCGACGCGCCGTTGACGGCGGACACCGATAGCCTTGCACACACCGTGTCCGCATGGGTGCGCACCAGTACGCAAGCGGCGAATGTCGGTCGCGACGCAGCAGACGCGGTGCGAGCCGCGCGCACACTGCCGGGGCAAATCGCCACGCTAATTTTGCCGTCGGATACCTCGTGGGATGAGGGTGGCATCGTTGCCGATGCGCTCGCGGTTCCCGCCCCGCCGACAATTGATCCGTTCGCCGTGCAGAACGCCGCACGGGTTTTGCGCACGCACAAAAACGTGCTGATCCTGCTCGCGGGACGCGCCGTGCTCGGCCAGTCGCAAACGCTCGCGTGGCGCATCGCGCAGGCCACCGGCGCGACGCTCATGGCGGATTACGTGACCGGCCACATGCAGCGCGGACGGGGTCGTCTGCAACTCGAACGGGTGCCGTACAACACCGACATGGCCGTGCAGGCGCTGAGCCGCTTTGAACACATCATCCTGGTTAGCGCCAAACCGCCGGTCGGCTTCTTCGCCTATCCCGGCAAACCGTCAAAGCAGTGTCCCGAGCGCGCGCAACTGCATGTGCTCGCGCGTGACGATCAGGACGGCGAGGCCGCATTGCAAGCGCTGGTTGATGAACTCAACGCGCCGAGCACATCGATACCCGATCCGGGCTCGCGTCCTGACGCGGCGACCGGCGCGCCGACGCCCGAAGGTCTGGCGCAAACGCTCGCGGCAGTCATGCCGGACGGGGCCATCGTGTCGGACGAAAGCGTGTCGTACGGTCGCGGCTTTTACCAAAACACCCACGCCGCGCCCGCGCATGACTGGCTGCACTTGGTCGGCGGCGCGATCGGCGCGGGCTTGCCGATGGCGACGGGCGCGGCCATCGGCGCAGGCGGTCAGCGCCGCGTGATCAATTTGCAGGCCGACGGCTCGGCCATGTATTCGCTGCAAGCGCTGTGGACGCAAGCGCGCGAACGTCTGCCGGTCACCACGATCCTGCTCAATAACCGAAAGTACAGCATCCTGATCGGCGAATATCAGGCCGTCGGCGCAACGCCAGGGCCGGTCGCCATGAGCATGCTCGACCTCGGCAATCCGAATCTCGATTGGGTGAAACTCGCCAATGGCATGGGCGTTGAAGCGGCACGTGCAACTACGCTGGAAGCGTGCGCGGATTTGATGAAACAGAGCTTCCGGCAGAACGGCCCGTTTTTGATTGAACTGATGATTTGAGTTGAACGCGGCTCGCAGGACACCGAAAATTGGAGCGGCAAAGCGGCAGCTTTTTGTTGAAAGCCTTATTTGATATGGGCTAAAGGCTCGATAATGCTACTTATCGACTTCCACCACTTTATCGCACTAAGCCCATGTTGAATGGCGCTTTCAGAACAAAGTCGTTGGCTTGCTCACGACGTACCCAAGCACTGGCGCAACGAGATTGCGCCCTACCTCCTGAACGCGATTTTGTCCACCGCGTCGGTGATCACGGTGTCTACACCCCAAGCCCACAGCCGTTCTGCGTCGACCAGATCGTTGCAGGTGTAGCAGGCGACGCGCAGGCCGTTGGCGTGCGCCTCTTGCACGATCTCTTGGGTCAGCGTGCGCCAGTTGGCATCCATCGCAATCGCGCCAACGGCCTTGCATCGCGCGAGCCAGTCGGGCGGCAGCGGGTTCTCAAACAAATGCGCGCGGTCAAATTCCGGAGCTGCGTCGCGGGCGGCGATGAGCGCAACGGTTGAGAAAGAAGAGAGCAACGGCTTCAGTGCGGCATGTGCCGGGTCGGAGAACAGCGCCTGCGTTTCCAGCGCGACGGCAGCGCCGGTTTCGCGTTCGCGACCGATGCAGGGCTTGATCTCGGTGTTGAGCTGAACGCCATTCGCGATGCAGTATTTCGCGACACGCCAGTAGGTTGGGATTGGCTCGCCTGCGTACGTGGGCGAATGCCATGAACCGGCGTCGAGCAGCGCGAGCTGATGCCACGTTTTAGCCGCGACGCGACCGCGTCCATCAGAGCAGCGGTTGGTCGTGTCGTCGTGCATGAGCAGCAGCGTGCCGTCGCCGGAAAGCTTCACGTCGATTTCGGTCGCACGGTAGCCGAACGACACGCCGTAACGAATCGCTGCGAGCGTGTTCTCGGGCGCTAACTTGCCCGCGCCGCGATGGGCAATGGTTTTGGGGTAGGGCCAGGCGGGGAGGTTCATGGCGGAAGTTTAGCTGCCGCCAAAGATACGGAGCAGTATGTTCCCTCCCCCAGCGGGGGAGGGTTAGGGTGGGGTAGATGGAATGCAGAATGGGCTAGGTTGGTGTGCCCAGCTCCCCCACCCCCGCCCTCCCCCGCTGGGGCAGGGTGTCAAAGGTTACAAGTCGAATCGAATGCCCTGCGCGAGCGGTAACTTCGATCCATAGTTGATCGTATTCGTCGCACGCCGCATGTACGCGCGCCAGCTATCCGAGCCCGACTCGCGACCGCCGCCGGTTTCTTTTTCGCCACCGAACGCGCCGCCAATCTCCGCGCCACTGGTGCCGATGTTGACATTGGCGATACCGCAGTCAGAGCCCGCAGCGCTCAAGAAGCGCTCCATCTCACGCAGGTCATTGGTGAAGATGCAGGACGACAGACCGTGTGCGACGGCGTTGTTGAGTGCGATGGCTTGTTCAACATCACCCTCGTACTTGACGACATACAAAATCGGTGCAAAGGTCTCGTGGCACATCACATCGGTCTGCGATAGCATTTCGAACAGCGCGGGTTGCACGTAGAACGCGTCGGCACCCAACGCTTCATGCACGCGCTCGCCACCGCTTACGTTGCCGCCCGCAGCACGCGCCGCTGCGAGCGCCGCCTGCATGCCGTCAAACGCGGCTTTGTCGATCAGCGGGCCGATGAGTGTGCCTTCGGCGAGCGGATTGCCGATGCGCAGCTTGCTGTAAATCGTTTTTAGACGCGGCACCAGCGTATCGTAGATGCTTGCGTGCACGATGAGGCGGCGCAGTGTGGTGCAGCGCTGGCCTGCCGTTCCTACGGCAGAAAACGTGACCGCGCGTTCAACCATTTCGAGCGTTGCGCTCGGTGCGATGATCGCCGCGTTGTTGCCGCCAAGTTCGAGGATGCTGCGGGCGAAACGCTTGGCGCAAGCTTCGCCGACCATGCGGCCCATGCGCGTGGAGCCAGTCGCCGAAACTAGCGCGACTCGCGCATCAGCAGTGAGCGCAGCACCGACATCAGCACGGCCAATCAACACAGTGGAAAGTGCATCCGGTGCCGCATGCCCAGCGTCACGATAACGTTGAATCGCACGCTCAAAAATCGCTTGCGTTGCGAGCGCGGTGAGTGGCGCTTTGTCCGATGGCTTCCAGATCGTGCTGTTGCCGCAAACCAGCGCCAGCGCCGCGTTCCACGCCCACACGGCGACCGGAAAATTGAATGCGCTAATGATGAGCGTTGGCCCCAGCGGATGCCAGGTTTCCATCATGCGGTGTTCGGGGCGCTCGGAGGCAATCGTGAGGCCATAAAGCTGACGCGACAGACCGACAGCGAAGTCACAGATGTCAATCATCTCCTGCACTTCGCCCAAGCCTTCTTGCAGAATTTTTCCGGCTTCGATGGAGACGAGTTGACCGAGCGCTTGCTTGTGCGTACGCAGCTCGTCGCCGAGCAGTCGCACCAGTTCGCCACGCGCAGGCGCGGGCACGGAGCGCCATGCGAGGAAGGCGTCGCGGCTTTGCGTCACAGCGTGTTCGATATCTGCGGCGTTTGCACAAGCCAGCGTTGCAATCACTTCACCTGTGATCGGTGTTCGCGCGGTGATCGCGTTTTGGCTGGTTGTGGTCGGCAGCGTGACGCCGAGTTGTTTGCAAAGATCGAGTGCGGTTTGTTTCATAGCCAATCCAATGCCTTTTGATAAGCCGAAATGTATAGGGTGCGCTCTGCGCACCAACGTGCGCAGCTCGCTTGGGACGATCTTTGCAAAGTGATGGTGCGCGGAGCGCACCCTATGTCTGCACTACGAAATCGATTCGATACGCCGTGACTGCTCGTAGGCAATGCCAAACCGATTGGCGAGGAAATCTGGTAGGGCAACCTGTTCCTGACGAATGAATCCGCTGGTCGGCAACTTACCCACTCGGAACAAATCAACCGCCGCGCAGATGCCCGCAGCGGTTGTGATCTGAATGGCCGACACCGCTTCATCGGCACCCGTCGCGCGCTGCGCAAAAATCTTTCGTGCGAACACTTCCTGCACGTACGCGCCTTTGCGCATGCCGCTGACGGTCACGAACACCAGCACCACGTCCTGCATCGTTGTCGGCACCGACTTGCGCAGGATGTCCTTGAGCGCTTCCTGATCGTTTGACAAGCGCAACTCGGTGAGTAAAAACTGCATCAACGCGCGATGGCCAGGGTAGCGCACGCTCTTGTAATCAAGGCTGCGCACTTTGCCGTCGAGTGTTTCGCACAGCGTGCCGAGGCCACCGGAGGTATTGAACGCCTCGTATTCCACGCCATCGAGCGAGAAGTGTTCCAGCCCTTCAAGCGGCAGCATCGCGGTGATCGCACCCTCGTGAATCGCTTCGCAGGGATGGCAGTATTCATTGATCAAACCATCAACGCTCCAGGTCAGGTTGTACTTGAGTGCGTTGGTCGGAAAGGCGGGCAGCGCGCCAACGCGCATCTTGATTTCGTCGAGGCTGTCGAAGCCTTGTGCGAGATGATGCGCGACGATGCCGATGAATCCGGGGGCCAGGCCGCACTGCGGCATGAAGGCGGTTTTTGCA
>JANNYE010000072.1:0-13444 GCA_031409935.1 Burkholderiales bacterium | reverse complement strand
TTTTGCCTCATCGGGCCAATCCACGACTGCAAGCTCAGCCTCACGTGTGAGCGCATAAAGCGAGGCTGAAAAATCTGCGTCCTCGGCGGTCTCAGCACGCACGACGACAGACATGTCGGGCAGCGCGTGCAGCAGCGCTGAATTGATGAACTGCATCCGGCGTTACATCGAATATTGTGTTGGAGCGGGCTGCGGCGCGACGATCACCTGTGGTGCTGCAAACGGCGTCTATTGCGGAGCGGTCATACCGCCGTCGCTACAGCCATTCACCATGCACAACAAAGCTCAAGTAGGCAAAGTCCAGTCCCAACACACGCGACTCACGCACCGGGGCTCGTTTGTCGCCGGTGTAGCCGTAACGGCCCAAATCTGGAGCCGAGCCGGTGGCAGCACTGGGCCCTGCGAGCACATATACACCGGGCTTAAGTATCGGCCCGGCACCGCTTGCTGCGAATGCGAAAAAGCCGGACGTGCGTGGGCCAATCGCAGGGGTGTGGGTGATTTCAAAGCCAGCAAACGCGTCATCATGCGCGGTGAACAGCACCGACTGGCTGGTGCCGCCCAGACGTGCGGGCGCATGTGACCACAGTTCGTGACGCGCAGTGACGCCGTCGCTCGCGCGATGCACAGCGACCACCTGCACAAGGTCGCGAGCAAACGCCCCGGCACCTGTGCCGAAACCATGAAACGATACGTCGCGCAACGGTGACAGCATAGGTGCTGCCGCCGCCGTTGCGCTAGTTGGAACGTTAGGCGGAGGCGCGTCTTCAGCAAACCGCGACAACGCAAACGGGAACGTGCCACTGCTGACGCGGGCAACGACGGATTCTGAAATCAGCATCCGTCCTCCCCCCTTCTGCGCATCGACGGCAGCTGGCACGCCAGTGAAAACTGATGTAGCCCCCGCTACCGCTGCGCCCATTCCGACACTCGCGCTGCCCCACAAAAAGTCTATACGATCCAATCGAAACACTCTCTATCTTATTAAGTCCGCGGCGGAAACACGCCTTGCAGTGCAATATTAAAGTAGTACGTTAAGTATGGCATCATGTTGTTGTGTGGCTGACCACTACCCGCGAGCGCAAGCGCCTGAGGGTTCATCGCGGCGGGACCCGTCATCAAAGGATTGTAGAGATTGCCAGGCGACGGCGTGCCCAGCGTCTGGGTCGGACTAGGTATCCGCGAATCTGCCGCATCGCCGGTGTATGCCATCACCGAATGGTTATGTTGCGGCATTTCGGTTTGCAGCAACGTCACCGTCTCTGATCCGCCGGTTTCGCCGAGGTCGTGCAGCGACAGTCCCGGTCCCTGTCCCGGATGCATCGGCGCATTGCCCTGCATGTTCGGCAGCGCGAAGTTTGACTTGCCGTCGCCGCCGTAGGTGGTGCCGAGCAGCGAAAAGAGCGCGGTGTTTTGCGACAGCGGCAATATCTGCCCGTTACACCAAGCCCAGCCTTTAGGTGCAAAGTTAAAGGGAAAAATTCTGATTTCAGCTACGAATGGATCTGCCATGATGGTTCCCTTTAAGTTGGTGACGGGAAAATCCCGAACAGCGAGATGATGAAGTTGATGCACAGGTACGGCTGAAAATTGGTATGCGGTTGATTGCCGCCCACCTGCGTTACCGTGCTGGCGTTGAGCGGCGTGTCAGGCGTTGCGGTGTAATACATGCTCAACGACGGGGCCGCAGCAACGACGCCAGCACTGCCAGTGATCTGATTGGCCGCATCGGCTGACGCCAGCATCTCGTGCGTGTGGGCTGGAATCTGCTGCGTCGTCAGTGTGACCGTCTCCGATCCGCCCGTTTGGGCAAGCAGGAAACCACTACCTTGATGAATCGGCAGTCTTCCGCGTAAATCCGGCAATGCAAAGGTGTTTTGCCCGTCGCCGCCGTAAGTCGTGCCTATTAGCTGAAACAGCGTTTCATTCTCGGAGATCGGAAGCAACGATCCGTCGCAAAACATCCACCCTGCGGGAGCGAAGTTCCCGCCAAACATTCTTACTTCGCCTACGTATGGTTGTGCCATGATGGTCTCCTAGTTAGGCGAAGGGAAGATTCCCTGAAGCGCGATGCAGAAATTGAGCGCCAGATACGGCTGCATGTTCTGGTGCGGCTGACTGCCACCGGTGTTGGTAACTGTCGCCGGGCTGAGCGTGGTCAGGTTGGTCAGACTGTTGCGATAGGCAAAGGTCGGCACACCGGCCAGCATGGCGCTCGTGGGATTGCCGGTTGTCGCCGTGGCTGGCTGGACTTGTCCGGTGTGGGTGTGTTGCGGCATTTCAGCAATAGAGAGCGTGTGCGCCTGCTCACCGCCTTTTTCGCCAAGCGTGTGCCCGTTGCCCACCTCGATCGGCGTGCGCCCGCGATTATCCGGCAGCGCAAAATTGGTCTGCCCGTTGCCGCCGAATGTGGTGCCAAGCAGGGAAAACAGCGCCTGATTCTGGTTGATAGGCAACAACTGGCCGTCACAAGTGGCCCAGCCCTTGGGCGCGAAATTGAAGCTCATGATTCTGATTTCGGCAATAAATGGTTCTGCCATGTTTGCTACTCCTTAAAGTGTTTGCGATGGTGATGTCGACCCCTCGGTCTCTGTAGCTCAATCAGCTTTCGCCGGTCGAAAATCGTCAGTTGCAAGAAAATTTAATACCTCCTACTGACACGCAGATACATCCACTTTTTGTCGTTCCGCCCCAGTTTTTACCGGGGTGACGAACGAACTTGCGCGTCCTTATCTGAGCGCCTCAACCCTCCGTCCGCTGGAGCTTTTGAAAAACATCCGGCAAGCACGCTGTTGCGGCGAGGGCTGACTGTCCACCGTGTGCGAGTGCCGAGGCGACATGCTGCGGCGGGCACCACGAGTTCGCACCGCGTCGCAAGCGGTGTTCTCTACAGGCACGGCGATCCGCCGTTGATGCCCACCCCCAGCGTAGCGTTAACGTCGCTGCCAGTCGCCGGAGCGCCGAACGTATTGTGTGTTTGGATGAATGCGTTAACCTGCGCTGCGGTGGCACCGGACGTCGGCGAAAGTCCGGGCAGGGTTAATACAGTGGCGTTGTTAAGATTACTGACGCGGATGAAGTTACTGGCCGCCCACGCGCCACTGATGTTGTTCTTGTCGCCCGCTACGAGTCCGGTGTTATCGCCAAGCTCCACGCAGACCGTGGCGTTGCCACCACCACTGTTGGCCAAGACCTGGATGGCCCGCTGGAACAACGGCGCACCGGTCGTGTCCGGCTCAGCAAACGTATTGCCCTTGATCTTCGCGAAGGCACTGTAGGTTGATGTGGCGCCGATGGTGTTTGCGAAACTCATGCCGACGCTATTGGTCTGCCGGATATCGTTCCCCGTCACCGTGGCTTTGAAGGCTCCTCCCACACCTGGGTACAGGTTCAAACCACCGCAGTTACCGGCGCAGCCCGAACCTACCGCTCCCGCCTTGCCTATCTTGTTGCCGCTAATCGTTCCGTTTAGACGTGAGCCTGCGACCGTCGAGGCACCGCTGATCGATAGGGCAAAAATCGCGCCTTCCAGTCCGCGTGCCCCCCAGAACGTGTTGTTGGTCACGTTGTAGTCCACCTGCGCAGCGCTGCTATTGGAGATTAGCATGCTAAACGGCGGAGGGTTGGTGATGGTCGCGCCGGGTGTGTTGATCGGTGCGCCCGTGTTGACCTCGGTGCCGAAACCGGACTGGTTCAACGTCACATTCATGATCGACGTGCCCACTGCGATGGCGGCGAACCCGTAGGTGCGGTTGTTGAAGAAGAACGAGTTCTGCACATTGGGGGTCACGTTCGCGGCACCACCGCCTTCAAACTGCAGCATCGACTTGTTTTGCGAGATGTTTGGCGTACCCACACCGTTGATCGGCCCCGCCCCGGTGAAGGTGCATCCGGTGATGTTCCCGACAAGCGTTCCACCGGCATTGTTGTCGAAAAGAATGCCGTGATTGGCCAGGATAGTAATCGTGAAGTTCATCGAACTGAGGCTGACGGTGCCGCTGGATGTGAGCGCAGTCATCGCCGCAGAAGTGGAATTGCTGAGCGAGCCGCCGCTGCCGTTGGCGCACCCGCTGCAGGTTCCGGTCACAGTGAGATTCCCGCTTGTACTGGTCAGCAATATTCCGGTGCTGGCACCGCTGGTGTTGATGCTGCGGACTGTGAAGCCACTCGCACCAAAACCGGTGTTGGCGACATTGAGCGCAGTGCCCGTGGTCGTTGTGAGCGTGTTGACAATGGACGTATTGTTCTGAGTGGCGCTGACCGTGCCGCCGCCGGTGGCGGTGAAGGCCGTGTTGGCGCCGGTGCTGAGGTTGATGCCACCGGTGAAGTTGATGGTTGCGCCGGTATTGTTAGTCAGGCTGATGCCGGTGCCGGTGTCAGTGATTGCGCCGCTGAAGGTCACGGTGTCGCTGGTGCGGTTGGTCACGTTCACAATCTTGCTGGGGCGGGCCGCAGTGATGGTGCCGCCGTAGGAAACGTTGCCGTTACCGCCGTTGACTAAGAAGGTGTCTGCGCTGCCGGTGACGTTGTGCACGATGCTACCCACCGGTGCGCTCAACGCTGTGCCACCAACACCACCAAAGGCATTGACCAAACTCACGCCTGTGTCGTTGCCGCCTCCAGCGGATTCTGTGGCGTTAAGCTGGGTGAGGGTGAGGTTAATCGAGGCGTTGTTGACATTGATCGCTTGGCCCCGATCCGCATCAATGCGACCGGTGGGTGTGGCCACACGGAAGCCGGTGCCAGCACCTACATTGACCGCCCCGGTGGAGGACACCCGCAAGCCTGTGCCGGTCGAATCGGAGTAGCTCTGGAAGTCGGTGAATAGCAGGTCACCGGTGACACTGGTCAACGTCAAGCCGCCACCGGAAGGATTGCCAACACTGCCCGAGGTGAATACGCCGCCGTTGACCGTTGTGAACGGCACAGTGCTGGGGCTGGCGTCAAAAGTCGTGTTGTTAAAGTTGGCCGTTTCCAGCGTCAAAGCGCCAGATCCGGTGATATTGCTGAAGTCGGTGATGAAGAACTTGCCTGCAGTGTTGCCAGCCACGACACCGCGCTGACCGGTCAAGAAATTGAGATTCCTCATGGCCAAGCTGGTGTTGTTGGAACCACCACCATTGTTTGCCGTGATGCCATTGGCCGTGCTTGCCACTTCAAAGTCGCAGTCGCTGATGGTGAACTGGCCGGTGTTGGTCCCCGCATTAGCCGCGACAATAAACACACCCGCCGTGTGCCCGCCGATTTTGAGGCCGCGCACTTCCATGCCGACCCGCGCGCCGGCCGTGTTGTCGATCGCCACACTCACACCCAATGGGTTGGGGTGGGTGATCCAGGCTTTGGCACCGGCTGCGATCAATTGGGGGTTGACCACGCCGTTGACCGTGCCCGGTGCGTTCAATGCCACGCCTTGACCCAGCAACTTTTGGTTATTTTTGAGCACAATGCCTGCGTCTTGCCCGGTGGTGGTGCCGTCGCCGTTGTAGACGTAGATGGTGTCGCCGTCAACGGAGGCGGCTGAAGCTGCGGCCAAGGTTTTATGCGGATCATGGCTGCGGCCTGAACCGGCGGTGGCGAAGTTGTTTTGTACGTAGACCACGCGCCCGACGCGGTTGAGCGTGACTATGGCACTACTGGCGGCAAGGCCATCACTGACGACATAGGTGAAGGAGTCGCTGGCAGCCGTGTCGCCTGCCTTCGGGGTGAAGGTAAAGGTGCCGTTGCCGTTCATGTTGACCGAGCCGCCGTTGGTGGTTGGGCAACCGTTGAACGGTGCGAAGGGAACACCGCAGCCGATCATGCCGGACACGGCGATGGTGCCGCCACCCGCATCGGTGTCGTTACTCAAAACACCGGCTGCGCTGGTCACCGCGATTTTTGGCGTGGTGATAACAGCGCTGGCGTTGACTTCGAGTTGCGTGTTGCCGACGTATTCATAGCTGTCGGCTACGCCCACAGGCGGCTCGTTCACGGTGCCGCTCATGGTGGTGGTGCCTGCGCAGCCGTTAGAGTCGGTGGCCGTCACGGTGAAGCTATACGCCCCCGTAGCGGCGATATTGGTGCCGGAGAGAGTGGCTACGCTAAGCGTGATGCCGGTGGGCAACGTACCACCAGTGGCATAGGTGTACGGCCCGCTGCCACCACTGGCCGCGAGTAGGTGGCTGTAGTCGCGCAGATGCGTTGGCACGGTAATGGCGGCGGTACTGATGGCGGGGCACACACGAAGCGTGTAGGCGGTGGTGCCGCTACAGGCGAAGCCATCGGTGGCAACCACACTGAAGCCGAAATTACCTGCGGCTGTGGTGGTGCCGGTGAGCACGCCTCCACTTGAGAGGGCGCCGCCTGTTGGCAGTGTGCCTGTGGAGCTGAAGTTCACACTGCCATTGCCGCCGGTGTTGGTAAACGTATTGTTCAGACCCGCACCCAAGGTCACCTGGGGCAAGGCCCCCGCAGCTGGGCTTACCGTAATCGCCGGACAGGCCACGTTCAGTGTCAGGTTTTGCGTCGCGTTCGGTGCAAACGTATTGTTCGCCGTGATCGCCTGCACGTTGGCGCTGGTGGTGCCCGCTGCGGCCGTGCCGGAAATCGTCGCCGTGCCGTTGTTGTTGTCAATAAAGTTCAGACCGCTGACCAGCGTTCCTGTGCGCGTGATCGCGGCTACCGGATGCGTATTGGTGGTCGTGACGGTGAAGCTGCCGCTTTGCCCAATGGTGAAGCTCGCGCTACTGGCGGAATTGATGGTCGGCGCTTTGTTCAGGGTGAGCGTGACCGTGGCATCCGAGGTGGACGGGATGCTGTTGCCCAAGCGGTAGAGGAAGGTGTACACGCCCGCTGTGGTCGGGTTGACCAGACTCCAGCTACCGTCGGAGTTAACGGTGAGCGTGCCACCGGCGAGCGCGGCTGGACTTGCGGGCGCGTTCGAGGTGACGGTGCCGCCAAGGCTGCCGCCGCCGAAGCTTACGATGGTGCCGATCGGGAAGCCGCTAGGTACGTCGTTGGCGAGCGGATTCAGGCCGGTGCTTCCGCTAGAAATGGTGACCGCAGCAATCGGGGTTGGCAGGATTGCACTCGCGCTGTCGTTGACGGCAGTCACCGCTCGCTGCACGCCGACGGCGTAGTTTCGTGCGCCAGTGCAGGTGCTGGCGTGAGTGGCCGTGATGGTGAAGGTGGATGCACCGCCCGCGGTGGGCGTGCCGGTGAGTTGGCCCGCCGCTGACAGCGACAGTCCGGTGGGCAGCGCACCACTGGTCACGGCGAAGGTGTAGCCACCGGGGTTGCTGGTGCTGGAGGTGGCCGAGAGGTTCACTGGAGTGATTGCTGCGTTCAACACGAACGGGCTGCCCAACGCGGCGTCCGTGGTCGGGTTGACCGTGATGACATCACAGCTGACGGTGATGCCGAAAGCGCCGGAAGGTGCTGAGCCCGAGCCGAAAATGTTAGTGCCGACTACGGTGCCACTGAACGGCGAGCCGACGATGGTCGTTGGCGTGCCGCTCAAGGTGCTTCCGGTGCGGGTGATGCCTGGTGGCAAGCTGCCGGTATTGCTGACCGTGGGTGTGGGCGAGCCAGCAACAGTGAACACGGCGCTGTAGGCGGCACCTATGGTGGCCGTTGCGGCGGGAGCACCTGTCACGGTAGGCAGCGTGCCTACTATGATCGTGACCAGCGCCGGGTCTGCGCCAACCACGTTGCCGAGCGAATAGTTGAACGTGTAGGTGCCATTGATGTTGGGGTTGGTGAGTACCAGATCGCCATTGGTGGCGAGCGTCAAGCTGCCGCCGGCAAGCGTGACGGCGAGCGGCCCTGCGGGATTGCTCGCAACGGTGCCGCCGAGACTGCCGCCGCCAAACGTGGCGACGGTGCCGTTCGGAATGCCGGGGATGTCGACCCCGTTGCCGGTGATGAGGTTGGTGCTGAGCGTGCCGCCGTTTAACACTTGCAGCGCATCATCGATGGCGTCCGGTGGCGTGCCCGGAATCAGCGTGAGCGTTTGCGTGGCGTCCGGGTTGATGGTGTTGCTGGCGGTAACCGTGCAAACGATATTGCCCGGTCCCGTTGGCGCGCCGGTGATGGTGGCGGTGGTGCCGCCGAGGTAGTTGAAAACGAACTCTGGCGGCAACGCGGGCGCGCAAGCGGTGAGGGTGATGCTGCTCACGTCCGGCACACCGGTGGTGGTGATGGTGAATACAGTGCTGGTGGCGACCGGAGTGGTGATCGGGAACACCTTGCTGGCAGGGCTACCAATGGTTGGCGCTTTTTGCACGGTGATGGTGAAGCTTTGTGTGGCGCTGGTGTCTATGCCGCTGTTGGCGGTGCCACCGTTATCCTGAATGTTCAGCGTGATGGTGGCCACCCCGCTTTGCCCGACGACCGGGGTGTAGGTCAACGTGCCGCTGCTGTCGACCGCCGGGAGCACTGCGAACAACGCAGGCCGGGTGTTATTGGTGATGTTGAAGCTGACGCTTTGGCCCGCCTCATCTACGGGGCCGCGGCTGATGGCGCTGGCCCAACCGGGAACGCTCTGCGCTCCGGCAGTGTTAAGCACGGTCTGATTTCCGCCAGCGATGAAACTCGGCACGTCGTTCACAGCGGTCACGTTAATCACGAAGGTTTGCGCCGCAGACGTATCAACGCCGAGACTAGCGGTGCCGCCGTTGTCTTTGATTTGCACCGTAACTGTGGCCACGCCGTTCCTGTCTGCGGCGGGGGTGAAGCTCAATTGCCCCGTGGCATTCACCGCAGGCTGAGCGCTGAACAAGCTGATGTTGTCGTTACTGACAACAAAGCTCAATGCTTGCCCGGTCTCATTGGGGCCGGCGCTCATGGCGGTGGCCCAGTTGCTTGGGCCGTAGACACCACTGTCTTCCAACACCGTGACATTGCTCCCGGCGACAAAGCTCGGTGCGTCGTTGACGGGTGTGACGGTGATGGTGAAAGTTTGCGCGGCGCTGGTGTCTACGCCGAAGTTTGCGGTGCCGCCGTTGTCTTGCAGTTGCACGCTAACCGTGGCCATGCCGTTGCCGTGAGGCGCGGTTAAATAGGTAAGGTCTCCGGTGGGCGAAATGCTCGGTTGCGTGGCGAACAGCGCGTTGTTGCTGTTGCTAACGATGAAGTTAAGCATCTGTGCGCTCTCATCAGCGGGGCCTTTGCTCAGGGCGGTGGCCCAGCCGGTGACGCTCTGCGGGCCTGCGTCTTCAAGCACGGTGATGTCGCCACCACTGGTGAAGCTCGGTGCATCGTTAACCGGGGTGACGTTAATCACGAAGGTTTGGCTCGCGCTGGTGTCAACGCCGAGATTAGCGGTGCCGCCGTTGTCTTGCAGGTTGATAGTGATAGTGGCACTGCCGTTGGCGTCCGGCGCGGGCGTGAAGGTGAGCGTACCGTTTGCCGACACCGCAGGGCCTGCGCTAAACAGCGTCGGGACGGTGTTGGCCGTGACGTTAAAAGTCAGCGTTTGAGCAGCCTCGTTGGCAGGCCCCGCGCTGATGGCGAAGGCCCAATTGGCCAACGTTTGCGGGCCCGAATCTTCCAACACCGTTTGATCGGCACCTCTGGTGAAGCTCGGCACATCGTTGACTGCGGTGACGGCGATGGTGAAGGTTTGCGCCAGCGAGGTGTCAACACCACCATTGGCTGTGCCGCCGTTGTCTTGCAGTTGCACGGTTACCGTGGCGATGCCGTTTTGGTTGGCCGCAGGGGTGAAGCTCAAGCTGCCGTTGATGGCAATGGCGGGCTGCACGGCGAACAGAGCATTGTTGTTGTTGCTGACGATGAAGGCTTGCACGGCTTGACCACTTTCATCGGCCGGCCCCATCACAAACGCGCTCGCCCATCCGGGAATAGTTTGCGCACCGGCATCTTCAAGCACCGTTTGATCTGCGCCTATGGTGAAGCTCGGCGCGTCGTTGACTGGCGTGACGGTGATGGTGAAGCTTTGCGTGGCTGAGGTGTCGATGCCGCTGTTGGCGGTGCCACCGTCGTCTTGCAGTCTGATCCCGATGATCGCGCTGCCGTTGCCGTTGGCTGCGGTGATGTAGGTGAGTGTGCCAGTGGCGGACACCGCGGGTGCGACCAAGAACAGCGCAGGATTGGTGTTGCTCGCGATGCTGAAGGTGACGCTTTGCGTGGCCTCATCGGGGGGGCCTTTGCTGATCGCCGTGGCCCAGTTTGCGAGCGTCTGAAAGCCGGCGTCCTCAAGCACGGTCACGCTAGCGCCCGCCGCAAAGCTCGGCGCGTCGTTCACGGGTGTGACGGTGATGGTGAAGGTTTGCGTGGCGCTGGTGTCGCTGCCAGCGCCGTTGTCGCGCAACTGCACGGTGACGATGGCCACGCCATTGGCGTTCGGCCCGGTCAGGTAAGTGAGATCCCCCGTTGGCGACACGGTCGGCTGCGTGGCGAACAAGGCGTTATTGTTATTGGTGACGATGAAGTTGAGCGTTTGTGCGGCCTCATCGGCGGGGCCTTTGCTCAGTGCGGTGGCCCAGCCGGTGACGCTCTGCGGGCCTGCGTCTTCAAGCACGGTGATGTCGCCACCACTGGTGAAGCTCGGCGTGTCGTTAACCGGGGTGACGCTGATGTTGAAGCTCTGCGCGGCGCTGGTGTCGACACCGCCATCCGTGATGCCGCCGTCGTCTTTGATGCGCAGGGTGATGGTGGCGATGCCGTTGGCGTTGACTGCGGGGGTGAAGCTCAGGTTGCCGTTGCTGCCGTTAACTGCGGGCGCGACTGAAAAGAGCGTGGGGTTACTGTTGCCGGTGATCTCGAAGCTGAGCGCTTGTGAGTTTTCGCAGGCGGCACCCTTGTTGAGGGCGGTGGCCCAACCGCTGATCGTTTGCGCGGCGGCGTCTTCAAGCACGGTGACGTCCGCGCCTTTGGAGAAACTCGGCACCTGATTGACCGGGCGCACGGTGAGCGTGAAGCTCTGGCTGCCACTGCCAACAGAGTTGGTTGCAGCGAAGGTGATTGGGAAGCTGCCACGGCTACACACGGCGGGCGTGCCGCCCAAAGTGGCGCTGGTTGCAGCTGCGCCTGCGTAGGTGAAGGCGGTGACGACGGGCAGCGTGCCACTGCTGGTGATGCCGGTAATCGCCAATACCGAGGCTGCCGTGACGGTGTGGCTAAACGCAGCAAGCTCTGGCACCGACAAGCTGTCCACGCTGGTAATAGTGGGCAAGCCGCCGACGGTGACGGTGAACGTTTGCGTGGCATTTGGCAGCACGCCGTTAGTGGCAGTCAGCGTGCAGGTGTGCACGCCCGCCTCAGCAATACTCGGATTGCCAGACAGCGTGCCGCCACCGCTGCCATTGGCCACAAAGGTGACCGAGGGGAGCGCCGGTGAACATGCGCCAAAGCTTAGCGTCGGCGTGGGCATGCCGTTCGATGCAAACGCGGCGAAGCTGTTGGCCTGAGTGGGGATGAAGACGGTGTTGTCAACGCTTACGATGGCCGGTGCCCGGGTGACGGTGATGGCTACCGTGGCCGGGGCGGAATCAAGCGCGCCGTCGTTGGCTTTGAAAGTAAAGCTGTCGGTGTTGATGGCTGTTGGGTTTGGCGTGTAGACCAGATTGGGGGCGACGCCGGTCAACACGCCCTGGGTGGGTGGCGTGACGATGCTGAAGGTGAGTGGTGCCAGCAAAGGCTCAAAATCGGTGCCAGTAAGAGTGATCGGCAGACCCTGCCCGACGATGGCGGTGACCGATTGCGCGGTGGCCTCGGGGGGTGAATTGAGCACTACGTCGACACGCAAATTCAAAAATCCGTTGGAAGGCGTACTGAAAAAACCAACGATGTCGCTGCCTGCTTGCCCATCCCCGACAGGGTCTGTTGCCTCGGGCGCGATGCCGCTCCAATCGTTAATCAGGCCATCACGCGTGATGACCGCCGCGATCAACTGCCCCGACAGCGACAGCGCAAATACCGCCACCAGCACAAGCTGCATGCCGTGCCAGCCGCGGCGGCGGGCGAGCCACAGCGAGCCTACGAGCAGCAGTGCGGTGAGCAACAGCGAGGCGGCGGCCAGCGTGGGCACCACCATCAGGATTGGCCCATCTACTAGGATTGCGTCGCCTGCGCTGGTAAGCGTTAGGGCGTCGCCGCCAGTCAGGCCGTCAGCGCCGAGCGTGGTGACACCAATGCGGATTTTTTTGCCATCATTGGGCAGAAACTGCGCCGGAATGTAGGTCTCAACCGCGCTGCTGCCGTTGATGCCGTTACCAGGCGCGATGGGCAGTGATTGTGAGTCGACGACGATGGGCGCGCCGAGCGTGCCACCCAAGCACATCTGCACGGTGATCGAATCGGTGCGGTAGCCCGCCGTGTTGGTGACAACTTTGGTGGCCAGCACGCGCTCAACGCCCGCGAACGCCCCGTTCACAGTGCTGATGGTGCAGCCGGTGGCGGCGTTGTTATCGGTGTCAAGTAGCGCGCTGATGGTGGTGCTGGCAGCGAAGGCAGCGGGCACCGCGAGGCTCGCGACTAAAGCAAAAATCTGCACCAGCCGACTAAAGCCAGCCCGCTCTCGCCGCCCTGCTCCGCGTGGCTCAGATCGCCCTTGCGCTGCAAACCCTGCACCCGCAATCTGAATCCGAAAGTCGCTCAAGCCCATGTCGTTCCCCGTGTGTGTTTAGATGTAGCAAATCACCACGCATAGTGAAACAACAGCACGCCAGCGTCGCGATCAGGACATACGACTATTCTTATCTTGTGTCGCAAAAAATGCAAGCGTCATGGAGTCATTGATAGCCATTTATCCGAGATTCTCCAATAGACCTTTTTTCTCGTCGCCCCTGCGAAGCATGTCCTGAGCCTGCCGAAGGGGCAGGGGCCCAGCGTCTTTCGATCTCGCCAAACGTGCCACGAAACACCCTAAGACACTGGGTTCCTGCCCCTTCGGCAGGCTCAGGACATGCTTCGCAGGAACGACGAGGTGAATAAGTTTTTTCAATGAATAATCTCGGTTTATCTAAAATTTTGCATTGGAATAATTGGCGCATTGGGTCGCTCCTGCGAGGCATGCTTTGAGCCTGCAGGCGGGGCAGAAGCCGATTGACTTTGGGTGTCTCGTGCTAGATGGTGTCGTCACGAGATATTGAGCCACAGCACCATGCATCGAATCTGTACGGCAGCGACAAATGAGGACAAATTTTTGGCGTATCGCGTGGCAATGCCACGCCAGCCCTTGATTCGCAGGAAAGCATTTTCAACAAGGTGACGCTGCTTGTAGAGGTGGCGGTCATAGTCTCTTTGCTCCTTGCGGTTGCGTTTGGGTGGAATCACGACAGCCATGCCAAGCGCGCCAGCGCTTTCGATGATGGCGTCGGTGTCGTACGCTTTGTCCGCGATCAGGTGTTCGGCCTTGATGCCTTGGACAAGCTCGCAAGCTTTCGTGCAATCAGCGCTGGTACCGTCCGTAACAATGATTCTGACCGGCATACCGTGCGCATCC
>JANNYE010000071.1:0-80117 GCA_031409935.1 Burkholderiales bacterium | reverse complement strand
GCGATCAGGCCAACGCTTAAGTAGTCGCTAATGCGGCTGCCCTCAGGCAGACAGGCCTTTATGCGTGACATCAACGTCGCTCCTGCTACTGAAAGCAGAAGAATACGCTCATTAGAATGTTAAGTGAAGAGTATTGGGGCTAACCGTTGATTTATGCGTAAAGTCGGTTTTACACATAAAAGCGCTCTTAGCCCATATTAGATTGGGCATAGCGAATAAAGTTGTCACGCAATCGGGGTTTAGACAGTTCGTCGGCGCATCGTCAGGTTCAGTCATGCGTAACGGTGTGTTGCTGCGCGAAACCATCGACGCCGTCACTAATGCTTCGACGGTGCGCAACATGGCTTGGGATGTTGAATCGATGTCAATCATCAGAAGAAATTCCCACACTTCGTCGTTCCTGCGAAGGCAGGAACCCAGCGACTTTGGGCGTTGTTTGGGAATTTTTGCGTGCTCGAAAGACACTGGGCCCCTGCCTCCGCAGGGGCGACGAGCGAAAAAACCAATTCAAGCTCTCGAATGAAGACGCCTACAAACTTGATTTCTGGCAGTCGTCACAGATGAATCCGAACAGGAAAGTGTGAGCGCGTCGGTGGGGCTTTTGGAGATGCTGGGGCCAAATCTTGGCTTTCCGCATAGCAGTGGAATCAATGGCTCGCGGCACGAACATATGCGCGAGTTGCGCATTCAGCATCGCGGTCGTCCGTATCGGATGCTCTATGCGTTTGATCCCCGACGTTCTTTGAACCTGCTGCTCGGTGGCGACGAGACCGGCGATGCTGCTTGAAATGGGCTTGCAGGAGCTGCGCAAGAGCCGACACATGACGCAAGTGGAGCTGGCCAGCCTGCTCAAAATTGATCAGGCGGCGGTGTCAAAAACCGAGAGCCGCCCGGACATGTATGTGAGCACGCTGCGCGAGTACATCCGCGCGATGGGCGGCGACCTTCAACTGGTAGCGATTTTCCCGGATGCTGAGGTGAAGCTCAATGGGATTGAGCTTGTGCGCTGACGGTACCCCATCTAAGCGCGGCCGCGTCTACGCCGAACGATCAGCCAATTTGCGATCGGCGCAAAATGCCCCGACGGCAGCGTGCGCCTACTTGCGATCTCATGTCCTATGGCTCAACGGGGCATCTCGCAAGCGCTTCAATCATTCGCGATTCGCGCGGCAAGAAACGCTGTGAGCTGTGCCGACGTCTGCGAGCGATCCAGATATGCTTCGCCGAGCTTTTTAAGCAACACCAGCGTCACGACGCCGCCTTCGTTTTTTTTGTCGCGCTGCATGTGCGACACGAGCTTTGCAGCGTCAACCTTCGGCGGGTTTACCGGCAGATTGAATGCCGCGAAAAGGCGCGTTGCGCGCTCTACATCCTCCGCGCTCAAATGCCCCAATTCGCACGACAACTGTGCCGCCAGCACGCAACCCGCTGCCACCGCCTCGCCATGCACCCATGCGCCGTAGCCCATTTCGGTTTCGATGGCGTGGCCGAAGGTGTGACCTAGGTTTAACAGCGCACGAATGCCCAGCGTTTCGCGTTCATCGCGCTTCACCACATCGGCCTTGATGCGGCACGAATGGGCAATCACGCGAGCAAGCGTTGCGTCGTCGCGCGCATTGAGAAGCGCAACATCACGCTCCAATTCAGCGAGATGATCGATGTCAAAAATCAACGCATGTTTGATGATCTCAGCGAGGCCTGCGGCGTATTCGCGCGGCGGCAAAGTCTTGAGCACGGACGTGTCCGACAACACGGCTTGCGGCTGGTAGAACGCGCCGATCATGTTCTTGCCGAGTGGATGATTCACTGCGGTTTTTCCGCCCACCGACGAGTCCACTTGCGCGAGCAGCGTGGTCGGCATTTGAATGAACGGAATGCCGCGCTGATAGGTGGCAGCAGCGTAACCTGCCACGTCGCCGATCACACCACCACCGAGCGCGATGATCGTGGTCTTGCGATCACATTTCGCCGTCAGCATCGCCGAGTAAATCACGTCGAGCGAGGCCGCCGTCTTGTACGCCTCACCGTCGGGCAGCACGATTTCGAGCACCCGCCTACCGAGAGAGGTCGCAGCAGCGCGAACCTGCGGCAAAAACAGCGGCGCGACTGTGTCGTTGGTGACGATCACCACCATCGTGCCCTCGACGAACGAGGCCAGCAGATCGGCGCGTCCAATGAGCGCGGGGCCGATGTGGATGGGATAGGGGCGGTCGGCGAGAGAAACTTGAACGGTTTGCATTTAAAAATTGGTTAATAGCTTACGATTGGAATGCCTATTCAACGTGGGCACAGCGCCCGATTTTTAAGTAAATCGACAATAAGCTAAATCACGGCTTAGCCCCTATGCCATGGGGCTTTCACTAAAAAGCTGATGGTGTTGAGCGCTTGCTCTCAAGCATAACGAGTCTCGGGCTTGTGCCCGCTGCTGTGGGAGCGGTTCCACCGCGAAGAGCGCATCTTGTCCAAACCGTCGCGGTGGAACCGCTCCCACAAATGGCACCGCCGCAATTGTCGCCACTATCCGATTGTCACGCCCGGCATTTAAGAGTAGCGTGCGGGCTCCGTCGTCGCTCAAGAACCCTGACCATGTCACACAATCTACACAACACCTTTCGAACCTTGCCGCTGCGCAGCACAACCGGCACCCTGCACTATTACAGTCTGCCCGCGCTGGAGGCCGCAGGCGTTGGGCCGATCAGCCGTCTGCCGGTGTCGATTCGTATTGTGCTGGAATCGGTGCTGCGTAACTGCGATGGTAAGAAGGTCGAAGAGAACCACATCACGGAGCTTGCTAACTGGCAGCCGACCGCGCCGCGCGTGGACGAAATTCCGTTCGTCGTGGCCCGCGTGGTGTTGCAGGATTTCACGGGTGTGCCGCTACTCGCCGACCTCGCCGCGATGCGCAGCGTGGCCGCCGCGATGGGCAAAGACCCGAAGCGCATTGAGCCGCTGGTGCCCGTAGATTTAGTCGTTGATCACTCGGTGATGATCGACCACTACGGCACGCACGACGCGCTGCGGCTCAACATGGCGCTGGAGTTTCAACGCAACGGCGAGCGCTATCAATTTTTGAAGTGGGGCATGCAGGCGTTTGACACGTTTAAGGTGGTGCCGCCGGGCATTGGCATCGTGCATCAGGTCAATCTTGAATACCTGTTTCGCGGCGTGCAGATTCGCGATGGCGTGGTGTTCCCGGACACGCTGGTCGGCACCGACAGTCACACCACCATGATCAACGGCGCGGGCGTGGTCGGTTGGGGCGTGGGCGGCATCGAGGCCGAGGCCGCGATGCTCGGGCAGCCCGTGTACCTTCTGACGCCCGACGTGGTGGGCGTGGAGCTGCGCGGCGCATTGCGTGAGGGCATCACGGCGACCGATTTGGTTCTGACCGTGACGGAGCTGCTGCGCAAAGAAAAAGTGGTCGGCAAATTCGTTGAATTTTTCGGCGAAGGTGCAGCGAGTTTGAACGTGGTGGATCGCGCCACCATCGGCAACATGGCCCCCGAATACGGCGCAACGATGGGCTTCTTCCCGGTCGACGAGAAGACGGTGGAGTATCTCAAAGGCACAGGGCGCACCGAGGCAGAAATCGAAGTGTTCACGGCGTATTTCAAAGCGCAGGGATTGTTCGGCATGCCGCGCGCGGGCGACATCGATTACAGCAGCACGGTGGTGCTTGACCTGACCAGCATCGTGCCCAGTCTGGCGGGGCCGAAGCGACCGCAGGATCGCATTGCGTTGCCGGATATGAAGACGAGTTTTGAGACCCTGTTCGTCGCGCCGGGTGCGCAGAATGGCTTCAACAAACACGTGACCGACCTGGGCAAGCGTTACGCCGCTAACCGCCCGGCAGCAGTCGCACAACCGTTGATGCCTCCGAAAGTCGTCATCCGCAACGTGGTTGAAATGGCGGATCGGCCGACCGTCGGCAGTGTTGATTCAGTGGCCGCCGTTGCACCAGAGGCGGACACCAACATCGGCCACGGCGACGTGCTCATCGCGGCGATCACCAGTTGCACCAACACGTCGAACCCCGGCGTGATGCTGGCAGCGGGCCTGATCGCACGTAACGCGGTCGCGAAGGGCCTGACCGTGAACCCGCGCGTGAAGACCAGCTTCGGCCCCGGCTCGCGCGTGGTGAGTGCGTATTTGACCGAGACCAGCTTGCAGCAATGGCTCGACAAGCTGGGATTTGACGTCGCGGCCTACGGCTGCACCACGTGCATCGGCAACGCGGGCGACCTTGCACCGGAGTTCAACGAAGCGATCATCAGCAACGATTTGATCTGCGCTGCGGTGCTCTCGGGCAACCGCAATTTCGAAGCGCGCATTCACCCGAATCTACGCGCAAATTTTTTGGCGAGCCCGCCGTTGGTGGTTGCATTTGCGTTGGCCGGACGCGTCAACATCAACATGGAAACCGAGCCGCTCGGCATCGGTCGCGATGGTGCACCAGTGTTCTTGCGCGACATCTGGCCATCGAGTGACGAGGTGCAAACGCTCATGCATTTTGCGATGAACCCTGCGGTATTTCGCGACCTATACGGCGACTTCACGCGCGATCATGATTTGTGGAACGCGATCCCCGCGCCGACCGGGCAGGTCTACACCTGGCCGCAATCGACGTACATAGCAAAGCCGCCGTTTTTCGAGGATTTCAACATGCACGCGGGCAGCATCGGTGACGTGATTGGTGCACGCGCGTTGCTGATGGTTGGTGACTCGGTCACCACTGATCACATCAGTCCAGCAGGTTCGTTCAAGGAAGGCGTCCCCGCTGCGACCTACCTCATGGAACACGGCGTCAAGACGGCTGATTTCAACAGCTACGGCAGCCGTCGCGGCAATCACGACGTGATGATTCGCGGCACCTTTGCCAACGTGCGGGTGAAGAATTTGATGCTGCCACCACGCGACGACGGCAGCCGCATTGAAGGCGGTTTTACGCTGCTCGACGGCGTGTGCATGCCTGTCTATGACGCGGCGATGGAATACATCCGGCGCGGCACACCTACGGTGATTTTTGCCGGCGAGGAATACGGCACTGGCTCCAGCCGCGACTGGGCTGCGAAAGGCACCATGCTGCTCGGCGTCAAGATGGTAGTCGCGCGAAGCTTCGAACGAATTCACCGCTCAAATCTGGTCGGTATGGGCGTGTTGCCGCTGCAATTCAAGGACGGCGATAGCCATCAATTGCTAGCGCTGCGCGGCGACGAAACGTTCTCAATTTACGGCGTAGACGCAAACCTGAAACCGCAGCAAGACATGCGCCTGCACATTCAGCGCGCAGATGGCACAACGCGCGACGTAACAGTGCTATGCCGCATCGACACGCCGATTGAAGTGGACTACTACAAACACGGCGGCATTCTTCCGTTTGTGTTGCGGGAATTGATGGCGGGGGCGTAGGTACGCGCAACATCGCGGCACGCTGCGTCATTCAGAAATATCTGGCAGCAATCGTCTGAAACGACTATCCTGCCACGCACCGCATTAATGTCGGCATTGACGTTACGGTTGCCATTGGGGATATCGAAAAATGAACTGGCTGACAAACGATTGTTTCAAGCATTCACTGACCATCCTACTTGTGGCGCTATTTTCGCAACTGGCAAGGGCGGACGACGCCTGTGCGCCTGACCTAATAAAGCCCTCCAATGCAGCGGCGACCTGTCAAGCGGTGTGTACCGAAAAATTTGGCCCGACTTCAAAATTCAATGGTCAATGGAACAACGATTCGGCAACCTGCCGCTGGTTCTGGTCTGGGCAATACGGCATATGCGGATGTACGCCACCGCCGCCGTGTGGATGCGACGGTAACCGCCAAAGCCCTCATTGCGCGGAGCCCAACAAGTGTTCCACCAACTGTGATTGCGCAGACGGACGATCTTGCTCAGAGGGTTCGTGCGTCGCAGGGTACTTTTGCGGCAACCAGAACAAATACTGTCCCGTCACCAAGCCTTACTGCGGCCCTGCGGGCTGGTGTCAAACCTCCACCGACTGCTGCTCAGCCTGCTGGACTGCCTACACATTAGAGTTGATAGCGTGCTCGAACGACCGAAGCGGCGGGTGTCGGCGCGCTGTATCGGATCTTCTTCTTAAGTGCAAACAAGGATGCAACTGTCCGCAGTGAGCGGCACGGCAGCACGGATGCAGCAGCCGAACATCAGCGAATCGGTGAGCAGTCTCAGACACGATCACTGATGTGACCGTCAGTCACCCGCGCGTGAACTTGGGCTGCCAAACGAGCTTGCCGCACGCAGAACGCGCACAATAACCGCACGCATTGGCGGTGCAGGCCAGTGCGTGCCTTCGTGCAGACCCCACGGTCAACGATGACACATCGTGCGACCCAAATCCGTCTATTCACTTACTACAGGAGAACAATCCATGAGTATCAGCCGTGCTGCCGTGAGAGGATTCGCCCGCGCGTATTGGGACGTGCCGTGCCCCGATGTGCAAGTGGCGGGCATTAACTACACGCACTATCTGCGCGCGGCGAGGCAAGCGTTGACAAAACGCGGAGTGACCAATGGCGACACTTGGCGCGCAGTTTTTCTGCGCGAGCCAATGGACGCTGACGGCGAAGGCCTGTACTTAGTGCGCCCTGATGCCATGAGCAAGGCTCAGGCTTTTCACCGGCGCGGCGACCTGTCCACTGACGCATTCCAGCTGATCCACGCCGACAAGGGATTGCTCGATTGCGCGCATTACGTCTCCGCCGCGTTGGGTTCGGCAGGCATTTCATCGGCCACCAATAGCGCTCCTGCGTTGCATCAAACTTTGTACGCTCGCGCCGATACGCAAACCTTGGCAACGCGTGCCGATTACGCCACGGTGCAGCGAATCTTTGATTCAAAAATGTTGCAAGACGGCGACATGATTTTTTACTCGCTCAATGAAAAGATTCATCACTGCGCGCTGATTCTTTCGGGTGTCTACATTTCCTGCCACACGCGCAGCCGACACCCCGTCAACATTGATGATCGCGACTGGTTTCTCGGTGCGGGCACATGGACATACACACTGCTTCATTTCAAGACCGACGACGACCCCAAAGCCAGCCACACAACGCTGGCAGCGCTGACCGGTTGGTGGGCGATGCAGTATGGTGCAAAAACAGCGTACTACCACTTCACCAACGACGGTCGGGTGCAAGGCAGCGAACGTCGCCCAGCGAGTGCCAAGGCAATCGCCGCTGGTGCAGCTGGACACGGCTACTGGTATGAGCGTGATGGCAAGATTCTGGTGTTCTGGAGCAAGAGCGGCATCTTCAATGAATTGGTGCTTGGCACGCGCGGCGACACACTGTCGGGTGCCGCCAGCGATGGCAGTCCAGCGGTGTCCGGCAATAAGATTCAGTGACTTGCAGAATGTGCGGGATGCATGCCGTTTGCGGGCCGATGCGACTATCAACCCTCCGCCTCAGCCGCCCGTGGCCGTCCAACGCCTTTTGAGCTGGCCCGCCGCTGCGTCCACGTCTCAATCTCCTGCTTGAACTTGTCCCCTCCCAGAGCCCAGCCTTTGTGCGTACAGTCTCTGATCAGCGCGAGCTCGCTCTTGCTGATGGCCGCCTTGAATAGTGCCCGATACCCGCTCAATCGCGCGGCTGCACTTCGCACGATTCGAAGATATTGAGGATGCGGCTTGATCCAGTCTGCGTTCGCGCCGGTGGCGGCCTGCGCATTGCGCGCGTAGCTCGACCACGGGTAGTCGCGCGAGTGTGCCGTAATTCCGTTTCTAAATCAATAGGAGACTAGGCGCGGCGACGCAGACAGTTCGTTAGCACGGCAAGGAGGAGCAACGACGTATCGTCTTGATTTAGAAATGGAATAAGCCCCGCGCGGACGGGGTTCAACTCAATGTAGCGCATGACCGTCAGCAGATACTGCTCACTGTCCACCACCGTCGCCCGATAGCGCCCTTCCCAGAGGGTGCCGGTGCGCTGGTAGGTGGCGTTGAAATACTGCACATACCTGCGTCCCACCGATTGAAAGACTTTGCTGATGCTCTGCTCGTGCTCGGGTGTGGCCAGCAGATGGATGTGATTGCTCATCCACACGTACGCATGAATCGCCAGACCATGCTAATCGGACGCGCTCACCATCGCATCACGAAAGAATTGAAAGTCCGTGTAGCTCGCGAAAATCCACCTGACGGTTGTTGCCACGCTGAATGATGTGCTGAGGCTGTCCACGCAGGACATATCGGGGTAGGCGTGCCATGTGCCGAGCTCCATGGATTGCGGTGCGAGGAGCAGTGCTAGCCTAACTTATCGTGTCTGACCCATTCTTTTGACCCCTATTTGCCATGGTTTGTTGTTTGTTATTTGCCATTGCAGTTCAGCAAGGACACATGAGTCGTTCAATTGGCAGGATATGTCGACAACTGAGTAGCTAGAACGAAGTGAGTCCATACCTTTACATGCCGTCGAACTAGCGCGCATATTTCCGTCTGCATCCCCATTTGTAGGCATCGCTGCAATTGCGCGGAAATTTCACCATTTACGGTGCCTACGCCCAAAAAGGTACCGGCCTTTGCAATGAGGGTTTCAAACGAGTGAGCGATAGGAGTTGTAGGGCCATGAAAAGGTACCTTGGCATGCGTGAAACCCTTGCGGTTGAAGACCATGCCGTTCTCGCGAAATTGCGGTCCGGGCACGCCCATGGGTGTCACCGTGGTTAATTGGGGGTCGAACGAGACATCAAAATTTGGCACGCGTGGCCGCATCACGATCCTTTCGAATTCGGTCGAGACAGCCTGTATTTCGGCTGGCAGTGCTGGGCTGCCCCAGACCATTTGCTGGAACAATCCGTCGGGTGATTTGGTGACGCACGTGTCAGCATCGGTCGACAACTTGTACCCCGTAGGTGTCACAGCGGTTGCCCCGCTTGGTTCGTGAACCCAGATGTCGAAGGCCAGCGCATTGAGCTCCTCGATATTTAGCGTGGAGACGCGCATCAGGTGCTGTACACGCGGATAGTCGTCTGTACCCCTCACTACATCTGCGAAGGATCGTGTACCAAGATACAACATGTCGAGGCGTCCGCATCGCATTTTTCGGGCCTTAGCCCGCTCGCGGTTGACTGCTGCCAGTTCGCTCAATGTGTAATAAGCCCCTGTTTGCCTGATGAGTTGATTGACTGGCGAATTCGACGACATGAGGTCTCCGATCCATTCGGAGGGCCAACCCCAACTGGCTGGTGCAGCACCCGCCTTCAGGCCTCCACCTACGATACCGATCACGGCACCGTTGGCATCGACGATGGGACCGCCAGACATGCCTGGTTGCAACACACTGTCGAACCGCAGCACGAGCTTTTGGGTGTCAATCGGACTCTGCAGGCTCTTCAATTCGCTTACGAGTTGTGGCGTTAGGATGATTTCAAGCCTCGACTGTCCCGCTGTGAATTTGACTTCCACATTCGAACCTGAAATCTGCCCATGTTGATAGCCAAATCCCGCATAGCGATTGTCACGATCAGGAGGCGGTGGCGCACGCCTCAATACCGGCACGGACGGCGGATCGTCCACTGAGAGCAGCGCTAGGTCGCCTTCTGGAAAAACTCGCGACACTGTGGCGGTTTTCGACGCGGGGACTCCGCTCGGAACGCCTTCATAGCGAACCAATACGACCCGACAGCCTCCGACGACGTGGTGCGCGGTCACGATGCGACCAGGTTGTTCGAGAGCGAATCCGCTACCAGCGCGCGACGTGCCGTCAGAACAATTGGTCGCGGTGACTTGCACTAGCGACTTGAGCGCCTTTTCGCGCACTGCCATACTGGGAGCCACTTGTGCGGACGTCGGAAGGTTGGCCACAACGCTGAAGAACCACAGCGCGGCGATTCGATTTTTGACGGCACTGTTCATGGACTACCTCGTGCACAAATAGGTTGGCGCGGCGTTGAAGGTCGTCATTTTTTTCTCTGCTGGCAGGGCGGATATGGCCGTGCCGATCTTGCCGTACTCCTCACCGGACGTGGCAAATAGCATTTCGAAGTCTGCTACTGGAGCCTTCAGCGCCTGCAGCTTTGAGAGTTCGTTGCAGAAACTCGCCGAAATTGAGTACAAAAACGGCTTACCCCCAGCGACCGGTGGCACATCTTTAGCGTTGGCGACGACACCGGAAGGCAGAAGGCCGAAGCGCAAATAACGAAGCATTTGCTTCTGTTCGTCAGCCCCACTGATACCGATCTCATTCAAAAGCAGCTTTTGCTGCTGGACTGACGGCCCAAGAATTTCGTGCGCACGCATCCAAATGGCAGCCGGAATCATCAACACTGCGGCAACGCCAAAGGCCGTAAGCCGCCGAGCTGCCCCGGCTGAAAACGACAGTGAAAGTTTGTCAGAAAGGCCGAAAAATCCGGCCAGCAACGCCACTATGCCGGTTACCACAATCGACGCTACCGGCGACGTGGTGAAGCCCATCAGCAAACCTAACAGTGCACCCAAGGAACCGCCCGCAAACATGTCTGCGCGCCTGCTGGCACTCCGAACTGCAGGTCGTTCTAGCGGACTAACTTCGTCTGTCATGGCGCTCTCCTACGGATAGAAAATTACGACATCGTCGTGATCCACGCGCGATGATCACGCGCATGAGTCAGGCTATCGGGCAACGTTGGAAAACTTGCACCCCAAACGAAGTATCCCACCGTCGGCTGGCTGGACAAGCTGTGTTCGACGAATTTGCAAGCCCGGCGTGGACGATCACATGAATGGCAATAACAACAACGGGTGTCAGACACGATTTATCCTAGCTTGATCGTCACCCATCAAGCCCGCGTAAACCCAAGCGCATCAAGTTGCGTCAACCACGCCCCTCGTGCGAGCTTGGTGAAGCCGGATCGGGTGGGATGCAGTTCGTTGTCCCAATCCTGCTTGTAGGTTGCAGGCGCGGTGCGTAGGGTGCCTAATGCGTGCGGGCAAAAGACGCCGGTCATGCGACTTGCTAGCTGCTGCATCGCGGTGTTTAGAGCGTCGATGTAGACACCGATCACGGCGGTACGAAACACAAGGCCCGGATCAACGTTGGCGCGATCCATGGCGGGGGCGACCCACGGTCCGCCGAACTTGAATTTTTCGCCGCCGATGGGCGAGAAACCCCGGCCGTCGGGAACCGGGCGGTCGTAGCCGTTGAGCAGTACCGGTGGCGTGCGAATGTTCGCGCGCTGCGCTGCGATCTGCACGTCGCTCACCAGCGCGGCCATGATGCCGATCAGGGTGTCGACGCGGTGATTTAACTTGTCGATGTCGAAGCAGTCTTCGGGCGTGGTGATGCGTGTGCAATCCGGCTTCAGTGCGAACGCGTAGTCCACCGAATCGTTGCCGCCGCCGCTGATGAGCACCAGGCTGAAGCGGAAGTTTTGCGCGGTGAGTTCGTTGCGCCACATCGCGGCGAATTTGCCGGTGCGGTAGTCAGACAACAGCGCGCCGTTCTTGCCCAGAATGTGCGCGGTTTTGTAGTCGGGATGTAGCTGCTTCAACGCGAGAATGGACGCGAGCAAGCTGTTCTTCGGATACCAGAACCACGAGTCGCCAATCGCGAGAATCGCCGCGAACGGGTCGGTGCTGTCGGGGGGAAAGACCTGTACTGTCATTTCGTTCTCCTGCGCGCTTCTGCATTTCGGCAGCGACGCCAATGCACAAAATGTGGCTGCGTCATGCGAACGAACTGTAGACCGTGCTTTCGCCTTTGGCAAGGGCTGCGGCCTACCTGTTCAGGTAGGAGTTGTGCGTTGGTGGGCGAATATTCGGTGCGCGTGCTACTGCGGGCACTTGTTCCACTGATCTTTGGTTACCTTCGCGTCACAGCTGTCTCGTTGCTTTCTGATGAATGCGTTGGTGCATGACTCGCCCTGCTCATACTGGCCTTTGCCCGCAAACCAGGGTGTGGAATAGCCCGACGTCGCCGGCGCGTTGAGCAACAGGTAGTTCGCGAGGCCCTTCATGGAATGCGAGGCCTCGTTCGGGAAGCGAACTTCGTGGATGTGGCGTTCTGGCGGAAAGAATAGTTTGTGGAATATCCGCATATTCGAGAGTATTTCGTACGCGTCATAAACGCGAAATATCCGCGGCTCACCTTTCAGCGTGTCAGAACTACAGTCGCAACCGGCAACCTGATTTTCAGCGGATTGATCCTGAAAACCGGTCACCGAACTCGGGTCAAATGCGAACACCTGATCGACCTTTTTTGGGTACGAATACAGCACGTGCTGTGCGAGCCCGCCGCCGAGAGAATGTCCCGTTGTATAGAAACGCGTCTTTCGTCCGCTGTCGTCAGGAAAAAAATCAAAGACGCGCTGGGCGGCAGCTCTCGATCGGGAGTATTGATCCTCCATCGGGAGCCAGCGCGTCATCCAATGCATGTTGCCGAATAACCAGTCATTGGTGCCCCATGTGCCTCTGAAGGCCATGACCACCTCGCTCGCGTCAGCACCCAGCTTCCATACGCGTAGATACAAGCCCGTATCGTCTTCGCACGCGGGTGTCCACGCGACATTCTTGACTTCGCGCCATCCCCTGACGGTCAGCGCATTTTCCAGCTCCACGCGCTCAGTCTTGCTTAATTTCGGCTCGTGCGTGCCACAGTCTGCATCTTCGGCGTACGCAAGCGCAGACATTGCGGCGTACGGGGCGAAACGATTGGAGGCAGCGGGCAGGTCGGCCAGCAGCATGCGGAAATGCGAAGAACGTATGCGCGGCTCATTGACACCCAGAACCTCGCCGCAGTCTTCCAGCAAAAAATGGGCACAACCACTGAGCAGCAGAACAACCGACGCCAGCGCCGTTTGCCGGACCGACCGCGTCGCACGTGAAGCTGCGTTTGTCATTTGCATTCTCCGCTGCTGTTGCCTGTTACTTGTTGCGCCCCTGTGGACGTAGACCTTTAACTGGATTGGAGAGCATAAACCCTGTCGATCCGGTGGGCAACATTTGCGCGAGCGTATCGGCCGCACCCGCCGACATTGTCGCGAGCGATCTCACGCGTTGCCTTCAAATTGCCCATGAATTCGTCAATAACTTCAACCGAAGATGCCCATTACACATGGGCAACCGGTCGATTTAGGCATAAAACCGGTATATAGCATAAACAGGCGCTTAGCCCTTATTAAGCATGGCGTCCACGTTGGAGCTGTTGCATTTTTTGCCATTGAAATTGTGGCCTAAGCGTATAGCCAAAAATCGTCACCCGACCAGCGTGACAATCTTGCTGATGACGCCTAGCGCGCCCGACACCGCCTTGATGATGTCGACCGCTTTTTTCAGCCCATCGAGGTCGTCGTTCAATTTTTTTGTGGCTGTACTGAAGTCAGGCAGCGCGGTTTTGAATTCGTCGGACAGGCTCAGCAGCGTGGCATTGCGCAGCTTGTTGATGGCGAGGCTGATCTCGGTGTTCTGTTTGCCTAGTGCCCTGAAGTCATCGTCGCTCAGGCGGTCCGTTGCGATCAGCATCAGCCTTGCGCTCATGGCGTCCAGATTGAGCCTTAGCTGTCGCAACTGCTCGAGTGCATCGGGTGCATCGGGTGCATCGGGTGCAGCTGCCGCAGCAGCGCTCTTCGCGCGAGCGGGGGGTGGGGCAACTGCGGCGGTTCGCTTTGATTTGGCCATGGCGGGCTCCTGGTGACGGTGAGTGGGGCGGACGGGTTTACTTCGACTTGCTGGCATCCTTCAATGTGTTGACAGCGTCCAGCAGGTCTTCGGTGTCCTTGAGCATGGCGGTGATCTCTCGGGCCGAATATTCGCCGCTCAGGATGCGCTCCCACACGGTCTGCATCTGCCCGGCTGCCGCCTCTGCGGAATTGACGACGGTGTCGGTTTGCCCGAGTGCGCGGACTTTGAGATACGCCCGCCGATCATTGATCCAGCCCGCGCCGATATCGCCCTTCTCGAACGGGTTGCGCACCCGATCTGCGAAGAAGATGTTGTTGGCCTTATTGAGATTAAGCCGGATGTCGTCGCCCGCGAGTTTCAGTACCCGCTGCTGCAGCACCAGTGCGCGACCGATGATTGCCGCGTCGCGCTCCAGCGCCTTGGCCACCTTTGCGCCATGTACCTGCGCTGCCACCACTTTGGCAAGGCCACCCAGCGCTGCGATCTGCCCTGCGCTCAGCACGGGCACTTTGCTGTTGGCGGCAAGTGCCTGGTTGACGCTGTTGACGCGCTCGCCCAGCGCCTTCACCGCGTCCCCGGTCGCCTCGGCCTGCGACCCGTTGGCCAGCTCTTGCAGCGCGATGAAATAGGCTTTGATGGTGTTGACCGAATGCTTCAACGACGTGTAAAGCGACACCGACGTCGCCAGCTCGGCGTCGAGCTTTTCGAGATCGGCGGCGCGGCTGTCGCGCTCGGCGTCAGCGGTCACGGGAGTGCGCGGTTTGAAGCGAACCAGGCCGATACTGTCGGCATCAATCATCGCGTCAATCGCTACGTCAATGACGGCGACGGTCGTCTGCGAGTACTGGATTGCGGCCGTTGACAGATCCTTCGCTCGCTCAACGGCAACGGTGGCACAGCCCTGCAGCGTGGCTGCAGCAAGCGTTAATGCAAGCGTCAAAAAATATTTCATGGGGCCTCCTGAGAAGTAAGCGACGAGCCGGAATGTCAGCCGCGAAAGTAGCCCTTCACGAGAAAAAAAGCAACCAGCGCCAACGCCGCAGGCAGCGCCTGAATAAAGAAAATTTTCTTCGACACGGTCGCTGCGCCCCAGATGCCTGCGACGATGACGCACACGAGGCCGTAGACCATGAAGGCGCGTGCGATGGCGGCGTCTGGCCAGAACAGGCCAAGCGCGATGGCGGCGACGAGGAAGCCGTTGTAGCAGCCCTGATTGCTCATGGCGGCAGCGCGCATTTCGATTTGGTCTTTCGGCACGCCGAAAACCTTGGCGCCGCGCGTACGGAATAGCACCGACTCCAGCAACACGAAATAGACGTGCAACAACAGCACGATGACGGCGAGGATTTGCGCGGCTAGCAACATGATGATCCCTGATTCTCTGTTCGGGATTGCATCTTAGTACGATGCGGACGGCGCGCAAAGCAACGCATGATTCAGCGTTGGATGTTTAGAAAATCGCCTTCGAGTTGCGCCTTGATTGCGCCGAGCTTGAAGATGCCGCTGACTCGTGCGATGGGAACGCCGTCAGCTGTCAAGATTGCCTGCATAAAGATCATGTTGCGCGTCGTCCGCAACACGTCCGCGCTGCCCTGCACCCACGCACCGATGGCCGCAGGCGCGAGGTAGTCAATCTGCAAACTGATGGTCGGTAAAAACCGCCGTCCGCCGAGCGCTTGGTACATCGCGGCGTAGGGCAACAACGTATCGGCGAAGGTGGCCAACATGCCACCGTGCAATACGCCGCCCAAGTTGGTGTGCTGCTCCTCGACGCGAAAGCCGAGCAACAAACGCTCGTTCGCCCACTGCCCGTAAAACGTGGCGTTAAGGCTGGCAAATCCGCTGCCGGCAGCGGCGAGGACGAACCCGGCAGGGATGTCACGGTCGGACTCAGGGCTGGCGTGGGTCGGTTGCTGCAAGGCGTGGCTCCGTGTTCATTTTTGTTCGTCAGTTAATTGAGTCGTTATGTTGCGGATTCAGCGTGACATTCACGATCAGCTTTTTCGTGAAACGCCCATTCAATAAGAGCGTAGCGTCAATATTAGCCATTTATCGACTTTACAAATTTTACGGCTGTTTGCCCATATGAAATAAGGCTTTCAACAAAAAGCTGACAGCAAAACTATGATCGCACTTTAAGCGTACGTCACCCATCCAGAATCGGCTTTTGAATCCAGATGCGGCACCGTGTTGTAGCTGACCATGACGTGTCGCTTCGGCGTGAAAGCGAACTCGCTGAGCGCGCTGTTTCGAATGCGCAAATTCAGTTCAATGGTGGTTTCAGGGCTCGTGCCGAGCACATGCCCAACCGCTGTTGCAATCGGCCCACCGCTTGAAACGATCAACACGTTTTGTCCAAAATGATTGGCGCGAACGTGATCGAGCGCACTGGTCACACCGGCCAAAAATTCAGCGTAGTTGGGCATGCCCGTCGGCTCAGTTTTGCCCTGCATCCACGCCGCCAAACCATGGCGCAGCAATCGAAAATGGCCCTTCACCTGCTCCGGTGTCGTGGGTTTGTGCAGCGGCTCTGGATGGATTGCCCTGATGACGGCGACCGGGTCATATTCGTTGAGCCCCGGCCACGCGAGCGCGTTATTGTCCTCGCGCTGCATGCCACTCGCAATGCCCTGCCAGGTTTGCACATGACGCTTAAGCGTGCCCGTAATGACCGCATCAAACGTCAAGCCTGTCTCGCGAAAATACTCGCCGAGTTTCACGCTTTGCTTGTGACCCAGCTCGCTCAAATTGTCGTAGTCAGCCGCGCCAAACGAGGCTTGCCCGTGGCGCACTAAATATAGATTTCCCATGCACTGATTTTGGCAAAGCCGATTAGATACATGACTCTGCTTTGCGCGACTCTAGTCCCGCCGCGCAAAATCAATGAACCCGCGCGGCACATTCACACCCAGCAACTCAACGCGCAACTTGCGGCCCACTTTGTAGCCCTCAAAGCCCTGCACCAATCGCCCTTCGACGGGTGGTGAAAACACGCGCACATAGGTGCCCTTATCCGACGCGCCGGTGACGATAGCGTCGAAGCGATCTCCGACGCGCGAGGCGAGCAACAGCGCCGCTGCGGCTTTGCGCACCTGTCGCTCAACCTTGTTCGCGTCATCTTCCTGTTGACTGCAATGGGTGGCCAACGCAAACAGCTCTGCATCACTGTATGGCGAAGGCGCGCCGACCAGCGCGGCCTTCATCAAACGCAAGGTCACGAGATCAGGAAAGCGCCGATTGGGTGCGGTCGAATGGGCGTAGTCGTTTACGGCTAAACCGAAGTGACCGACGCCTTCGCTGCCCGGTTTATCGATTACATACTCGCCTGCCCCCATCAGTTTGACGATAGTCAGCGACAGATCGGGAAAACGCGTCGGATCGGCAACGCGTCGACGCACCAGAAACGCCTCCAGCGCCTTTGAATCAGGCTCGGGCGGCAACGCCTCACCGAGCGCTTTTGCGACGTCCACAATACGTAGCCAGCGCTCTGGCGAGCGCACCACGCGGTGCAGCGAGGCGAAACCTTTTTTCGTCAAAAAATGCGCACTCGCCTGATTGGTCGCGATCATGAATTCTTCGATCAACTGGCGGGCGCGGTTGTGCTCCTGCACGTTGAGGCTGACCACCTGATCGCCGTCAAACACGGCCTTCGCCTGAATCGTCTCAAACTCCAGCGCGCCCTGCTCGCGGCGCTTTGCGCGAAGCTTTTGCGCGATGCGATCTTGCGCACGAATTTGCGCATCCATGCCCGGCACAGCACGCGCAGCAGCAGGCAGCTCTCCTTGACCTTCAAGCCACGCGGCGACCGAGTCATAAGCAAGCTTCGCATGGTTCAACACCAGCGCGCGATAGGCCGTGCTGGAAGTCAATTCGCCTTTTCCGTCGAACACCAATTCGGTGACCATCGTGAGCCGCTTTTCGTGCTCATTGAGCGAGGTCAAATCGGTCGATAACCGCTCCGGCAACATCGGAAAAATGCGCGCAGCGGTATACACCGAGCAGGTGTTGTTGTGCGCATGATCGTCAATCGCCGTGCCCTTTTTGACCAGCGTGTCTACGTCGGCAATAGCAACGAGAATTTTGATCGCACCATTGGGCAACGACTCGGACACCGAGAGCTGATCAAGATCGCGCGAATCGTCGTTGTCAATCGAACACCACAGCAGCGTACTCAGATCACGAATGCCGCCACCCGTCTCCTGCGACGGGCGGGTGATCCGGCCCATCTCCTGCTCGACTGCAGAAGAAAATTCCGGCTCAAGGCCGCGATCCATCATCGCTTGTTTGGCGATGTGCGCAAGTTCTGCGCGGTTGTTTGGGCGGTGTGCGGGCGGGTGGTTTGGCGATTGTTCGTTCATCAACGAACTGTATCTCGAATGACCGCGACGTGCCGAGCGGTGCTAAGTAGATCGATCCCCACAGAAGGGCCGGCATCGCTGCGAGCCTCTCTGAGCGGGCGTTTCCAAACGATGTGGCATTGTTGAGCCGACGCTGTTCAGACCAAAGAATACGTGCTATGTCGAACCCGTTCCACGAGCAGGTTCAACAAAGCCGGGTTTTCTGAAACCCTGCAAGCGGTTACTTGCGCTTCTTTTCTTTATCCTCGGGCGGGCGCTTACCCTCGTCGTCCGCCGTGTCATTCTTATCGTCTTTATCGTCCTTGCGGCCACCTTTCTTTTCGTCTGCACCGTCGGGCTTTTTGTCACCCCTCGTTGACCTCGGCGGCGGATTGGTCGGGCCGACTACTTCTGCAGGTCGAGCCTGCGCGGCGGCGGGTGGTGGCGTTGTGCTTGGGGCTGTTGGTGGTTTCAGCACAGGCGCAGGCTCCACCCGACCACGCTGTGCTGGCGCAGGCGACCGCTCCTCTGGCCCCACAATGGTGGGCACGGGAGCTGTGACGGGACGCGCTGGCCGAGCTGGTGGCGGAACTGATGCCAGCGGAGCAGGTGCGACTGGCACCGGTACCGCAGTACCCGGCGCTTCACGCCGCTCACGCGCCACGTTGCCAGAGTTGCCAGGCCGTGGCGGTTGAGTAATAGCCGCTGGGTCGCCCGGCACCGGGGCCGGTGTCAGCGGCTGAGCCAATGGCTCGGAGGGCCTGCGACCACGGTCACGCCCCTGCTGTGGCGCAGCGGGAGATGGTCGTTCGCCCGCTTGCGATGGTGTCGGCGTCGGCGTCGACGCAGGGGACGGTTGTGGCTGCGCAGCAGGTATGCCGCGCGCGGGTGGCGGCGGTGCGGTCGGCAACGGCGAGGCCGCTGCGGGCGTGTCACGTAGCTCACGTGTCCGGTTGCCAGGTTTCGTCGTCTCTTGCGGTGGCGCACCGGGCGGGCGGGCGGCGGGTGGCAGCTGCGCCGCCACTGGTGCTGCTGCTGGCGTTGGCGTTGGCGTTGGCGGAGGTTGCGCCGTCTGGGCAGGTTGTGCGGGTTGCGTAGGCTGTGCAGGCTGCGGCGCTGCTACCGGTGGTTGCTCCCGGTTTCGAGTCCGGTCTGACGGTGCTCGCATTGGCGGCGCGACAACGGCGGCACTAGCCGGGCGCGTCTCAGGCACGATCTCGACCCTGGGGGCAGCGAGCACAGCGCCTGCGACAATCGGCGCAGCGGGCTTCAATGCCACTAGCGCCGCGGTGTCAACGGGCTTACCTGGATTGGCCGCGAGCGCACGCTCTCTAACGGTAAAACCGACCGCCGCGGCTGGCGGTGGACTCTGCGCCACAAATCGCGGTTGCGCCACCGCCGCTGGCGGCAGCGAGCGTTGCGCCGCAGCACCCCGCACGCTGATGGAAGTAGGGGCAATGGCAGCGAGCGTGGTGATCGTGGCGGCCATGACCGCAGCCTCCGACACATGCGTTGCAGCGCGCGCCACCGGTTGCGACTGAACAAACGCGGCAGTCGGCACCGCCACTACCGCACCCGGCACGCGCTGGTTTACGTAGACGGTGTTGCCGAGCACTGTGGTGCTGTTGCGATTGTCATAGTGATTGATAATGGTCGTATTGTTGATGACCGTATTGCTGATGTTCACGTTGGTGAAGTATTCACGGCTGACGGCATACGCGGGGCGATACACCTCACGCGGGCCGAGCGGGAACCAGCCGACGGCACCGCCACTGCCAGACGATGCCGACAGTTGAAAATTGCTGCCACCGACAAACGCCACCAGCGCTGGCGCGTAAACCGCACGCGCGGTCGTTGGACCCGGTATCCAGCCCCATCGCCCATCGTTGTTAATCCATCGGCCATAGTGCGACACGGCAAATCCCCAGGGCAAATCGTCGACCCAAGTCCAGCCCCACGGCTCAACCCACGACCAATGACCGTCTCGATACGGGGCCCAGTTGGCGGCTACCCGTGTAGGCGTCCACACATTGCCGTATTCGGGCACCGAACGCCAGCTTCCGTACTGATCGAGGTCCTGATAGCCAATAACGTCGCGCGATACATAGCGCGCGGAGACTGAGGTGTCGTAACGACTGTCCCGCGCCTGTCCCCAACGATCAAATTCGTCGGCGCGCGGTAGCGTCAGCACATCAAAGTCGACGAGACCCGCTCCAAAGAATCGATAAGCGCGACCGAGCCCTATTGCATAGCTGGCTCCTTTGCCGAACACATCAGCGCGCCCGCTACGGGTGCGCACCTCGGTTGAATCTCGTGCAGCATCTACCGTCACCCGGTATTCACCTGCTTGCCGAATAACCAACGCCAGATTCGGTGTATCGACCTCGATCACCTGACCGCGTTCGAGCCGCCGAACTCGCAAGTTCAGCGTGCCGTCCTGCAAATTCATTTGCGCGATGCGATCATCAAGATTGGTCAATGTAAACAACGTCCGCGCGCCTAGCCGCACCACGGCGTTGCCAATTTGCAACTCAACGCGGCCCCGCTCATTTGCCCACAGGCGATCACCCGTGACGAGGGGTCGATTCAACGTGCCCGCTACCCAGTCGCTTTCACCCGCCGGTGAAAAGCTCACGCCGCCGCTTAAATAGCCTAGCCGCGCAACGCGCATCGGCGGGTCTGCCAGCGCCAATCCGGCAAAGGTGATCGCGAGAGAAACGCTGATCACTCGCGAAAGCAAGGCGGTGACAGTGCAGATGCGAATGCGTATTTTTTTCATATTAATTCCTTGCATGGGACGTGTGCGATCTCGACCCTAAAAACTTTAACGGTCACACGAAAGCATCAAATTGTGGTCGTCGAGCGGATAGCCGTGTCGCATCGCCTACCCGACACGCGACGCAAAATCAGCATGGCGTGGACGTGCATGTTCAGCCGCTGTGAGCGGCGCTTTGAAATAGTGTTGCTTCCGGTCAGTCATAGCGCAACGCAGCCACTGCGCCGCTCGTTACCGGTGCCAAATCCAGTGGCGTCACCAGAAACGCGTCAACGATCTTGGCATCGGCCTCGTCACCATCGTCGTCGGCTGCGTCTTCGTCCTGCCCGGATTCACTAACAGCAAGCGCCGCTGTGTCATGAAACCGCGCATCCGGCGCCGCTCGCGCGAGCGTCGTAATCCCGTACTCCGCGCGATGGGCACCTGACACGCCCGATAGATCCAGCGCTACCAGCGCGCCAGTGAGCGTAAACAACGTGACGGCTAAACCTAATGACTTCATGTGTTACTCCAATCCGCTGTGTGCTGTGTGATGCGACTGCGCAAGGCAGGCCACAGTGGAGCAATTGTTCGCCATGTCAGGGCGGCAATGAGTCATCCATTAGCGGTTGTGCGTGTAGGACGGGAACCGGAAACCGGCGCACGACAGTGAATGCATTCATAGGCCACGCCACCGCAGCCTTCGCTGACGCGAATTGCGAATTAGTGGCCAGTTCGAAGTTCTACGCTGAGCACAAAATTCGCTGAGCAAGAACTGACCGAGTGAATGTCGCACACGACGGGACGGCGGGCATGCCGCCGTACAAGAGTACAAGGTCGCGGTTCTTGGAAGCGTGACAGCGGTGGGCCGTCATTTTCGTAAGGCGGCTGTGCTGCAAACAAAAAAGGCCTGCGGCGCGGCAGACCTTGATGTTTTTTTGGCTCCTCGACCTGGGCTCGAACCAGGGACCTACGGATTAACAGTCCGGCGCTCTACCAACTGAGCTATCGAGGAATGGAAGCCATAAATTATAACCATAAATAGTAGGGAACGACTAAACCGCAAAAATCAGTCGCTGTGCGAATCGCGCGGTCGCTTGTCCATATGCGGCGCGGCATGCTGAAGGTAATAAAACATCGACCATAAGGTCAGCCCAGCTGCAATCCACAGCGCAAAGGTGCCCAGCTTCGGCGTGGGGATGCCGGGAAAGAACGGCTCGTAGAGCAGCAGCGCGATGATCGCCGTCATCTGCGCGGCGGTTTTGAATTTGCCAATGTTATTGACGGCGACGCTACGGTGCTCGCCGATTTTTGCCATCCATTCGCGCAGCGCGGAGATGGTGATCTCGCGGCCCACAATGATGAATGCCAGAATCGCGTCTGCTCGGTCCATCTGCACCAGCAGCAGCAGCGCGGCGGCCACCATCAACTTGTCGGCCACAGGATCGAGAAACGCACCGAATGCGGAGCTTTGACCGAGTTTGCGCGCAAGATAACCATCTGCCCAGTCAGTCGCCGCCGCCGCAGAAAAGATCAACGCGCCGGTCCAGTTTTTTTCGGTCGGCGTCAGCCAATCAGACGGCAAGTAGTACACCCCAACAAAGGCCGGAATCAACGCGATGCGAATCCAAGTCAGCATGGTGGGGATGTTGAGCTTCATCTCAGTATTTTGACATGCACGGCAAACGCAGCCTTTACGCAGCCCTTACGCAGCCTAGCGGCCACCCGAGCCGTGCCGCCTCAGCGCCCCATCCACTTTTGCGACAGCGGAAACTCGCGCGTTCGCAAACCTTGCAGCAATTCGTGAATCGTTGCGCCGTGAACCAGCAAATCCATGTTCACGGCTTTCACCAAACCGGCATCCACCGAATGCTGCACCCATGCAATTAGATGGTCGTAGAAACCCGCCACGTTAAGCAAGCCGCAGAGCTTTCGGTGATAGTCAAGCTGGCTCCACGTCAACGCCTCAAACAGCTCATCCATCGTGCCGAAGCCGCCCGGCATGGCGATCACCGCATCGGCGAGGCCCAGCATCATCGCCTTACGGCTGTGCATGTCGGGCACCACGTGCAGGTCGGTCAAGCCCTTGTGCTCTACCTCCAGCGCTTTCAGTGCCTCAGGAATCACGCCAATCACCTCACCACCTGCTGCCAGCGCTGCATCGGCCACGACCCCCATCAGGCCCACGCCACCGCCGCCATAAACCAATCCGATGCCTTGCTCGGCTAAGGTTCGTCCGACCGTTTCAGCGGCGGCTTTGTACGCGGGGTTATTGCCAACATTGGCGCCGCAATAGACGACGACGCGTTTGATTTCGTTTGACATAGTCGTTACTCGGCGCAAATGACGACGTGATGTGCGTTTGCCACGGCGTGCCGTGACCGATTGGCCGCGCCCACTGCGGCGAGTCGTAAAGCGAAGTACATGTTCATGGCTAATTTTTATCAATGCGAACGAATACTCAATTCAATCATGCGGCGCACGGATGCGTCTAACGATGAATCATTTTGAAGCTCGGTCAGCGCAAACCAGCGGCAGTCGTGCGCCTCCTCCTTGTTGATCATCAACTTTCTATTTACTGTGGCATCCACATCAGCGATAAACAAAAAGCGAAGGTCGTAGTGAAAGTGTGCAGGCTCGTTAGGTCGCGCAGGAATCGGATGTACGTCAACATCAAAAAGTTTCGCGTCGTCAGCTTGTGCGATGAACCGATCAAGACCGGTTTCCTCCGTCACCTCGCGTTGCGCAGCAGCACGCCACGATGCGTCAAAGTCCTCGACGTGCCCACCCGGTTGCAGCCAAAGACTCAACTTGCGATGATGAATCAGCGCCGCGTGTGATCGCGAGCGATCCAACAGCCACGCAGATGCGGTGATGTGCCCTTCAAGCGTCGTGCGACTCCACGCTCGCGGCGTGGTGGCGATGAAGCGAGTGATTTCATTTGCGCGACGAGCGACATCCGAACTCGACGTGTTCGCTGCGACCGCATCGAGCATGATTCGCAACGACGCTATTTGTTCGATGTTCATGGCGATAAATGTAGCGCCGCTGACAAAAACGCCGAAGTCAACGCGCTACAACGGCCCAGAAATCGTGATCGAACCGTAGCGCGGCGCGGCTACCTGCCCTGCGAATTCTTGGGTGCGAAATACTCGCACGTAGGCCACTTTGTAGACGCCAAAGTTGGCAGCTATTCCCACGGCAACGTCAGCGACCGCGTATTTCTTTTTGACGGAATGCGAATCACGGATCGTGTTGCCGTCAAGAAAGATATTGCGCGCCACGCCACGACCGTCAACCGACGCGAACACATGTGCGCCAATTTGCCGCGTGAACTGGCTCACGCCATCCGCTGTGCGCGGCGCAGAGTTATCACCCGCAGGACGAATCGGCGACGTGCCAAAGTCATCTGGCAGCCCCCAACCCGCGCGCAGCTCGACACCCGCGTTGGCATAGGTTGCAACGTTGCCCAACGAAAAACCGTAGTGCGGAATCACGTCAAAGCCAAAGCCCGCGCGGCTGTCGGAATTTTGCAAAAACTCGGTGCGGTATTTGCGCTCAAACACGAGTTGCGCACCAAACTCATTTTTCAGTTGATTGTCCCAACCCTCAAACTGCTCCAGCTTGCGCACTTTGTGCACGAACCGCTGCGCCTCGCGCGCATGCGACCACGGGCCAACCACGCCGAGATTCACCTCAAAGGAATCAAGCCGCAACTTTGATCGCGTGTTGTAACCAAAGCCGAGATAAGTCCAGCCCGCATACGGACGATCATTCACAATCAACGCGGTGCCCGCCTTGTCGCGCGGTGTGTACATCGCCTGCCCAAAGGTGAACGTCACATTACCCTGCTCCACGGTCGGCGAATACACCTGCGTGAACAACTGACCCGCCCGCTGCAACCACGGCGGCAAGCAATCGTCATCAGCAAAGTTGCGCACATTCGGCGACGACCACGCGGCCTTGAATCCTGCGCTGTAATCGCGATCACGATTGGCGAACAGGTCATTATCCAGCGTGAAACTGTAGGTTCCCTGATACTTTCTGATCGGATCGAACGCGCCCGCGCCCGCAGCGCAGCGAGCGGTTTTAGCTTGCGCGTTTTCTTGAGTTTGAATGGGCGTTTGGGCCTGAGTAAGGCTCGCCAAAGCGATGGACGTAGTTGCCGCTAACAGCAACGAATAATTTCTCAACAACAAAAGACAACTCCACAACAATTACGGGCACGACAGCGTGCAAAGGGTGACAGTGTATTTGGCGGGTGCGTGCGGCGCTGTAGGACGGAGGCGCGAAGTGGGGCGCGCCTTGAGCGCGCTGCCTATTGAGGAATGCTCACTCGCGGCATGGAGGCAGCGGATCGGCGGAGCCCACTGGTTGGCAATCGTAACTTTCGGCTTGGACTTACACACTGTGGCGAACGCTAGGGAGACGCTGAATAAAGCGACGCGTTGCAGCGCGCCTTGATTTGGGATGAAGCGCGAGACGAAAAGCGCAGCAATAGCGGGCTATTGCGAGCATTTTCGGCGAAGCGATTCGCCCAAATCAAGGATGCGATGCGCGCGGCGATTTGTTCAGCGTTTCCCTAGCATGCCGCTGCCGCTGATCGCCGACTTGGCCACAAACATGATTGCACGAGCGCGTTCCAACGCTTGACATCACCGCGTGTAGCGATGCATCCTTGTTGGTGCGCAACATCAGCGCATGGCACAAGCCCCATTTAGACAAACGCAAACGCAACTAGGAGCAGTCAATGAACGTCTTCGATTTGGTCGGCAGCAGTTACAACTATTACCCCAACACGTCGGTCGCGCTGTGCGCGATCGCGTATGGAGATATACCGACCGTCGCACCTGCCGTGGCGGCGCAAACGGATTTGAGCGTCGTCTGGGGGCCCGCAGAATGCGTGTCGAAGATCACCGGCATACCGTACAGCATGATGTATGTCGCGGCCAAGGCAAGCACCGGCGAATACTTCGTCGTCATTCGCGGTACCGATTTTTTGAGCCTCGGTACGTGGCTGCTGCAAGACTTTGATGTCACCACGTCGCAGCCGCTCAACACGTTGCAGGGCAACCCGAAAAACATCCCGGCAACCGCACGCGTGTCACAAGGCACGTTTAACGGCATGTCCGACTTGCTCGACCTGTGTGATCCGAGCTCGGGGCAATCGCTCGTCACCTTTTTGCAGCAAGCGAAACCGCGCAGCCTCTACGTGACCGGACACAGCCTCGGCGGCACGCTCACACCACCCATGTTCGCCTACCTGAACGCTACCCTTTTCAACGGCGGCATCGTTAGCAACATGGCGCTGTGGTCGTTCGCCGGCCTGACACCGGGCGGCACCGGATTCAACACTTATTTCAACAGCATCATCCCGAACAATCAGGGCTTTCTCTGGCGCATTCAAAACAGCCTCGACATCGCGCCACTCATGTGGTGGTCGCAGACTGGCGTGCAGAATATTTACCAACCCGACGGGCTCTCGTGGGGCATTCTCGAAAGCGACCCCATCGAAGATTTGTTCAGCGACGCCAACAGCGCCAACATCGGCTACGCCCAGCCACAACCCGGCCTCGTGCTGCCAGGCACATTCGACAAATCGATCATCGACGACCACCTGTGGGCCGCCCAAGCGTTGCAACAACATCACTCGGGGACTTACAAGACGCTGGTTAACGCGAAGTATGGGAAGTTGAGCGGACAAAGGCTGGGCTGAAAAGCCGGCGTTCTTATTCGACTGAAACGCAACGTGCGTCGCAGCCGACTCGCCGATCCTTGCGCAGGCCCGACGGCGTTCGCTAACCGTTGGCGCGATTGGACGCGAATCACAACGACTACTGCGGAACGCTCACGCGCGGCAACATGGCTCGCTTGTTGGCCTTGCGCGCGAAGCCCTTGTCGTCAAACGTAGCGACCGACTCACACTCCGCGTAACTCGCATGATGCAACGCGTCGGCGAAGTCAAATCCCTCGCCGTAGGAGACGAGCGCCGCACGCACCGCAGCGTCGTTTTGCACCGATACATGAGGCAAAGCTAGCAAGTGCTCGAACGCGGCTGCGATCTGCTTGCGGCTAAATTCATAGTAGCCACGCAGCACCCACTCAAACTCAAGCAGGACGGTGGTCGCGACCATCAATGCCCGCCCGGACTCGATCAAGCGCTTGGCAGCCAGACGCTGGCGCGTAGCCTCTTTGTCCGCCGCATCATCGACGTAGTAGCGCGCGAGGACGTTGGTATCAAGCCCGATCACGGAAAATTACTTGCGCAGAAGGGTCGCAACATCAAACGCGGGTGTCACCGCGCGACGCGTTGACTTGAGCATGCCAAACGCGCTCGTCACCTCAGACGGCGCAACGACCGCCTGCAACACACTCATCTCCACCACGTTGCCGCGCACGCGAAAACCAATACGGCTACCCTGACGAATGCCAAGTTTCTGCCGCACATCAATAGGGATGGTGACTTGGCCTTTGCTGGTGACGGAGGTGGATGTGTCGCTCATGGATGAATTCAGCGTTGTATTACTTGGTAATACTATCATTTTCAACCATAGGGGGTACGCTAACGTTCCACGCTACGCGGGCTGCCGACGAGCGCACCGGAGCTACTTGCCGGGGAGTGTGCTGACCTTTCTTGCAGGCCGCTTTGAAGCCCTCTTAACAGCGTCAACACCTTTTGCCTTCAACAATTTCAATCGACCCTTCTCGTCCTCCGTCGAATCAACCTTGATCTGATCCATAAAGTTCATCGACGGAATTTGCCAAAGCCCATGCGGGCCGCGTGCGGTCAACGTGCAAACCATTTCCCGAATGGCACCGAACAAAATCGGATACCCGCTTTCACGCACGACCTTAAATCGTGTTTGAATATCCGGCAACTCAAACTCGATTTTAAGAAACACGAGGGCATCCAGCTCAATGTCATACGGCAGTTTGACTGACTCAATTTGTTTGTTTTGATTCAATCTCAATGCAAAACGAAACACAAAATGCCTTGGATCCTCAACTTCCGTCTCTGGGAAACTCAGCGACGACTGCCACTCAATCGACGCATTCTCCATGTCAACTACAAGCTGCGGCAGTTGTGATTCGTCCGATTGTTGCCAATCGGCATTCGCGCGAACGCGAACATTGTGGAACTCAATACGCTCAACGGCTAACGGTGAGGCACGCATATTCACTGTCCAAAGTGCTACTGGCTGACGAAGTCGTTGCCAGAGTTTTCCAATCCATCAGATTCACAACCTTCTGCTTCACGAGTTGCTTTCTCCAAGCTCCGTCACTCTCTGGAATACTGGGAGCAACGGTCGTTGCATGAACAACGTCGCCGATGGAAATGGTCAAACCTTCTTCGACAGAATCAGCCAATGCATAAAGAGTGTCGATAGTGAGGTTTTGATTCCCACGAAGCCAACGCGAAACATTCGCTTCGCTGATACCCAATCGCTGAGCAACATCAATATTCTTCAGGCCCTTAGATCGCATCACGCGCCGAAGCTGGAGCGTAGGCTCCGCTCGACGAACGAGACGCCAAACGTCAGCAGCCTCCCGAACGTTTTTTGCAACAACATCATTTGACGCATTCATAAAATCACCCTTAAAAAACTTAATAACCTACGCGAGTAGGCTGCGAATCTGACGTTCGCAAACACCAGTTACATCAGCAGGCGTCCGCTGATCTTTTTTGTGAAACGCCATTAACAACAGAATTGCGCGCGCCTTTGGCGAGCTTGAAGCGTTCACTTGATAGAAGTAAATTCGATCCTTCTTTCCCAATTTCAATTCGAGAATCCGCTCTTTTTTACCGTGCATCGAAAACGAATACGCGTCTTTGCACACGACGCGAGCCCCTTCGAGTTCGCCCTCGAGTAAGTATCCACGGTAGTCACTCTCTTCAACCGCTCGCAGAAGTGTCGTCACCATGAGCAGATAGTTAGCAGCTTTCTCAGTAGAGTCCACATTCTTTCTAACCGATCTCCCGAACGAACTACTCTCAATCGGTTGTTCAGCGTCACCAAGTACGACGATGTCCCAGTGCTTCGGGCGCTCGACCAAAAGCGAGCCTGGAATGTTCATTTCACGGCCAGCCAAGCGTATGAGGTCACGAAGAGTTAATGCTCGGATATTCAACTGCAGTTATCCACGCACCGTCAAACTGTTCTCAGCAATCATGAAACTCAGCCATCCCGCCGCGTCTAAGCGCAAATCACCAATTCTGACTCAAAACGAGTGGCGCAGCCGCACTGGTCAACAGCCACAACCTCGCGCAGATAATCGCGACCCTGACGGTACTGCCAGCCCATGGTCGAATAGGACTGAACCTGATCGAATTGCGGCGGGACAGTCGACGGAGCAATAGTCAGTTGTCGATTACCGCCATCGGACAGGTTGTACTCGGTGATGTGCAGCGTACTAACGGTTTGGTAAACGTTAGTCCGATTCCGGATGTGGATGCTTGGCCTCAAAAGGTGCAGCGATGACCGGGTCGCAACAGTGAGCTGCTGGCCGACACTCTTGCCGATTTGAGCAGCAGCACTACTTGCCGCCACGACGCGAGTTGATACCGACGCGCGTGCGACGCCGCCACTCACTGCGCCAAGAAGCGCACGAAGCAACAGCGGCAAGAACGCGTCGGCATCTCGCGCCCCAAAAACAAAGGGCATCGGGATCAAAGAAATTGCAGCAGACCCTTGCATGAACTCTCTGCGTGAAGACATGGTGCGCTCCTTATCACTACAACACTGAATCGCGGAATTGCATTCAATGGGCCAAATATTAACTTATAAGTTAATTTCTGTCAAATATTATTATTTCGAAGCCGGAGACCATACGAATCAGTGCAACGCCCCATAAATCCGCTCAGCCAGTTCATCCGAAATCCCAGGCACACGCTTAATATCTTCAACGCTGGCCGCTGCAATCCCGCGCACGCTGCCGAACGTGCGCAGCAGTTCTCCACGTTTCTTCGGCCCAATCCCTTCGATGTCATCAATTGCTGATCCTTCGCGATTCTTGGCGCGTTTGGCTCTGTGGCCGATGATGGCGAATCTGTGCGCTTCGTCCTGCATTTGCTGGATCAGGTGCAGGCCGGGGTGGTCAGGGGCCAGGCGCACGGGATCGGCGCGGTCGGGGAAGATGAGTTGCTCCATGCCCTTTTTGCGCTCGACGCCTTTGGCGCTGCCGAACAGGATGATGTCGTGCAACCCCGCATCGATGAGCACGGCGGCGGCGATGCCGACCTGGCCTCGGCCACCGTCGATGACCCACACGTCGGGGCGCGGCACTTCGCTCTTGGCGATGCGTGCGGCGCGGCGGGTGAGCGCTTCTTTCATCGCGCCGTAGTCGTCGCCGTCGCTCACACTCTCGATGTTCATGCGGCGATATTGGCTGGTCTGCGGGCTGCCGCCGTCGAACACCACGCAGCTTGCGACCGTGGCCTCGCCCATGGTGTGTGAGATGTCGAAACACTCCAGACGCTGCGTGCCTTCGGGCAGGCCGAGCGCTTCGATCAGCGCGCGCAGGCGATCATTGCCGGTGTCGCTTTGGCGCAGGCGTGAGGCGATGGCGAGGCGCGCATTCTCCTCCGCCATCCTGAGCCACACGCGCTTTTCGCCGATGGGATTGCAGAGGATTTCGACCTTGCGCGGCTGGGCCGGATCGAGCGTTGTCGATCCGGACACCTGCATACTGAGCGCTTCGGCGAGTGCAGCGACATCAAATTCCAGCGTTGAAACAATCGTTCGCGGCACTTCGCGACCGATGTAGTGCTGACTGATAAAGCTCTCCAGCGCCTCGATCAATTCGTCGGGCGTCATCACCTCCGACGTCACCATTTTCACCGGGAAGAAGGTGCGGTCGCCGACGTGCTGGCCACCGCGAATCATCACGATGTTCACGGCGATCATGCCGTGCTCCTGAATCACGGCGAGCACATCGACGTCGCGCTCGGCTACGCTCGATACAAATTGCTTGCTGACGAGGCGATTGAGCCGCGCGATTTTGTCGCGGGTGCGCGCGGCTTTTTCGAAGGCGAGCGTGCCGGCCGCCTCCTCCATCTGCGCCTGCAATTCGACCATCACCTCGGTCTGGTTGCCGCGCATAAACATGGCCGCACTTTTTACATCGGCCTTGTAATCTTCTTCAGAAATTTGTTTAACGCAGGGTGCTGTGCAGCGGCCAATTTGCGCGAGCATGCAGGGGCGCGAACGATGCGCGAATACGGTGTTCTCACAGGTGCGCAGTTGAAACACTTTTTGCAGCGTTTGAATGCCTTCGCGCACGCTCCACGAGCTGGGGAAAGGGCCGAAATAAAGGTTCCGTTTATCCGGCTTGCCGCGAAAAAAGCGCAGTTGCGGATACGGATCTCCAGTGAGGCAAAGGTACGGGTAGCTCTTGTCATCGCGGAACACGACGTTGTATTTCGGCTCCAGCGTTTTGATGAGATTGTTTTCAAGCAGCAGCGCCTCGGATTCGCTGTGCGTCACCGTGGTGTCGATGCGCTCGATCTGCGAGATCATCATCTGGATCCGCGCGCCGTGCCCCGATTTGACGAAATAACTACTAACGCGGCTCTTGAGATTTTTCGCTTTGCCGACGTAAAGCACGGCCTCGTCCGCCCCGATCATGCGATAAACACCGGGCCGCGCCGGGAGCGATTTGAGGGTGTCTTCGATTGACGCGGTCATAGGAGATGTGACGATAAATTCAATATCAGCTCTAGCGTGAAAGCGTTATTTCATATGGGCAAAAGCGCAATTTATGCATAAAGTCGACTTCATAATAAAATGGATACTAGACCTTATGCAGTGGGCATTTGACAAAAAAGTTGATCGCGGTTTTATCGGGTTTGATCGCCGCATCGTGGCGCAATTTTAGGGCGGCACTTGCGAGTTGCCCCTCCCGCAGATTAACCGAGATTATTCATTAGGACGCGCGGTGATGTCGCGGCGAGTTGCGAGTCAGTTTGGACGGTCGTGAGGAGTCCATAGCGAGCTATGGACGACGAGTGAGCGCTCAATTTGGCCGCAAATCGCCCGACAGCACCCGCGTAGGGGCGAAGCCCCGCCTAATGAATAATCTCGGTTAAAGTGGCGATACAGCAAGAAACGCCACGCGTCGCCAGGTCCTTACGAGCGCGGCCCTACCGCGCCAAGCCAGCTCTTGAGGCGCAGGGGGCGCACCGGCTTGGTCAGGTACGCTGCATCTACCGCATCTGCCGCAGCGCGTGTGGCCGCGTCGTGTGCGCCGGAGACGATCAGCGCTGGCAGCGTTGCGCCGAACGCGTTGCGTAAATGCACGATCTCGTTGACACCGAGCTTGCCCGCCTGCAACTGAAAGTCGCTGATGATCGCGTCTGGCGTTAACCCACGTTGCTTGCAATCAATGATGGCGGCGAGCGCATCCTCGGCGCAGGACGCGCTGTGCCCCCACTGTTTGAGCACCATCGCGAGGCTCGTTCGCGCGTCGGCGTTGTCGTCGATCACGATCACGTGAAGCGCGCGGCCGCGCGGCACCGGACTGCCGTCGACGACGCTGGAATTCATCGCGCTCACTGTTTCCCCGCCTGCTACCAGCGCCGCGGGAACGTTCACACGAAACGTCGAGCCCCGGCCAGGCTGTGATTGCAGCGTGGTGGCCATACCGAGAAGGCGCGAAAATCGCTCCACAATCGCAAGCCCAAGCCCGAGGCCTTCACGGCAATCACCATGGTCTGCGGCCTGAAAGAACTCATCGAACACGCGACGCTGATCCGCAGCGCCGATTCCCGGTCCATGGTCGCGGACTTCAATGGCCCAGCCGCTGGCGCGCCAGCGCAGCGCGACCAGGATGTTGCCGTCGCCCGCGTACTTGACGGCATTGCTGATCAGATTGCGCAACACGCGCTCCAGAAGAACCGGATCGGTGATGACGTGTAGCGCTGAGCGCGCCGAGTGCAACGCGAGCCGCGAAGCCGGTGCCGCCAGTCGATCCGAATACTCGGTGCAGAGCCGCGACAGCAATTCATCAACATTGACTCGTTCCGCCCGTACCTCCACCGCACCGGCATCAACGCGCGCGAGATCAATGAGCCCATCAAACATTCCGGACAGCGAGCTCACGGTCGCCCGCATGCGCCGCGCGAGCGCGCGTAAGGCCACAGGCGAGGTCTCCGCCTCCAGTGCGGTGGCGTACAGCGCAAGCGCGTGCGCTGGCTGACGCAAGTCGTGGCTGGCGGCGGCCAGGAAGCGCGTGCGCGTTTGCAGCGCGGCATCGAGCTGATGATTAAGCTCGTCGAGCCGCGCGCGTTCGCGTTCACTGTCAACGTGCAGTCGCTCGGCCGTCTCGCGCGCCCAGCGTTCACGCTCCAGGTCGTGCTCCACCTCAAGCGTGATGCGCCGCGCCCGAGCTGCGCGTCCCATCTGTAATTCATAATATTCGGTAGCGGTGCGCTCGTGCAGCAGCGCGGCGTGCCAATCTCCGAGCGCTTCGCAAGCCTTGCTGCAACTGCGGTGAATGCGCAGCGTGTCAGAAGGGGTGATAAAGCGCTGCTCCGGATTTTTGTCGGCAATCCACTGCTCGCACAACCGGCGGACAGCGGCGGGATCAGCGCGCAGCCACACTTCGGCCTGTGCAGCAGTCCACTCGGCGTGATGCTGGTGACCGATGCTGCGACTGCGATCAAGCGCTGCCTGGGCAGCAGCCTCGTCGCCGGTGAGCAAAAAGGCTCGCGCATAAAGGATGTTGCTTTGCTCTCGGGCCAGCGGAAAGATCGTGTCATCGAAAGGCAGCAGCTCATCTGCCAGCGCGCGCGCGGCCATCGCGTTACCCAGCTCCGCATGGACCACCAGCAGGTTGAGCGCTGCGATCATCCAGGTTTGTGATGGTTTCATCGACTGCGAAAGCCGCACCGCCTCCGCGCAACAGCTGAGGGCAGCATCGAGGTTGTGAAGGTCCGCGTTTTTTGCACCGAGCATGCCGAGTGTGTTGGCAACAGCGCCCTCGTGCCCCGTTTCGCGCGCTACTGCAAGCGCGCGATACAGCACCCGCAAAGCCTCGTCGGAGTGGGAGAAACGCTCGCATAAGGCGTACCTGGCGAGATGCCCGCCCAACTGCTCCCAGATGCCACGCTCGCCGGTCGGCACCTGAGCGTTCAGCGCAAGCAACTTGAGCGCGTCCTGCTCGTTGCCTTCAGCGGAGAGTTCGCGCACCCTAAATTCGCGGCAGGTCGCGAGGCCGGGCGCGTGGTTCAGCGCGGTGAACAAAGCTTGCGCAGCTGCCACCTCACACTTTGCCTGAGCGCTCTTCCGGACAAAACTGAGTCCCCAGGCGGCGTGAATGTGCCCCCACGCCTCGTGAACGCTGCCGGGGGGTGCGACAGCCAGAATCTGCGCGGCGAGCAGACTGATCTGCGACGGATCGTCGTACTGCGCCGCCCAGGCGTCGCGGATCAATGCAGCAACAGTCACAATACGATCTCTATGTAGGAGCACAAAATGTCATGCGTTGATTATGCGTTCGCCAGCCGATCTATGCCCCTGCCCGAACGGACAGGTGCATGGACACGCTGTCCGCTCTAAACTGCTTTCATCATGACCTTACGGACCAGCCTGCTCATTGTTGAAGACCATCCGCTGTATCGGCATGGTCTGATTGAGTTGTTGCAGGGCTCAGCGGTGTTCGACGAGCTGCGCGGTGTCAACTCGGCGGCCGCCGCGCTTGCGCTGCTTGGCAGCGGTGCCGATTTCGACATGATTCTTGCCGACTGGCGACTACCCGATATGGATGGCCTTGCGCTGCTGCGATGCGTTGCCGAGAAACATCCAACCATCGCCCGCGTACTGATGTCGGGCACCGACGATCCGCGACTGCCAGCGCTCTGCGCGCAGAATGGAATGATGGGATTTTTGCCCAAGTCGCTGGAGCCCACCGACATGCTGGCCGTTATCGCCCGCCTGCTCAACGGCGAGACTTGGCTGCCATCTGGCAAAGCGGATCCACGCATGCTCTCCCCCAGGCAGACTGCGGTGCTGGAGGGCGTTGCCGCGGGCTTGACGAACAAGCATCTCGCGCGCAATCTCGGCATCACCGAGCGCACGGTGAAACACCATCTCGCCGAAATTTTCTCGCGACTGGGAACCAGCCGTCGCGCCGAGGCGGTGAGCCGCGCAGTCTCCGAAGGGTTGATCCACCTGCCACGCTAAGGAGCTGTTGACAAATAACTCGCCCTAACTGTCATGATGTTTGGGGCTACGCCCCGGATAATGAAACATGACAGTTTCCCTCACCCCCGACCCCTCTCCCGCATGCGGGAGAGGGGAGATTCGCGACACGCTATCGCGTGTTTCACGTTAAGTAACCGTCGTCCCCGAAACTCAAGGACGGTATTGCCGGTCGAGCCTGTCCTTCAGGCCAGTTGTTTGCGCGCCGACCCGCTCCTAGCATGTGCTCAACAGTTGTCATGTGGCTCGCGATGGGCGGGCTGCGGCAGCTGCAAAACAGGGAGCACATTCAATGAAAAAATTAACCGCTGCCGCGCTTTTCGTTTTCGCGCAGCAAGCCTACGCACAAGCGGATCTTGCGGTGAGCCTGACCGGACCATCCGCACTCGCCAACGGCGCCGTCGGCAACTTCTCGGTGAAGGTGATGAACCTAGGCAGTCCGGCTGTCAAGAACGGCAATTTGAGTCTCACCCTACCCGCCGGCAGCCAGATCACGGCGTACGGCACGGCCAACGCGCTCAGCACCTGCACATTGCAGGGACTCACCATGAACTGCAAGCTCGGCCGCGTCTACAGTGGCGTGCAGAACCAGTTCAACATCAACGTCTCAGCACGCCTTCCGCTCACGGGTGGAAGCTACACACTGACCGCAACGGGATCCCATGGTGCCGCAGATCAGAACGCGACCAACAATGCGTCGGCACTGGCAGTGCTCGTTGCGTCGCCGCCGCCGCCACCACCACCACCACCACCTCCACCACCTCCACCTCCTCCACCACCTCCTCCTCCTCCTCCTCCTCCTCCTCCCCCCACCCCGGCACTGGTGATTAATGTGGGCGACGTGTTCGTGGGCGACAGCTGCATTTCCAGCGTCCCAATCACCTACGCGCAGTGCACGCCCGCCAGCCTGATGACCGGGAGCATCGCGTTTTTGGCGGGCGGTGTTGCCGACATTGGCGAACCGAGCTACGCCATCAGCTACACGCAAGCCGTCCCCGGCTATGCGACAGTTCTGGTGTTTGACCTCGCGTTAGGGATGGTCGTCAACACCGTCAGTCTGGCTGCGACCAGTCTTTCCTGTTTCGAGGGAACGATCACCGAAACGCCACAACCAGGGCTTGCGCCACACTACGGCGCGATCCGGATTTGCCGCTAGAGGTTAAGGGTTCATCCGAACGCAACGGCACGGTCAACCGTGCTCGTTGCGGCGCGTAACGCAGGCGCGAAATGTGAGTTTGGACGGTGCATGCATGATTGTTCGGTGTCCGGGATTGCTGTGGCGAACGCCCCGTAGCGCCGTGATTCAGGCGTGCCCAGAGTTTTGCAGAGGGCATCGGCATCACGCTTGAAGGCAAGCAACTCTTTCGTTAACGCCTTATTTCATATGGGCAAACGCGCCATTTATGCATAAAGTCGAGTTTGTGCATAAATTGCGGTTTTGCCCTTATTAAATGGGCGTTTCATGATGGAGCTATATGATTTTTTCGGCGTCATTCTCGGCGCAGCCGGGAATCCAGGAGCGTGCTTTTTTCGCCATACATTCATTGCTGCGCATCGTGACTTTCTGGATTCCCGCTTCGCGAGAATGACGGCATAGGGGGATGATTTCCAGACGCAAATCTATGTCCGCCGACCAGCCGATACCTTTCGCATCCGTTCCCACTTCCGCGACAAGCTGGTCTCGGGCGTGGGCTTCCAGTTATCCAAAATTTCGATCAGACCGGGGCGATCGTTGCACGGCAGAACGATGTCGATGCCAGCCGTCGTGGCGGCTTCGCAACGTGCCGTGAGATCGCCCGCAGCGTGCGCCGCGACCATGCCTAGATCGTCGGTGAAAGTGACGCCGCGAAAGTGCAATTTGTGGCGCAACACGTCTTGCAACCAATATTTTGAAAAGCCCGCGAGCTGGTCGTCGATGTTCGGAAAAACCAGGTGGGCGGCCATCACACCGTCGAGCCCGGCGGCGATCAATTCGCGAAATGGAATCAGGTCTGCGGCCTCCATTTGATCGAAGCTTCGGTCATCAGTAGGGCGCTCCCAATGGGTGTCGCCCTTGACGAATCCGTGACCCGGAAAGTGTTTGCCAACGGCGGCCATGCCTTCGGCGCGCAAGCCCTGCATCACGGCGGTTGCGAGCGCTGCGGCTGCGCCTGGATCGCGGTGAAACGCGCGGTGACCGATGACCGCAGATTCGCCGTAATCCAGATCGAGCACGGGGGCAAAACTGAAGTCGAGGCCGACCTCACCGAGTTCATGACCAATCGTGAAGCCGACCTCGAACGCACGGGCGCGCGCCGACGGCGGGTGCGTCGTCCACAGGTCGCCCAACGAGCGCATGGCGGGGATTTCGGTGAAACCTTCGCGGAACCGCTGAACACGACCGCCCTCATGATCCACCGCGATTAATAGCTCCGGATCACGCAGCGATTTGATGTCTTTGCAAAGTGCTGCGAGCTGCACCTTATCGGTGAAATTGCGCGCAAAATAAACCACGCCCCCGATCAGCGGATGACAGAGAAGCTCGCGGTCTTCGGCCGTCAGTTCGGTGCCCTCAATGGAGGTCATGATGGGGCCGAGGGCGAGTTTTTTAGCAGTGGATAGTTTGCGCGGCATGGTGCTACTTTCCTTCGAAAATTACAAACGCAACGGCGTAATCGCGTTCGTCGGAGATGGTGAGGTGCATACGCGCCACACCTCGTGATTGCAGATGAAAAGCGATGGCTTCGTTGAGCACAAACAGCGGACGGCCGGCGTCGTCATGGCCAATGCCAATGCCCGCCCACGTGAGCGGCGCGAGTATGCCCGAGCCTGCCGCCTTGCCGAACGCCTCCTTCGCCGCCCAGCGTTTGGCAAGCCACGCGACGGGGTCATTGGCGTCGTTTAAGGCAACCAGTTCAATGTCGCTTAGGATGCGCTGGGCGAAACGCGCGCCGAAGCGATCCAGCGTGTCACGAATACGGGCAACCGAGACGATATCGGTGCCGATGCCGAGGATCATGCGGATGTGTCCTCCATGGTGAGCGTGAGCTTGGCGGCACGCGCTTTTGCGGTCTTACGCGCGGGTGTCGCGTCTAGCCGCTCGGAGAGTTGATGCAAATCGTGCATCACGTTCGACGAACGCAGGGTGCGCCGCTCCAGATGAAAATTGATGATGGTGCGCACAAAATCGCGTGCTTCGGCGGCGATGACATTGCTCTCAAAACGTCCGCGCCCAAGGGAGAGCAGCGCATTGCCGCTGACCAATGAACCACCGCCCTGCTCACTTGGGCCAGCCAGTGGATCGTAGCGATAGAGCGTGTCAGGCGCGAGCGGCTCCCCGGTGCGAACGTCATGGGCAAGCTCAAGCGCGTAGCCCATTTCGATCAATAAACTGATTTCAAATTCGCGCAGGATGGCGCTGTGTTCATGGCTCGCAGCGAGCGTTAAGAGCGTGGCTGCATAAGTCTCAAAAAGCTGCGGGTGTGGGTCTTCACGCGGCAATAATTTGATGAGCAATTCGTTCAAGTACATGCCGCACATCAGTGCCTGCCCGGTAAGCCACGGCTGGCCGGGAAGCCATTGTGCTTGGGTCAACGTTTTAACTTCACCGCGCCCGCTGAATATGGCTTCAATCGGTTGCAATGAAAGCAGCGCACCGCGCAGGTTTGAGGCAGGACGTTTTGCGCCCTTAGCAATCACCGCCATTCGCCCGTTTTCAACGGTGAACAGGTCAACGATCAGGCTCGATTCTTTGTACGCATAGCTGTGCAGTACAAAGGCGCGTTGCGGGGCGGATTTTTTGGCTTGAACGGCCACAGGGTTTCTATGAGTGACGAACAGCTTGATTGTAGGAGGGGTTCCACCCCGACCTCAGTGCGCCAATTTCGGTCAGGCATCGCGGTGGAACCGCTCCCACAGGACGTCAGGTAATACCCAAATCCCGCAGCACCATTGCATTCTCCGCCCAGCCGCTCTTGACCTTAACGAACAGCTCCAGATACACCGGGCCGTTAAACAACTTTTGCATGTCCATGCGCGCTTCGGTGCCGATGCGTTTGAGCAGCTCGCCGCCTTTGCCGATGAGGATCGGGCGTTGCGATTCTTTGTCCACCAAGATGGCGGCGAAGATTCGTCGCAGATTGCCTTCCTGCTCGTATTTGTCAATCATCACGGCGGCGCGATACGGCAACTCGTCGCCGGTCAGGCGAAATATTTTTTCGCGGATGATTTCGGCTGCGAGATAGCGCTCCGGCTTGTCGGTCAAATCGTCAGCCGCGAACATCGGCTCACCGATCGGCAGCAGCTTTTCAATCTCGGCCATCAGCGCGGCAGTTTGCGTGCCTTTTGATGCGGCAACCGGCACAAAAGCCGCGAATTCTCGCAGCGCGGAGAGCTCGGCCACTTGCGCGCCCAGTGTGGATTTATCAAGCAGCAAATCGACTTTGTTGGGCACCGCAATCACCCGCGCCTTGGCCGGAATCAGCTCAAGCACGGCGCGATCTGCCACCGAGAGACGCGTGGCATCCCAAACCCAGAGCACAACGTCTACCTCACCCAAGGTGCGACGAACGCTGCCGTTCAGGCGCTTGTTCATTTCGCCGCCATGCTTGGTCTGAAAACCGGGCGTGTCGACAAAAACAAATTGGGCGGTGTCGGTGGTCAGAATGCCGCGCAATGGCAGGCGCGTGGTCTGCGCCTTGCGCGAAGTGATCGAGACTTTTTCGCCAACGAGACGATTAAGCAGCGTTGATTTACCGACGTTGGGTTTGCCAACGACCGCGATTTGACCCACCCGCAACGGCGGCACTGCTGGAGCTAAGGTTACGGTTACGGTTACGATTGCGCTCACGCGACCACGCCCAATTTGCTCAACACGGCGTTGGCCGCCTGTTGCTCAGCAGCTCGCCGCGACTGCCCGCTACCGGTGGCTTGTTGCTCTACCTGCGGGACGCTACAGCGAACGGTGAACACCTGCGCATGCGCCTCGCCATCAACTCGTTCAACGGTGTACGAGGGGAGCGGGTAGTGCTTGGACTGCATGAATTCCTGTAAGCGGGTCTTTGCGTCTTTGCCGCCTTCACGCGGATTGACCTGCGAGATGCGGTTCAGGTACAGCCTGTTAATCGTGGTCTGCGCCGCTTCAAAGCCTGAATCGAGCAAGATGGAGCCAAAGATCGCCTCGAGCGCATCGGCGAGCATCGACGGACGCTCCCGCCCACCGCTTTTCTCTTCACCCTCACCAATGCGCAGGTGGTGCGAAATGTCCAAGCGCTGCGCCAACGAATGCAATGCCGGCTGACTGACTAGATTGGCGCGCATTCGCGACAGCTGTCCTTCCGGTAATTCAGGGAATTTCTCGAACAGGGCAACCGCGATGACACAGTTCAGAATGCCGTCGCCAATGAACTCAAGCCGCTCATTGTGCGGGGTGCCGAAACTGCGATGCGTGAGCGCGTCGCGAAGCAGGCGCGGTTCGCGAAAAGTGTACCCGAGGGCGGCTTCCAGGCTCAAAATTATCTAGTGCTCGTGGCTGCGGCGTCGAAATCGAACAGCAAACTCATGTTGCCAGCCACCGGCACTTTTCGCTGATAGGCCACGGCGAGGCTCATACGGCCATTGTCCTTGCGAATTTCCAGATCAGTACCTTTGACCGGCAAATCGTCAATTTGCGCACGCCGATCAAATGACGCCCGGATGACCGGCCCCTGAGCTTCAACCCCGAACTCATTGGCGGTGGCTTGCAGCACTTTTTTGAGCGAAAAATATTCCGTCCACGCTGGCACGCAACGAAATAAGGTGAACATCACGAACGCAACAATCGCTGCGAGAAAGATGAAGCCGATGAGGCTGAGACCGCTCTGCTGATGCCGTTTCACAATAATTTACCGCTGGCTACTTAAGCTATTTATTGTATGCCGCGAAACACGCGCTTGAATGCGAACGACGACACATCCTCCCAGTTGAACCAGATGAAGAAGGCGCGACCCCGCAAATGGGTGTCGGGCACGAAACCCCAGTAGCGACCGTCAAGACTGTTGTCGCGGTTGTCGCCCATAGCCAAATAATGCCCCGGCGGTACGTTGCAGGTGACCGCGATGCCATCGTCACTGCAGGTCGGAACGGGGGTGCCGGGATATTTCTGGTTCGGTATGAACGATGGAAATTGGGGGAATTGCGCGATCAAATATTCATGGTCGCCGAGCTTTTCCTTGAACTTGAACGTGGTCAAAAATTGTCCGAATTCCATGTAGCTGTAAGTGCCGTCCTCAACTTGCGGCACCGGCGCGCCATTGAGCGTGAGCTTTTTGTCTTTGTAGACCATGGTGTCGCCGGGAACGGCAACGATGCGCTTGATGTAGTCCTTGTCCGATTCATGCGGCGCTTTGAACACCGCCACATCGCCGCGCTTAGGGCTGCCAATATCAATCACTTTAGTGTCAAGCACGGGCAGTCGAATACCGTAGGAGAACTTGTTGACAAGAATGAAGTCCCCGGTCACCAAACCGGGCCGCATTGAACTCGACGGAATACGAAACGGCTCAGCCAGAAACGAGCGCAACACAAACACCACCAGTAGCACGGTAAAGATTGACGCTGGGACTTCAATGCCCCAATGCAAAACCTCACCCGCAACTCGCCTTTTAGCAAGATAGAACTTGTCGACCGCCCAACTCACGCCGCACACCACAACCGCCAGCAGCAAGAGAAGAGGAAAGTTTACCGGGACGCCGGTGAAGACACCGCGTAACGCGGTTACCACGAGAACGGCGAGTAAGGCTGCGGGAATGTATTTCATCTGTAGGGTAATTCTGAGCGAAACGAAGAATCAGTCACAACCTCAACCGGTCGCGTTGACAACAAAATAAGTCGAGAAAGTCACCTGATCCTTCGCGTTGCGCCGGATGACCTTCGTGGTGATTATCGGGCGCGCCGTGCCGCTACTCCGTGTAATGCGACGAGGCGTTGCAGCGGCGTGCGAGCGGCTTGCGGGGCGCGCGAATCACTTATCACCCGTCTGCAAAATCGCCAGAAATGCCTCTTGCGGAATCTCAACCGAGCCCACCGCCTTCATGCGCTTTTTGCCTTCTTTCTGTTTATCCAGCAACTTGCGTTTGCGCGAAATATCACCGCCGTAACACTTGGCGGTGACGTCTTTGCGCATCGCTTTAATATTTTCGCGTGCGACCACGTTCACGCCAATGGCCGCCTGAATCGCCACGTCATACATTTGCCGTGGAATCAGTTCGCGCATTTTTGATGCGACTTGACGACCGCGATACTGGCTCTGCGCACGGTGAACCATCGACGATAACGCATCAACCTTTTCGCCGTTGATGAGGATGTCGAGCTTGACCACATCAGCCGAACGGAACTCTTTGAATTCATAATCGAGCGATGCGTAGCCGCGCGACACGCTCTTCAGTTTGTCGAAGAAATCCATCACCACCTCAGCCATTGGCAGGTCGTAGGTGAGCATCACTTGACGGCCCATGTATTGCATGTTGACCTGCGTGCCACGTTTCTCGTTACACAGCGTCATGACCGAGCCGACGTATTCCTGCGGCATCAGGATAGTCGCGGTGATGATTGGCTCAAGGATGTCTTCAACGCGGGACAAATCGGGCAGTTTGGCCGGGTTTTCAATATTGAGCACTGTGCCGTTGCGCTCGACCACCTGATAAATCACGGTGGGTGCCGTGGTGATCAGATCCATGTCGTATTCGCGCTCCAGCCGCTCCTGCACCACATCCATGTGCAACAAGCCAAGGAAGCCACAGCGAAAGCCAAATCCCAGCGCCTGCGACACCTCGGGTTCGTAGTGCAGGGATGCGTCGTTGAGCTTTAACTTGGTTAACGCGTCGCGCAGCGCTTCGTACTGATTCGATTCAATGGGATACAAGCCGGCAAACACTTGTGGCTTGACTTCCTTGAAGCCTGGCAGCGCCTGCGCAGCGGGTTTGAGTGCGTGGGTTACCGTGTCGCCCACTTTGGCCGAGTCAAGCTCTTTGATGCCCGCGATGATGAAGCCCACTTGCCCTGCCGACAGCGAGTCGCGCTGCGTTGACTGGGGCGCGAACACGCCCACCTGCTCGCATAAATTGCTGCGCCCGGTAGCCATGAAGGTGACCTTTTCTTTGGGCTTAAGGGTGCCATCAAAGACGCGCACTAGCATCACCACACCCACGTAGCTGTCAAACCAACTATCGATGATCAACGCTTTTAATGGAGCCGTCGGATCGCCCTTTGGCGGCGGAATTTTCGCGATGACGGCTTCAAGAATATCGTCAATGCCAATGCCGGTTTTGGCAGAGCACAGCACAGCATCCGACGCATCGACACCGATGACCTCCGCGATCTCTTCCTTGACCCGTTCGGGTTCGGCGCTCGGCAGGTCGATCTTGTTGAGCACCGGCACCACTTCAACGCCCAGCTCGGTGGCCGTGTAGCAGTTGGCGACCGTCTGCGCTTCGACGCCTTGCGAGGCATCGACCACCAACAGCGCGCCTTCGCAGGCCGATAGCGAACGCGAAACTTCGTAGGCAAAGTCAACGTGGCCCGGCGTGTCGATGAGGTTTAGGTTGTACACCTGACCGTCGCGAGCTGTGTAATTCAGCGCGGCAGTTTGCGCCTTGATCGTGATGCCGCGCTCTTTTTCCAGATCCATTGAGTCGAGCACTTGCGCACTCATTTCACGGTCGGAGAGTCCGCCGCAGCGCTGAATAAAACGATCCGCCAGCGTTGATTTGCCGTGGTCGATGTGCGCGATGATGGAGAAGTTGCGGATGTGCTGCATGCAAGCGTATCAAACAAAAGGAAAAGGCCAGCGGGCCCACGTGTCGGTGGTGCCCGTTGGCCTTGCGTGGCAATGCGGTGCCAAACCGGTGGCTAACTCACGATTTTAGCGCGGATTCACCGCGTTGCTATTACCGGTTATTCTGGTAGCTTCTCTGGCGCGAAGAACTCTGCGTATTCACTGCCAGTACGATCAGACGCACGTTTAACGCGGAATGCAAGCGTTGCGCCTTTGTCAGTGCCCTTGATCAGCTCTGCGAGCTGCGCGGGGCCCGTAATAGCGGTCGACTGGCCCTTGCGGGTAACGCCGACGATGATGTCGCCTTCGGTGAGCGCCCGCACCGAAGACTTATCCGAAACGTCGGAGACGACTGCACCGCCGTTCGCGAGCTTCGCCGCAGTGCGCTCTTTCTCGTTCAACGGGCGCAGGGTCAAGCCAAGGCTGTCGGCCTTGGTGGTTTCGACTTTTGCCGCAGCAGCTTTCGGTGTTTCACGGGTAACTGCCGCAACTTGGGCCGTATCTTTGTATTCGTCAAGCGTCACGCTGAGTTCAACCGTCTTGCCATCGCGCCACACCTGCACTTTGGACGGTGTGCCAGGACGGGCCGAGGTCACATAGCGTGGCAAATCGCGTGAATCCGCAACCACGCGATCATTGAACTTGAGCACGACGTCGCCCTCTTTGATGCCCGCTTTTTCGGCAGCGCTGCCCTTATTCACGCCCGAGACCAAAGCCCCTTGCGCTTTCGGTAAATTGAATGCTTCGGCCAGATCGCGTGACACCGCGCCGATATTGACACCCAGCATGCCGCGCTTGACCGATCCGCCCGCCTGCAATTGCCCCACCACATCCATGGCTAGATCAATCGGGATGGCAAACGAGATACCCTGAAAACCGCCACTGACGGTGGCAATCATGGAGTTGATGGCGACGACTTCACCGCGCATATTGAACAACGGGCCACCCGAATTGCCCGGATTTACCGCAGCGTCGTGCTGGATGAAGGGCACCAGGTCACCTGTGGCGTCACCGCCTCGGCTTGCACGAGATTTAGCACTAACGATACCGCTGGTGAGCGTGCTCTCGAAGCCGAGCGGTTGCCCAATGGCCGCAACCCATTCACCGACTCGCAAACGGTCCGGATTGCCCACTTTAACCGCCGGCAAATCTTTGGCGTCGATTTTGATGACCGCCACGTCGGAGCGTTTGTCCGAACCAATCACCTTGGCTTTGAATTCGCGGTTGTCGGTGAGCTTGACTAACACCTCATCGGCGTCTTCAACCACATGGCTATTGGTGACGATCAGACCATCCGCAGAAATAATGAAGCCTGAACCGCCGCCCTGCTTACGCAGATCACGTGGCGCGTTGCGCCCCCCAGAGCCGCCCTGGCCGAAGTAGCGTTTGAAGAATTCCTCCATGTCCTCACGATCAGGAGCGGCACCATCGCCACCGCCCGCTTTCGGCGCGCTACGCTTGACGCTGCTGCTCACACTGATGGATACCACCGATGGGCTGGCGCGTTCGTACAACGTAACGAAGTCGGGTAAGCCTTGTGGGGTAGCGACGGGCGCAGCAGGCGGCGTGGCTACAGCACCCAGTTGCGCCTGCGCGATCACTGGAATGTGTGGCGTGGTGAACGCGCCCACGGTGACGCCAAGCGCACCCGCAGCAATGAGGGAAGCAAGAATGGATTTTTTCACTATTTTTCTCCTAACAACATCGTCTTACAAAAACAAATCCGCGAACCGTAGAACCAAAAATTTACTTGCGCACCAAGCCGTTCGCAATTGCCCGCACCGCCGCCGGTCGTGCCTCGCCGAATGCGGTGATTAACTGGTCACTCGCCTGCCGCGAGAACACCTGATGACTGCCCTGCCTATAAGCCCCGCTGGGTGGCAATTCACCAGCGGCAAGCGGAGCTGCATACACCGATACTGAACTCAGACCATCGGAGAAGATGAGCTGCGACACCGGCTCGGTGCGCCCCGGCAAAGCACGCATAAAATTTTCACCGATCTTGACGAATCCGGCCGGCAGCGTTTTAACGATCCAGCCGGTGTCCGTTTTCGCGGCACTTACCGGTAGTTTGCGGTCAACACGCCAGTTTGCAATACGGTCAACCAAGGTGGGCTTGACTTGCTCACGATCAATTTTGCCGCCAATCTGAATATCACTGAAGGTGATCTCCTCGATCACCGCCCCGCGCTCGTCGAGCACGCGGCCCCGAAGCCAGAGCCCGCTCTTGAGCTCTGTCCACAGCTTGTGCCAAAAGCGGAATTCGTCGGTGGGCTCAAACAGCCACACCTGCGCATCGTGTCCGGCGACGCGTTCGACCTCCAATTTTTTAACCGTAAAGTGCTGCGCAAGTGTGGCCATTTGCCGCGGCAACAGCGACGGAAATCCCTGCCGCCCGGTGCGCGGTTCAACTCGCATCACGCGAGTATCTGGCATATAGCAGGTCAACTCTTCGTTAATCCGCACCACTTCAAACGGCGGGCCATCGAGGGTGGTGATGCGCTCCATTTCCACGCCGTTTTCGAACAGATGAACAATGCGCGATGTCTCAGCCGCGCCACGCCGTTGATAGGTGATGGTGCCGGTGTAGTTAAGGGTGGCCGCAGCTGACGCCGCTTGTTGCAGAATTTGATTGATGGTGGCGATGTTGGCGCTTGCGCTGGCAGCGGCGCCAAACGAACCAAAGGTGGGCGCAACCATCGGCGTTTGCGCCATTGACGCGGTTGCCCCCAGCGCGGCGGCGGCACCCAGCGTGCCCACCGTGCGGGCCAGTCGTGTGGGCGTGGTGCGGTGACGTGCCCCACCTTCGCGGGCCGGAATGCCGTGCTCCGCACGGCGCGCTTTGCTCGATCTACTCAACACGGCACCTATCTTTAAAATCACGGCAACTATTGCGCTTGAACACTGACGGCCGGACGCATGTATTGCCGCATCGGCGACATGCTTGAGATGTCCGCGCTCTCTTGATGCGCCTGCAAATAGGCGTTGAAATCAGCACGCACCTTGGTCGGAGCCGTGCCCTGAATGCCTTCTGCACCGGCAACCGACACCGTAGGCGCGATGCTCGCCAATTGCGGCGCGGCCACTTGATCCTTGTAGACCACAGTGCCAACAAAGCCAACGGCCGCGATCGCCGCCGCCGTTGCCCACGCACGACCGCCCTTGCCCAAGTAGGCCATGGCAGTGGCCAAGCTGCGCTCTTTCGCTTGCGCGCGCAGGCGTTTGCCCGCTGGTGCCAAGATCGCTGGTTCACCGCTGATGGCGGCGCGAATAGCGTCCGCACAACCCGCCTTTGTATCTTCAAGCCCACGAATGCAGTCGCCAACATAGTGCATTTCAGCCCAGCAATAGCGACCTTGCTCGGTCGACATCGTGCTCATCGCGAGGTCAATTTCGTGCGCTGCAATATCGCCGTCCATCCAGCGCGAAATTTGTTCTCGCGTTGCCGACGCTGCCGACATTGAACTTGCCACTGCGGCGATTTTCATTTCAGAATTCATGTTCACCATCTCCTGTCTTCTCGTGTGTCCAACAACGGTCGCAGTTCGGTCGCGATTGCTTCTCGGGCCCGGAAAATGCGGCTGCGCACTGTTCCGATCGGGCAATCCATCGCCTCTGCGATCTCTTCGTAGCTTAAACCTTCAATTTCACGTAGCGTCACTGCCGTGCGCAAATCCTCAGGTAGTGCGGCCATCGCGCGGTTCACCGCCTCGGCAATCTGCTTACTCGCGTATTCGGCGTCCGGGGTAGCAACGTCGTGTAGACCGGCATTGCGGTCAAAAGATTCCGCATCATCGTCATCATCCGACATCAAATCGCTTTGCGGCACGATGCGTCGGGCGGGGCTGGCCAAATAATTTTTGGCGCAGTTAATCGCAATGCGATAAATCCAAGTGTAGAAGGCCGCGTCGCCGCGAAATGTCGGCAGCGCGCGGTAGGCTTTGATGAAAGCCTCTTGAACCACATCATCAACTTCGCCCGAATCGCGCACAAAGCGCGCCACTAGACGCTGCACTTTGCGTTGATATTTGAGGACTAACAGATCGAATGCGCGCTTGTCACCTGCCTGCACGCGCTCAACGAGCTCCTGGTCGACCGCTCGGTCGCTCATCAGCAGTTTCCCTTTTTTATTGTGTCCGCCCTTAGCTGATTGAAGTGGCTACGCGGTTGCGCGTTTGATCTGCTGGATTGACTATGCTGCATTGCGAAAAGTTCACACGTACAACTCATTAGGTCGTTAACACCAAATGGGGCTGCAAGCGTCCCACTTCAATGTCTCGCACCGATTTTATCGATGCGCTCGACCAGCTGGCGAGCACGGCCCGGGCTTCGTCATCAAGCATATCGAGCTGTTCCAGCGCGCTGCAGAACGCCACCATCAGCGCGCGACCATTGCCGTCGCTGACCTTGGCCGCAATGCCTATGCCGCGTGAGCGACTGGCGAGCGTCTGCACGCCGTCGGCACCGACTTTGGCGGCCCAGTCGCCGCGTCCAGCGGTGGCCAGTGCGAGATCGTTGCGGCCTTCGCCTGACACCATTTCTGGATGTGCTGCCATCGCTTCAAACAACGCGCGAGGCGCGGGGCCGTAGCGAGCATCATCTTCTGCATTCGCAAGCCACGCGAAGGCACGCGCCAAACCACGTAGCGGCACGGCGAAATTGGGCGCGCTGCAACCATCGGTGCCCCACGGCATCGCCGCCGGATTGGGCTCGCCCGTGGCGTAGGCAACGGCGTCGCGGATGAGCTGCTGCACGGCGTTTTCAGGTTCGAGATACGTCTCAGTCGCCGCCGAAAGCAGCTTCGCCTGCAACAACATGCCCGAATGCTTGCCGGAGCAGTTGTGGAAGTATGCATTCCAGCGTTTGCCTGGCTCCGGTTTCTGGTTGTTCCACTTGTACCAATACGGGACGTGGCTGCCGCATTGCAACGCGTTATCAGTCAGACCGATTTTGGCGAGTAGCCGCTGCGCCGTTTCAGCGTGGATCGCCTCGCCATTGTGGCTGGAGCACAGCAGCGCGATTTCTTTCGCCGTCAGGCCATATTCAGCAAAGCGCGGATTGGCCACCAGCGGCAGCGCCTGCAAGGGTTTGAGCGCCGAGCGGGTGAAGATTGGGGTATCGACATCGCCGACACTTGCGATCAGCTTTCCAGCGCGATCAACAACGGCCAGCGAGCCATAAAACACATTTTCAGGATAGCCACCGCGCGTGCTGACGGCGATGGGGACGTGTTTCGGCAGATCAAACGGGGCGGGAGAAGCTTGCATGGCGCTATTGTTTCATGCTGTGGGGAGCGTGCCTGTCGGTGAAACGGGGTAAAAGTTTGTTCAGCTTTTCGCTGTAACGTCTATTTCATAAGGTTTGGGCGTCGTTTTTTCTTGAAGTCGAGAATAGACGATATTTGACGTCATCCCCTATTAAAGCGTGCTTTGAACAAAAAGCTGTATCGATTTCAGCTCAGTTCTTGGCGCGCCCCGCCTTGTCGAGCCCGCCCACTTTATCGCCCACCACTATGCCGCGCTCCCTGAACCAGCCCTGCTTCATCTCCAGCGCGAACATGGCGGGTGCGCCGGATGGATAGGTGGATTCATCTTGCGGCTTCATGTCGACGATGCTCACGATCACACCCTTGCTGTCGATGTAGGCAATCGACAAGGGGATGAAGCAATTTTTCATCCAGAATGCCAGCGGTTCGCTCTGCGCAAATACGAAAATCATCCCGTGATCGGGCCTCAGCGAAAAGCGATTCATCAGCCCCGTTGATCGCGTGTTGTTGTCGGCCGCAACTTCGGCTTTGAGCTTTGACGATTTGATCGTCAGCTCGACCACGGGCAAATCCTTGTTCACCTGCGCCACGCCGGTCACGGGCAAACACGTTGCTGCGACTGACAAAACGAGCGCCAAAACCGAGAAAAAATTACGAAACATCAACATAGGCAACCTCTGAAGTGTGACTGATTTGATAGAGCATCCAGATCGCGGCCCCTATCACCACTGAAGCGAGCATCACGATAGAAAAGCGAAGTAAACTTTGTTGCGCAAACGGCACAATGATCGCTGTGGTCACCGCCATCATCGCCACGTGAGCCGATGATTGCAGGGCCGACGCCGTACCGCGTGCGTACGAGAACGCATCAAGCAGTTTAAGACTGACGCAAGGGGTCACCAGTGCCATTCCAAACGTATAAATTGCAATCGGCGCGACGTTCCAGATAACGCGCGGCGGCAACAACGCGCTGACAAGTAAGTTGGCGACCGCGGCCACGCCCATAATCGCAAAGCCCGTATTCATCTGCCGCGCATGCGATACCCGCCCGGCAAAGCGGCCCGAGCAATACGCCGCCAGCGTGATGCCGGTGATGCCCGGCACGAAAAGCACGGCGAAATCCTTGGTGGTGAGCGATAAGTGCGTGATCAGAAATGCCGGGGCACCCGCGATGTAGACAAAGAAGCCGATGAAATTGATGCCGGGAATGGCCGCCAGCGTCTGAAACGTTTTGTTGAAAAAGATCCGCCAATAAGTGCGCGCTAACGGCTTGATCGCGAGCGGCAACCGGTTTTCAACGGCATGCGATTCGGGCAGGCTCAACACCGACCACACGGTCAACATGACAGCAAATGCGCTTAGAAACCAGAAGATCGATGGCCATGCCAAATGCGCCACCAGCCAGCCGCCCAAAATGGGCGCAATAATCGGTGCCGCAGCAAACAGCATTTGAATGCGCGACAACTGCCGTTGTGCTTCATCGCCGCTGAAAATATCGCGCACCACCGCGCGACCCACCACGAATCCCGCGCCTGCAAAGCAGCCTTGCAGTGCGCGAAAAAAAAGCAGCGATTCAATCGAGCCCGACAGTGCGCAGCCAAAGGACGCTGCCGCGTGCACCAACAACGTGCCAACGATTACCGGCTTGCGGCCAATCGAATCGCTGATCGCGCCATGGAACAGCGACACAATGGCAAAGCCGACGAAGTACACGGTCAAGCTCAACTGCATCTGCACTTCGGTGGCGGGGAGCGCTGCCTGCATCGCCGGAAATGCCGGCAGGTAGGTGTCGATCGAAAACGGCCCGAGCATGGTGAGCGCGGCCATCAGCCAGGTGAACTTGAGCCGCTCGCGGCGGCTTGCGTAACGGGCGCTAAGTAGCGAAACCGAAGGCGCGAGGGCGGCCTGATCAGGCAGCGGCAAACACTGCCTCTTCAATCTCGGTGCGCTTGAGCGAAGGCGCAAACATCACGATGAAGTCATAGGCGAAGCGGCGCAAAAACCCGTTGCGACGCAACCCCACGCGGGTGATTGAGGGTGCAAACAGATGCGACGCGTCGAGGCGTTTTAGATCCGCATCCAGCTTAGGCTCATAGGCCATTTCGGCGAGGATGCCAACACCGAGATTGAGCCGCACATAGGTTTTGATCACGTCGGAATCAAGCGCGGTGAGCGCTACATTCGGCGTAAAACCGGCGCTGGCAAATGCGCGATCCACCTGCGAGCGCCCAGTAAACGCGGTGTCGTAAGTGATCAGTGGATATTTCGACAGCGCCTCAATGGTGAGCACTTTTTCTTTGGTAATCAGGTGTTTAAGCGGCGCAATCACGCAACGGTTCCAGCGATAGCACGGCAGCGTTACCAGCAGCGGATCAAGCGCCAGCGCTTCGGTGGCAATCGCAATATCGGCCTCATTTCCCGCAACCCAGTCGGCGCATTGCTTGGGGTTGCCCTGCTTAAGTTTCAGCTTGACGTCGGGGTATTTGGTGGAGAACTGCGTGACCACTCGCGGCAGCACATAGCGCGCCTGAGTGTGCGTGGTGGCGATGGTCAGCACGCCCTCTTTGGCATGGGTCATATCGGAGGCCAACGCCTTCAAACTGCTGGCGTCACCATTGAGCCGCTTGGCGATGGCATACGCCTGCTCGCCGGCTTGCGTGAGGCCCATGAAGCGTTTGCCACGTCGCTCAAAAATTTGTAAACCGAGCTCGTCCTCAAGCGTTTTAATGTGCTTGCTGACCACAGGCTGCGCCGTGTAGCAAGCCACCGCCGCATCAGACACGCTAAAGCCGTTTTCCACCACGGCGCACACAAATTTAACTTGCTGAAAATTCATATCCGGCACCGTCCTACGCGAAAAACAATATTCTTTCGTAACATAAGTACATTATGACGCAACGCTTCTACCTTCATCCTGACAATCCGCAGATACGCTTAATCAAACAGGCGGCAACCCTGCTGCGTGAAGGTGCGGTCATCGCCTACCCCACTGACAGTTCTTATGCGCTAGGCTGCCGCTTGGGTGATGCCGACGCGCTGAGGACCTTGCGTCAGTTGCGCGGTGTGGACGATAAGCATCACCTGACGCTGGTTTGCGCGGACTTGTCAGAGCTTGGCAAGTACGCACGCGTTGACAATCCATCGTTTCGCATTTTGAAACTCGGCACGCCGGGGCCGTACACCTTCATTCTTGAAGGCACTCGCGAGGTGCCCAAACGCCTGCTGCACCCCAAGCGAGCAACGCTCGGGCTGCGTGTGCCCGATCATCCGGTGGTCTTGGCGCTGATTGCAGAGCTGCGCGAGCCGATTCTTTCCGCGACGCTGATTCCGCCCGATGCGACTCGTCCGCTGAATGACCCTGAGGTGATTGCCGATCAAATGCCGCGTTCGTTGGGGCTGATTCTTGACGCGGGCCAGTGCCCGGAGGCTGCCACCACGGTGATTGATCTTACCGGCAGCACACCGGAAGTGATTCGCGTTGGCAACGGCTCGCTCGCGCGGCTGGGCCTGTCGGTGTAGGGAATAACCGAACAGACAAATCGGTGGAAACTGCCTAAACTCGGAGGAATCTGAGATGCGTACGATGCCTGCGTGCCCAGACTCAAACAGGAGGTTGCGATGCGAGACGTAAATGTGGGTCGGTTTTGGGCGCGTTTTGGTGCGGCGGTGGCGGGCCTTGTACTTGCCTCAGCGACGTCTGCCCTCGACGTGAGTGGCGTGAAAGTCGAAGAAAAAGTCAAGCTCGCCAATCAGGATTTGGTGCTCAACGGCTCTGGCATACGCTATGGTGCCGCAGGTCTAGTGCGCGTTTACGTGGCCTCGCTTTACTTGCCGCAAAAGCGCAGCACCAGCACTGAAATCGGCGCGTTGAAAGGCGCAAAACGCATGCATCTGAATTTGCTGCGCGAAATTAACTCGAACGATTTTTCAAAAGGTCTGCTCGGCGGTATGCGCGCCAACATGTCGGCCACAGATCAGCAAAAGCATTTCGACGCACTGCTAAAAATGGGCGCGATTTTCGGGCAAATTCCCACCCTTAAAAAAGGCGAAACGATCACGATCGACTCGATTCCCGGCACCGGCACGGTGGTTCAGGTAAATGGAAAGAAAGTCGGCGAATCAGTACCCGATGAAGCGTTTTTCTCGGCGTTGCTACAAATTTGGCTGGGGCCGAAACCCATCGAAGACAGCCTTAAACCGGTACTTCTCGGGCTTACGGCTAGCAACGACAGCGCACTCAATAACAACAACCGCGACCGCTATTAGCCGAAAGTGTTCTAAACCGAGATTATTCATTAGGGTTCGTCATCCCCTTCGTCGTTCCTGCGATGGCAGAAGTGATTTGCAAACCGTCGGTGGGCAGGGCGTGCCCGCCCTACTCAATCACAGCACGGGAATCCGTTGCGATAACGGTAACTCGACCGCATGCACCAGTTGCAGCACTTCACGCTCGCAACCATAGTTTCCGACGATCTGCATACCCACCGGCAGGCCGTTCTCCGCGAACGCAACGGGTGCACTGGCGGCGGGGTGTGAAGTCATCGTAATGCGGCACGCCGACATCATCCAGTCGAGATAGGTGTTGAGCTGCGTGCCGTCAATGGCGGTCGGGTAGGGCGTGTTGAGATCAAACGGCAGCACCTGATTGACCGGGCAGATGAAATATTCGTACTGCTTCAAAAAGCGCTGCATGCGCTCGAAGCACGTTGACTGCTGCGCCTGCGCTTCGGCAATTTGCTCGCCAGTAAGCAACAGACCCTGCTCCACATTCCACACGGCGGTGTCTTTGAGCAACGCTTTGTTGTTGCGGTAATGCCCACCCAGCGTGTTCACCAGATGCAGCGCGCGCATCACCTGAAACGCGTTGTCAGCAATGCGCAGGTCAGGTTCGGCCGCTTCAACAATCGCGCCCAAATCGGTAAATCGCTGGAGTGATTTTTCGAGCGCGTCGCGCACGCCCTTTTCCACCGGCAAACCACCGAGCGTGGGGCTCCAGGCGATGCGCACGCCGGTGAAATCACGCTCCAGTGACTCGCGATAGACCGTGGGGTCGCCACAGCGGCCAAGCGTGACGCGCGGGTCGTCACCTGCCTGAACGGAGAGCAGCCACGCCGCGTCTTCCGCCGTACGCGCGATTGGCCCCAGTACGCCGAGCGTGCCCCAATGGTTGATGGTCGGATAGCTCGGCACGCGACCGGGTGAAGTTCTCAGGCCAACCACGCCGCAAAAATTTGCCGGGTTGCGCAGGCTGCCGCCCATGTCGGAGCCGTCGGCGAATGGCAGCATGCCAGTGGCGACAGCAACCGCCGCGCCGCCCGAAGAGCCGCCACAAGTTTTAGTCAAATCCCACGGGTTTTTTGTTGCGCCAAAAAGCGTGTTGAAAGTCTGGCTGCCGAGCGCAAATTCGGGGACGTTGGTTTTGCCGAGCAACGTCAAACCGTGCGAACGAAAACGCTCAATCATCAGCGTGTCGTGATCGGGAATCCAGTCCTTCAGAATCGGCGAACCCGACGTGGTGCGCATGCCTTTGACCGCTTCGAGATCCTTGATCGCGATCGGCATTCCCGCAAGCGGAGACGTTGGTTTACCCGCCGCGCGGCGCGCGTCAACCGCGTCTGCATTGGCGTACGCACCTTCGCGATCAAAGGTGATGATCGCGTTGAGCGACGGATTCAAGCGGTCGATTTGTGCGAGGCTCGCATCAAGCAATTCGCGTGCAGAAAGCGCGCGCGAACCGAGCATGCCCGACAGCTCACGGACAGACTTAAAAAGAAGAGAATTCATCAACAGCTTTTGGCTAAACGTTATGTTTTACTTGGGCTAACGCGTGATTTATGCGTAATGTCGAGTTTTGCCATTTTCATAGTCCATGCCCCTATTTAATGGGCATTCAACGAAAAAGCTGATCTTGTAGGAGCGGCCTTGGCCGCGATTCACTCGGCAAACTTCAAACGCTGCCAGCAACGTGGGATCGCGGCCGAGGCCGCTCCTACAATTCGTGGCGACTAGGCTCAGTTTTTCTGAATATTCCAGTACGCCGAGCCCGCTGTTTTCAGCACGCCGGAAATGTTTTTTCGTGTTGCGGCGGGGTTTTTGTATTCACCCAAAATGGCATGAGTGCCCACTTGCATGGCGCGAACCTGAACCTCTTCCGCCAAACGCTTTTTGTCGGCATCACTGTCGGCGCGCGCAAAGTCATCACGCAGTTTTTCAAGCTGCGCATCGGATGCCCAACCGGCCCAGCCTTTTTCGCCTTGTCCGCCGAGCGGCGCGCTGGTCAACGGGTTCATGATGTCGGCACCCACCCACGCGGTGAGAAAGATGTTCCAGCCGCCCTGCTCCACTGGCTCTTTTTTCGAGCGACGGGCAACCAGTGAGCCCCAGTCCATGGTGATCAAATCGACCTTGAATCCGGCCTGCTTCAACAGCTGATTAGCAACCAGCGGCAGCTTGTGAATCGACTGCAAATCGGTCGGACGCATCAGCACGATGGGCTTGCCGTCATAGCCGGATTCTTTGAGCAAAAGCTGTGCTTTTGCCATGTTGCCCTTGACCATAAATTCGCTGCCTTTCGGGCTTGCGAGTGGCGTGCCGCACGGATACACGCTTGGGCAGGTGAAGAACATGCCTTCGTTGTCAGGGCCGACCTGCGCGCGCAAGAACGCCTCCTGATTCATCGCCCACATGGCGGCTTCGCGCACCTTCGGGTTGTTGAACGGTGGCACCAGATGGTTAAAGCGCATCACGTATTGATAGTTCACGGTGCCAGTGTCGACGATGTTCACGCGAGCGTCTTTTCGCAACTGGGTGTACTGCTCAAACGCTGGTTGCTCGATCATGTCGATCTCACCTGCGAGCAGTGCATTCAACTGCGTTTGCGGATCCTTGAGCGACAACCATTCGACGCGATCAACGAACACTTTTTTGCCACCCGCGAGGCCGGACGGCGCTTCGGTGCGCGGCACGTACTTGGTGTTCTTCAGGTAGATGGATTGCACGCCCGGCTTGTATTCATCTTTCTTGAAGATGTACGGGCCGGAGCCTACGTAGTCGTCAATCACCTTGAACGGATCGGTCGCCGCAACGCGCGCAGGCATCACGAACGCGGGATTAGACGACGGCTTCCCCAGCGCATCAAACACAATTCCGGTGGGCTCCTTCAGCAGCAAGCGGAACGTCTTGGCGTCCGGTGCATCCATCTTCTCAACAAAGGTCATGAGCTTTTGCCCGAACGTGTCGCGCGCGCCCCAGCGCTTGAGCGAGGCGATGACGTCCTCACCGGTCACAGGCTTGCCATCGTGAAATTCGAGCTTGTCACGCAAGATAAATGTGTAGATTTTTTTGTCTGCGCTGACCGTCCATTTTTCAACCATCTGCGGCTTGATCGCGCCTTTTTCATCAGTCGCAAAAAGCGTGTCGTACACCATGTAGCCGTGATTGCGCGTGATGTACGCGGTCACATTAAATGGGTCAAGATTGGCCGGAAAGGCGTGCGGTGCAACCTTGAGCACCTTTTGCTGCGCAGCCGCTGGCAGGGCTGGCAGCGAGACGGCGAGCGCAATCGCGGCTGCGGTGATGAGCTTGGAGAACTTCATGAAACCTCTCTGCAAAAATTTCGAAATGAATGAACGGGAAGAATCCGATTGTAGAGACGAAATGGGGCTCTGCAATGGTTTGACTTCCTCTCCCCGAGGGAGAGGGTGGTGGAATTCGCCAATTTGCATCGTGTTCCGAGTCCCTCTTCCCAACCCTCCCCCCTAGGGGAAGGGAGCGGTTTGGCGCATAACGAAAATTCAGGTTCGTAAATTTGTCTGACGTCAGCCCAGCCGCACCGGCCACGGGCGCTGCTTGGGGCGAATTTGTTCAATGATGCGCGAGAGTTGCAGCACGCCTAGGTCATCGAAGCGGCGTCCGGCCACCTGCACGCCAAGCGGCAGTCCGGTCGAGCGCTTTTGCGTGGAATACGACCAATTGATTGACGCGGCTGGCTGCTCGCTCACGTTATAGGGCAAGGTGAATGCGATGTGCTCGAGCGCTCGTTCTGGGTCGTTCTCGGGGCAGCAATATTCGGCCGGATAAGCAGGCACTGGGCACACTGGCGAAATCACAAAATCGAAGTCGCGCGTGGCCAGCACCGTCGCCTCGCGCAGGGCCATGATCTGCGCAAAAAAATTGATCACTGTAACGCCTGAAAATTTGTCGGCTCGATGGGTTGCCCATTGCACAATAAACGGCAAAATTTTGGCACGCGTCGCCTCTGGCATTTTCACGATGTCAGCGTAGCTTCGGCATTCGAAAAAACCGCACCAACCGTCAAGCATTTCTCGCGTTAGGTAGGACGCAATAGGCTCGACCCGTGCGCCGTGCTGCTCAAGCAGTTGCGCGCAGTCCCACGTTGCAGCGGCGACGTCGGATTGCACGTCAAAGCCTGCCTGCATGTCGGTGAGCACGGCGATGCGTTTGCCTTTGAGTGAAAAGCGCTCAAGCTCAGCAGCAAAATCGACAGCCTGACCTGAGGGCGTACGCCCTATCGGCAGACTCATGAAGTCGCGTTGCTCGGGGTCGGGCTGCGCAATCACATTCATCAACATCGCTGCATCAAGCACGGTTCGCGTCATGGGGCCTGCCACACGCCCGAGGTACGGTGGGTTGATGGATACCCGCCCGAGCGACGGCTTGAGGCCGTAGACGCCGCAGAAGCTCGCGGGAATGCGCACGGAGCCACCAATGTCGGTGCCAATGTGTAGCGGCCCGTAACCCGCCGCGCAGGCCGCGCCCGCGCCCGAACTTGAGCCACCCGGATTGCGGTTCAATTGCCACGGGTTTCGGGTGACGCCGTGCAGGCTCGACTGGCCCGATGACAGCATGCCGAAATCGGGCATGGTGGTCTTGCCGATTAGCACCAATCCGGCCTCGCGCAGGCGGTCTGCGACCGGCGAATTCACCGACTTAGGATCGAGCGGGGAAGCCGCCGTGCCGAGGGGGGCAGGGTCACCGGCGGTATAGACATTTTCTTTCAGCGTGATGGGCACCCCGTCGAGCGGGGACAGTGGCCGACCTGCTTGACAGCGCGCATCACTTTCGGCTGCGGCAGCGGCGGCACTCGCAGCTTTGTTTAGATACAGCGCATTGAGCGCGGGCTCACACTCGCGCACACGCTCAAGCACGGCGCTGGTCGCTTGCGTGGGCAACAGCGCCCCGGTCGCAAACTGACGCGACAGATCAGAGGCAGAAAGCCAGCAGTGGGTGTTCATCAGTAGGAGTGTAGCGCTGCCTCAGCAACGCCGCTCGTGACGCCCTGCGCCTGCTCAATTTTTTATTTAACTAACCGCACGTTGGGGACCTATATCGATGCCGAGATTCGTCGTTTGCTCGGAAAAGAGGTGTTCGTCTCCGCGTGGTCAAGCCTGCGCCGGCAAGTCACTTTCACCAGCGTGCCCGGCTGCCACGCCTAGTGTCGTGTCAGGTTTGAAATGACACATCTCGCTTGCCCTCGCTGCGCACAACACGGTCGGGTCAATGGCGTAGCGCTTGCAAAACCCGAGCGCGCATGTCGGCGGTTTCAACGTGTCCAGCTGGACTTCGATACTGCGTCCAAGCGCCTTCAGCAGCGAACGTGCGGTAGGTTTCGATCAGTGCCGTGTCGACGCTGGCAACGCCATCCGGAGGTGTCAACGGATCGGTCATTCCAACCATCGACAGATGCCATCGCGGGGCAATGAGTGCGCTGATTTCCGCCGCGCTAAATTCGGCTAGCAAGCCAGGCACAAAGAAATACTCGCCATGCAAATCAAAGTTACCGTTCGCCAGCAATGCGTCGAATTCGGAAAGACCACAAGTATCAATGCACGCGGTGATGGTTGGATCAAGGGCTGCAGCCCAGATCGCCATCGTGCTGCCCATCGACAGCCCGAGCGTGGTGGCCGGGAGATGCGCAAAGCCACTTTGGTTCCGCAGCCACTCGAGCGCAACCAACGTATCGTGAACGCGGTATCCCCACAGTGTTTTGCCTTGCCAGAGCAGACGCTTGACCATCGCCCGCTCCGTGCGTCCAGGGGGTAGCGCACGCTCGCCGAAGCACCAGTGATCGATGGCGAGCACGGCATAGCCCATGGCAGGGAGCACTTCACCGTAAGGCTGCGATTCAATCGCAGGCCGACCTTTTAGCAATTCATCTTTACCCATTTCAAAACGGTTGCCGTGCGCGTGGCAGTACAGAATGATGCCGCGCGGCGGTTCGTGCAGCGGATGCAGCAGTAGTGCGGGTACTGGTTCATCGCTGTTGAGCGAGAGCGTCCAGTGTTCGACATGCGCGAACTCGGTGACTTCCGTTTCAAGCAGCGTCCCTGACGGCGCGCCGTCAAGCATCGGACGCGGCCCGAGCAGCCGCCAAAGGTCAGCCCGGCGCTGGGCTGTGGCCGCGGTGTCGCCGAGCCATGGCCAAAGTTTCACTGGGTCAGACGCACACCGGTCGACTGTAGGTTCAAGGTACGCTTTTCGGACTCGGGAAGCGCGACACGGATGCTTTCGTACGGAAGCGTCCATGTGCCTTGCTGCGTGGCGTCGATCGAAAGTTTGTCGCGCGTCGAAGTCGCGTGAAAACGGTGTACGACACAATGATCGACGGCGTTCCTCGTCTGCAATCCATTGTCTTCAAAGAGGCTGGTATGCGTCTCAACCGCGTGGTCAGACTGCGGCGTGGGGTAGTAGCGAAGCGCACGCGAAGACTCCTCAGTTTTCTCGGCATCGCTCCACGTATCGGTCGTTGCCAGCAACGCACCGGCGCGAACCAACAGCGGCAACCGATCCAGCGACGCATCCACCGTAATCGTTTGACCGCCAGCGAAATACTCGCCCGACCAGAAGTCGTACCAACCTTTAGCATGCGCGCCCCGCGGTAGATAGAAGGTTCGCTTGCGTGCGCCGGCTTCAAACACGGGTGCCACCAGCAGATCACCGCCAACCATCATTTCGTCATTGTCTTGCCAGCAGGTCGCATCATCACCAAAGTGAAAAAATGTAGGTCGCAACACCGGTGTGTGCGCGGTGCTTGCCTGCCACATCAGCGTGTACAGATACGGCATCAAGTGCAGCCGCAAACCAATCGCTGCGCGGATAGGAGCGGTGGCCTCGGCGTGCAACCAGGGCGAATTCACGCTACCGTCGGCCTTCCATGAATTCATAATCATGCGTGGCAGCAGGCAGCAGGCTTGTGTCCAGCGAATTAGCATCTCGGCACTGGGCACAGGTCCCGCGAAACCACCGATATCATGACCGATGTTAAACATTCCGGACAAGCTCATGGTTAGCGCCATGCGTTGATTCCAGCGCATCGTGTGCCAGCTTGTGGTGTTGTCGCCGCTCCATGTTTGCGCGTAGCGCTGAATGCCCGGCGGGCCTGCGCGAGTGACGGTGTAGACGCGCTCATCAGGGCGCATCTCAGCTTGCGCGTCGCTGGTCGCTTGGGTCATTAGCAGCGCTTGCAACGCACGGGAACGATGGATCGGGATCGGCGTGCCGTGGCCATCGGACTGGCCGGTTTCGCTCCAGATTTCGTATTCGTTGTTGTCGTTCCAGCCAGTGTCGATGCCGAAATCGAGCACCTGTTGTTTGAAGTTTGCTTGCCACCAAAGGCGATCCGCATCACGCGTGAAATCGAGATGTGCGCCCCAGCCGTCCCAGAACTGGTCAAGGCAGGGCTTGCCGGTGGCGGCGTCGCGCACAAAACCGCCGCTTGCCTCGATGGCCGCAAAGGCCGGATGATCGTTGAGCAAACACGGCTTGAGATTGGCCATGGTGCGCACGTCAGCCGCCTTGAACGCATCGAGCAACCCGCGCGCGTCGGGAAATTTGTCGGTGTTCCAGGTGAACACATAGCGCTGCTTGCCGCGACTGGTGTAGCCCGAGCCGAAATGAAAGCTCGATAGCGGAAATTGGTCACGTTCGGCGAGTGCGAGGAATTCGCGAATCTTTTGCTGCGCGTCTGGAAAGTCTGCGAGCGCCATCGCGGTGTTGGCGTAACCCAAACTCCAGCGCGGTGGCATCGCCGTGCCGCCAATCAGTGGCAGGTAACGGGCCAGCACACCAACAGTATTGGGCCCGGCAATGACGTAGTAATCAAGATCGCCATCGGCGATTTCAGTGGCGCGGTAGAAGTCATGATAGTTATCAAACTCCTGACCAAAATCGAACGTGCATTCGGCCAGCGTGTCGTAGTACACGCCGTAGGTGCTGCCGGTGTCGGCACGGCGTCCGATGAAGAAAGGCCAGTGTTTGTAAAGCGGGTCACTGGTCTCGCCGTTGTAGCCAAGTGCGTCGAGCTGACGGGTGCGCAGGCGTCGCCCCGCTTTGTTCAGCGGGCCAGTTTTGTCGCCAAGACCGAAGTATTGATCGTCTCCGTCGCGGGCTTGCCAGTGCATGATGGTGCCGCTTTTTTCGCCCGCTGAATAGGCGTAGCTCGGGCGGTCGGCGCAGCAGGCGAGCCATGCGCCGCCGTCGAATTGCTGCCATGTGATGGCGAAGGGTTCGAGGGATATTTGTGCGCGGAGAGTTGGGCTGCTGATCCACAACGACGAATCAACGCGCGAAACGGAGGCCACAGATGCAGCAAAAAGCGTCGCGCGGTTCTGTCCCCTCTCCCCTCGCGGGAGAGGGTTAGGGAGAGGGGGGGCCGGGCTTGCGCCACCAAGTGTGTTCTGCAACGAGGCCTCTCCCTCTCCCCAACCCCTCTCCCTCCGGGGGAGAGGGGCTAAATCCGCAATCGCCCACGTGCGCGGTTCGCGCAACCCCGCTGGGGGTGTGAACAGCACTCGTCCAATACCGTCGTTGACGATAGAAATGACGCACGTCCATCCGCCCGTAAAACTCAGAACAACTCGACCGTCGTCAGTCGAAACAACGCTCGCCTTGCGTAGCGGCGTCACTAGCGCACCGCGCGCTCGTCGTTGCCCGTTGCGAATAAACGGCAAGCTTCGGCAGCGGCGTAAACCGTAGCCGTCTCGCCCAGTTTGGTCGCGACCTGTCCCGCGACCTGTGCGGTGATGCGCGGGCCTTCGGCGTCTTTCGACATGCCGGGAACGGTGCCGTAGAGCAATGAGTGACCGCCAAGCTGCTCGATGCCGGAGATGGTCATCGGCAGCGCAAGCGCACCGGGCGTGTTCTCTAACGTTAGATGTTCGGGGCGAACGCCCAAAGTAAGCGCGGTGCCGGAGGCCGGTTTGCTCTCGGTTGCCATGGCAATCGTTTGCCCGTACTCGGTGACGATGTTGTCACCGTGACCGGCCGTAACGGGCACAAAATTCATCTGCGGCGAGCCGATAAATCCTGCAACAAATTTGTTGTCAGGCCGGTTATACAAATCAAGTGGTGAGCCGATCTGCTCAATCACGCCTGCACGCAGCACCACGATTTTGTCGGCCATGGTCATGGCTTCAACTTGATCGTGGGTAACGTAGATCATGGTGGCACCGAGGCGGCGATGCAGGCCGGTGATCTCGCCGCGCATCGACACGCGCAGCTCGGCGTCCAAGTTAGACAGCGGCTCATCGAACAGGAATATCTTTGGTTCACGCACGATCGAGCGACCGATGGCGACACGTTGCCGCTGCCCGCCGGAGAGCTGCGTGGGCTTCCGCTCCAGCAATGGATCGAGGCGCAACAGTTTCGCTGCTGCGTCGACTTTGCTTTTGACCTGATCTTTCGGCAAGCCGATATTTTCAAGTCCGAACGCCATGTTTTGATAGACGGTCATGTGCGGGTACAGCGCGTACGATTGAAACACCATCGCCAAGCCACGATCTGCCGCACGGGTGTCGTTGGCGCGTTTGCCGTCGATAAACAGCTCGCCCGAGGTGATGTCCTCAAGCCCGCAAATCATGCGCAGCAGGGTTGATTTGCCACAGCCGGATGGGCCGACGAAGACGACGAACTCGCCGTCGTGCACATCAAGGTCAACGCCGCGAATAACCTTGGCGGAGCCGAAGTCTTTAACGATTTTTTTGAGTTGAAGCGATGCCATTACTTGACTCCGGCAGAGGCAGTACCCTGCGTGATGTATTTTTGGAGAAAGGCGAACACGATGGTGATCGGCAACAACGTAATCACCGTCATCGCGAGCAAATAATTCCACTGCGTGACCAAGTCGCCTTGGAACGCATTGAGTGCGAGTTGCAAGGTGAAATTCTCATTCTTTGACAGCACGATGAGCGGCCACAAGAAGTCATTCCAGCGCCACATCACCGAAAAAATCGCCAGCACTGCAAGCGCTGGCGCGGCCAGTGGTAGCACGATGCGCCAGTAAATTTGCCATTCGCTGGCGTGATCCATACGCGCCGCGTCGAGCAGCTCATCGGGAATGGTCAGCATGTATTGCCGCAGCAAAAACACGCCAGTGGGCGTGGCAATCGCGGGCCAGATGACGCCCCACAAACTGTTGAGCATTCCCAGTTCGGAGACCACCAGAAAGTTCGGCACCAACACGATGGCCGGGGGCACCATCAATGTGCCGAGTATCAGCAAAAAAACCGACGTGCGGCCCTTAAATTTGTACTTTGACAACGCGAACGCAGCCATCGAATTGAAGAGTAGCGTGAGGATCGTTGCCACTACGGTGATGAACACTGAGTTCCACAGATACGTACCAAAGGTGATCTGCCCGCCCAAATCGGTGTAGTTCTCGGTGGCGAGCTTGAACTCGCGGACGGGCTCGCGATCCTTGATGTTGACGCGGATCGGCTCGTCGGGCCGCGCCGGATCGATGTGTGTCGCGGTGAGGCCAATACGGCGCACTTCGGGCAATTCCTTGAAGCTACCGTCGGGCAATTTGACGCGGTACACCGGCTTCATTTTTGCTTCACCCGGAACCGCCACCGCCTTCTGCCCGTAGGGCAAAAATGACGGCGGAAACTCGTTCAGCGCCGACTCGGTTTTGAACGACGACATGGCAAGCCACAGCACCGGGCCGAACATCAAAAACAGGCCCATCACCAGATAGCTGTAAGAAAGCCAATCGGTCCAATCCATCGAGCGGCCGCTACGGGTGCGGGTCAAAAAATTTAAGGTTTTCATTTGGCTCGCTCCCCCATTTCATCGGCCTTGGACAATCGCAACTGCAACAGCGTTAACGCCACCAGCGCCAGTGCCAGCAACAGCGAACCCGCCGCGGCAATGCCGTACAGCCGCACTGGTTCGACAAATCCGGTGTGGTAGATGAACTGCACGATAAAAGTGGTTGCCGAACCCGGCCCACCGCCGGTGAGCACGAACACCTCGTCAAAGGTTTGCACCGCTTTGATCAGCGCAAGCACCAGCACCACCATTAAATTGGGCATCAACAGCGGCAGCGTCACGCGAGTGAGTGATCGCCACGGCGAGGCTTTGTCGAGCTGTGCAGCCTCATACAAATCGGCCGGAATTGCCTGCAAACCCGCAAGCAGAATCAGCATGTAGAAACCCATATGCGCCCAGATCGACACGAAGGTCACCCAAAAAAATGCCCAGCCCGCCTCTGCAAGCCAGAGCACCGGTTGTGCGCCCACGCCGACCATCGCTGCGTTGAGCAGGCCATCGCGCTGCAGAATCCATTTCCAGATGAGTGCGACGACCACGGGCGACAACAAAACCGGATAGAAAAACACGCCGCGCCAAAAGCCGCGACCGATGATTTTGCGATTGAGTACGATGGCCGTGATGAGGCTGAACAGCACCATCATCGACACTTGAAAAAATGCGTATTTCGCGGTGTTGAAAATAGATTGCCAGAACACGTCCTTTTTGCAACTCGACGGGTCAAGGTAAGAGCCGCATTCGAGCAGGGTGGCAAAGTTTTCAACCCCGACGATGGGGCGCTGCGAAGGGTACAGTTGCACGCCACCGGTGAAGGCGTAATAAATGTTGATGACGATAGGTATGAACGTGAACAACAGAATCACGATCATGTTGGGGGCCAGAAAGAACCATGGGGTGCTGGCGTTGTTTTTCATTGTTTTCTCCCTGACAACTTTCGTCTGAACGCGCGGTGGTACGCGGGCAAGAGCGCCAAAAACGTTTAAGTCGACTATTGCCGTAAAGCGATGTGAGCCCCAATGAAATCAGGGGATTCCGATAAAGCTGCTAGTGCCGAGGAGGCTCCGTTCATTGCTTAAATCCGCCGTCGTATGGTGTGCGCCAGACCGCGCACCAAGGCTCGAAGATCACCGATGGTTTGCGACCACCGGGGTGCGCACTTTGATGCGCACCCTACTTCACTACGTACTCGGGCGCGTTACTTCGCAGCCGCCTTAACTTGTTCGTCCAAATCGGAGGCCAGGCGCTTCAATGCGTCATCCACCGACATTTCGCCCGCAATCGCCTGACCGAGTCGGGCGGCAGTGGGCTGGAACACGGCGCGGTTCAACCGGTAACCCTGCAAGTCAAAGTTTGGCTTGAGAATTTTTGGCACGTCGGACACAAACGAGTTGAGCGCGACCTTGGCGAGCGGTGAAACATCATAGGTCACGCCTGCCTTCGCCACCGACAAGCTTGCCGGAATATTGTTGGTCTTCGCCATCATTTCTGTGTAGTTGGTGTCGAGCGACAAAAAGTCTAAGAACTTAGCCACCTCAGCCGGTGCTTTGGTTCGCTTGAGTCCTACGTAGGCAGCACCTCCGGGCATGGCGGTGCAACCCGACGGGCCGCACGGCGCGGGCACGGCCGCCCAGTCAAACGACTTGGTGACGTTTTTATCCATGCGCATCACCTGCCAAGAACCTGAGTAATACATGACGATGCGACCGTTGGCAAACTCCTCAAACGCATCACGATACGCCGAGCCCCCGAGTCCACCCCACACCTCTTTTGGCATCAAGCCGGCCTTATGCCAGCCGACAAATTTGTTGGCAGCCAACTTGAAGCCGTCATCGATGATCGGTCCGCCATTGGCATCAAAATATTTGGAACCGTACGCCACGGCGAGCGGTGCAAAGCGGTGTCCGGTACGATCCATCGCGGCAACAAATGGGGTCTTGGTGGCATCGGCTACTTTTTTGCCTGCCGCCATCCAGTCGTCCCAGGTGGCCGTGGCCGTTGGCATGGGCACCTTCGCTTGCTCAAATAAGGTCTTGTTGACGTACATGCCAGTGACCGTGAGCTGCGACATTAGGCCGTAAATGCCCTTGTCGGTGGGGCCTGCGCGAAACCAGTTCAGCGTGGAGGCAAAGTTATCTTGCCAAGCCTTTTGGCGGGCCGCGCTCAAGTGCGGCGTGAGATCAAGGTAGTACTTGTTCAAGCCACCCAGATCGGTGACGCGCGCGATATCCGGGCCCTCACCCGCAGCAAGCTGCACCGGTAGCGTCTCGACCACTGCTTTGTAAGGCACTTTGTCGATGATAATTTTGGTGCCGGGGTTTGCCGCTTCAAAGCGTTTCGCGATGTCGGCGGTTACCTCGCATTCATTGCCATCGGAATAGCACTGCACGCGCAGGTCAGATGCCTGTGCGGCCACTGTTGAGAGCGCGGCCAGAGCGGCAGCGATCAGGGCCACAGGGGTGGAACGCGAACGTTTACGTAAAAGTAGTTTTTTCACAACTCAGTCCTCCTTAAAACTTGTGAGCGCAACGATATTAACAATGCTGCGAATTTTGTGTGATGATAGTCATATAGATGATCTATATGACTAGGGGTTTTCCCGCTGTCGTGCGGGGAACTTGGTTAACGTTAGCAACATCCGATTCGGCGCACAGGGTATGCCCGCCGCGAAGACGCCGCAGTGTGGCGCGCAACACGCCTACCAACGCAGCGTAGCCAACTCATAAAATCATGTTATGACCGATACCCAAACCCCAAGCCGAACCTCAGCGCCCGCGCCGATCCGCACCCGCTTTGCCCCGTCGCCCACCGGCACGCTGCACCTTGGCAATATCCGCACCGCACTTTTCGCGTGGGCGTTTGCGCGCCACCACAACGGCCAGTTCGTCCTGCGCATTGAGGACACCGATTTGGAGCGCTCCTCGGAGTCCAGCGCTGATGGCATTTTGCGTGACATGACGTGGCTTGGCCTAGACATCGACGAAGGCCCGTACTACCAAATGCAGCGCATGCCGCGCTACCGCGAGGTGGTCGCGCACATGCTGGCCGACGGTCGCGCCTACCACTGCTACATGAGTGTGGAAGCGTTGGACGCGTTGCGTGACGCCCAGAAGGCTAACGGTGAAAAACCGCGCTATGACGGGCGCTGGCGGCCGGAAAATGTCATCAAGCTGGGGCTTGTAAAACCGGACGGCGTGCAGCCCGTGATTCGCTTTCGCAACCCGGACGCAGGCGCTGTCGCGTGGAACGACGCAGTTAAAGGCCACATCGAAATTGCCAACAGTGAGCTTGATGATTTGGTCATCGCACGGCCCGCACCGGCGGGCGAAGTCGGCACGCCAACTTACAATTTTTGCGTGGTGGTCGACGACATCGACATGCGGATCACCCACGTGATTCGCGGTGATGGCCACGTGATGAACACGCCGCGCCAGATCAATATTTTTCGTGCGCTGGGCGTGGAGCCCCCGGTGTTCGGCCACACGCCCACCGTGCTGGGCAGCGACGGCGAGAAGCTCTCTAAACGTCACGGGGCAACAGGGCTCAGCGAGTACCGCGACCACGGCTATTTGCCCGAAGCCATCATCAACGGCCTCGCGCGGCTTGGCTGGTCACATGGCAATGAAGAAATTTTCACGCCGCAGCAACTCGTTGAATGGTTCAACCTAGAGTCGCTCACGCCCTCGCCCGCACGCTTTGATGCGGAAAAATTTGAGTGGTTGAATGGCGAGCACATTAAGCGCTTGCCGGTTGATGTGCTGGCAAAGCGGCTCCAGCCGTTTTTAGAGGCGCAGGGTTACGAAACGGCGGCGGGCCCGTCCGCCCTCGCTGTTGCCGAACTGCTGCGAGATCGCGCGCCAACGCTCAAAAAAATGGCCGAAATGGCCGGTTACTGTTTCGTGGCGCCGATCATGGACGCCACGCAACTGACGCAGCAAATCGGTGCCGTCACGACATCGGTCAACGCCCTGCTCAATGAACAAGACGGGGCATCAGAGGTTTCAATCAAAAACCGGCTGCTGGCGATGGAGCAGGGAGCGCTAGCGATGACGCTGCTGACGCAACATTTGACCGACGACAATCGGCCCGCCATCACTTGGATCAAGGCGCAATTGACGACAGTGACGTGGAGTAAACCGGCTCTCACCGCGCTGCTTAAAGAAGCGCAAACTCGATTTAGTGTGAAAACGCCGCAGGTGATGATGCCACTGCGCGTCATGCTCACAGGCAGTGCGCAAGCCCCCGCTGTGGACGCATTGCTGCTGACGCTCGGCCGCGAAGTGAGCTTACGTCGCATTCATGGCTAGTGTCGTGTCACGTTTGAAGTGACGACATATCGCGCCGCCATCGGTGGGCAGGGTTAGGCGCAAAATGCAGCTCATGCCGGGGCATGTGCAAGTTTTGCAACGACGCCTTGCACAGCAAGGGCAAGCGAGATGCATCATTTCAGGCGTGACACGACACTAGGCCACGACGTGTCGTCGCAGGGAGCAACGCTCAAGGGCGCAGCTCCGAGCGCTTTGGCTAATGATTCGCTGATAATTCGTTGATGCTGAACTTCCACAACCGCTTTCTTCAAATACTTCCCGGCGACCCAAATCCGCTCAACCGTTCGCGTCAAGTTCACGCTGCGTTCTGGTCGCGGGTAGATCCCTCGCCGGTTGCTGCGCCGCAGTTGATTGCTTTTTCATCGGAGGTCGCGGCAACGCTTGGTCTCACCGATGCGCAGATGCATTCGCGCGATGTTGTCAACGCGCTTTCTGGCAATGGCATCCTGCCCGGCATGGCGACCTATGCGACCGTTTACGGCGGTCACCAATTCGGCAACTGGGCGGGTCAGCTTGGCGATGGTCGTGCCATTTTTCTGGGTGAAGTCGCTGCACCTGACAGTGAGCACTACGAGCTGCAACTAAAGGGGGCGGGTGCTACGCCGTTTTCGCGCCGTGCCGATGGTCGCGCGGTGTTGCGCTCCTCAATCCGTGAATTTTTGTGTAGTGAGGCGATGCATCATCTCGGCGTACCGACCACTCGCGCGCTGTCGCTGATGCTGACGGGTGACGAGGTTGAGCGCGACATGTTCTACGATGGCAATGCTGCACCAGAACCCGGTGCAATTGTGTGCCGCGTGGCACCTACGTTCATTCGTTTTGGGCACTTTGAACTGCCCGCAGCACGTGGTGAAACAGCGCTGCTCAAACAGCTGGTTGACTTTACGATCACCCATTACTTTCCGCATCTCGCCGCACTAACCGAAGGCGAGCGCATAGCGGCTTGGTACGCAGAGGTCTGCGCGTTAACGGCAAAGCTTATTGCGCAGTGGATGCGCGTGGGTTTTGTTCACGGCGTGATGAACACCGACAACATGTCGATTCTTGGTTTGACCATTGATTACGGCCCGTACGGTTGGGTGGACAATTTTGATCCCGGGTGGACACCCAATACGACCGACGCGGGTGGCAAGCGCTACGCGTTTGGGCGGCAACCGGGCGTAGCGCAGTGGAACCTTGCGCGGCTGGGCGATGCGTTGTCCACGCTCGGTCTCAACACCGATGTTTTGGCCGCAGCGCTTGCAAAATTCGAGTCAACCTACGGCATAGAAATCACGCGCGTGTTCTCGGAGAAATTCGGCTTGCATCAATGGAGTGATGTTGAGGGCGATTTAGTCGATGACGCGTTCATGCTGATGAACGAGGCCGAGATCGACATGACGAATTTCTTTCGCACGCTTGCGACCGTGCGTGAGGTCGATGAGTTTGCTGATGCGTTTTATCTCGAAGGTCAATGGCAGTTATCGCGTGAAAAATTGGCTGCGTGGTTCGCTCGTTATGTAGCACTCTGCAGCGAGCAAAACCCAACGCCCGTGCAGCAAGCCGCGCGCATTAATCGCATGAACAAAGCCAACCCAAAATATGTGCTACGCAACTATCTTGCCCAGCAGGCGATTGACGCGGCACACGCGGGCGACACGTCAAAAATCGCCGAGTTGCTGGATGTAATGCGTCACCCGTACGACGAGCAAAAAGGGCGCGAAGTGTTTGCGCAGAAGCGTCCCGACTGGGCGCGGCACAAGGCGGGCTGCTCGATGTTGTCGTGTAGTTCGTGACGCAAAGGATCAAAGCCCGCTATGACTCACATTGACATTGCCCTGCTACTGATCATCCTGTTGTTGGTGATCATCGTGGCGTTAGTTGTGTTGCAAAGGAGCGGCATCGTGCGGCGCATGAGCGGTGAACTTGGTACGCAACTGGAGACCAAACATCGTGCCATGATCGGTGACGTGGGCGGCATGTTTAATCAGGTGAGTGAGCGAGTGGGGCGCGATTTGACGGCGTCGAATTCGGGCACCCGTGAGGTGATCGGCACGCTGCAAGTGCAGGTGATTCACACGCTGTCAGCGCAGGCAGAATCGTCGTTGAAGCAACTTGCATTGCTGCAGCAAACCTTGTCCACACAACAAGATGCATTGAAGCGCGAAGTACTCGAACAGATGCTCAGCAAGATGGCGGAGCAGACGCGGGCGAATCAAGAGCTGCTGCAAAACACGCTGCGCAATATGAGCGCGCAAATCACGCAGCAGGCCGAGACGATGACCAAGACGGTTGATGGCCGGCTGGAACAGATCAGCGGCAAAGTCAATGAGCGGCTCGACGAAGGCTTCAAGAAGACCAACGAAACGTTTGCCAATGTGATGGCACGGCTCGCGGTGATTGATGAGGCGCAGAAGAAGCTCGACGGCCTTACCACCAACGTGGTGAGCCTGCAGCAGGTGCTCTCCGACAAGTCGGCACGCGGTGCGTTTGGCGAGGTGCAATTGGAGGCGTTGGTGCGCGACACGTTGCCGCCCGGCGTATACGAATTTCAGACAGCGGTGGGAGCGGGACGCGAGAAGGCGGACTGTGTGTTGACGATGCCCGATGGCACGTCGAAGATGGCGATTGACTCGAAATTTCCACTGTCGAATTACCGCGTGTCGATTGATGCGACGCAGCCGGAGGCCGCGCGAAATGTTGCGCGCAAACAGTTCGCAACTGACGTGAAGAAGCATATCTACGACATCGCGAGCAAGTACATTCAGCCCGGATCGAGCGCGGATTCTGCGGTGATGTTTGTGCCATCGGAAGCGGTGTTTGCAGAGATTTACGGCAATCATCCAGACGTGGTCGCGCAGGCGCAGGCACAGCATGTGTGGATTACTTCACCGACCACGTTGATGGCCGTGTTGCACGCTGTGCGAGCCGTGATTCGAGACGCTGAAATGCGCAAACAACTGGGCGTGATGAAGACCGAGTTGGGCAAACTCGGCGGCGATTTTGGACGCTTTCAGGATCGCATGGACAAGCTTGCGACGCACATCAAACAGGCGCACGATGATGCAGAAATGGTGCAAACATCCGCGCGAAAGATTACCGGGCATTTTGAGCGGATCAAAGCGGTGGAGTTGGATGCACCGACCTCGGAGGCGTTGTTGCCGCCGACGAGCGATGCTCTAGTGTGACGCGTCGACCACTTTACGGCAACTGTAGGAGCGGCCTTGGCCGCGATCCCAGCGTTGCCGGAGATCGCGGCCAAGGCCGCTCCTACAGGGTGCGTACGTGGAATCTGCATGCGCTTTCCAGTCTGGTTTCCCGCCTTCGCGGGAATGACAATAGATAGGTAGCGACGTTGTTCTCCTGGCTAAAGACCAAGCGTCGCGAACGGGCGCTCGCGTACAACGCCCTGCCCGACGACGAGTGGAACGCGGCGCTGCACGAATTACCGTTTCTCGACCACTACGACGCGGCAGCGCTCGCCCGCCTGCGCGAGCTCACCACGCTTTTTCTCGTTGAGAAAAGCATCGTCAGCGGTGCCACATCAGGTGAGCACGTGCTGGAAGTTACGCCGCACATGCGAATCTTGATCGCGGTGCAGGCGTGCTTGCTCATTCTTGGTCGCGGCGAAAGCGTAATGGCTGCGATGACGGATTTTGATGGTTGGGAAAACGTGGTGGTGTACCCCGGCGACTTTCCGCGCACGCACGATTTTGAAGATGAGATTGGCGTGGTGCATCGGCTCGATGAACCCATTGCTGGCGAGAGCTGGGACGGCGGGCCGGTGCTGTTGTCATGGCCAGCGGTTGAGCTGGGCTACGACCAGTCCGGCATGGCCTTGGTGATCCATGAATTCGCGCACAAGATTGACATGCTCGACGGTCTGGTGGACGGCGTGCCGCCGCTCAGCGGTGCTGCACGCATTGCCTTCAAAGCAGCCATTGAGGCCGCGTACCTAGACTTTCGTCATCGCGTGGAGGCGGGCGAACAGACAGCGGTGGATCCCTACGCAGCTGAATTGATCGAGGAGTTTTTCGCGGTGAGTTGCGAAGTTTTTTTTGCAGAGCCGACACTACTGCAAAGCGAATATCCGGTGTACTTTTCGCAGCTGCGATCCTACTTTTGCGTAGATTCAATGGCGGGTTTTACTATGCCTTAAAGTGAGTTCAGCTTTGCGCTGTAAGGCAGCTTGAACAGGGGTTAGCGGCCTAATTAGCTGATAGTCGATATTAAGCCTAAATTATGCGGTAGCCCTCACTAAGTGGCGGTTTCGGACTAAAGCTGTAGTCAGCTACCCTCGTGCGTCGTTCACCTGTTCGTTGAACTCAGCCATGCTGACTGCGGCACCGACTTCTCGTGGCAGAGCGTCACGCACCGAGAACACGCCGAGGATTTTTGCGCCTGTCGTTGAGTTCGTGCCGTGTGTCGCCATGATCGGTAGGTGCCGAAATCCGCGCTCCATCATGATCAATACCGCGTCGGATACCAGCGTTTCCGGCGTTACGCAAAACGGTTTTTTTGTCATCACGTCGGACACCAGCGTGGTCGTCGGCACCAATGCCTTGGCCAGCACTCGTGTCATCAGATCACGCTCGGTGACAATGCCGAGCAACTGGCCGGTTGTGTCGACGATGAGTACGCTGCCGCAGTTGGCGCGCGTCATCACGCAAGCGGCCTCCCACACGCTTGCCTGCGGGCCGAGGCTGACCACATGTTTCTGCGACATCGATTGAAAAACGGTGCGTTCTGGCATGGTTGAAACTCCTCTAACCGAGATTATTCCGTAGATATTATTGTCGTCGCCCCTGCGAAGGCAGGGGCCCAGCGTCTTTTGACGCATCCCAAAATTGCCACGAAACACCCAAAGTCACTGGGTTCCTGCCTTCGCAGGAACGACGAAGTGTGTGAATTTCCGCTTATGATTAATTTCAGTTTAACGCGCACAATTTAAAAATTCCATGTGCCATCCATCACCGCAGCGCAGCGTTGACATTTTCGAGCGCTTTCGATCCCGGACAAAGCTGCGCAACGCCCATTGCGTTCAAAGCGTGGTCGCTGGTATTGAGTGAAGTGTGAAGATCGGTTGCTACTGGATCCACATAGAGCAGGCCAGTTACGATTTCGCCACGGGCCTGATGCGCCTGCATGTAGCTCATCGCGGCGTAACGATCCGTCGGATCATAGTCCGCGCGCAGCTTGCGCAGCCGCAGCATTGAGCCGTCGTGCTGCTGCACTTCCACCAGTTCGCCGGGTGCGTACATGGCGGTGATTTCATTGCGGCTGCTGATGAAGTCGATGCGACTAACGGCCTCATTGTGTTCGCGAACGTAGTCGTAGCTTTTGGTGCTGCCACTGTGATTATTGAAGGTCACACACGGGCTGATGATGTCGATGAAGGCAGCCCCACCATGCGCCATAGCGCCCTTAATCAGTGGCACCAACTGCTCCTTGTCACCGGAAAAGCTGCGCGCAACATACGTCGCGCCAAGCTGCAAGGCAATGCCGACCAGATCAATCGGACTGTCGCTATTAATCACGCCCTTCTTGCTCTTCGATCCGCGATCGGCCGTGGCCGAAAACTGGCCTTTGGTGAGCCCGTACACGCCGTTGTTTTCCACGATGTAGGCCATGCGCACGCCGCGCCGCATGGCGTTGGCGAACTGGCCGAGGCCGATGGAGGCAGAGTCACCGTCGCCGGAGACGCCAAGGTACAACAGATCACGATTGGCGAGGTTGGCACCGGTCAATGCAGACGGCATGCGCCCATGCACGGTGTTGAAACCGTGCGACGCGCCGAGAAAATAGTCGGGTGTTTTCGAGCTGCAACCGATACCGGACAATTTCGCCACGCGATGCGGCTCGATGTCCAGCTCCCAGCAAGCCTGAATGATGGCAGCCGAAATCGAGTCGTGCCCACAGCCCGCGCACAGCGTGGAGATGCGGCCTTCGTAGTCGCGCCGTGTGTAGCCGACCTTGTTGGCGGTTAGTGTCGGGTGATGCAGTCGCGGTTTGGTGATGTAGGTCATGCGGCCACCTTCTCACGCAGCGGCACTGCAGCAGCCGGTTGCACGATGTCACGAATGGCGCGTGTGATGAAGCGCGCCGTGATCGGCGTGCCATCAAAGTGCAACACACGAATGAGTTGCGCCGGGTCCACGTCAAGTTCGTTGACTAGCATCGAGCGCATTTGCGCGTCGCGATTTTGCTCCACGACGAATACTTTTTCGTGTGCGTTGATGAATTCAATGACCGACTTCGGGAACGGAAAGGCGCACAGCCGTAGCGCGTCAATGTGCACGTCGTTGGCCTCAAGCACATCCAGCGCTTCATGCATCGCGGGTGTCGTGGAGCCGAAATAAATCACGCCGTACGAAGTCTTTTTCGGAGCATTACGCAGCACTGGCTGCGGCACCAGATCAGCCGCTGTCTTGAATTTGCGCAGCAGCCGTTCCATGTTGTAGATGTAGTCCGGCCCGCGCTCGGAGTAGCGCGCGTACGGGTCGCGCGTGGTGCCGCGCGTGAAAAAGCTGCCCTTGGTCGGATGAGTGCCGGGCAGCGTGCGCCACGGAATACCATCGCCGTCCACATCCTTGTAGCGCCCGAAATCCTTGCCTGATTCGAGTTCTTCCGCAGTCATTACCTTGCCACGATCATAGTCGCGTGCGTCGTCCCACGTGAACGGTTTGCACAGCCGTTGATTCATGCCGATGTCGAGATCAGTCATCACAAAAATCGGAGCCTGCAAACGATCCGCTAGGTCGAGCGCCGCTGCTGCATGCTCAAAGCATTCGTGCGGATCCTGCGGAAACAGCAGCACGTGTTTGGTGTCACCGTGCGACGCATAAGCGCAGGAGATCAGGTCGGACTGCTGCGTGCGCGTTGGCATGCCAGTGGATGGCCCGCCGCGCTGCACATTGACAATGGTCACCGGAATTTCGGCGAAGTAAGAGAGCCCGATGAACTCGGTCATCAGCGAAATGCCGGGGCCGGACGTCGCAGTGAATGCGCGCGCACCGTTCCAGCCCGCACCCACCACCATGCCGATTGACGCGAGTTCGTCCTCCGCCTGTACGATGGCGAAATTGTGTTGCCCGGTTACGGGGTCGACGCGGAATTTTTCGCAGTATTTTTGAAATGCTTCCGGCACCGAGGTCGACGGCGTGATCGGATACCACGCCGCCACTGTCGCGCCGCCGTAGACCATGCCCAGCCCAATGGCGCTGTTGCCATCCACAAATATCTTGTCGCCGACCTGATCGCTGCGTTTGACGCGAATCCCAAGCGGTGCCTTGAGATTTTTCTTCACATAGTCACGGCCCATGTGCAGCGCGCGGATGTTTGACTCCAGCAGCCGTTCCTTGCCCTTGTACTGCTCGGCAAAGAGCTTCTCGAACACGTCCGCATCTACGTCAAGCAGCACTGACAGCGCACCGACGTAGATGATGTTTTTGAACAACTGGCGTTGCCTTGGATCGGTATACACCGCGTTGGTGATCTCCGTGAGCGGCACCGCAATGACGTTCACATCGGCACGGAATTTTGACGGCGGCAACGGTCGCGTGCTGTCATAAAACAGGTATCCGCCCGGTTCGATCTCAGCGAGATCGGCGTCCCAGGTTTGCGGATTCATCGCGACCATCATGTCGACGCCGCCGCGACGGCCCGCGTAGCCTGCCTCGCACACTCGCGCCTCGTACCAGGTCGGCATGCCCTGAATGTTGCTCGGGAAAATATTGCGCGGGCTGACCGGCACGCCCATGCGCAGGATTGCCTTGGCGAACAGCTCGTTGGCCGAAGCCGACCCGGAGCCATTGACGTTGGCGAACTTGATGACGAAATCGTTGACCGATTCAATGGGCCTCATGCCACCACCTCATCAACTACTTTCACTTGCGCGCCGTTGCGACAGGCAGAGCCCGCTTGGGTGGTGTTTAGCAGGAACTTCTGCATGTCCCACGCCCCCGTTGGGCAGCGCTCGGCGCACAGTCCGCAGTGCAGGCACACGTCCTCATCCTTGGCCATGATGCGACCGGTTTTCAGCTCACCCGAAACGTAGAGCGCCTGATCGAGATTATTTGACGGCGCTTGCAAGTGCTGGCGGACATGGGCTTCTTCACCATTGACGGTGAAGGTGATGCAATCCATCGGGCAAATGTCGACGCAAGCATCGCATTCGATGCAGGCAGTGTCGGTGAACACCGTTTGCACATCGCAGTTCAGGCAGCGGCCCGCTTCCTTGATTGCGGTTGCTACGTCAAAGCCCAGTTCCACCTCAACCTTGATGCTCGCCAGCGCCATCTCGGCCTTGGCCCACGGCACCTTGAAACGCAGGTCGTTCGACGTGTCGTTGTCGTAGCTCCACTCATGAATGCCCATCTTCTGCGACATCAGATTAGTCAGCGGATCGGGACGCTGATGAATGTCCTCGCCGTGCAGTAAACGATCAATCGATACAGCAGCCTCATGCCCGTGCGCAACGGCGGTGATGATGTTCTTCGGACCGAACGCGGCATCGCCACCGAAGAACACGTTCGGCACTGTGGATTGATGTGTCTCCTTGCCGAGCGTCGGCAGGCCCCATTTATCAAATTCGATACCGCAATCGCGTTCGATCCACGGAAACGAGTTTTCCTGCCCCACGGCAACCAGCACATCGTCGCATTCGACCAGTACATCAGGCTCGCCTGTTACGACGAGTGAACGCCGACCCTTGTCGTCGTACACAGCTTTGACGATTTCAAACATCATGCCGGTGAGCTTGCCGCCCTCATGCACAAAGGCTTTTGGCACGTGAAAGTTGATGATCGGAATGCCTTCATGCATGGCGTCTTCCTTTTCCCACGGTGAGGCTTTCATTTCCTCGAAGCCGCTGCGCACAATCACCTTTACCTCGTCGCCACCAAGACGACGCGACGAACGGCAGCAATCCATCGCCGTGTTGCCACCACCTAGCACGATCACCCGTCGACCGATTTTGGTGATGTGGCCGAACGAGACCGATGCCAGCCAGTCGATGCCAATGTGGATGTTTGCTGCGGCTTCCTTGCGGCCGGGCAAATCAAGATCACGGCCGCGCGGTGCACCGCAGCCGACGAACACGGCGTCGTAATTTTCAGCGAGCAATGCGTTCATCGAATCGATGCGCTGCCCGCTCTTGAAGGTGACACCGAGATCGAGGATGTAGCCAGTCTCTTCATCAATCACCGATTCCGGCAAACGAAAGCGCGGAATCTGCGTGCGGATGAAGCCACCCGCTTTTGCCTCGGCATCGAACACCGTGACGTCATAGCCGAGCGGCGCGAGATCGCGCGCAACGGTGAGCGACGCCGGACCTGCACCGATGCACGCGATGCGCTTGCCGTTCTTTGGCGACAGCGACGGCATGCGTTTACTGACGTCATCCTTCATATCAGCGGCCACGCGCTTAAGCCGACAGATGGCGACCGGCTCGGGCGCAGCACCATTGTTCTCTTCCACGCGACTACGCCTGCACGCCGGCTCGCAGGGGCGATCACAGGTACGGCCAAGAATGCCGGGGAACACGTTCGATGTCCAGTTAATCATGTAGGCGTCGCTGTAGCGACCCTGCGCGATCAGCCGGATGTATTCGGGGACGGGCGTATGAGCCGGACAGGCCCATTGACAATCAACGACCTTGTGAAAATAGGCCGGATTCGTGACATCGGTTCGCTGCAAGCTGCCTCCTTATTGTTGAGGCCGCCGCATATCCAACTGCATTCCTGACTGCGCGATGACGCTTCAATCCGTTCGCCCTGAGCCCATCGAAAGGTCTGCAGAGTGGATTAGCGGTTCATCGCACAGTTCACCAAATGCGCTTGCGTATGCAGGGTCTCCGTCCCCTCAAAATTTGCGGCACTGCACAAATCATCAGGTGCGGAAATAGTCTATGCCAAACGCTTCCGGAAGTGCGCAAGCTCATGCAGATCAATTCAGATTTAGAACTCTGTTGCGCAAACGCAAACACAACTGCGATCAGGCAACGCGCCGAATCAGGCTGCGTACGTCACCACTGCGGGTGAAGCGAAACAAATCCTTGGGGTCTTCGGCCTTCGGCACCAAATCCACCTCGCGTCCGATACCGCGCCGCAGTGCCTGCTCATGCACGTAGCGCAAGGTCGAATAATCTTCAAGCGCGAAACCGACGGAGTCGAACACCGTCACCTGCTCATCACCTTGGCGGCCAACTTCGATTCTCGCGAGCACTTTCCACAAATCAATCACCGGAAAGTCGGCGGGCAATTGCTGAATGTCACCCTCGATGCGAGTCTGCGCTTCGAACTCGACAAACACGCGAGCCGCTCGCAGCACGTCTGCGTGAAGCTCTGTTTTGCCAGGGCAATCGCCACCCACGGCGTTGATGTGCATACCCGCTTCGATCATGTCGGGCGTTAGGATCGAAGCGTGCGTTTTGTCGGCGGTAATCGTGGTGACGATGTCGGCCCCGCGCACTGCATCCGCTGTCGAATTTGCGCGGATGATTTTCAGACTGGTGAATGGTGAAAGATTGCGCACCAGCTTGTCAGTGGCACGTCGGTCGACGTCGTACACCGCTATCTCGTTAATTCCGAGCAGGCTGTGAAAGGCGAGCGCCTGAAACTCACTCTGTGCACCGTTGCCAATGAGTGCCATGCGTCGGGAGTTCTTGCGAGCCAAAGCGCGCGCCGCCATCGCAGACGTTGCTGCGGTGCGCAGCGCGGTGGCCAGCGTCAACTCCGACAGCAGCAGCGGGTAGCCCGTTTCAACATCAGCCAGCACACCAAACGCCATCACCGTGTACAGGCCGCGTGCAGTGTTTTCCGGGTGCCCGTTGACGTACTTGAAGGCGTAACGCTTGGCATCAGAAATTGGCATCAACTCGATCACACCGACGTTCGAGTGATTAGCTGTGCGCGGCGACTTATCAAAGTCCGGCCAACGAACAAAATCGTGCTGGATGAAGTCAGCTAACTGTCCAATGAAATGAGTCACGCCGATGCTTTGCACCAGCGTCGACATGCTTTGTACGTCAACAAATCTCGTCATAAGGTTCTCACAGGGTTTCGAGCACTTTCCGCACGATTCCTTTGTAACCGATCAGGATGACCAGCCATACCTAGATTCTTCTTCTCTACTGAGCCATACAAAAGGAGGCAAACTGTGACAAATTGGACAAACTATTTGCGTATTGATAAGCTACTAGTGTCAATATGTACATTTTCATCCTATGGACGACACGGACCGCGAGTTGATTGGACTGCTTCGTGACAATGCGCGGACGCCTGTGGTGGCGCTTGCAAAAAAGTTGCGCGTGGCGCGTGCGACTGTGCAAAACCGGCTAGCCCGCCTCGAACAAGACGGCACGATTGTTGGCTACACGCTGCGACTAAAACCTTCCGCTGAGAAGCCAAGAATCCGCGCCTGGATGACGGTTGCAGTGGACGGAAATCGTGCGACTGAGGTCACGCGGGAGCTACGTGGTCATCCCAATGTGCATGCGCTGCACAGCACCAACGGACGCTGGGATATCGTAGCGGAATTGCGAGCTGACACGCTCGAATCGTTCGACCGCGTGCTTAATGCCATTCGGCAGATCGAGGGTATTTCCACTACTGAGACGAGCATCTTGCTGTCCACGCACAAGATTTAGCTGCGAGCCTTTGTAGGAGCGGGGTGGCGGGGCCAAACGTGGGTGAAATAAAAGGGGGGTGGGGGGAAGCCGCGCCTAAAGGCGAAGTGTTTGGGCGAGTAAATGAATTAAGCCGGCAAAAAATTAGTAAGCAAAAAAT
>JANNYE010000070.1:0-74128 GCA_031409935.1 Burkholderiales bacterium | reverse complement strand
GAAATCCCCGACATCGTGCTCAACAATCTGTACAAAAACACGCAGCTGCAAGACAGCTTCGGCATGAACATGATTGCGCTGGTGGACAAGCGTCCGCGTCTGCTCAATCTGAAAGATTTCCTCGAACAATTTCTGCTGCATCGCCGCGAAATTGTTACGCGTCGTACGCAGTTTGAATTGCGTCAGGCTCGAGCTCGTGCGCACATCCTCGAAGGTCTGGCCGTAGCGCTGGCCAACGTTGATCCGATCATTGAATTGATCAAGGCTTCCAGCACGCCAGACGAAGCGCAAACCGCGCTGACCACCAAGCTGTGGAAGTCCGATCTGGTTCGCGAAATGGTGGCGCGCGCCAACGTTGATTTCTTGCGGCCTGATGGTGTCGGTCTTGATTTTTGCTGGCAGGAAAAAGAGCAGGCGTATCGCCTCACCGAAATTCAGGCCAAGGCCATTCTTGAGATGCGTTTGCAGCGTCTCACCGCGATGGAATCTGACAAGGTCATCAGCGAATACAAAGAAGTGATCGCCGCTGTGCAAGACCTGCTTGACATTTTGGCCCGCCCCGAGCGCGTCACCGAAATCATCGGCTTTGAACTCGCTGACATCAAAGCCAAGTTCGGCGACAAGCGCAAATCCGAGATCGTGATGAATGCTGAAGAGACCTCGATTGAGGATCTCATCAAGCCGCAGGACATGGTGGTCACGCTGACCCACGGCGGCTATTTCAAGGCGCAACCGGTCGAAGAATATCGCGCGCAAAAACGCGGCGGACGCGGTAAACAGGCCACCGCCACCAAAGAAGAAGATTTCGTAGAAAAACTGTTCATCGCCAACACCCACGACACCATCATGTGCTTCTCTAGCCGTGGTCGCGTGTACTGGTTGAAGGTGTACGAAGTGCCCGAAGGCAGTCGCAATGCGCGCGGCAAGCCGATCGTGAATTTGTTCCCGTTGCAGGATCGCGAAAAGATCACCGCGATTGTGTCGACCAAGAATTACGACCCCGATAAATTCATCTTCATGGCCACCAGCATGGGCACCGTGAAGAAGACCTCGCTCGAGGATTTCTCGCGTCCGAAAAAGACCGGCATCATCGCGGTTGATTTGGATGACGGTGATTATCTGGTCGGCGCAGCGCTCACCGATGGCAAGCATGATGTGATGCTGTTCGCCGACAGTGGCAAGGCCGTTCGCTTCGACGAAAACGACGTGCGCTGTGTGGGCCGCAACGCGCGCGGCGTGCGCGGCATGATGCTTGACAAAGAGCAACGCATCATCGCGATGCTGGTGGCTGACTCTGAGGAGCAACAAGTGTTGTGCGCCACCGAAAACGGCTACGGCAAACGCACGCCGATCGTCGAATACACCCGCCACGGTCGCGGCACCAAAGGCATGATCGCCATTCAGCAAAGCGCGCGTAACGGCAAGGTTGTGGCCGCGACGTTGGTGACCAAGCAGGATGAAATCATGCTGATCACCACCGGCGGCGTGTTGATTCGCACCACGGTGAAATCGATCCGCGAATCGGGTCGTTCTACTCAGGGCGTAACGCTCATCAATTTGGGTGAGGGCGAAAAACTCTCAGGGATCGAGCGTATTGACGAGCCGGATTTGCCGGAAGCTGAAGGTGATCAGGCGGAGTTGATTTAGCGAGCGCGAACCAGAATGACAGCGTCGGACGTCGTATTGTAGAAACAGCTTTTCGCTGCGAGCCATGATCTACTTGGGCTAAAGCAGTGAAAACTTATTTATCGACTATGCAAAAAAATGCCTGTCAGACCAATAAAAACGGGCGTCTCAATAAAAAGCCGCCTCGTCACCCAGACGTAGGAGCGGCGCAAGCCGCGAACTTGCGTAGCGCAAAACGGATCGCCGCATCGCCGCTCGCGCCGCTTCTATAGCCCCGCTTGCAGCGGTTCTACACCCCACATTTAGCAGTATCTCTATGAACCCCTCTGACCCGGTCACGTTAAACCAGCTCTTCCTCGAAGCCCGCACCGCCAACGGCTTCACCGACCGTCCGGTGTCGATAGATTTAATCCGGCAGGTGTACGACGTCGCCAAATTCGGCCCCACGTCGATGAACACGCAGCCTGCGCGCTATGTTTTTTTGACCACGCCCGAGGCCAAAGCGCGGCTAAAACCAGCGCTCATGGGCGCCAACGTTGAAAAAACGATGCTCGCCCCGGTGGTGGCCATCATCGCCAAAGACACGCTGTTTTTCGAGCACATGTCTGAGGTGTGGCATGTGCCGAACGCGAAGGACATGTTTGTCAATTCGCCACCCATGGCCGCCAGTACGGCTACACGCGGCACCACGTTGTCGGGTGCCTACTTCATGATCGCCGCCCGCGCGCTCGGCCTCGCTTGCGGCCCGATGAGCGGCTTCGACATGGGCAAAGTCAACGCCGAATTTTTCCCCGATGGTCGCTTCGAAGTGGATTTTTTGTGCAACCTCGGCTATGCCGATCACAGTAAAGAATTTCCACGCAATCCACGCCTGTCGTTCGAGCAAGTCAGCACCGTGCTTTAACCGAGTGCGAACGGGCTAAACAGCGAGCACAGATGGCAATCAACTGGTTCCCCGGTCACATGGTGGCCGCACAAAAAAAGGCGGCTGAGGCGCTTGCGGATATTGACGTGGTCGTGGAGGTGCTCGACGCGCGCTGCCCCGCTGCAAGCGTGAACCCGAACATCAACGCAATGCGCGAAGCTCGGCAGCGGCCGGCGTTGAAAATTTTGAACAAAGTGGATCTGGCGGACCCCAAAATAACCGAGCAGTGGCTCGCGTATTTCAACGCGAAGGAGGGCGTCCACGCCATAGGTTTGTCATGCAAAAAAGCCGGCGAATCGAACAAGGTGTTGCCCGAAGCGCAGAAGCTAGCGCCACATCGCGACGGGCCGCTCAAGCGGCTGCGCGTGATGATGATGGGCGTGCCCAACGTCGGCAAATCGACGCTGGTGAACGCGCTCTGCCAGAAGCGCATCGCCAACGTCGGCGACGAACCCGCGATCACCAAACTCATCAAACGCTATGACCTTGCGGACGGCACTTGGCTGTTCGATACGCCCGGTTTGATGTGGCCCAAAATCGCGCTCGAAACCGACGGCCTGCTGCTGGCGGCTAATCATTTGGTGGGCGTGAAATCGTACATAGATGAGGAGGTCGCAACTTATCTCGCCGAGATTTTGCTCGCCCGATATCCAGCGATGTTGACCGCACGTTACGGATTCGACCCGACCGACATGGACGGCCCAGATGTGATCGAGGCGATTGCAAGACGGCGCGGTTTTCGCATCAAAGGCGGCAGCGCGGATTTTGAAAAAGCAGCCGTGACATTACTGCTTGATTACCGAAACGGCACGCTCGGACGCATCACTGTGGAGACGCCTGAAACGCGGGCCGTGCAGCTTGCGGCGCTTGCGCTTGCACAGGCGACGGAAGCCGCAAAGGCGGCAGAAACGGCGCTTTCCTCCGCGCCGTCAATCGATGCTGGTCGAGGGGGAAGGCTGAAATGACGCCTGACCGCAGACGTTTGTCACGCTTGCGAGCGCCCATCGCGATACCATCGCCCCGTTAAAAAAATCCTAGCGAACATCAGCCATGCCCAACTCGTCAACCGCCTACGTGCAACTGCAAAGCCGCAAAGGCAACCCCTCCGAAACGCGCGTGTTGCGACAACCCGCGCTGGCAGATATTGAAGTGGGTGAGGTGCTGCTGCGCGTCGACTGTTTTGCTTTCACCGCCAATAACGTCACCTACGCAATGTTTGGTGACACCATGAACTACTGGCAATTTTTTCCGACTGGCGAGGCGGACTGGGGCATGATTCCGGTGTGGGGCTTTGCGACCGTTGCGGCGAGCACGGTGGACGGGATGAATGTGGGCGAGCGTTTTTACGGGTATTTCCCGATGGCAACCCAGGTCATCGTGCAGCCGGATCGGGTGACGCCCGGCGGCTTTGTTGACGCCGCGCAACACCGCGCGGCGCTACCTGCCGTCTACAACCAGTATTCACGGTGCAGCACCGACCCCGGCTATCACGCCAAGCGCGAAGCTCAACAAATGATTTTGCGACCGCTGTTTTTCACCAGCTTTTTGATCGACGATTTTCTCGAAGACAATAAATTTTTTGGCGCAAAGCGCGTCGTGTTGTCAAGCGCGTCGAGCAAAACCGCATACGGCACAGCATTCTGTTTGGCACTGCGCAAAGATGTAGAAGTGATTGGCCTGACCTCAAGCGCTAACCTAGATTTTGTGCGCGGTCTGGGCTGCTATCACGAGGTGTTGACGTACGACGAAGTGAACGATCTTTCAGCGACCGACGGCACTGTGTACGTTGATTTTTCAGGCAACGTCGACCTGCGCCGCGCCATCCACACCCATCTCGGCGACGCACTCAAATACAGCGCATCCATCGGAGGGACGGATTGGGAGCATTTGGGCAAAGTCGGCGACTTGCCGGGGCCGCGCCCGACGCTGTTTTTTGCACCATCGCAGATCAAAAAACGCATTGCCGATTGGGGCGGACCAACACTAATGGGCAAGCTTGCTGCCGCATGGCAGGACTTCATGGTGCCCGTCACACGGCCCGATCAACCGTGGTTGCGCGTGGTCGAAGCCACGGGTGTGGAGGCCAGCGTTGCGGCGATGGCGGAGGTGGTTTCCGGCAAGTCGAAACCGGAGGAAGGGCATGTATTGTCGTTGTAGGTCACTGACCTGAATCAGGCTCGTACGCTGGCGTTAGACATGGCCAACTGCCGCGCGTTGCGACGGTTGCGACGCACGATCCACCATGCAATGCCAACGATCAGCAGGAAAGGCAAAGCGATGACACCAGCGACCAACGCCAGCATGCCAGCCGTTACCGTGAGCACAACCACCGTCACCGTCGCTGCAAAAGCCATCGCTGCGAACGAGATCAAGAGTGCGAGTGTCACCAAACCGAAGGCAAACATAAAGTCAACTAGTCCCCCTGAAAACGCGTTTGATAGCGCGATGGAGTGGTCGTCCCACTGAATCCGCCCACTGCTTATGTCATCGGGCAGCCATTGGGCTGCGGTCAGCAATACAAGCGCCAACGCCGCCGCAGCAGCCACCACAACGGCCATCACGATGAGGGTGGTACGCAATGGTTTTGGAAAGGTGCGATTCATGAGATACCCCGGTTGAGTTGATAGGGTGGATTCTGTTCCAGCAAGTTCGCGAACAAAAGCGGCAGGCGACGATGCGCGGGTGGATTGGACGAATTGCGGGCGACGGACTGGAAACAGCGCACCTTGGCACCACCTTCGCGGCATCCTTCGGAACTTCGCCTCGCATTCACGGCTCTACCCCAGCATGAAATTAATCCTAAACCTGATGACCTCGCAGCAAAAAGCGCAATGCCGTCTCGCGGCCCTTGCGCTTGGGCTGTTGCAAGCGGTCGCCGTGAATGCGCAGGCGACGCCCGTGGTTGCTGAGCAATCCGCACGGCCCACCGCCACGTTCAGCGACTCCGACGCTGCGATTGGCTCGATCGACATGCTGTGGACAGACAAAGACCGACAGCGCGAGCTTCCGGTGCGGCTGTACTGGCCTGCCAGTGCTAGCCCTGCAACGCCGGTGCCGCTGGTGGTGTTCTCGCACGGGCTCGGTGGGTCGCGCACCGGCTATTCATATTTGGGGCGTTACTGGGCAAGTTTGGGCTTTGCCAGCCTGCACGTGCAGCATGCGGGTAGCGACCGTGCCGTTTGGACGGGCAATATTTTCAGCTTGTTTGGCAACCTGCAAAGCGCCGCCAGCGAGGCCAACGCTCTTGATCGGGCCAGGGACGTGTCATTTGCCATCACTCAAATTCTGCAATCGAAGGATTACGGTGCGCAGATCAATGCGGGCGCCATCGCCGTGGCCGGTCATTCGTACGGTGCCAACACCGCCATGCTGATCGGCGGGGCGACTGTTGAGCGCGACGGCAAGCCACTGACGCTACGTGATGACAGGGTGAAAGCACTGATCCTGATTTCTGCACCGCCGTTCACGGGCGAGGGCGACATGGGCAAAATCCTGCGGCCCATCAAGGTGCCAACGCTGCACGTAACCGGTACGGAGGACGTGATTCGCGTACCCGGCTACTACTCGGATGTGGCCGACCGGGTGGCGGTTTACGACGCTGTGGTCGCGCCCAGCAAGTTGCTCACCATATTCAAAGGTGCCACCCACAGCATCTTCACGGATCGCTCCGCACCGGCCGGTTTTGAGCTGAACGCAGCGGTCAAAAAGGCCACCCGTGAACTGTCCGGTCTTTTTTTGAAGACTATCCTCGCCGGTGCGCCGAGCAAAGCGGTTGACGAATGGATGCTGTCGCAGCGCGCGCTGCTGGATCGATCATCGGGCAGCGTGAGTGCTGCGAGTCGGTAGGCGCGCGTCAACGCGATCACCTTGATTCCGTTACATTGACGTTGCATCACATCGAGCCGCGAACACACGGCTCGAACCCCGCTAACGGCTTCACTTAACCTAAATCAATCGGAGAAAAAACTCAATGAAACGCATCCTCAGCGCGCTCCTCGCCGCCACCATTTTGGCTGCACCCACATTCGCTCTCGACGACAAGCAAGCAAAAAAAGACGTAGCGACAGCAACGGCGGCGCCGACAAAAACGGCTCCCGCCGATGCTAAAGCCGCTCCAGCGAAAGAGGCCCCAGCCGCCGCGCTGATGGACATCAACAGCGCCACCGCCAAGCAACTGGCGACCCTCGACGGCATTGGCGAAGCGCGTTCAGCCGCGATTGTGAAAGGCCGTCCGTACAACGGCAAAGACGACCTCGTCAACAAAAAAGTCCTAACGCAAGAGGTGTATGACAAGATCAAAGACAAGATCATCGCCAAGCAGGCAGCCGCGAAGAATAAGTAGGCAAGCTGCATTCGCTCAGCCAACAAGCGCCGGTTCATCCGGCGCTTTTTTTATGCGCACTATTTACCGCAACAAAACTTTACCTGCCAGAGACGGCAGGTTGACAAGTGCTGCCTACATTGCATGGGTGGCCGCAGCGTGCTTTTCCCCGACGCGTTGCAGCCATCCGGTGCTTGGCTAGGATGACCACTGCGTAAAAAATACCGGCCCCTTTTTCCGACCTGTTTTTGAAAGGTTACTGATGAAACGAATCAGGTTCATCGCGCCGGTGGTCGGCGCTCTCGCCATTGCCACTTACGCCGCCTTCGCTGCGGATACCGCGTCTGCGGCTCGCCCGCCGCGAATGGGGCCGCCACCGGAAGCAATGGCGGCCTGCAACGGCAAGGCCGCTGGCGACAAAGTATCGGTCACCATGGCTGATGGCCGCAGCATCGCCGGATCGTGTTTACTCATGTTCCGCCCGGATCAGTCGCTTGGTCAGTAAGCAGGAGGAGACAAACCTATCCCTCGACACCTAAAATAGTAGGATGGGATTTTCATTTTTTTGCCAACGGCTTTGCGCTGTCATCACCACTGATAAGGGGCTAAAGCCGATTTTTATTGATAGTCGACTATTTACTAAATCGACGCTTAAGGCCATATTTAACGGTGCTTTCAACGAAAAGTTGATGCTTTGCCAATCCCCACAATTGCGATGACCAGTCCGGTTATCACGATTGACGGGCCTGTGGCTTCGGGCAAAGGGACGATTGCCCGGTTGCTTGCCGAGGCGTTGAGATTTCACTTGCTGGACTCCGGTGCGATCTATCGTGCCCATGCTCAGGCTTGCTTGTCACGCAACATAAATTTCAATGAAATCAATTTACTAGAATTACAAGCTAAAGCACTTTCTCTGAAATTTGTTGGCGAAGAAATCTTGTTGGACGGCGTCGACGCCTCCGCTGTTATTCGCTCAGAAGCGGTCGGTATGGCGGCTTCAACCTTGTCCGCGATCCCGCAAGTCCGCGCGGCGCTGATGCAGCGGCAACGCGATTTTGCCGCTGCGCCCGGTCTGGTCGCTGATGGTCGAGACATGGGCACGGTCGTCTTCCCCGATGCCGCACTGAAAATCTACCTGACTACCACCGCGCATGTACGTGCCGAACGGCGCGCTGGTCAGGTCGCCAAACAACGACTTGCGGCGGGCGAGACCCTATCCGCTAAGCAGTTGATTGAAAAGGGAAAATCCCCTACAATCATGGGCTTGCTTGAAACGATTCGAGCGCAAGTGCAACCTGATGTCGAAGCGCAGATTCGGCGACGCGATTCGCAGGACAAATCCCGTGAAATCGCTCCGCTGACACCTGCCGTTGACGCCATCGTGATCGACAACGCAGCACACAGTCCGGACGAGACGGTAGCTGCGATTTTGAATCTCTGGCATTTGCGCACGGTGTTGAATTAAGCAACTCAGAAGGCACGGGGATGAGGCAAAAAATGCTCCATCCAATCATCAACCTAACCTCTACTTTGCAGCAATCACGCGGCAACGAGAGCACACCGAAAGTTACTTAATGTCCGAAGAAAATTTAAGCTTTGCCGATCTGTTTGAAGAGAGCCTTGTCCGTAAGGAAATGCGCTTGGGCGAAGTCATCACGGCAGAAGTCGTGCGCGTGGACTACAACGTTGTAGTCGTCAACGCGGGCCTTAAATCGGAGGCGTATATCCCGATTGAAGAATTTAAAAACGACCGTGGCGAAGTAGAAGTCGCTGCGGGAGATTTCATCCAGGTTGCGATTGAAGCCATCGAAAACGGCTTCGGCGAAACCAAGCTGTCGCGCGACAAGGCCAAGCGCCTCGCCTCGTGGTATTTCCTTGAAAACGCAATGAACCAGGGCGACATCGTCTCCGGCATGGTTGTTGGCAAGGTCAAGGGCGGCCTGACCGTCATGACGCACGGCGTTCGCGCCTTCCTGCCAGGCTCGCTGGTTGACATGCGTCCGATCAAGGACACCAGCCCCTACGAAGGCAAAGAGCTCGACTTTAAAGTCATCAAGCTCGACAAAAAGCGCAATAACGTGGTGGTTAGCCGCCGCGCCGTGTTGGAAGTGTCGATGGGCGCACAGCGCGACGAGTTGCTGTCCACACTCAAAGAGGGCTCAACGGTCACCGGTACCGTTAAAAACATCACCGATTACGGCGCCTTCGTGGACCTCGGCGGTATCGATGGTCTGTTGCACATCACCGATCTGGCATGGCGTCGCGTCAAGCACCCATCAGAAGTGCTTACGGTCGGTCAGGAAGTTTCGGCCAAGGTTCTCAAATTCGATCAAGAGAAAAACCGTGTTTCGCTCGGCCTCAAGCAATTGGGCGACGATCCGTGGGTCGGTCTCGCACGTCGCTACCCACAAGGTACGCGTCTGTTCGGTAAAGTCACAAACATCACTGACTATGGTTCATTCGTTGAAATCGACGCTGGCATCGAAGGCCTCGTCCACGTAAGCGAGATGGATTGGACTAACAAGAACGTCAGCCCGTCCAAAGTCGTGTCCTTGGGCGACGAAGTTGAAGTCATGATTCTTGAGATTGACGAAGACCGTCGTCGTATTTCGCTCGGCATCAAACAGTGCCAAGCCAATCCGTGGGACGAATTTGCCGCCAACTACAAGAAGGGCGACAAAGTCTCCGGCGCGATCAAGTCAATCACTGACTTCGGCGTGTTCATTGGTTTGCCAGGCGGCATTGACGGCCTGATTCACCTCTCCGATCTGTCGTGGAACGTGCCCGGCGAAACTGCTGTGCGCGACTTCAAAAAGGGTCAAGAGCTGGAAGCCGCTGTGCTCGGAATCGACGTTGAGCGCGAGCGTATTTCGCTGGGCATCAAGCAGCTCGATGGTGATCCATTCAACAACTACGTTGGCATCAACGACAAGGGTGCGATTGTTACCGGCACCGTGAAGTCGACCGAAGCTAAGGGCGCGGTCATCCAACTGGCTGACGACGTTGAAGGTTACTTGCGCGCATCTGAGGTTTCACGTGATCGTGTTGAAGACATCCGCAGCCATGTAAAAGACGGCGAAACGGTTGAAGTCATGATCATCAACGTGGATCGCAAAACACGCAACATCAGCCTGTCGATCAAAGCGAAAGACTCGGCTGAAGAGACCGAAGCCGTGCGTCAGCATGCTAAAGATGAGCCTAGTTCTGGTGGTAACACCAGCGCAGGTTTGGCGGGTCTGGGCGCGCTGCTTAAAGCGAAGCAGGACGGCAAGCCTGAATAGGTTGCGTTAGCAAAGTAAGCATCAGAAAAATCAGTCAGTTCGGCGGTCGCGATCTTAGAAAAATCGCGGCCCAATAAGAGGGACAGCAATGACGCGTTCAAGCCTAGTGGCAAGACTCACGGAGCGTTTTCCCCATTTGATGGCCCGCGACACTGAACTGGCGGTTCGCCTGATGCTTGACGCTATCGGGGACGCTCTTGCAGAGGGTTCCCGAGTGGAAGTCCGCGGTTTCGGCAGCTTCGCGCTGTCGTACCGTCCGCCCCGCGTGGGGCGGAACCCAAAATCCGGCGACCAGGTCGTCGTCCCAGCCAAACATGTGCCGCACTTTAAAGCCGGCAAAGAGCTGCGCGAACGCGTGGACCAGTTGGGTATGCCTGCGTATTTAGGTACGAAGCCGAATGCTTAAGCATCGGTCGTAGCGCGCCTTTTGTGACAAAGGTTTTTTGTGGAATTTGAAGCTTGGTGGTTGTTGATACCACTGGGGTGTTTTGCACTCGGCTGGTTCGCCGCTCGTGTCGACATTCGCTATGTTTTGCGCGACGCCAGAGCGTTGCCGTCCGCGTATTTTCGCGGCTTGAATTTTTTACTTCGTGAGCAACACGACAAAGCCGTTGAGAGCTTTGTTGACGTTTCGCGTCGCGACCCGCACGCGCTCGACTTGCAGCTCGCCTTGGGCAGCCTGTTTCGTCGTCAGGGCAGAGTAGGGGAGGCAACCAGCATTCACCAATCGCTGGTTGATCGCCATGATTTACCGAAAGAAAAGCGAGAGCTAGCGCTGTTCGAATTGGCGCAGGACTTTCATTCGGCAGGCCTCTTTGACCGAGCCGAAAACGTGTACGAGCAACTCGCTGGGTCTGCGTATGAAGCAGAAGCCGTTACCAAGCTTGCGTCCGTGCTCGAACAAGAAAAAGCATGGCCAAAAGCCATCGCGGCGCGTGAGCGCATCCAGAAACTCAGCGGTGAGCCGCAAGGTCGATTCATTGCACAGTATCACTGCGAGCTTGCCGAATTGGCGCTCGCCGCCGGTGACGTCGACGGCGTCCAACATCACCTGGCAGATGCCGTTAAATTAAACCGCAACAGCGCGCGGGTTGCCTTGATCGCGTTCAAAGCGGCCTTCAAAGCAGATGACAAGCCAGCTGCTCTGCATGCATTGCAGGAACTCAAACGAACAAGCCCTGGGCTGCTGGTGCTCATCAGTGACGATATTGTCGCGTTGTACGAGCGCTTGGGCGCGCCGCAGGAGGCGGTTGCGCAATTGGCCTCGGCACAAAACGAGATATCGACCACGCTCGGACTGTCGCGGCTAGTCGATGCGTCCATCAAGCTGGAAAGCAGGGACATGGCGCTCACTCGCTTGACCCGGGCGCTGCGCAGTCAGCCGTCGGCCCGCGAAGTGGCGCGTTTGCTTGAACTAGAGAGCGACAAGCACGACCTCAACGCCTCTCAAACCATGAAAGACGTCGCGCAATTGCTGCGTAACGCTACCGAAAAAACGCCGGGGTTTCACTGCGGTCATTGTGGATTCAGAGCACCGCGGTATTACTGGAAATGTCCGGGTTGCAATGAGTGGGAGAGCTTCCGCGCCACACCCCTCGGACAATAGCGAATTACCAGAACGGGCGCGATGAAAATTTCTGTGTACGGTGCGGGCTACGTTGGCCTAGTGCAGGCAAGTTGTCTGGCAAATTTGGGTCATGATGTGGTCTGCGCTGAACTGAGTGCGGCACGCCTTGCCGCTTTGGCGAATGGCAAAACACCCTTTTATGAGCCAGGCATGGATGCTTTGCTCACGCAAGAAATCTCCAACGGACGCCTTCGTTTTACCAACGACCCGGCGATTGCCGCCAAGCACGGCGAGGTGCAATTTCTGGCGGTGGGCACGCCGCCGCTTGAAGATGGCTCAAGCGATCTGTCCTATCTGCTCGCCGCAGCTGACACCATCGCCGTCTACGCAGCGCACAATAGTTTGATTGTCACCAAGTCCACCGTACCTGTCGGCACTGGACGCATCTTGGCCGTACGACTCAAAAACGCTGCCGCGCAAGCGCGCAGAACGGTTAGCTTCAGGGTCGCCTCCAACCCGGAGTTTTTGGCTGAGGGCAACGCGATCACAGACTTTTTGTCACCACAACGCACCGTGTTTGGCGTGTCGGATTCGCAATCTGAGGCGCAACTACGCGCCGTCTACGACGGACTCAAACTAATTGCTGAGCGCATATTAGTGATGACGGTCGAATCAGCGGAATTAGCCAAATACGCGGCCAACGCCATGCTCGCAGTTCGCATCTCGTTCATGAATGAGTTGGCTAACCTCGCTGACGCGACGGGTGCCTGTATCGATTCGGTGCGCGACGCGATGGCGCTGGATCCGCGCATCGGGCAAAAATTTCTAAACTCGGGTTGCGGCTACGGCGGCTCATGCTTTCCTAAAGATGTCACGTCGTTGGTCAAGCAGGGTATCAATGCGGCGTCCCAGATGCGCATCGCCGACGCAGCGGCTGAGATCAACGTCCGGCAGCGGGAATTAATGGCCGATCAGCTGCTGGCCCTGCTGCATCAAAAAGGCCGCACCGCATCGAACACTGTGATCGCGTTGTGGGGCCTGGCGTTCAAGCCAAATACTGATGACGTGCGCGAAGCGCCAGCGCTGGTTATGGCGCAAAAACTCCTCAGCGCAGGTTGCACCGTGCGTGCTTACGATCCGCAGGCGCAGCACACTGGTGCCGCCGAGTTGAATTCGTTTGCGTCATTTTCCACCGTGTCCACCGCGATGGACGCGTTGACGGGGGCTGACGTCTTGTTAGTCGCAACCGAGTGGAGCGAGTTTTATACGATTAGTCCCCAAGACGTCGCGCGCACTATGCGCACGCCGATTGTTTTTGACGGGCGCAGTGTTTTCAACGTAAGCGACGCCAGAGCGGCTGGTCTTGAATACCACGCCTTTGGTCGTGCTCACGCTTGATTTTACTGCGACATACTTTAAGTGATTTGTAATATAGTCAAATTAAGCGTTTGATTTAAAAGAGAAAAAAATCGCAAAGCCGAAACTCACCTTCGTCTGTCGAGACTGTGGTGCCAGCGCCAGCAAATGGCAGGGACAGTGCTCGGCATGCAACGCCTGGAACACGCTGGAAGAGTCGCGTCAGTCGACCAGTCGCGCAACGGCCACCGTTTCGTCGACCGCACGAGTGGTCAAGCTTTCAGACGTGCAACCGGGCTCGGAGCTACGATGGTCGTCGGGGCTTGCCGAATTTGACCGGGCGCTTGGCGGTGGACTGGTTCCGGGTGGCGTCACGCTCATTGGCGGCGACCCGGGTATTGGCAAATCGACGCTGACGTTGCAGGCGATTGCTGCATTGTCGGCGCACATGACCACGCTGTACGTCTCAGGGGAAGAATCACCCGCGCAGGTTGCAGCGCGCGGCACCCGGTTGGGACTAGATCTGAGCCGCATCAACATGCTGGCCGAGACGTCCCTTGATGCGATTGTCGAGCAGATCGGTTTGCTCTCGCCGCAAGTTATCGTGATCGACTCCATTCAAACGATGTTCAGCGAAGCGTTTTCGTCGGCACCGGGGTCGGTGGTGCAAGTGCGCGAGTGCGCTGCGGAATTGACTCGTCTGGCCAAGCGCACGGGTACTGCCACCATTTTGGTCGGTCACGTGACGAAGGAGGGTGCCATTGCTGGGCCGCGTGTACTGGAGCACTTGGTCGACACTGTGATCTATTTTGAGGGCGAACCGGGGTCAAATATTCGCATCATTCGGGCACTCAAAAATCGCTATGGTGCCAGCAACGAAATCGGCGTGTTCGCCATGTTGGAAGACGGGCTGCGCGGTGTGAGCAATCCGTCCGTGCTATTTCTTGCTCGCGGGCAGGAGATCACGCCGGGTAATGCCGTTTTTGCAGCGATTGAGGGCTCGCGACCGTTGCTGGTGCAGGTGCAGGCGCTAGTAGACCGAACGGCGGGCAATCCCCGCCGCGTATGCACCGGCTTTGATAGCCAGCGGCTCGCGATGTTGCTCGCTGTGATGAACCGCCATTTGGGCTGTCAGCTGGGTGGATTTGATGTTTTTGTAAACGTTGTGGGTGGCATTCGCGTCACCGAGCCGGCGGCTGATTTGGCCATTGTTGCCGCGATCTGGTCATCGTTGTCTGCGGTGGCCATTCCGTCTGACGTTGTGGTGTTCGGCGAACTTGGGTTGGGCGGCGAAGTACGTCCCGTCATTGGCAGTGCGCTGCGCGTGGTCGAGGCTGATAAGCTCGGATTCTCCAAAGTTATCGGACCACCCGTAAATCGTCAGGCACGTGAGCGTGTGGATGATGGCTTTTTGCTACCCATCACGCGGATTGAGGCGGCTGTCGAGGCGATCCGACTCAGTGCGCGCCCGTCCCGCTAAGTTCGGGAATTTATATTATGTTAAATATTTGATTCAAGAAGTACGTAATGCAAACTCAGCGTCACTAAGGGCTCGGAAGCAATAACTTGATCATTTGGCCGCTGGATTGGGATGCAATGGTCGGCGCGAATCACGCCGTGTGGCGGGCCACACAAGTGATTCGCAAAGACGCAGTGCGCCCAAGCCCAGCCGGGTAAATGGCCAAGTTATTGGTTTACGAGCCCTAAGTCCATCAAACGTATCCGCCCCAACCGACATGGCCCATCAGGCAGCACCCACCGATCTGCTCGCAAAACCGCTGCGTGACGTCGTAGCGTCGATTGCTCCCGGCGATTTCGAAGCGGCCACCGCCGTGCTGGGTAATGCGTGGTGGGATGCACTTGAAACCGACTTTTGGAACGCATCGCATCCGCTCGCGCCCGATGCTCGACAATCGCTCGACAGCTATTTACATGTGGTGAAGACACTATGGCACCGGGCTGGACTTGGACAATCACAGCCCATCGCGCTGTATAAAACTACTCTACTCTCATCCAAGGCCATAGAAACCGCGCTTCGCGTACTGGCCCGCATCTACACCGGATGCAACCTGGGTTACTGTGCGCCGCCACAAGGCTTTTGGCGAACCATTTATGCGCTAACGGGCTACATCGTCTCGGAGCGATTTCCGGACAAATCGAGCCGACCGGAACTACTCAACCAAGTGATGCAGCTATGGTTGATGGCGTGGCTCAATCCCCTTTCGCTCGCACCAGGGCGCTTGCCGGTGGCGGTGCGGCTGGTGGGCATTCTGTCTAAAGCATGCAGCTTTACGTTGACGTCCCCCACGCATGCAGGCTCAGGCCTTGCGGCAGCCGACTTGCTAAGCGACGTGTCGCCGATGCCGTTCGCACGGGTGCCAGCGGCGTGGGAGCCGATCGCACCGCTGTACATCAACGCGCAAGATGCGGCGTTCACCATGCGTGAACTTGCGGCCACGCCAACGCGCGGCACACCGAGTGACGTGTACGAATCATTATTGCAATCGGCCATACAGGTCGGGTTGACCGCGCAGGAATTGCAAGATTTCGTGCGCCGGGCAATGCGCGAATTTGGCTACAACCACAATCGGGCCATCGCCCGTGTGGGTCGCGTCGACCACGTTGACACAGAAATCGGTTTTATTGAATGCTGGGGGGCGATGCAGGCGCAGGCAAAACCCAGATCGTCAAAGCTTGCGGCCACCAGCGTTTGCCACAAGGCGGTAGTCATCAATCACAGCGAGGGCGGCTTTCTGCTTCGCTTTGAACTGGCCTACCCGGTGCTGCGTGTCGGCTCCCTGCTCTGCCTGCGTGGCAGCGACGCAGAGCCTTGGGCTGTGGCGGCTGTGAGATGGCTGGAAGATTCGCCTGGCGCTGTTATGGCAGGCTGTGAAATTTTCTGCAATTTCGGCGAGGCCAAAGTCGCGCAAACGGCCGACAGCACTCAACACGTGCCCGTCGTCACCTTTCAAAAGGGCGATCAAACGATGCTAATTGCCCCATTCGGCATGGACGAAAGCCTAAAGGTATCGCAACTGTATCTGGGCGAAGAATGCTGGGTAATCTCAGCCGTCAGCGAGATCGGCGCCGACTGGCAGGTGCATGCGGTGCTGGATGTGGCGAGGGTCAGTGCAAAGCCATCCGGACGGGGCTCAGGGAATTAAGTGCCACGCGTCACGCTGCCATCGCCATACGACGGCTAGTTTGTCGAAATGCCAAAAAATTAATTTGTACTTCGCATGCGACCCAGAACGCTTACTCCAACCGTTGAGTCCGATGTACGCCGTGGTCCGACTTGAATTCAGCATGGTTACGCTTCTCGCGGAAACGTGAAAACCTAAATCACAGCGTCAACCCCGGCGGCATAGACCTGATCTGGGCTCGCTTGATCGTCCAGATCAACCGAGATTCATCATTTGGCTGTTTCTCGTCGCCCCCGCGCAAGCATAGGCCCAGCATCTTTCAAACACGCCAAAACTGCTACGAAACACCCAAAGTCACTGGGGCCTGCCCCTTCGGCAGACTCAGGACAGGCTTCGCAGGAACGACGAAAGATTGTCACCAGCCACCTGCAAGGCGGAAACGGCCATTCGTCGGAGATATGAAAAATCGCTGAAATGCCCGTCTAAACTGCTGCCAATGACAACCAAACGTTCGCCCTGCAAAAAACAACGCACTCAACGTCGGCTCTGTGGCGCATTCGTCAAGTCGAGCGTGCGCCACGTGCGGAATCCTGTCGCCCGCATGGTCTGCGGTTTCACTCTCATCGAGGCGTTAATCTGTGTCGCGATTCTCGCAATTCTCGCCGCCGTCGCGCTACCTTCCTACAGGCAGCAAATCTTAAACAATGAGGTGCGCGCGGTGGCTATGGAGTTGCGTCAAGCAGTGGCGCGTGCGCGCTCCGAGGCTATCACTCGTTCTAGTACGGTCAGCATCGCGCGAAACGGCACAAAGTGGGCTTCGGGCTGGCGCGTATTTGAGAACCCTGATCGCGATGTTACGTACGATTCGAGCAAAAGTGCTCACGTGCTGATTTATTCATACCCTGGTAGCAGCCGTTCAAACTCACTTCAGGATCGAATTGCATCGCCGAACGCTAACAACATATCAGTCACGCATTTTGACGCCGGCGGTTATCCCGTGAAGGGCGCGCAAAATCCTGGAAAAATTTCCATCTGCGACACGAGCGACACCGTATGTCGCATCCTAATTGTCAGTTTTGAAGGGCGCGTTCGAGTTTGTTCGGACGCCACCGTGGCGTGCAGTTGATTACTATGAGCAAGACACTCAACATCCGCAAGTTTCGGCAGGCATCTTTGCACCCGGGTGCCCAATCCGGTGTCAGTCTGTTGGAATCGATGATCGCAATTCTTTTAGTTGCTCTCGGTCTTCTGGCGCTGGTCGGCTTGTTGGTTCGTAGCTCGGCCAGCTTGGGCAGCGCGACCGCCCGTGATCGTGCTGGCATGCTCGCTGCATCGATGCTCGACCAACTTCGCGTGAATACGCCGAAGGCTCTCACGGAAAATCCGGCCTTCGTGAACGCCACAGTTACCAGCGGAAACTGCGTCTCTGATCGAGCTTCACCGAACCCGATTAATCGCTGGCGGGGCGAGCTTGCCTGTGCCCTGCCTTCAGGTGCAGGGGCGGTCGATGTTGACCCTAGTAGCCGTCGGGCGTCGATAACCATTCGTTGGAATGATTCGCGCACGATCGGCGGCTCCGCCACCCAGACGCTGCTTATGGAAACTCGTTTGTGAAATTGAAAGCAGCGCAATGCAGTCGTAACTGCAATAAAGGTTTTTCACTGATCGAACTTATGGTTGGTATAACCATTGGACTATTGGTTATTTTGGTTGCTGGCGCTGCGTATACGGGCACTTCTGGGAGCATTCGTGGCCTAGATGATCGAGCGGCTCTTCAGGAGCGAGGTCGAATCGCACTCGACATATTGTCTGAAGTTACTCAAAAGGCTGGTTTTTTCGGTAATTACTCTCCCGTTACGGGAACCGAAGCAATTCAAAAGAGCAATGAAGTCTACGTTTTCGAGCCGAACGCGAGCCCTACCAGCCCAATCACCGTTCCCGTACCCGCCCGAATCATGCTCGACACCATGCTTCGAGGCGAACTCGCTAGCACCACGTCAGTGCCTCTCGGTTCGGGCAGCTCGATCACCCTAGCGTCAGGCAGTCATGTACTTTCCGTGCAGTATGGCGGCACTGGTGCCACCGTCACTGGCGACATGATTGACGGCGACAGCGATATTGCGGTGGCGTCTGGAGTCAAGGTGTCTTTTAACAGTCAACTTTTTGTGGTCAGCGACACGACAAAAGCAACGTTATTTAGAGTGGACAATGGGGGAGCGGTGTGTACCGAGGTGCCGGCGACCTTCACGTTGCTGCAACACGCGCTTGACCGCGTCGGGCCTTTCCTCAGTGTATTTACCAAAGGGGCTCAAGTCATGCCGTTCGAGAGCGAAACTTATTTTGTCGGCACAGCAAGCGGCATCTCGAATTTGTACGTTCTTGACCGCAAGAAGGCTTGCGCTGGACGAAGTCCTGAGCCGCTAGTGGCTAACGTCGAAGACATGCGGCTTGCGTTCGGGCTCACGGCTGTAACGACCAACGTCGATGAGGTGTCGTCTTTCAAAAGCGCTACGGCAATGACGACGACCGACTGGCCGCTAGTGCGCAGCGTGGTCATTAATCTACTGATCCGTAGCGATCAACAAACGGGGGCAGGAACTGCTAACGCACCCGCGTACGTTTATGACGCCACGGCGCTCGCCTTTCTCCCCAGCACTACGGCGACCAGTGCTGACAGCTATGTGCGAACCCCATACACAAAAACCGTTGCGGTACGAAATGCGTTGCGCTTGCGCGCGGTCGAGAATTGAAATTGAAAAACTACGCCACAACGAAGTCGATCTGGCCCGTGCTCTGTTTTGTTTCTTCGCGCCGGAGCGCAGTCAAGCAAACTAGCCACAAGAAGAAACAGAAAGGATTTGCACTATTTACGGCCGCGATGTTCATGTTGTTGTTGTTGATCCTCGCGTTAGTGTCGGCAAGAGTCGCGCGCGAGTCGGAGGCGATTGCGGGCAACTCCATTGATCAAAAGCGGGCGTTTCAGTGCGCTGAAGCTTCCATCACAGAGGCACACGAATACGTGCGCTCCGGCAGCTACTCGTCTTCCGCAACAGGTGTCACTTCAACGCTGAATGTGATGCAAACTTCCGGTGCAGAGCCGTTTAAATTTACTTATTGGCGACAAGTTTTCGCGTGGGGCAATACCACCGCACGTAAGTTGACCATGACTGGCGGCCCCGATTTGTCCCTTGTGACCAACCCTTGCTTCTACGTTATCGAGCAACTCGATGACAATGCCACACGCAATCCTGCGGCAACCTCACCCACCGATTTTTACCGCGTGACTGCGCGCGGTGCTGCGGGGCGCGCCACTACTCGCGCGTTCGTGCAGGCCACGTTTGGTGCATCTAGGTAATTCACTATGAACACTCCTTTCCCCGTATTGCGTTTTCTGTTAACTTCGAAGCTGGTGTCGCAGCTAATTGGGTTGTTTATAGCGACGACGATTGTGCCGGCCACCTTTGCAGCATGGCCCGCCGTTGCAACCTTGCCACTGTTGGGCACCAATGGCACGGCCGATCCGAATCTTGTCATCACGCTCGACAATTCCGGGAGTATGAGTTGGGGGTTTGTTCCTGATGCAATCGGGTTTATTTCTGGCGGCGTCGGTACTGCTGCAGATTCGCGTCGTATCCATTCTTCTGATTTCAATGCATTAGCTTACAACCCTGCTGTTACCTACGCGATCCCGAGAAATGCGACCAATACGGGGCCAGCGGGCATCGTGAGTTTTTTAGCTGCCCCATCTAACGGGTTCAACGCCCTACTTGGGGTGATGAATTTGAGCACTGAATACCGCCCGACCAACGAGCAACGGCCACTGCTGACGCGGGCGCAGATCATTGCCGGTGTGGTGGGTAATCGCCAGACATTCTTTCAACATCCTGCCGGCTTCACTAACAGAACAGCCGGAACGTCAGCGTACTACTACGTTTTTACGCCCTCCGGCACTTGTACTTTGGGTACTTTGACGGAGACGTGCTACACGCGTCGAAATGTCACCTCTACGTCTGGGCCAAGCGCTTCGGATGAACGGCAAAATTTCGCCATCTGGTATTCGTTCTATCGAACTCGCATGTTGAGCGTCATATCGTCCATGACAACGGCGGTGTACGATATTCCCGCCACATATCGGGTTGCTTATCAAGATTTTGACACTTGCATGCTCCCCAATAGTTCATTCGCACAAGGTACGCGCAATTCCTGTCCGCCATCCGGAACGTCAACTGCCAAGCCAAATTTAATTGCTGTATACACGGTCGCGCGAAGAACAGAGCTGCTCACTTGGCTTCACGCTGCTGACGCAGATTCAGCTCAGGGCACGCCGTTGAGAAGCACGCTGCGGCGAGTCGGCGAATACTTTAAAACGGCGGCAACGGACATTTCTGGCCCGGCCGCCTACAAGATTGGAGTCGACGCGGCGCCACTGATCGGTTGTCGACGCAACTATCACCTGATGTTCACGGATGGCGTGTGGAATGGCGACTCCACAACGGCGCTCGGTAACGTAGACGCCACAGGGCTTACTCTCCCAGATGGGACGCCGTATGTGCCGCAGCGCCCATACACGGACGGCAACTCAAACTCGCTCGCGGATATCGCATTCAAGTACTGGGCTGAAGACCTGCAGCCGGGTACGGCAGGCGTGGCAAACGCTGTTAAACCTGTCTATAACGACACCACAGGCACAGCTACCCAACAGTTTTGGAACCCGCGCAATAATCCGGCAACGTGGCAACACATGGTCAATTTTCCGGTGGGTTTAGGGCTGACTAAAACGCTCAACGGTTTAGGCGGACAGCCGACGTGGGGTGGCTCAACCTACGCGGGTGACTACCCAGCGTTGGTTGCTGGCCCGTTGAATTGGCCGGCCACTGGTGAGGACGCCTTGGGTAACGTGGCTGACTTGTGGCATGCCGCGCTGAATAGCCGTGGCGAGTTTTTTTCCGCAGATTCGCCGACGCAGTTAGTACAGGCATTTCGTCGAGTGCTCGCTATTGTTGCAGCCGATAGTGGAAACGGCGGTCAAATCGGCGCATCAGGATCCCGACAAACCACCGGCGTGAAGCTCTACACCACGTCGTATAAGACAGGCCCGTGGTCAGGCAAATTGGATGCGTTTAACACCAACCCCGATGGGTCAAAATCGACGCCCGAATCGTCGCCCGCCTGGACCACCGACAGCACGCTGATCAATCAGACTGGACGTAATATTTTTACCGCTAACGCCCCGCTCAGCGGGACTACATCCGTAGGCGGACGCGCATGGACTTGGGGGAGCTTCACCACGACCGAGAAGACGAATTTTTTCAGCAACACTCAAAACATTTTTAATTACATTGCAGGTGATCGATCTCAGGAATCTGCCACGACCAACGCGTTGCGTAAGCGCGCGGTGGGTGTTTTGGGTGAAGTCGTGGCGTCTGATATTGTGGTGTCTGGGAAAATCGATTTTGGTTATGCGAACGCAGGCCTCGCCTGTGCAAACTACAGCAACTACGTAAAAAGCAAGCGTGAGGTAGTGTTTGTCGGATCAGGCGCGGGAATGCTGCACGCATTTAACGGATCGACTGGTGCTGAAATATTCGCGTACGTGCCTTACGGCGTTCTGGATCGAATCAAAAAAACGGCAGACAAGGACTATGCGCGTGAACCGCTGGTTGAATCGAGCCTTGCAGAGCACGATTATTGCGATGGCAGTACGTGGAAGACCGCACTGGTAGGCACCCTTGGCGCGGGTGGGCGTAGTGTTTTCGGGCTTGACATCACCAGCGTCATCACCGGGTCATCGCCCTCATTCTCCGCCAGCAACGTGTTGTGGGAGATCAACGATTCACGCCTTGGCAACGGCATTCCAACACCGGCCATAGGGCGCGCCAAGGTAGGGGGCGTGTGGCAAGCCTATATCGGCAATGGTTATGGTAGTTTCGATGACAACGGTTATCTATTCGTGGTCAACCTGATGACCGGCTCTAGTGCGGTCACGGCGCTCACTGGAGCTCGGACAGGTTTAAACGGGTTGTCTTCCCCCACTGCGCTAGAGTTCAATCGTGGCAAAGTCGCGGCTGTTTACGCGGGCGATTATCAAGGTAGTTTGTGGAAATTCACGCAAAATGCGGCTGGCAATTGGCAGCAGGTCGGTGAGGCGCCCTATTTTGTTACTAAGACCGACAATTCACAGCCGATTACTGGATCAATTGCCGTGACGCCACACCCGACCGGTGGCGTGCAACTGCTGTTCGGTACGGGCAAATTTTTTGAGCAAACAGACGCCGCTTCCGTAACACAGCAGTCGCTGTATGGGTTGCGTGATCGCAACGCGAATCTAGGCTCCCGCGTTGATTTGGTGCAACAGACGCTGACCTCTGGCAGCGTCAACGGCACCATTGTGCGCACTGTCTCCAATAACGATATTCCTTACGCAGCGGGGGCGGGACAGAAGAACGGTTGGTTCATTGATCTTCCGACGGGTTCCGCGACCAATCAGACGGCTGAGCGCATGATCGTTCCGCCCACCGTAGACGGTACCGGCGTACTATTTCTGACGCTAGATCCAACGTCGGACGTCAGTAGCTGCACGGCATCGGGTAAAAATTTCGTCACAGAACTTAACGCCTTCTCTGGCACGGTTCGTGGTGTCGGGACTTTTGACCTAAATCGCGACGGCAATCCAGATGCGGTGGGTACCGCGCCGGTGGTTAGTGTGCAGCTCGAAGGTGCAGCCTCCATTAAGTCTGCCATTGTTCAGTCTGTTGCTTCCAATTGGAGCCAAACCAGCAGACCGAGGGCGGCAGCCCCCCTCGTCCCCACCGGCGGCGCCGGCCAAGCGCCAACCTGCGACTCGCCGGGCGTTAACTGCAGATGTTCGGCGGGGCTTTATTTAAACGCGGGGAAATGCATCGCACTGGCTTGCCTGGAAGGTGAAACGGTCGTTCGTACGGCTACTTCAGCGGTTTGCCGCGTTACCGTGTTCCCCCAAACTTGGATTCAACAGGTGCGCTAAGTGATAGAAAACACGAACTTGAATTCTGCTAGCCAGATACATGATGGCCGCACGTGTGGAGGATTTACGCTCATAGAATTGATGATTGCGGTAGCCGTTATTGCCATTCTTGCTGCCATTGCACTTCCGTCATACACGCAGTACGTAACTCGTGCGAATCGCGCAGGCGCAGCTGCCGTCCTAATGGACGGCGTGCAATTTATGGAGCGTGTCTACAGTCAAAACAACAGCTATCTAGTAGGAACCGGCACGCCCGTAGCACCAACTTTGCCGGCAAGTTTGTCGACGGCTCCTCGCGACGCCACCGCTCGCTACGACATTGCATTCACCGCTGCGCCGTCGGCGACCGCCTACTCTTTGACGGCCACGCTGAAGTCTAGATTTACGGATAGCACGTGCGGAAATTTGTCAATCAATCAAGCGGGGACGCGAAGCGTGTCGACGTCGACGGCGGTTGTCGACTGTTGGCGATAGTCGCCACACCGACTGGTGCAGTTCAAATGTTGGCGTGCAGTGGTGCAGCCAGCGTGATCACGCCATTGACAATTTCAACGTTGAGCAAATCATTCGCCGAGCGATCGACCGCTTTTGCGGTAGCACTCGGCAGCGTAGTTTGATTACGTTCGCGGACTCGTACTTGCATCACGCTGTCCTAGTTGAGCCCAAATAAATTGAAAAATCAGAAACATGATCGTGTTTCGTATATATCTAAGCACGCCCTGCCCATTGCGCGCAAATTACATTCAGGAGCGACGTATCTCGCCCCTCAATCCAGCAACGCCACCGGCAACCGAAACTCGACGTTCTCACTCTCGCCACCTGCCAGAACAACGCCTGACGTGCCCCATGCGGCCAGTTGTTGCAGCACTTCGTTGACGAGGTGTTCTGGGGTGGACGCCCCTGCCGTTACCGCGATTTGGCTGTTTGGTTTTAACCAAGCCTGATCGATGCCGGACGCGTCGTCGATCAGGTAGGCCGCTGCGCCCAGCCGCTCCGCAACCTCCCGCAGTCGATTGGCGTTGGAGCTGGCTTTTGAGCCGACCACCAAAAATACGTCGACCTGTGGCGCAATCTCTTTGACTGCGTTTTGCCGATTGGTGGTGGCGTAGCAGATGTCGTCTTTGCGCGGCGGACGGATCTGCGGGAAGGCTTGTTGCAGCGATTGCACGACTTTGGCAGTGTCGTCAACGGATAGTGTGGTCTGCGTGACGAACGCCAGCTTGGACGGTTCGCGAATCCTGCCTGATGCCGCGAGGGCCATCACATCGGCTTCGTCTTCTACTAGGTAGATGCCCTCTTTCGCCTGCCCCATGGTGCCTTCGACTTCGGGGTGGCCTTCGTGGCCGATCATGATGATTTCCACGTTTTGTTTGCGCAGTTTGGCAACCTCGACGTGAACTTTGGTGACCAGCGGACAAGTGGCGTCGAACACGCGGAATTTGCGCTCAGCGGCCTCAGCCTGCAGCGCTTTGGATACGCCGTGGGCGGAGTAGATGACGACCGCGCCGCCGGGCAGTTCAGGCACGTCTTTCAGTTCTTCGACGAATATCGCGCCGCGTGCTTTGAGGTCGTCGACGACGTGTTTGTTGTGTACGACTTCGTGACGAACATAGATCGGTGCGCCGAATTTTTCCAGCGCGCGGTCAACGATGGCGATGGCGCGGTCAACGCCTGCGCAGAAGCCGCGCGGGTTGGCCAGTATTACGGATTTCGGTTGGAAGGTGATGGGGGTGGGTTGCATTGTGACCTTACGCTCGCTTCGTGCCAAAAAACGCTGACCACAACATCAGCACAGCTCCTATGCTAATCGCGCTGTCGGCGACGTTGAAGGCGGGGTAATAGTAGTTCCACGGTGCCCAGTAGACGAGGATGAAGTCGATGACTTTGCCTAGCCAAATGCGGTCGATGACGTTGCCGAGCGCGCCGCCGATGATGAGGGCTAGCGCGAGTTGCACGCGGGCATCATTCTCGCGGTTGAGCCAGCGCCAACACCACGCGCTCACGACAATAGCAAGTGCTATGAAGAACCAGCGCTGCCAGCCGCCCGCATCCGCCAAAAAGCTGAACGCTGCACCCGTGTTGTAGGTGAGGATCCAGTCGAAAAACGGCAGGATATTCAGCCGTTCGCCGGGTCGAAAATTGGTATGGAAGTAAAGCTTGGTGATTTGATCGAGCACGATGACCACTAGGATGAGGCCGATCCAGCGGCGGGCTAGGACGGCGCTCATAGCGTTGTTGTTGCTCGTAGGGTGGGCAACTTGTTGCCCACCAATGCGGCTGAACGCACGATTCCCAGAATACGCTGCGCTCCTTGCGGGCTACGGCTTTCGGCTGAAACCCTTATTTCATAGGGGCTAAGCTTGAGAATTGGCTTAAGTCGATAAACGCCTAAATCATGGCTGAGGCCCCATGAATTCGGCATTTCACAGAAAAGCTTTATCGAAAAAATCATCACGCAAACGCCCTCGTCTCACCTGCGCCGTACAAATTGCTGATGCACCGTGCGCAGATGCCGGGGTGATTCGCGTCCGCGCCGACGTCGCTGCGGTAGTGCCAGCAGCGGTCGCATTTGGTAGCCGCGCTTGGGGTGACCGTAACTTTCAATTCAGCACCCTCTTTCGCTGTGGCTTGCGAAGTGATGAACACGAATTTCAGATCGTCAACGAGTCGCGCAAGTTCGGTAAGCGTCGCCGCAGGCGCTTCGATTACGATTTCTGCCTGCAGGCTAGAGCCGACGCCGCCGGCCGTGCGCACGTCTTCAATGGCCTTGGATGCCACCGCGCGCACTTCGCGAAGCAGTGCCCAATGGGTGAGCAGCACGGCCTCATCTGCGGGTGCTGCCAACGGCTCTTTCCACGTCTCAAAGAACACACTAGCCTCGGTCACATCCTTCCCTAGATTCAGCGTAGCCCAGATTTCCTCTGCGGTGAACGACAGCACCGGTGCCATCAGGCGCACGAGTTGCTGCGTGATGTGATGCAGCGCACTTTGCGCTGAGCGGCGCGCGTGACTGGTCGCTCCACAGGTGTAGAGCCGATCCTTGAGCACGTCGAGGTAGAAACCGCCCAGCTCTTCGGTGCAAAAGCCTTGAATCAATTGCGTGACGACGTGGAATTCGTAGCGCTCGTAGGCGGCGATAACCTTCGCGGCCATTTCACGCGTCATCGCCACCGCGTAGCGATCAATCTCGCTCATTTGTTCGAGCGGAACTAGGTCTCTCGACGCATCAAAATCCGACGTATTTGCGAGCAAAAAGCGCGCCGTGTTGCGGATGCGGCGATACGTTTCTGTCACGCGCTTGAGGATTTCGTCGGACAGCGCGAGCTCGCCCGAATAATCGGTCGCTGCGACCCACAAGCGCAGAATATCCGCGCCCAGCGAGTCGCACACCTTTTGCGGTGAGACCACATTGCCGAGCGATTTGCTCATCTTGCGACCGTTTTGATCGACCACAAAACCGTGCGTCAGCAACTGGTCGTATGGCGCACGTCCGTTGATCATCGAGCTGGTTAGCAGCGACGAATGAAACCAGCCGCGATGCTGATCCGAGCCTTCGAGATACATATCCGCTGGGAACTTGCTCTGCGCCGCGTGCGAGCCGCGCAGCACCGTCTCATGCGTGGTGCCGGAGTCGAACCACACGTCTAGCGTGTCCGGGTTCTTGACGTAATCGTTCGCTTCGTCACCGAGCAAATCGACCGGGTCGAGCGTTTGCCACGCTTCGATGCCACCCTGCTCTACGCGCTTGGCGACGGCTTCAAGCAGTTCGCTGGTACGCGGATGCAATGCCCCCGTTTCGCGATGCACAAAGAACGCCATCGGCACGCCCCATTGGCGCTGCCGTGACAGCGTCCAGTCCGGGCGATTAGCGATCATGGCATGCAGCCGTGCTTTGCCCCATGCTGGGAAGAATTGCGTTGCGTCCACGGCGGCTAATGCAGTTTCGCGGAGAGTTTTTAACTCCCCTCCCCCCCCGAGGGGGAGGGGTTGGGGGAGAGGGGGAGGCGCGACGGAACGCGAGGCGTGCAATCCACCCTCCCCCTCTCCCCGGCCCTCTCCCTCCAGGGGAGAGGGAGAAGACGGAACCACATCCATCCCCGCAAACCATTGATTCGTCGCGCGGTAGATGATTGGCGTGCGGTGCCGCCAGCAGTGCATGTAGCTGTGCGTGAATTTCTCGGCCTTGAACAGCGTGCCCTTGGCGCGCATGTGCTCAACAATTTTCGGATTGGCATCCCAGATCGACAGGCCACCAAATTCTGGCAGCGATTCGGCGTATTTGCCATCGCCCATGACCGGCGTCAACACGGCGGTATCTTTCACGCCATTGGCGCGACACGACAAAAAGTCTTCGATACCGTATGCGGGCGACGAATGGACGATGCCAGTACCGGTGTCGAGCGTGACGTATTCCGCTAGATAGATCGGGCTCAAGCGGTCATAAAACGGATGCGCAAACTCGATGTGATCGAGCGCCGTGCCTTTGCATGTCGCGACCACTTTGCCCGTCATGCCCCAGTTTTCAAGGCACGCGATGACGCGCTCTGCGGCGAGCAGTAGCAACGGACGCGCGGCGTCAGTCGTTTCAACCAGCGCGTACTCAAATTCCGGGTGAACGTTGAGCGCCTGATTGGCGGGCAGTGTCCACGGCGTGGTCGTCCATATGACGAGAAAGCCTGTTTCATGCGGCAACTTGGCGAGGCCGAACGCCTTCGAAAGCTTGTCGTTTTCACGAAATGCAAAGCCCACGTCCACCGCGACGTCAATCTTGTCCTGATACTCAACCTCGGCCTCAGCCAGCGCCGAGCCGCAGTCGAAACACCAGTTCACGGGCTTCAAGCCGCGGAACACATAGCCCGCATCATAGATTTTGCGCAGCGCGCGGATTTCATCCGCTTCGTTGCGCGGATTCATCGTGGTGTACGGGTTCTCCCATTCGCCGAGCACGCCGAGCCGCATGAAGTCTTTCTTCTGCTTCTCGATCTGTTCGGTGGCATAGGCGCGGCTCTTCGCCTGCACTTCCTGCGGTGGCAAACCTTTGCCGTATTTCTTCTCGATCTGGATTTCGATTGGCATGCCGTGACAATCCCAGCCCGGCACATACGGCGCGTCAAAGCCCGCCATCAATTTCGATTTGACGACGATGTCTTTGAGGATTTTGTTGACGGCGTGGCCGATGTGGATGTCACCGTTGGCATACGGTGGGCCATCGTGCAACACCCACAGCGGGCGGCCCTCGGCTTTCGCCTTGGCGCGGATCGCGTGATAGAGCTTTTTCTCGTTCCACTCGGCCACCCATTTCGGTTCGCGGGCGGCCATGTTCCCACGCATCGGAAACGGCGTGTCGGTGAGATTTAAGGTGGCTTTGTTGGACGGGGTGTCCGGTTTTTGCGGTTTGGTAGAAGTCGAATCCATGCTGGGTGTCTTGTGCCTCGTCTCCCATTGCGGGAGCGGGTTGAGGTGAGGGTGTGGCGCTTCCCACGTGAGACCGCTTCGTCAACAGCCTGTAATTTCAGCCGTCTCCCTCAAACGAGGAAGCGGTGAATTTGGCAGCGCGCGAAACGCGTAATGAGCGCGTCATTGAGACGGAAGGGCGGGGCTCAGCCCCTACTAATTCCATTTCTAAATCAATACGATACGTCGTTGCTCCGCCTTGCCGTGCTAACGCACTGTCTGCGTCGTCGCGCCTAGTCTCCTATTGATTTAGAAACGGAATAATTCGGGCGCACAGCGACGCAGGCAGGCGAAGTACATGTGGGGCACATTGAAGGGCGCAAAACAAGCTCATGGGCTCTATTTTGACCTGTTTTCAGTTTGCCGACACTCACCCACCTGACGTTAACTCATCTCATTGGGCTTAACCCATACCCAATCGGAGCCTTCGCTGACCACCTCGCCGATCTCATAGCGGCGTCCGGAACCCTGCACCTCGTAGGCAACAGATGCCTGATAGTCGGCTGAGTTCATGATCCACGATGCGCCCATAATGGGGCGACCAAAAAAGGCGCTGCGCAGGCGAATGGCCTTGAACACCGCACTGGCCACCACAGTCGATGCGTTATCTCGATACAGCCCTGATCGCGAGCGCAACGAGCGCAGCTCAATCATGTCCAATTCGCGCGAAATCACTTGCAGGCCCAACTCAACATGCCCTGCCGGAAGTTTGAGCAGCCGCACGATCGTCGCGAGCTGCCAGCCAGCATTGGGCCGCTCCTCGGTCACCACCGCGATGTCACGAAGCCGCAACGTCTGGGTGGACGTGTTGGGCATTACACAGCGATAACCGGTGTCACTGCGGTCGCGCAAATGCCAGAACTGCAAGTTGAGTCGAGTGGCCTCGGGCGGCAAATCGCGACGAAGCCGCGCCAACTTCGAGTCTTTTAACAAGCCGAGTGTTTCGATTTCCTGCACGTCGGCGTAGTCGTAGTTATCGCCTTCAAGGCTTCCGGAGAGCACTTCTGGGTCAAACGAAATTGCCGATGCAACGCGGCTTACGCCATAGGTCGCCGCGACGCGTCCACGGTCGTTGTTTCGGGTGCTCGCCCGAGCCAGCGGTTTGAATTCCGGGTCGACCCGCAGCACCGCGCTTCTGAGCCCAAGCAGCGGATTTTGCGACAGTGATCCGCCGAGCGTGACGTTTCGACCGCCGTCGGCCGACTCGACCTGATCGAGCCAAGCGAGCGCGCGGGCATGCACCGCCGTAGTGTCGCAATATAAAAACTGCCCGCCCTGCGGTACGGCGTGACGCGGCACCAACCCCTCGGATCCTCCAAGATTCACAGCAAAGGCGTCATCCACTGAGGGTCTCGCGGTGAGTTTTATATCGTGGGTAAATTCATCGAATTTTCGATACAGCGAATAAATTTGCGACGGCGTGTAGCCGCCCGCGTTACCCAAACGCAACAACAACAGCGTGGCAAAGGCGCGCGCCGCAAAGGTCGACTGCCGGGCACCCACGCTGTCGGTGACCACGACGTGATCGACGCCCAGATCGCAGGTTTTACTAAACACGTGATGGGTTTCGACCCAGATGCTCGGAATCCATTCCTCGTGACGATACAACCGGTAGCGATACGCCATCGTCCGAAACCAGAAAAAGCGCACGGACACCCTAGCGAACTCGCTGGCCGCGCGACCGCCGAGGCTTGCCGTCTCGCGCAGGATGATCAGCCGGTAAGCGTCAGCAAATCGCATCGCCCAGTCATATCCAGCGTCCCAAAGACGGTCTCGCAGCGAATGCGATTGCAGGGATGCGGCCACAAAGTCACGTTCCAAGCGCTCGGTCAGGGCCACAACCTGCGCGTCCAGTTCCAATAAGGGCGCGGCATACAGCGCGGGCTGAAGCTCTGCATCGCTGACGAACGCGCGTAGCTGGGCGCACAACACATCGGCAGCAGCGAAGATGTCACGATCCAGCGAGGCCGCAAATTTTCGTGCGCCGCTTACTGAACCCAGCGGACGGGAATCGGTCAAATTGGTAAGCCAGCGTAGCATTTTTCCGGTCTTTTTTTGCGCAATTGCCTTGCACGGGTGCAGTTGATGCAATCTCTCAAATCGTAGAATACCGCTGGTGTCTGGTAGCCGCAAGCGAAATGACACGGACGTACTCAGTCATTCGCCCGTGCCTGTTATATGTTGTCAATCTGGCGAACCGCAAGCCGCTGGTGCGGACAAGCCCTTAGACCTTTCTCCATTAAGTTTCTTCCCTCCTATGATCAAACAAGTTAGACCCAACTCCGCTAATTACTTAGCCACGCTTTTAGCCACAGCCACGGTAGCCACGTTGTTGCACGGCTGTGCCATTGCTCAGGTACCGACTACCGCGACGGCACCAGTGGCCACTGTTGCCGTCGCCCCTAAAACCTTAACCGTCATCGATCGCAAAGTCGGCGACGGCGCTTTAGCGGAGACCGGTGTTCCAGTAGCGGTTCATTACACCGGCTATTTGTGGAACGGCGCAGCACCCGGCAACAAAGGCAGCAAATTTGATTCATCCGCAGACCGCAAGGTGCCGTTTGGCTTCATCATAGGTGCCGGGCGCGTGATCAAAGGCTGGGACGAAGGCGTTGCCGGCATGAAAGTAGGTGGTCAGCGCACGCTGATCATTCCGCCGGACAAGGGCTACGGCGAGCGCGGCGCGGGTGCCGCTATTCCGCCCAACGCCACACTAGTGTTTGATGTCGAACTGATGTCAGTGATCGGCAAAACGCAAAACGCGAGCAGCGAGCCGTCTGCGTACGTGCCGGCCGCGAAATAATTCGTGGTTTGACGACCCTCGGCAGTGAGTCCATCCGGCGCGCCAATTACTGCGCGCCGGGTTTTTGGGTTGATCGGGTCGAGCTACTGTTTGATTTAGACCCGGTATCGACGACCGTCACCTCAACCCTCACCCTGCGACAGAACACGGTGGTCAATGCGCCGCTGGTGCTGTATGGCGAGGGATTGGCGTTAGATGCAATTGCGCTCAACGGGCGCGATCTCACCGCACGTAACTTCGTCCGAACGACCGGTGGCATCACCATCCCCGCTCATGTGTTTACTTCGAGCGGCGAGCATGGTGACCTTGCGGGTACTCTCACCTTGTGCATTACCACCCGCTTCGACCCCAGCGGCAACCTCGCGCTGGAGGGACTCTATGTGACCGCGGGCACTTTTTGCACACAGTGCGAAGCCGAGGGTTTTCGGCGCATTACCTACTTTCCGGATCGACCCGATGTGCTGGCCGAATATAGGGTCACGTTGCGTGCCAAACAGGCCGAGTATCCGGTGTTACTGGCCAACGGCAACCTCGTCAGCCAACGCGCACTTGACGATGGGCGGCATGAGGCGGTGTGGCATGACCCGCACAAAAAGCCTTCGTATTTATTTGCACTGGTAGCCGGCGCGCTCGACCGGCTGCAAGACGTGTTCGTCACCGCGTCTGGCCGCTCCGTGATGCTCGAAATTTATTCGACCCGAGCCAATCTACCCCGCTGCACTTGGGCCATGCAGTGCCTGAAAGCCGCCATGCGCTGGGATGAAGAAGCGTACGGTCGCGAGTACGACCTTGACCGCTTCATGATCTACGCGGCTGATGACTTCAACGTGGGAGCGATGGAAAACAAGGGGTTGAACATTTTCAACTCCCGGTTCTTATTGGCCGACAGCGACACCGCGACCGACGCCGATTTGCAAATGATCGACGCCATCGTCGCACATGAATATTTTCACAACTGGAGCGGCAACCGCGTCACCTGTCGCGACTGGTTTCAGCTCTCGCTTAAAGAGGGCTTCACCGTATTTCGTGAGCAGCAATACACCGCCGTTCGCGGTTCACCAGCCGTCGCACGCATTGAACAAGCCGCTTTCATGCAGTCGCGCCAATTCGCGCAGGATGCTGGGCCGATGGCGCATCCGATTCGCCCTGACGAATACGCAAGCATTGATAACTTCTATACCGTCACGGTGTACGAAAAAGGCGCGGAGGTGATCCGCATGCTGCACACGCTGCTCGGCGCTGACGCGTTCCGCCGTGGCAGCAATTTGTACTTTAGTCGACATGATGGCAGCGCCGCCACCTGTGACGATTTTGTTGCGGCAATGGCCGATGCGAGCGGCCGCGATCTATCGCAGTTCAAGCGCTGGTATTCGCAAGCGGGCACGCCGCTGCTCAACGTGACCGACACGTTTGATTCAAGCGCAATGCGCTACACCTTAACTGTTGAGCAAACCCTACCCGCCACGCCGGGGCAGACTGTGAAGCTGCCCATGGTCATCCCGTTGTCGGTTGCACTGCTCGACATCAATGGCACCACAACCCATGAGCGGTTGTTGACGGTAACCGGCGTCAAGGAGCAGTTCAGTTTTGACCAAATCGCGGTTAAACCTGTGCCCTCCTTGCTGCGCGGCTTTTCGGCCCCGGTGCGGGTGAACTTTGATTACAGCAACGACCAGCTGGTGATGCTCGCGGTCAACGATAGCGATGGCGTGGTGCGCTGGCAGGCGGTGCGCAGCCTTTTCTTTCGCGCCGTGGACGCGCCTGACAGCGCCATGGTTTCGCTGCACACCTTAGTAGCGGCGTTGCTTGCTGACGTCGCGAGCGACCCGGCGCTGATTGCGCAACTGCTGATGTTGCCAACCTACACCGAGCTTGCTGACCGCGTAGCGCTCATCGATACGCGAGCCATTGCAGACGCACGCGACGGCGTGCTGCGTAAGCTCAGTGTCACGCATCAATCCACCCTCCTCAATGGCTACCATCGTGAACGGGCCGCGTGCATCGCTGCGCGCGCGTCGAGCGCAGCCGCGCATCGTGCTTTGGCCAACACGTTGCTGTCGCTTGCCAACGTGAGCCCCAACGCCGAAGCCCAATCCCTTGCCCTTGCGCAGTGGACAATTGCCGAAAATCTGACTGACGTAATCGCTGCGATGACGGCTCTGCGCGACAAGCCTTGCCCGGCCCGCGACACCATGTATAGCGGCTTTCATAACCGCTGGCAAAACGACGCGCTGATGCTCAATCGCTGGTTTCAGCTGGAGTCAAGCGCGCATCGGATCAACCCCGTTGCGACGGCTCAAGCCCTGCTACAACACAGCAAATTCGACTCTAAAAATCCCAATCAGGTGCGCGCTGTAGTGCAGGCATTTGCCGATCAGAACTGGCGCGGTTTTCATGCGGCCGACGGCAGCGGCTACGCATTTATTGGCGAACAGATCAAGCGCTTCGATGCTCAGAATCCCTCGCTAGCCGCCCGATTTTGCGACGCGTTTTCGCGCTGGCACCGATGCAGCGAACCGCAGCGTGGCTTGCAGCATGCGCAGCTTGAGGCACTAGCAAACCAACCCGCGTTGTCCCCCAACGTGCGGGAATTGGTTGAGAAGGCTTTGCGCGCGGGTTAAGCGCAGTTTAGGGCGACGCGCACTTGCGCGATGTCGCGATGCATCTGTTCGGTCATGATTTTGAGTGAGTCGAATTTCTCTTCGTCACGAATGCGCTCAACAAATTCCACCACGATACGGCGACCATACAAATCTCCCTGAAAATCGAGCAGGTGCACCTCCAACAACGGCGCGCCATTGGTCTTGACCGTTGGCCGAACGCCCACACTCGCCGCACCCATCATCGGCAATCCGCCCGCGATATCGACGCCATAAACACGCACCGCGAAGATGCCCGACAGCGGCAGCGGTGCCCACAGCGGCAGGTTGATCGTGGGGAAGCCAATAGTGCGCCCCAGCTTGTCGCCGTGCGCCACCTTGCCCGAAATGCGATACGGCCGACCGAGGATGGCCGCAGCGGTGACCACGTCACCATGGCGCAGCAAGTCGCGCACAATGGTGGATGAAAAGCGAACGTCTTTGGCGGTCACGGCGGGCATCACGTAACACTCAATGCCGTTACTGGAACACCAAGCATGCAACGTTTTTACGTCGCCCGCGCGGCCTTTGCCGTAGCGAAAATCGTCTCCGACGATGACCCATTTGGCGTTGAGCCCCAGCTTCAATACGCGGTCACAAAACTCATCCGGCAACATCGCCGCCATCGCGGCGTTGAAGCGCGTGAGCTGAATGTGCGCGATGCCGACGGCCCAGATGCAGGCGAGCTTGTCGCGTAGGCGCTGCAATTGGGTGGGCGGCGTTTTGCCGACGAGCCGCGCGAAGTAAGCACCGGGGGCTGGAGCGAAGGTAACCGCCGCCGGGGTCAAACCGCGCAGTTTTGCGGCCTCGCACACCACCTGAAGCATCGCCTGATGACCCCGATGCACGCCATCAAAATTGCCAATTGTGACTGCGGTCGGACGCGCAGCAAAAGCAGCAGGTTGCAGGTCACGCGCTAGGCTTGGGCGGACGGTTGACGGGAGTGGCATTAAAGGAAGCGACGCGGGAAACCGTTGATTTTATTCGTAAAAGGGGTGCGGCTCTTGAGCTACTTTGAGCATTTGCAAATGTTTTTAACAATACAGCCTTTTATTGGAACTCCCGTTTAATGGGGCGTAGAAGCATAAAACTGTATTTATCGACTTATTAACAAATAGCGCACTAAGACCAATTGAAACGTCGCTTTCAGCCAAAAGCTATATTGTAATTTGATGCAAAACATCCACCCAAGGAAAGTACAGCGCAACGCGAACTGGGCGCTCACCACCAAGCGCTCGATCAACCTCGCGGAGTCGCTGTGCATAGCTGAGCAACTGCGCTCGATAGCGGTCTGCCTCGTTTGCCACAGCGAATTCATCGCTAGGTGTGCTGAACTTGTAGTCGATCAACCAGCGCACGCCGTCGACGGTGATGAAGGTGCGATCTGCGCGTAGTTCTGCGCCATTTTTGTCGATCAACGTCAACTCGTTGGCGGCTTCGAGATGGTCCGCTGAAAAGATGAATTTGACGTTGTCGCATTGAGCTGCGCCTTTGAAATAGTCTACTAAACGCGTGGCCGTTGACGCCGCAACCACCTCCTCCGCGCCTTCACCGTGCAGCATGTTTCTCACCATCGCTACGCTCGGCAAAAAGTCACGCGGCGGCGTGCAATTCATCGCGGCGCCGAGCCCCTCAAACAACCGGTGGCCCACAACGCCCTCGGCAAGCGCATCCATTCGTGACTGCGGCACGGCGAGATCAGCCTTCGCGGCGCTCGCCAGATACGCAGGCAACGTCAAACCTGCGCTCTCAACCAGCGGCAAGCCCACCCACCGCGTCAACGATTTCTCTAGATGCAACCGCCTGTCTGGCGAGGGCTCAAGGCTCGCCAACGATTCGCCTGCCACATCCCCCAGCAGCGCTGAAAAACTGTCCACTGCTGGCAGCGTCGCGGCATTGCAGCGCGTCAGGGTCAGCGTGGTTTTGGCGCGCGTTACGGCGACGTACAGCAGCCGTTTCACCTCGGCCGAACGAGCCGCGCGGGTGTGTCGACTCACGTAGTCGTAGACGCTACCGTCGAGCTTTTTTCGCGAATCGCGAGCGACGATCAATACGGAGCGGCTCTGTTGTTCATCGTCAGCCCTGGTGAACTGCCACTGCGCCAGATCGCGCTTATCGCCGCGCTGTTTGCGATCAATGCCGGGTAGAAAGACGTGATCCCACTCCAGCCCTTTGGCCTTGTGAATGGTGAGAATTTCAACCGCACTGCCCGATTCGCTAGATGACGAAAACGAGCGACGCTCTGAGTCCAACATTTCGGCCACGATGTGCCGTGGGGGCAGCAAACCGCCCACCGCCTGCACGTTAAGCCACGCAAAAAACGCATCTGCATCATCGCGTGCATCGGCATCCACGCAGCTCGCAGCACCGCCCAGCGACCACCACGATGCCTGCACCCGCTCCGAAAGCGGCGACAGCCAGGCGCGCGCCTCGGCGACGCTGAACGCCGTATGCGCGACACGAACCCGTTCGCGCTCATCCAGCCCAAGCGCGCTCTGCCACGGCGAATCTGACGCCAGCGCACGCCAGCTTTGCTCGCGCTTGCCTTCGCCGTCGAGACAGTCTGCCAACGCGGCCAGCGTCGAGAGCCTGAGCCCCACCCACGGGCTGCGCAAGACTGAAAACAACATCAACCGATCCGACGGATGGGCGATGGCGTACGTAAGCGAGAGCAGATCACGAATGGTTTCGCGCTCCGTCCATCGCGCAAATTCACGCGCCACAAACGGCACGTTTTGCGCTGCCAACGCTGCAATGATGGCATCCGCATGGGGGCGACTGCGCACCAGAACGGCAATGCTCTCGTTGGGTGACGTTTGCTGCAATTGAGCGATGCGTTCAGCGATGCTTTGCGCCTCGGCATCGGTATCGGTAAAGGCCAAGCGATTCACGATTGAACCCGCATCCACCGAACGCGTGGCAACCGCCGCTTCGAACCGCACGGTACTGCTCTCCCAAGCGCCGACTTGGCTGAACACACGCGACAATGCGGCATTCACCCAGTCTACGATGGCTGGACGCGAGCGGTAATTCGCGCTCAAGGTGAGTGGCGTTAACGCAACCGAGCTTACGCCGCGCGTTTGCGCAAGCGCAAACAAACCAACATCAGCATCACGGAATCCGTAGATGGACTGCATTGGATCGCCGACCAAAAATAACGTGCGCCCGTCGCCCGTTGACCAATCACTCACCAACGTTGCCAGTAATGCAAACTGCGCCGGATTGGTGTCTTGCACCTCGTCCACCAGCACGTGTTTAAGCCGCGCATCTAACCCGCCCAGCACGTCTTCACGAGCCTCCACCAATACCTGCAACGCTGCGTCCGCGACCCCGCCAAAATCGGTGACACCACGTTCGCGCAGCAACACCATCAGGTTCATCGCGGCCAGCCGCAACACCACGAGCGTTGCCTGCAACATCGGCGCATGTTCTTTGATCGCCGCACTCGTGGGCAGATGGCGGGTCTTGGCTAACGCGCGCAAAAAAGTGGGCTCGTTCACTAGTTCATCAAGCAGCGCCTGCATGCGTTGCTTGGCGTCGGCACGCTCGTCGGCTCCGAGCTCGGCAAACTCTTTGTCGTTGGGCAGCGGAAAGCCAATTGACTTCGTGACACCGCGCGGTTTGCGCAGTTCACCACCATCAGTCAACAGCATGGCTGACAATGCGCGCCACGTTGCGACCGTCTTGATGCGCCCGCCTGCGGCCCAATCGGAAGCCGCTGCCGCGCGCTCGCCGGCCAGCGCCTGCTTGCCTGCTACTTCAAGCGACAACGCGGTGAACGCTAGCAGCAACTCGATGTCATTTTTATGCGCATCATTTAAGCTGGAAGACACTGCTTCCAGCTCGAATCGAACGGCCGCTAGTAGCCGTGAGGTGTGCCGCGCAATGGCCGCGTCCGAGGTGTCCACCGCGTGCCCCAACCACTGCGAGCGACGCGCCAGTAGCGTGGCAATCAAGTCGATTACGGCATCCACTTTGTTAGCGGCGAGCGTGAGCAACACGTCGCTTGATTCGCGAATATCGGTGTCGAACAACGCGTCGCGCGCCGCCTCGCGATACAGCGGCGCGAGCGATTTGGAGATGCCCGCCAGCGCCCCCGCCGCTGCGACTTGCGTCAGCGGTGCGCGGGCGGTGATGCGTGCGCAAAAGGCGTCGAAGGTGTCGATCATTACGGCGCTTGAATCGGTGAGCAAATGCCAGCCGAGTGCTGCGTCTCGCTCCAGCACCCGTGCGGCTAAGTCACGACGTTGCCGATCTAGCGGCGACAAATTTTCGGCAGCGGGTACAGCGGCCGATTGCAGCGCGCTCTGAAGGCGATCCCGCATCTCGCCGGCGGCCTTGTTCGTGAACGTGATCGCGAGCACCTCTGAGGGATGCTCAGCACCCGCCAATACCGTCAACAGGCGCTGAATCAACAGCTCTGTTTTGCCTGATCCCGCAGGGGCTTGCACGATGAACGACTGGTGCGCATTGAGTGCACCCAGCCGCGCCGCCTGATCGCGCGACAGATCGTCGTTTGCGGTCATGTCGCAGTGCCGCCGTCGGCGCTGATCGCGTCGTCAGGCTCTGCCGCGCCAGAGCCAGACAGCGACCAGGGCTCGCGACAAAACGATGCGAATCCGCAGTAGCGACAGGTCGCGCGGCCCTTCAGTGGCGCGACATCTGCCACACCGGTCTCAATCTCGCCGACCAACTGACCCAACTGATCTTTCCACTGCGTCGTCAACTCGTACCAATCGGGCTCGTCTTTGCCTAGCTTTTTCGTGGCTAGCGATGCATCAGCGCCTAGACCGATAAATTTCACATCATCGTCAGAAATGATGATGTAGCCAATCGCACCGATGCGCGGCAGATCAGCTGGCATGACGGCGTGTAGCGCAAATAAATACAATGGCAACTGCGGCGCAGCAAGTCGTCCCGACGAATTTTCGGCGAACCAATCGGTGCGCGACACGGCACCGGTTTTGTAGTCGAGTACCACGCCAAACTGCTGGTCTTCTGCAAGCGCTGCGGCGTAATCGTCCACGCGATCCACGCGCAATTTGAAGGCAGCATTGAAGAGCTGTGCTTTCACCTCTTCCTCAACATTCACCACCCGAAATCCGTCGCGAGCAGCATCAAGTGCTAGCACTTGATCAATGAGCGGTAACAACCGCGCGCGCTCAATGTCCCACACGGCTGCAGGAATCCGCAAGCGCTTTGCAGCAGCAACAGTGACTGCGCGCGTAAACGCGTTGCTTGCGACCGCTCGCAGCGCTGCAGCATCGGGCTCTCCCGCACCCTCGAGAATGCCGCGCATACGCGCCTCGCCTATGGCTGCCATCACCTCATGCACCAGCGTGCCGCGCACACGCGGCGAAATCCCCGCTACGTGCTCCGGCCACTCGTGCAGCCGCAGGAACGAAGCGGCCGCTTTGCGTGGGCAGTTCGCCTGCCGCTCAATGTCGCTTGATGAAAGCGGTTTTGCCGTGTTGAGCGTCGCTCGTGCGGGTAGCGCTTCATCCGCAACGTTCACCACGTAACGCGTTGCGGACGGCGTTGGTTTGGCTGCGGGTTGGTGATTTTCGACTAGCCGATTCGCGGCAAGCATGCTGATGCGCTGCACGCTGCCTTCTGACTCACATGCATACGACACACGCAACGAACCCGTCAGCGCGCACCAGTTCGCCCACAGCGCGCTCGCTCGCCTTCGCACTTCGTCACGCGAACCCAAGCCAACGTGGTGTGTCGCCTGCCACGCCATCGGCAACATCGGATTGGGCTTGAAGGATTCGGGCAACACATCATCAGTAAAGCCTGTGATCCACGCGCCGAACAACGGCACGCCCGCCGACTCAAGCAGGCCCATCACCTGAATTCGCGCACGCCCTGCCTTCGGCTGAAACGGTTGTTGACTGGCCAATTGCGCGAGTTCACTCACCGCTTGCTGGGCCGTGATCGATGGCAACCAGCGATCCAGTTGCGTCCAGCCCTTGATCGCCTCAGTCCACGCTGCGTCGAGTTGAAAAAGATCACTCTGCGCGATCATCGCGCGTTCGGTCAATGCCAGCACCGCGTCGGCGATCATTACCGCGTGTGCAGCTCGCGAGCCCCGCGTTTCTTTCAACGTAGCGTCGTGGCGATGGCGACCGAGACTCAACCCAGCGCATTGTGCAACTGTCTCGGGCAGCACGTCCCACCAGTCCGCAAGCGTTGATTGGTCCATGCCGCGCTCAAGCAACGCGGCTAGTTGCTGCTCGATCCGTTTAATCGAAGCCGCAGTACGTCCCCAGCGCGGGTGCATCAGCGCTTGCGCTAACACTTCGGTATCGGTGCTGCATTCGCTGCTTCCGTAGGCGGCCCGCAGCACCGTCATAAGGCAATGAATGTGTGGATACTCCGCCAGACACAACCCGACCGACAGATTGAAACAATCGCGATCTGTCTCTGGATCAAGCCACCACGCGTCGGCATTGAGTTGTTCGCGCAACGCTGATAACCACACGCCACGATGCGACGATAGGTCTGGCACCACGATGGCAACGGCGCTTGCGTTGGTGTCGCCCGACGCATCAATCTCACGCAAGGCGCGCGATGCCCAGACAATCGCCGCGTGCATTTCTTGCGTTGCATCAGCGAAGCGGTGGACAACCGGCGGCACGTCCTCACGCGGCGGCGCAATCCACGGCTCGACCGACACGCCAAGCTGCGTCATCGCAGTTAGCAAACGCGAGTGTGCGGTGTTTGCAGCAAACGTGGGCGTTAATACGACGCGCGATGGCAGTAACGAGCGCAACGATTCAAGCACGCCCAGCAACGCCGACGCAAGCTCCGCTTGCGTGATGCCGCGCCGAAGGCTCAGCAACGACTGCATGCTCAACGCGCAACGTGCAAACAACGACAGATTGTCATTGCCAGCGGCGAGGTTTTGCAGGCTGTTCAACGGAAACGTATAGCGATGTGCCAACGCCCACGCGTCAGTCGCAAGCGTGGCCACACGCGTAACCTCGCTGGCGCTGAGATCAGTTTCCTGCCTCACGACGTGCTGCCACAAAGCGTTGTTCGCAGCGGTAGCTACGTAATCGCGCGTGTCGCCGATCAATCCAAACAATCGCCCACGCTGCCACAACTCACGACAAAACCGCTCGATATCAACGCAGTCGGGGGGCGCAATATCTCGTGCTGCCAATACGGCGTGAAAAGCGCGCGCAGAACGGTCACTGGGGCACAGGTAGAGGGTGCCGCTGGTCATGCAATCGCTTTTGTCGGTGTCAGAAAACAAAAAATCTTGTTCATCAGCCGATTCTATGGAATCAATCAAAGTCATGAACTTGCGGCGAACGACCGCCGCGTCGATCACGGTTTCATTTGCTGATGCGGCAAACGCCCCGTCGATAAATGCAGCGTAATATCTGATCTGGTTATTTCCAGAACGTATTTAGGAGTCATTGATGAAATCTTTTCGCCCCGCAGTGCCCCTCAAACGGGGCCAGCTGAACCCTGCTGTGAGTGTATTGGCCGCGACCCTGGCTCTGGCCGCGGCGTTAAGCCTCAATGGGTGCGGCAGCGACGATGCTGTGGTGGCACCGCCTCCGGTGGCGGTCGTCTCGCCGGATACGTCTTGCGCGCTGCTCACCGACACCGGCAGCGTCACCGTGGGCTCCGGAGTTCCGGGTGACCCGTCGGCACCGGAACCGTCATCTGGATTTCGCGCGAAAAACCTGACCTCGGCCAAGACCTACATGGTGGTCGCTGCCAATCCGTACGCCAGCAAAGCCGGTTGCGAGGTGCTGAAAAACGGTGGCTCGGCGGTTGATGCAGCGGTGGCCGTGCAGGCCGTGCTGGGCTTGGTGGAACCACAATCCTCCGGCCTCGGCGGCGGCGCTTTCATGCTGCACTACGACGCCAAAACCAAAAAAGTTCAGTCCTACGATGGCCGCGAGAAAGCCCCTGCTGCCGCCACAGAAACGTATTTGCGCTATGTGTCGGCGACCGATCTGACGCCACCGAAACCGGTCGTCACGGCACCCGAGGCGGGCGCGTCCTTCAATCTTTTGCGGCAAAGCGGTCGCTCGGTGGGCACACCTGGCGCGGTGCGTATGCTGGAGCTTGCGCACAAGGATTACGGAAGCCTGCCGTGGAAAGACTTGTTCAACGCGGGCATCGTGCTGGCCACCGATGGCTTCCCGATCAGCGGGCGCATGGCCGACGCAATTGCCGGCAGTCGAGTAAATTTGCAGACCGACCCAGAAGCCGCTGCGTATTTTTTGAACGCAGATGGCAGCGCAAAAACGCTGGGCACTGTCATTAAAAATCCGGCCTACGCCGCCACGCTGACGACCCTTGCGAGCACCGGCGCCAATGCACTCTACACCGGCCCGATCGCGCAAAATATCGTCAACAAAATCAAGATGACCAGCGGTGGTAACCCTGCTTTCGTCATTACTCCGGGCCTGACGGAAATGAGCGACCTGACCAATTATCAGGCCATCAAACGCGACCCGGTGTGCACCACGTACCGCACCTATTGGGTGTGCGGAATGGGCGCGCCCTCGTCGGGCGGCATTACCGTTGCGCAGACGCTGGGCATACTGGAAAACTTCTACATGACCGGGCTCAAGCCGACGGCCATTGACGGCAACGGCGGCAAGCCCACAGTCGCTGGCGTGCATTTGATGGCCGAGGCCGCGCGCCTCGCGTATTCAGACCGCAATGTCTACATCGCAGACACGGATTTTGTGCCCCTGCCCGGCGGCTCGCCCGATGCGATGTTGAGCAAGGCCTATCTGCGTAGCCGCGCCAACTTGATTGACTTCAACAAAAGCATGGGCACCGCGGTGGCGGGCGTTTTCCCCGGCCCCAAACTTGGCATCAGCGCAACCGAAGGCCATGGCACAACGCACATCACAATCGTCGACAAAGCAGGCAATGTGGTGGTGATGACAACCACCATCGAGAGCGGCATGGGTTCGTTCCGGATGACCAACGGCTTTTTGTTGAATAACCAGCTCACCGACTTCTCGGTGCTGGCCAGCGACAGCATCGGCCCGATCGCCAATCGCGTTCAGGGCAACAAGCGGCCACGCAGTTCGATGGCACCCACACTCGTTTTCGCTCAGGCCAACGACGGCAGCATGGGCGACTTCCTCATGGGCACAGGCTCACCGGGCGGCGCAACGATCATCCAGTACGTTGCGAAGACTTTGGTGGGGGTGCTCGACTGGGGGTTGAATGCGCAGCAGGCCACGTCGATGGTGGCCTTTGGTGCCGCCAACAGCGTCACCACCAACGTGGGTGGTGAGCACCCCAACGTGAACATCATCGCGCCCACAGGTGGCATTGCAGGCGACAGCGACCCGTTGGTCAGCGGTCTGCGAGCGCTCGGCCATACGGTGAGCGTGGCGTCGCAAAGCAGCGGCATTGGCACGATTGTGAAGACGCAGAAGAGCGGTACCACTGTGCTTGAAGGCGGCGCTGATCCTCGCCGTGAAGGCTTGACGTTGGGCGATACCTTTAAGCCGTGATGGATTGGACAAACGGCGGCGCAACGCCGAACCGTTTGCGAAAGCCTCCCGCTGACACAGTTATCAATCTCGGACACAGCGACACGCACGCAACCGGAAATGAGTCAATTAAGGAGGCCAGCATGAATCGAGTTTTTCTGTCCACCCTATTGAGGCGACGCTTCGCTCTGATCGGTGCGTCTGCGGCATTGGCTCTAGCGCTGTTCGGCGGCGCGTCCATCGCGCTGGCGCAAGGTGTGCCGACGGCCAAGCCGGAAGACGTTGGTATGTCGACCGATCGGCTGAACCGCGTCGGCGCGTGGATGCGCGGCGAGATCGCGCAAAAGCGCATCCCCGGCGCAACGTTCATGGTGGTGCGTGGCGGAAAGCTGGTTTACAGCGACACCGCCGGTCTGCGCGGCCCAGAGGGCGCAGCAGCGCTCAAAGCTGACGACATCTTCCGCATTTACTCGATGACCAAGCCCATCGTGAGCGTGGCTGCGATGATGCTGGTGGAAGAAGGCAAGCTGTTGCTGGAGGCTCCGGTCGCACGCTACATCCCGTCGTTCGCCAACGTCAGGGTCGGCGTTGAAAAGACCGACGCTCAGGGCAACAAAACGCTAGAACTCGTGGCACCGGCGCGGCCCATGACGGTGCAGGATTTGATGCGCCACACGTCCGGGCTCACCTACGGATTTTTCGGCGATGGGCTGGTTAAAAAAGCCTACCTTGCGGCCAACGTTGGCACCGGTGGCAACATCACCAACGCAGAATTCGCCGAGCGCATCGCGAAAATGCCGCTCGCCTATCAACCGGGCAGCACGTGGGATTACAGCAATTCAACCGATGTGCTCGGACGTGTGATCGAGGTGGTCTCGGGGCAAACGCTGCTCGCCCATTTGAAGGATCGCCTGCTCATGCCGCTTGGCATGAAGGACACCACGTTCTATGTCGCCGAGCCCGACCGTCAGACCCGCATTGCTGAGCCGTTTGCTGACGACCGCACGATCGGCATCAACGCGCTGGTGTTCGACCCTCGCGTGGTGCAGGCGATGGAATCTGGCGGTGGTGGCCTCATGAGCACGGCGATGGATTACGCACGCTTCCTACTCATGTTGAGGAACGGCGGGCAACTCGAAGGCCGCCGCTATGTAAGCCCCGCCACGCTCGCTTACATGACGAGCGACCAGCTAAACCCGGCGGTCGCCCGCACTGCGCTGTACCTGCCCGGTGCTGGTTACGGTTTCGGATTGGGCTTTGGGGTTCGCACCGTTGGCGGCGAAGCACCCTTTCCATCGGGTGTCGGCGAGTACTACTGGGGCGGCGCGGGTGGCACCTACATGTGGGTCGACCCGGCCAACGATCTGTTCGTTGTGTTCATGATGCAAAGCCCGAAGTGGCGCGTGCCGTATCGCTCGATTTTGCGCAACATGATCTACGGTGCGATCACTGAAACCAAGCTTGTCGGGCGATAAATTGACGCACAGCTGTTTCATCAAAGCGCCGCACAACAAGGGCAGGCGAGAGATCGGTTGACCTAAATCACGTACGCTCACATCTTGGTTTGAGGAGGCGTGAAGCGAACTGCAACCTTCTGTTTTTCAGAATGGGCGTTATGGCTTCCTTCACGCCGAAGCAGCGGATGCAGCTTGCACCAGTAATTCCATTTCTAAATCAATACGATACGTCGTTGCTCCTCCTTGCCGTGCTAACGCACTGTCTGCGTCGTCGCGCCTAGTCTCCTATTGATTTAGAAACGGAATAAGGCAGGCGGGGATACTCGTAACCGTCGCGCGGATGCGACGGATTGGCTGCTGCTCCCTCACGCGCACGCGCGCCATCCCTTCGATTACATCGTGATGATTCTTGATGGTGCGGGTTGGCATTCAAGCCAAGCGCTCAAGGTGCTTTATAAAACTGTTGAGGCTGCCGTCCTATCCACCCGAGATCAATCCGGTCGAACGCCTGTGGGATGAACTGCGTGAGAAGTATTTCAACAAATTGGAAACGGAACTAGCAGCTTGGCACCGTGGCAATCCAGCCTTCAAACGGATCAGCCGAGTTCGGAATGCCGTAGTTGCGGCCACCTGCTTGATGAGCGCGCAACGCCATCGCTGCTTGCACCGCAGCCAATACCGCATCGAGTGCATCACCGGAGCCGTCGTCGATGCACCGCTGGCGCAGCGATTCAGGTATTTCAACACCCAATCCTTGGGTAAAAGACGAGCCAACTGACAAGCCGTTAATAATGATTTCGCGATTGCGCTTTCTCGCTGGGTTGCGGCCCTCGGGCCCATCTTTTTTATAGCTGGTTTTGATAAATTGCCTCGCCAAGAAACCGGGGTAGGCTTCCAGCGCAACGCGCGAATCAGCGGTGGGTGCGCACGGAATCACCGACACGCCTGAGCAAGCGATGCGCGGCGCGCCCTCAAAAAACATCAGTCCTACCGGTGGGTTCACCAGCTTCATCGGGCTCGAAGCGCCCGCTTGCGCGTCACCGCGGCGCGGGATGTAGCGCGCACCCATCGGGCGTGATTCACGCACGCGGTTGAGCGCATGCTTGAAGGCATCCTTACCGGCGTTGTGTGCATGCAACACTAGCTCGCGCCAGGTCGTGGGCCAGCCTAGTAAGTTGACCAGTTCACGCGGCAATCCAAACGGCAGATCAAACGCGCCGACCCACGGCCCAGGCTCGGCAAGCAGCGCGTCAAACGCGATGAAGTCGACGATCGGGTCGATGGAAAAGATGACCAGCGCGTCTTCAACCAACTCGCTGCGAGCGACCATGATGGGCTTGCGGCGGCTTGGCGCTGACGTGAAGTCAACGCCAACAATCTTGCTGGCGTTCGGTCGCGAAATGTTGCTGCGTAGCGAGGCTATAGGCTCAGCCCACAAAATTGACTGGCGCTGAGCGGCCCCTGATGCGTTCGCGCACGGAATCCTGTAATCGCGGGCGGCACGCTCCACCAATAGCTCTCTGAGCCGCCGATATCGAACTGCTCGGCGATGCCCGGCCACGGCAGCGACGTCGGACTGACGCCGGGCGGTAAGGTCATGTCGCCATCGGGCGCAGGTTGATCGTTGGCAAGGGTGCTGGCCAAGGCATCCGCGAGACGCAAATCCACGACCTCCACGATGCTGCGCGACACTTGTGCCTCAGCGATGACGTTGCACCATGCAAGGCTTATGGCCCCTGCGCGAGGCAATACGTGGCCAGCATTGTCGGCAACGATTGCGGTGGTGGCGATGAACGGAAACACTCGACCGACCCGATCACACGACGGTGCCAACACTCCCAGTTGCGCGATGGGCACACCGGATTGGCAGGGCAACAAAAACGCCCACTTGGGCATGGTTCCCCACACCGCCCAACCGCTCACTGGATTGCGCTCTTTGAGCGATTCCATGCCGGCGGCTAACCATGCGTCCCAGAATTGCTGCAAGCCGTACGGCATGCGACGCGAAATGAAATCGCCCGCACTCGGCAGTTTGCCGTACCAGCCAAAGCTTTGGATGCGTCGATCATTCACCCGCACGTCTTCGTTCATGTTCGACCGGGGCAGGAGAAGCCTTGCAGAGCGGGTAGGCGCAATGGGTTTCTAACCGACATGGCGCGGAATTCAACGGTGGCGTCGCGCCCGTCCACGCTAAAGGTCACCACCACACGCTCCGGCGAGGTGCCCGGCTGCTGGTTGCCTCGGTCAATAATGCGGTTGAGCGCCCATGTCCCCTCGGTGCTGATACCGGGACTGCGCGAGCCCGCAGCGCTCAACACGGAGAGCTTGACCTGCCCCGCTTTTTTCGGGCCAGGCCACGAAACGTTTTTGCCAGCATCGCCGGAGACCACGGTCTGGCCGTCCACGTCCAATTCGATTTTGTCAGCGCCCGTGGTGGTTACGCGTGCGACCACCTCAAAGCTTGGCGAGCGATTGCTGCCCCAAGTGAACGCATCACGAATGTCGCGAGCCTTTTGAAATTGCGCTAGATCTGACGCGTTTCCCGCCGCCGCACCGTCCGGCCCAGGGCGCGGTGCCCACGGATTTTTCGAGGTATCGACGGAAGCCGCGATGCTTTGAAAGACTGTGTCCATCTCACCACCCGGCGCAAACAATTGACCGAAGTCGTTGGGCAACACGTCTTGCGGCGACGAACGCGCGAACGGGTAGCGTCCGCCGATCACCTTGCCGCAAAGCTGGCCAACGCCACCTTTGACATTCGCTGCCGCATTGGCGCGCAGCGCGGTGGCTGCCTGTTGGGACGCCGAGGTAGAGAGCCCCTCAAGGATGTCGCGCACCGGCGGTGGTAATGATGCTGCCTGCGAACGCAGCCGGTTCTCGGCGTCCTGTGATCGTCGTGTGCCGCCATTGCTGAGGGCGGTCTGGTCGTTCCTGAGGCTGACAGCGTAATCCTGAATCTCTTTCGAAAGTTCGTCGATCTTTGCTTTGCCAGTGGGTTGCGCTAATGTCCGGAAGGCGCGGAAGCGATCCTGCACGATCATCTCTGGCTGATCGATGGTGATCGGTGCATTGGCCAGCAATGCGGTGGCCGAGGTCAACTCGTCGAGCCCGCGTTTTGCCCGCTCTTTAAGCTCGTTCACGCGGCTACCTGGCCCGCCTTCGGTGCTTACCAGCGTGGTTTGAATCGCCACCTCGCGCACCAGCAACACAAGCGGCGAATCAGCGGCCGAGAGCGTAGTGGCCGTCTCGATCGTTTCGGTCAAATTGCGCGGTGCGCGCAACTTGATATCAAGCAGGAAGTTTTGCCATTCGTTAGCAAAGTCTTGCAGATATAGCTCGCGAATGCGCCGATCAGCGCGCTTCATATCGTTAGCGGCCGTTGCGACGGCGGTGCTGCTGGTTTTGCCGCCTCGCCCAAGAATCCACGCCTCTTCAAGCGCCAGCTCAGAGCCCCATTTTCCGAGCGCTTTGGCGAAGTGTTCGTTGTATCCGCGCTCGCTGAAAAATCCTGGCACGCCAGCGGTGTTCAGCGCCTTGCCGCTGCGCCGCTCAAACACCGAGCCGGCACGTTCACCCGCTGCACGCGCCACCGTGAACTCGGGCAAATCAACACCGACCAGCTGCGAGCGGATGTAGTTGTAGGCGCGCTTGGCGGGCTCCATTTGCACCAATTGACCGCGCACCTGCTCTACCAGCGCCACGTCCTGCGGAAACGGAGACTTGTAGCTACGGGTGCGTAGCAGCTCATCGAGATGGCCGAGCAGCTTGGTGCGCTCTTCGGTTGAAACGTCGGGTGGCAGCGTGTTCATCCAATCCGCACCAACGTAGAGCTTGACAAACCCGTCTTTGACCCGAGCCGCATCGAACATCATCAAGTACGCTTTCAACGCGTCGTAGCTGTCCTCGGGCTTGGTGGCCGAAGCTCGTAACCGCGCCGTGACCCTGGCTGCGATGCGCGGCATCACGCTGTCTTCAAGAATGCGGCTGTATGCATTCTGGGCGGCGCTGTCGAGCTTCGGCCCTTGATACAAACCGTAGCGGTAACTCCATAGCGGGTCGCCTACAGGAAACAGCGAACTGTTCGGCAAATTTTTGGCGAGATTAAGCGTGTCGAGCAGCGCAGGCGCATTTTCACTGGGTTTCGGCTCGATGGCCGCTACGTTGGTTTGCAGCGCCTCAGTCTTGGTGGCCACTTCGCTGATATAGCTGGAGTTATTTCGATAGCTCACCCACCACGCGATATTGGCACCAATAAACGCTGCTGCACACAATCCGATGCCCGCCCAGCGCAACCATTTCAGCTTCCTCTCAGCCGCAAGATTTCGCCCCGCAATAAAGTGCTCTTGAAAAATAACTTTTTGCAGCAAGTCCTGAAGGAAATAGCTTTTGCCCGTTCCGGTGGCCGCCTCGGCGGTCAGCACTTTGCTCGGTACGCGGAAGGTGCGTTGCATGGCACCCAGCACGCGGTCAAACGGCGTGCCTTCTTGCGTGCCCGACGTGAAATACACACCACGCACCATCGGCTGTTCAGCAAACTTTGATTCGCTAAATACCGCACCAAGTAGGCGCGACAACACATCGCGCACCCCGGCGAGTTGCTGTGGCAGCGTGTAGGTCAATGCGCGACGGGACAAATCAGGCTCATCGAGCAAACGTTGCTGCATGCCATCGTTGAGCCGTTTGTAGAGCAGATCAAACTCGCGACCGAACGATTCGCGGATGGCGATGGGTTCGGTCGATGCAGGATCGTATGGCAGCGTGAATCCCCACACTTGCGTGCGATCCTCGCGGGTGTAATTCAAAAAATATTCATTGAACCCGGCCAGCAAATCGGACTTGGTCACCAGCACATACACCGGGAACTGCACGCCGAGACCCTCGCGCAATTCGTTCAAACGCGCCTTGAGCACGGAGGCATGCACTTCTCGCTCTTGCGACGACATCTGAAGCAAATCGGCCACCGACAGCGTGAGCAACACGCCATTCAACGGTTGCCGTGGGCGAAACTTTTTCAGCAGCGCCAGAAATCCCTGCCATTCGGCTTTGTCGACCGACTCGTTACTTTCTTGCGTGGTGTAGCGGCCCGCTGTGTCGATCAGCACGGCCTCGTTGGTGAACCACCAGTCGCAGTTGCGGGTGCCGCCCACGCCACGAATGGCGGCTTTTCCGAATTGCTCGGCAAGCGGAAAGGTCAAGCCCGCGTTAATCAGCGCGGTCGTCTTGCCCGAACCCGGTGCACCGATGAATGCATACCACGGTAGTTGATACACGTACTGCTTGGACAGCCCCGATAGGAAACCGCCTTTTTCAGTGCTCGAAAAGCGCGTTTTCTTGAGAATTTCGGAGGCGTCCTTAAACCGCTTGTTCAGCTCTGCCACCTGTTCGCTACCGACCGCCGACTCGCCCGGTTTGGCGCTGCTTTGCATCTTTGCCAACTGACCGAGGAGCGCGGCATTGACGTTTCTTTCGCGCCACCAGCGAAAAAACAGCTTGACGAACCAGATCAACCAAATGGTTGCGATGATCGTCCAGCGCAACCAGTCAGCGGCCAGCGGACGCCAGTCGCCAATCGACACCATCGGGCCAATAAACCAGACGATGGCCGACAGAATCAGCAGCAGCAGAATCGTCAGTGTGGTGCGGTTAAACAATTTTTTGAAAATATATCGAACGTAATACATCACTGTTTCCCCGGACCGGCTGCCGCGCCTGTTGCGGCGTTCAACTCGCGATCCCGCTCGGCTGGGGGTATGAGCAACGTCACCTCTACGCGGCGATTCCGGGCTCGTCCTTCAGGGGTTGCGTTGGTATCAATTGGCATTGACTCAGCCTGCCCTTGAGAACGCGTACGATCTTTGGCCGACAAGCGAGGATCGACCATGCTACGCACCGCCTCGGCACGCAATTGCGACAGCTCGTAATTCGACGGAATACTGCGAATACCGCGCATCGGCACATTGTCGGTGTGGCCCGAAATTGTGACCGCTCCGGGCACGGCGTTTAGCGCATTGGCCACTCGCTCAATCACCGGGATGTAGCGTGGCAACACCACCGTTTTGCCGCTGTCGAACATGCCATCGCCTTTGAGCACGATGATGCTGCGATCAGACTGGTCATCGACAGTAACTAGCCCCTCCCTGATCTCCGGCTCAAGGAATTTGGCAAGCCTCGCCACGGCCGCGGGTTGCGGTTTAAGTGGCTGCGATTTCGGTGGCCGAATGGCATTGATCGCGCTGAACACGCCACTCGATTTTTCAGAAATCAGAAAGTAATAGAGCATGAAGATGCCGGTCAGCAACGCGAGAACCGCGCCCACTGTAATCCACAGCGGCAAGAAGCCCCACTTCGATTTGCCATCCGCTTCGGCGCCACGCCAATGCAGCGACAGCGCTTTTGAATATTCGCCGCGCGCGCCATCGAGTATTTCAACTAGGCGTCGACGCAGCGTGTCAAGTTGGCTGCGACCGTTGTCCACCACACCGAACCGCCCCTCAAAGCCCAGCGCGATACAGACGGCCATCAACTCGATCAAGTCGAAGTGCTTCTTCGGATCTTGCACCAATCGCGCGAGCACCTGATAGAACTTCTCGCCACCCCACGTCTCGTTGTGAAAGGTGACCAACAACGAGTGACGCGACCACTGTCCGCCGCCACCCCACGGCGTTTTGGCAGCCGTCTCGTCTAACGCGGTGCACAGCGCGTAGCGGGCGGCAATGATGGTCTCGGGCGACACATTGGCTTCACGCGCACGACGCTCGAACAGGTTCACCTGCTCAACCAGATAATTGCGCAGCTGCGCAGGGTCGGGGTGATGCGGCATCACGCGAATCTGCGGGATCAGGTTGAGCAGCGGATTGGCTGCGATTGCCAGCGGGTTGGTGCCGCTCAACACTTCTGGCAAATCGGCTGCGACCTGCGCTTCACCCATACCGGGCGCTGGTTCGGCGAAGCCAGGTGCCATCGTGGGTGGTGCCGCGTTGCCGACCGGTACCGGTACACCCGTGCCTGCGAGGATTGCAAACGGGTCGAGGTTGGCGGGAGTGCTCATGCGCGGATTGCCCAGAATTCAAGTTTGAGGCCAGGCCAATCGCCAGCAATATGCATGGCCAGACCCCCGGATCGATCCAGACCCCGCCAGAATTCGCTGGACGTGTCGAGCTCGAAATAGTTGTTACCTGCGTGATACGGAATCTGCCGTGGCGCGACTGGCAGGGGCCGCAAGCCAACGCCTGGCAAATGCAAATTCACCAGATCGCGAATTTTCTCCACCGGCCCGATTTTGACTTGCGTCGGGAACTGTTTGCGCACTTGTTCACCCGGCAGTTCCGAATTGACGGCCAGCACAAATACCGCGCTCTTGATAAGTTCTTTATCCGCAATGACGGCAACACGAACGCCGTACGCGCGCTCCAGCAGCTCGATCTGGAACGCATTTTGTTCAAGCACCATCGACAGCGAACGCCGCAGATCATTCATCAACGGGGTGAAGCACCCCGCAAGATCGTCGTGCTTGTAGGCGGGGTAATCGCTGGGGCGCCGATTGTCGCGAGTGAAGGTGGTGAAGTCGCCTGCCAACATCAACAGTTCGGCATATAGGCGCTCGGGGTGCAGGGTACGAAGTTGCGCCAGGTGCGCGATCAGCGGCTCGAAACGATTGACTAACTGCAAAATTAGAAAGTCAGCGATTTCAGAAACGCCGCCTTTCCCGGGCGACGCTAAACGTGCTGCCAGTGCTTCGCCACGGTGGTGCAAAAGGCCCGCAAGTTCGCGCAAGAACCCTGACAGCACCGTGCTCTCATGAGCCACCACGGCCGGGGCAATGTAGCCTTCCGTCAAGGCCACAGACAGGTCGTTACGACGCTCCGTTACATGGCAAACGCCGAGCATCATCCAGCCCTCGGGCACTTCACCTTCGGGCAACAAACGAACCCGTGGCTGTGCCGTCTGAATCGGCGCGGCTTCGCCACCTACCGAGTTTTGGTCGGACGTTTCGTCCTCGGTCACACTGTATCGAGCAAGCGTGCGCGCATCGTCCTCAAACGACACCTCTTCGCTGCCAACGCGGTACACCGGCAGGCATAAAAAAATGCGCTTGCCCTTGAGTGTTTCTGAAATGTCAATCGACTTCGGGGGCTCGTTGGGCTCCGGAAACGCAAACGGGGTTCCGTCCGGGAACACGCCGGAAGCGCTGGTGATGGCGATTTTGCCAATGGCCAGCGAGGTGGCATCAAGCACCAAGCTGCTGAAACCCCAGAAATGTCCCTCAGCGGTTTTGGCAAACTGAAGCTGCGCGAACTCACGGTGGCGCTCCGCCTGCTGAAAATGCTGCGGACGAAGGAACATCCCCTCCGACCAGATTACGCGACTGCGATCACCCATTAGCGCTTCCCCGATCTCTTATTGCTGTAGCGACACGTTGCGTCAAAACGACTTGACGACTTCGATATTTTTTTCGACCGCCGCTTTGTAATTCTCAACCTTTTCTTTCAGGTTGGCTATGACCTTCGTGTATCGGGCAATAGCCGCAATGATTTTCGGCACATTCTGCGCAACCGTTGCCACCAGCGCTGGCAAGTTGCCATCGCCCGCTGCCTTGGCACCCTCGCCCAGCGCCTTCACTGCCTCAGCGACATCGAGCTTGGCTTGCTCAACCAAGCCCTTAATCTCTTCGTAGTCTTCACGCGCTTGATTGACCAGCGCGATGTTGTCGTCGAGAAGTTGTTTAGCGGTGTCCATCTTCTCCTTGGCGGTGTCGATGAACGCCTTGGTGTCTTCGATGGTTTTTGCGAGTTTGTCGGTGGGGCCTGCCATGAGCGCTCTCCAGTTTAAATTCAGGTTTTGTTAGCTGGGGTCACAGCAAGCAACACCGTGCCAGCCAGCATTTCGTGGACAGCGTCAAGCACGAGCTTTAGCGGCTCGGAGGTAGATGCATGCGCAAAGCGTGCCGCCACAATGGGTGCCAGCCGCGCAAACGGTTTTCGGTGCAGCGATAAAAATAGGCAGTGCGCAACCACGCTTTGATCCGGGCCTGACTCGACCCTTTGCACCACCCGCGCGATGGGCACCTCCCGGTCAGTGATCTTGAGCTCCAGCAATGTCTTGCACAGCGCGTCTTCACGCTCGGGGTCATCGGTTTCAACGAGTTGTTTCACCAAACCAGGAATGGCGGCACGCGCACCTTCGCCCATTTGACTCAACGCGGAAAGCGCGAGCGCGGCATCCGACCAAAGGGGTGCAGCGGCGACCACCTGCGCCAGCGCTAGAACGCCGGGTCCTTTCGGATTCAGGCGACCCAGCGCCGCGTAACCCGCCACCATAATCGCGATGTTGGTCTCGCTTTTGACCGTCCGCAAAACATAGTCTTCAATCTGGCGTTTTTTGGTGTCGGAGGTACCCGCGCTCGCCGCTAGCAGATCAAGCCCCTCGGGCGTCCAGCCCTGAGCGCCGACCTGGGCGGCAGTGCTAGCAATCCACGGCGCACCCGCCACCGCGTGCGGCAACGCCGTGCTGAAGGCAATTTTGCGCAGCCCCGCCTCAGAGGAAAACACCATTTGCGCGAGCCCCGGCCATGCCTCAGTCGGCACGCTTTGATAGAGCCACAAGGCGTTGGCCGCCATGCCACGCGCCTCGGGCGCGGAATCGATGGCAACCAGCGACGCGACACATGGCAGCGCTGCGTCTTTCGCTGGCTGCGTTTTCAGCTGTGTGAAAAGTGTTGCCGCGAGCAACAGCGCCGTACCGTCACCTCGTGAAAGCTCGACACAGCGAAGTAGTTCGGGCATCCAACTATCAAGCGGTGCGTCAGGCTGAAGCGCCTGCGCCAACGCGTGAGTGCGGTTGATCGCGTCCTCGGACACCAATTCGACACGAATGCGCTCGTGCGACCAGCGCTCAGGCGCGGTGGCAGGTAGCGGTGCCGCATCGGGCGGCATCGCCGTCAACGTGTCGGAGGTTGCGTCAGACATGGTCGAGATCAGACGATGTTGGTCGGGCACTTGCCGATAAGCGGCGAGATCACCGATATCGCGCCCACAAAAGCCCCGGTTGCCAACACAGCAGGGGACGTCATCGTAATCGCACCGGCCGTCATATTGATTAAACCGCCCGACATCGAAATGACTGGAGCCGTCATGTTGATCGCACCCGCCCCGGTAATGGTGACGATCGAGCCCGACACTGAAATGGTGACAGGAGATGAAATGCTCATGATCCCGGTTGACGATACGGAACTCAGGCCGGTCACCGAATGGGTGTGAACTCCCGTAATGGTTGTCATGTCGCCCCCCATGATCGTGGTCTTGCGCATGCCCTTGATGTCTTCGGTCTGCATGCCCATGATCTTGGTAGTGTCTGTGCCGGTCACGTCCGCTGAGCGTGTCATACAGGTCTCGCCGTAGCTCAGTCCGCCAAACACCGAGTACCCCTGAATCGAGGTGAGTGTGGTTTTACCCGTAGTTGTTGTCGTGTTGTCACCAAGGATGGTGTCGGTGCGGTTGCCGGTGATGAACGTAGATTGTTGACCCAGAATCATGATCTTCTCGTCCCCGGCGACCGAGAAGCTGTGATTGCCCTTCACCGTTTCCAAATGATCGCCGCCGGTCTCCTCCTTCACGTCTTTCTCGACGTTCTGCGTCCGATTGCCCTTGACCATGTTCGATTGGTCTAGCGTCACCGTGTTGTGCTGGTTCATTTTGACGTTGGTGGTTTGATCCTTTTCTATCTGATTGTTTTGCACACCGTTGATCACCTCAAGATCGTCCTGATTGACGTACCGTGAATCGTTTTTTTCAATGCGCGTTTGCCGGTGTTGGCCAACCGTGCGTGACTCGTCAAGCTCGACTACCGTATCGTGGTTTTTCTGGGCGTGGATGTAGAGCTGCTCTTCGCCTTTTTTGTCCTCCATCCGGATCTCATTGAAATCAGTGGGGGTGCCGCCTTTGGTCGAGCGCGATTTGATACCGCTGGCAGTTTTGTTGGCAGGCAATGCGTACGGTGGCATTTTCTCGGCGTTATAAACGCTACCGGTGATGATCGGATAGTCCGGGTCTCCGCCGATGAAGTTGACCACCACCTCTTGGCCAATGCGCGGGATGTGGACGAAGCCCCATTTTTCGCCCGCCCAAGGCATGCTGACGCGAATCCAGCAACTGCTGTTCTCGTCTTTTTTTCCGTACCGATCCCAGAAAAATTGCACCTTGACGCGGCCAAAGCCTTCATCATCGGTGTAAATCTCCTCTCCCGCAGGCCCGACCACCACCGCCGTTTGCGGGCCGTGCGTGAGCGGTTTGGGGGTGATGAGCTGCGGTCGGTACGGCACCGAGGTCGGCTGCGAGGTGACGCTGATGCCCCACGTGGAGTCACCGTCGCCGCTGCCTGCCGACATGCGCGCGTTGCTGCGAAAAAAGTAGGTGGCGGCCACGGCAAGATACTGCCGGTTTTGATCCGCCAGCGGGCATTTGGCAAGGGTGTAGGTGTAGCCGGTGGCCATCGTGCGCAGCCAGCAATGGCCTTGCGCACGCTCCTGCTCCGACACCAACGCCTCCATACGAACCGCGGCATACGTTTCGCCGTCGCTTTGCTCCACATAGCCACCCGGCCACACAAAGCGCTGCTTTGAGTCCTGCGCGTGGCCTTTGGCTTTTGATCGGGTGGTGGTCAGGTCGCCACTGGGTTTTTTGAAGTCGTAGTCGTCGGTCATGTACTCGCCCGGATCCACCTCCTCGCGCAGGTGCCAACTGTCGAAGTGCTCTTCCTTTTCAACCGTGGCGGCGTCGACGCCAGAATAAATGACCGTGGGGCGCTCGGGCATCGGTTTGTGCGACGAAGTGTCGTCATCAAACACCAAAGTGTGTTTACCTTTCTCGTGCTCAAAGTGAAAGTAGATGCCCTCGTGCTCCATCAGGCGCATGACGAAATTTAAGTCGGTTTCCTGATACTGCACGCAGTAGTCCCACTGGCGGTAGGTCTTACAAAGCTTTTTGGTCATCGGAAATCCGTACGGTTTCAGCACGTCGTCGATGATTTCTGGTACCGTCTTGAACTGAAAAATCTTGCAGTCGCTGCGACGGCTAGCAATCCACAACCAGGGCCGCAGTTTGGCCGTGTACACGTAGTGCTCGCCCTCGCGGCCACCGCCAGCAAAGCGCGTCACGATGCCGTTGAAAAAGCGAAGGCCGAGGTCTTGCGTTTCAACCTTTAACGTGACATCCAGACCGAGCATCGCTTTGGCCTTCAGGCCCAGCTTGTCGCTGTGGAAGGTGACGTCGTACTCAAACAGCGTCGACAACGCCTCGGTACCCGTCATTTGGCGAAACCAGAGCTTGTCTCCCAGGGGAGTATCGGCTTCAACTAAGCGCTCTTTGTTTGGACTGGGCATCGGGAATCTCCTGTGGTGTTTCGAGTGAAGCGCTCGTTTTGCGCGTCAGGGCCGTGATTGAAAACTGGGTGTGCTGCCTTGGTCGTTCACCAGTGTTGAACGTGAGCCATATGGTCGGCTCGCCCCTGCAATTGCACAAAATCTGTGGCGACCGCCGAGGCGGTCAACATGCCGTTGGCAACGCCGGTTAACGTGGTCACTGGATTAGCCTCGACGGCCAGACCGCGACCTGCGGCAAGAATCAAATCTGAAATACGAAAACTGTTCGACGGGAGGTAGCGTTCAGGAGGAACGTCGGCAATGCCCGCCTTCAAGCTATCCCACATGCGCAACATCCGGCTCTCGTCCATGCGCGTAAAAAACCACATGTGCGGCGGGTTGCGCCCCTCGGCTTCCATGTCCTGTTCAAGTGTGCCGTTAGCGTGGTCGGTCGCCGTCAAACCGGTGGACGTACCTGGCCGTAAGGACTTGTCCTTGCGCGGACGGGTGCTGATATGCGCCGCGCCCCAAAGACCAGCGATAGTGATCGCACTAGCGCCCGCCCGGTTATTCTGTGACGGATGCCAAATTCGCAAAATGACCATAGGATTGGAGTTGCGGTTATCGGGTTATTTGGACTAAAGCTGCACCAGCGAGAATGTCGTTATCGGCGAGACCAGAAGGAGGGCAGACGTCACAGCGGGTGCCTTGGTAAGGACGAACTGAGGCTGCCAAACGCGACATTTGCCCGCGGTGATTTTGGATACCCAACACACCTGCCTCGGCCACCGGGAGCACTACATCCGCACCACACGCTGCGCAAACCATTTGCCGGACGCCACCTGCGCCACGTCAAAGCGAAGCTCATCGCCCACTTCTAAAAACTCGAAGCCGGGGGCTGTGACTTGGTTGGCCATGAACTGCACGTCGGGCATGCCGTCTTTGCGCTTGGCCATGCCATAGCCATTGGCCAGCGATTTCACCGTGCCACGCGCGGCGTTCGCGGCCAACGAGCCGACCTCCGTCACAGCAGCGCCGTCATCGCCCGCTGGGCTCGTAACGACCACCACCGGCAGAGGTTTGAACAGAGCCTTTGCGCCGTCATCGCCATGATGCTGCCGCGCCAGATTGCGCAGATCAATGACGCGCTCGGTGGACACAATCACCTTGCCAGTGGCGGGCAATAGCAACTCGAACAGCTCGGTTTGTCGTGCCTCCAGCTTTTGTCGCAGCGGCATCCATGTCATGTGACTGCCAACAGTCACCACCACGTCGGACTGAGTGCCCATCAACGCATCCACGGCCTCCAACGACAGCCCTGCGCCGACGTCGCTGGCAGTCACATGCGGCGTAGCGGCAATCACCAAGCCCGCCGCCACCGCCTCGGCGTCCCCGGCATTCGCCTTGGCCCGGCACCAGCGCTGCTCGACAAAATCAACATTGTCGAACGTGAATCCGAGCTTGGCACCCACCGCAATTCGCACGTGATCCTGCAAACCACCCAGCGTCCAGGCACGCGGCACCGCATTTTGCGAAGCCAGCGCCTCGCCCTCCTCCAGCCACCGTTGCCCGTTGACAATCAGACTAATAGTGCAGCGCTTGTCGGCCATGTGCCCCCCTGATGAATTGCGTCTGATTATCGGATAGTTCTCGCTGTTTTTGGCGTGAAAATACAGTTTTCCATAATCGAAAATTTGATCAGCTTTAGTGCTTGACGCCCAGTTTATAGGGCACTTTATTGGTTTTGTTGCTTAACTCGACTATCAAACAAATCGTGGTCTAGTCCCCTATAAAGCGGGCGTTTCGTCAATAAGTTGCTATGACCGGCGATAAGTCGCCGTTCAAAAGCTGCCCACCCAAAGTAACCCACACGCCAAAACCCCGGCATGGGGACGCGTTTTCGGCGTATCGCGGCGCTGTGACGCCGCTGATTTCGTGTTCGTTGATGCAGATCAATTGCGTGCGGCACCGATGGAAACGCGGAACAACTCAAATTTCTTGCCATACCGGCGAAGGCCGATATTCAAGCCCTCTGCATAATCAATGAAATGCGCGGGGCGAGGGCCCCAGCCTTCGCCGGGGTGGCGATTAAATCTGCGCTTCGTGCACGTGGATGGCAGCAAGTTGTGTCTGTTCGGCTGGGTGCGTACTGACCCTCCGCCGGCGTTCAACCAGCACCACGAGCTGCGGCTTTATCAAGTAGACACAAGTTCGTCTGCGGTTGCCGTGGTGGCTGGCGCGTCGATTGTTTCAAACATTTTCGCGGGGCAAAAAATTGACCTCTCGCCAGTTATTCCCAATGGCGGCGGCGGGCCGGCCTTCGTGCAACATCGCAGCGATGGAAAGTTTTGGTTGTCGAACGGCAAAGAGCTATGGCTGCTCGACACGGCGGGTCAGGTGAAGCGCGTGGTCGGGCTGTCCATTTCGGGCGGTGGCGTGGATGGCGTGGGTGACGGCGCGAGCTTTGCGCGAATCAGCAGCATTCGTGTGCTTCCGGACAACCGCCTGCTGATCGTCGATCAAGGTGCGCATGCCATTCGCCAGCTCGGCGACGACGGCAAAGTCACCACCCTCGTCGGCAAATTAAACACGCAAGGTGCGACTGTCGGCACGTTACCGACCACGCTCGACACACCGGTGGACGCCTTCGCAGTCGGTAAGGACGTCTACATCACCACGCAAACATCGCGCAATTTGTTGCTGGCGAATGGGGTGCTTTAGTTTGCGCAAGCGTTCGCTACGCCGATCACCCTTCAGCGATCCGATGCAGTCACGTCGCCGCGTGGAGCGCGGCGCAGCAATGATTTCATGTCGGATGGCTTCGCCGTTCCCGCGCGTTGCTTGAGGAACACGTCAGCGCTTTCTAGCGCGCCGATTTTTTCAGCAACAGCGACGGCGATGAATTGATTGAGCGACACGCCGTCCACCGCCGCCAGTCGTTGCGCAGCGTTTTTGATTGAGTGGGGCAACTTCAGTGCGTAGGCAGCTTTGGTAGTCATGATGTGAGCTTTCGTAAAAATTGACCCGGCGTTAATACCAATAAATTGAAGCGCTCGGCTGCGATCACAAAGTCGCGAATGTTGTGCGTCACCAGCGGCACGCCGCCCGCATTCACCGCCGCTTCAAGTACAAACTCATCAGACGGATCAGTGAGTTGTGGACGCCAGCGGAAGTGAATCTCAACAGCACGAGCCGCCGCAGCAAAGCCAGACAAGAAACGATTCACGTCACCTGAGTTAAACCCGGTTGCGACCAAAAATTCTTCGCGGTTCAGCACGTCCTCATACTCTAAAAACAGTGCCGTCGAGACACAAGGAATCAAAGTTTCGTCAGCTACCCGCAACAACAATTGGTTGCTGGCACCGTCCCGGCTACGCAAGGCTGCAACCAAAACGGATGTGTCGAAAACAATTTCTTGCATATCACATAGGATATCACCATTTAAGCGGATTTGAACTCTGAAAAGCTACGAGAAAATACATCAACTTAGTGGCTAAACATAGATTTCATATAGAGAAGTGGCTTGATTATGCTTAAAGTCGAGTTTTAGCTTGAATTGATGGTCTTGCCCCTATTGAATGGGCATCTTCGGTTGGAGTTGTTGGAAAAATCAATCAACCGTCGGCCCCATGTGCTTCGACGCGTGGGCAACGAATTACCCGCCCCACCAGGCTAATCGCAATTGCCCCAATTGCTTATTTAACTCCGTCGTCTATTTGCCAAAGTAGTTCAAGTGGACATTAGATCAACCGGACTTCTCTCGTCACTCCGGTGTTGCAAGCTGCCCCACTGCAACGGTCATAGCCCAGAGTCCCTGCGTTAGAAAAATCGGGGATCCGCACCGTTGTCAGTCTCACATGCGACTGAGCAATACGCCTACACAACGCTCACGCCGTTTGCCATAAAGTCACGACCATGAATCGCAAGAACAGCCGCTGAGTTAATCGGTCAACCTTTTTGCATCTGATGATCAAGCTGCACTTGACGCTAACGGTCATCAACAGTTGTCCCTGCCGTTCATGATTCCCTACATCACAATCTGGAGCCCCTGCCTTGCAATCCACCCACCAGCCTAGCCACAGGCTCCAAGCCATGGCATGCGTCGTCGCCTTAAGCGCTTTGCTGGCAGGTTGCGGCGGCGGCGACTCTGATCCCGTCGTTGTTCCGCCGCCACCCGCTGCTCCGGTATCCGTGTTGCAACCGGTGGGAGCAGCAGCAGACATAACGACTGTTGTTGCCACGGCGTGCGCTGCTCCGTTGGACGCACCCATCATCGGCAGAGCCGATGTAGCGCGTTATCCGAAGGCAAATGGCGTGTTTCGCGGCTGGCCCTCGCCCGGTACGCCGCCGGTGGACTACGCCACACCGTTGCAATTACGCGCCGACCGCTCCGGCGGCTTTGTCGTCTCTCACTGGACCGACGCCAAAGGCGCGATGTTCAAGATCGCAGCCAATGGCGACAAATCCGTGCTGCCGATGGCATATGCGTCCAGCTTTGACGTTGCCGCCGACGGCACCATTTGGTTTGTGGCTAATGGCGCGTTGTCAACCACCGCACCGGACGGCAAGGTCACTCAGCTCGCCGCACTCGGCAGCAGCGCGACCGCCGTTGATGGCCCGCTGGGCGCAGCGACGCTTGGCCCAGTTACCCTGATCGCGGCGGGCAAAGACAAGGTGTATTTGTTAGTTGAAGAGGCCACGCCCAACACCACTGGCATCAACGCCCCGGCTGCCTTCAACCGCAGCCTCAAGGTGCTGTCTCGCGCCGCGCAGACGCAAAGCGGCTGGGTCGTCAACACGGTGCTGCTTTGGGGCGGCTTGAGCACCATTGACGTCGTGTCAGCCATGCGCGTTGACTCGTCTGATCGGTTGGTGGTGCTGGTCAACGAGCCGTTCAAACGAATTGCGTCGCAGCAGGGTCAGCCGCCGCACGTGAGCTATCGCTTCAATGCTGAGGCATGGGTGCGTGTGCTCGACGCGGCGGGCAACTGGGTGGATATGGCCAGCAAGGGGTTTGATCTGACATCTGGCGCACCCAGCGCCAGCGTTCCAAGCTACGAGTACACCTACACGCTTGATGCCAAAGATCTGGCCGTCGCTCCCAATGGCGACGTTTGGGTGGGAGGCGCTGGGGCGATATTCAAAGTGAGCCGTGAATCGGGCTGGCAGCGCGCCGGTCGCCTCGCCTCAACGCCATCTGACCAGATTGGTCTCGATGGCGCACTCGCCAGCGCCACCTTTGCCAGCGCCAATCAGTTGGCCGCTGACAACGCGGGTGTGGTTCTTTATGACGGCGAGACCTGCCAGATTCGTCGACTCACCGAAACGCAAATCAACACACTTTCTGGGCCGCGGCTGAGTGGCGTCAGCGTCGCAGGGGCAAACTTTTTGGGTCAAGACATCGGCGGCGATCTACTGCTCGGTCGCGGTGCCCTCGCGATCAATCCCTATCGAGGCAGCTATACGTCGCAGGCTGCGTTGCTGCGAGCCGCCATCGCCCTACCGACCTTCAAGCCCGAACTCATCAAGTCGCTCGCGGTGCCTCTCGGTCCGGATGCACAGTGCGTGTGGGCGTTCAGCAACCGCGGCAGCTTCCCCGCTGTTTGTTCCGGTGCGACGACCGATCCCTCGAGGACTCAAGGTATTTGGTTGGGCTCAGGAACGACGGGGGTCTTGGCGCGAGTCGGCAACGACTTTCTCACCGGCCTAGAACGCGGAAGTGGCACTGTGATCAGCTCAACCAACGTCTGGCCCGGCATCCTTATCGGTGACGCGCCGAGTGGCTTCTCGGGCGTGCACGTTGATGGTGGCAAGTACTATATTTTTGGCTGGATGCGCATCGATCCGCCGACCGCGTTCAATACGTATCAGGAGTTGCGGCTTTATCAAATGGACACTCAGACGGGCGCCGTGTCCGTGGTTGCCGGTGCCTCATTTGCGTCAGAGACCTACGGCGGGCGCAAAGTTGACCTTTCGCCGGTCATCCCCAACGCCGGCGCTGGCCCGGCTTTCGTGCAGCATCGCAGCGATGGAAAGTTTTGGTTGTCGAACGGCAAAGAGCTGTGGCTGCTCGAGACAGCGGGCCAGTTGAAGCGCGTGGCCGGACTATCCATTTCGGGCGGGGGCGTGGACGGTGTGGGTGACGGCGCGAGCTTTGCGCGAATCAGCAGCATTCGTGTGCTGCCGGACAACCGCCTGCTGGTGGTCGATCAAGGTGCGCATGCCATTCGCCTGCTCGGCGACGACGGCAAAGTCACCACCCTCGTCGGCAAGCTGAACACACAGGGTGCGAGCGTCGGCACGTTACCAACAACGCTCGACACGCCGGTAGACGCATTCGCCGTCGGCAAGGACGTCTACATCACCACGCAAACATCGCGCAATTTGTTGCTTGCGAATGGAGTGCTTTAGTTCGCCAAGCGCCGAATTTCCGCAAAATGCGTGCTACCTCGAAGGCACCTATTTTCCGGTACGTCACACCCACCGCAGATAGAACCACGCGGCGAGCAACAGCAATACCACTGCGCTGCAAGCGAACAGCCATCCCTTTGATCGCTTTGCTGGTTCGTAGTCATTGCTGGTTGCCTTGCCGCGAACCTTGGCAAGCGTTTCACCTTGCGTGGGAACCTGCTGCGGTCGTGCTTGCTTGACGGGTGTGTCGCCAGTGGGCATAGTCAATCGCCGGATCGATTCGGCCGACGGGGCAGCTGCGTCGTTACTGGTCGTTGTTTCTACCGGCACCTCGGTGTGCAGCGCGACTGGCTTGCCCGCCCAGCCTAGCGCTTCGCGAAACTCGCCCACGCTTTTATAGCGACCGATGGCGCGCACGGCGAGCGCCTTGGTCACGGCATTGACGAGCATCGGCGAGTAGCGTACGCCTTTGCTGAAGGTAGCGATGGCGGGTAAAGTGTCGCGTACGATTCGCGTCGTGGCGGGAGTTGGTGGCTGGCCGCTGGCGAGAAAATACATCACTGCGCCCAGACCATAAACGTCCGTCCAGCGACCCTGCTCCATGCTGCCATCTTCCACGTATTGCTCGATAGGGGCGAAGCCCGGTTTGAGGATGGTGGTCAACGCTTGCGTCATGCCGCCGAGCACTTGTCGTGCCGAGCCGAGGTCAAGCAACACCGTGGCACCGTTGGCCATCACCAGAATATTGTCGGGCGAAATATCGCGATGAATCACGCGGTGCGCGTGCAGCTCGGCAACCGCTTCAAACACCGGCATCATCAGCGCTTTGATGTGCGCCTCGCTCATCGATTCGGGCAGCGCTAGCCGCACGTCGCGCAGCGTCTTGCCGGGGTAATAGGCCATGGCCATATAGGCGGTGCCGTTTTGCTCCCACGCGCGGTGCACGGCCACTAGCGCGGGGTGGGCAAGCTCGGAAAGTAATTGCGCCTCGCGCAGAAACCCTTTGAGGCCGGTTGCATAAGCGACCACCGTGTCTTTGCCACGTGGGGCGACGTTGCCATTGGCGAGGCGGCCGGCAATGGCCGACGGCAAATATTCCTTGATCGCCACGGTGCGGCCCGTGGCACCGTCGCGCGCTACATAGACGACACCATATCCGCCCTGCCCGATGAGGCCGGTGATCACGTAGCCGGTGATCTGGGTGCCGGTGGCGAGCGCGTCGACGTTGGTCATGGCAGAAATACTACTGCACCCGCGTCGCCGATTGTCGCCAAAGTTGCCGGTCTCTAAGCTTGCCGGCTTGCCGCCATTGTGGAAAAAAACGCAAAACAGCATTAACGAGTAGCTAAGTCGCACTTTGCACGTCCGATGCGTCTTTCCGATTAATCGCAGACGCGCCATAATTGGCGGGTTTCCGCGTTAGTGCGCGGTGCCCCCTGCCAATCATGCCCTGATGGATAACCCGTCCCCACAAAACTTTAATCAATTGCCGCTCGGCACCGTGCTGGGAGACTTCACAATCACTGGCATCGTCGGTGAGGGCGGCTTTGGCATTGTTTATCTGGCGCACGAATCCACGCTGGATCGGGTGGTGGCGATCAAGGAATACTTGCCTTCGTCGATTGCTGGACGCACTGGCAATCAATCGGTGATGGTGCGCTCGCACGCCAATAGCAATGCCTATGCGTCAGGTCTGAAAAACTTTTTGCGTGAAGCGCAATTGCTGGCGCGCTTTTCGCACCCGGCAATGGTTGAGGTGCATCGGGTGTGGGAGCAAAACTCTACCGCCTACATGGCCATGCGTTTCTACGACGGCAAGACGCTGCGCGAGTTGCGACAAGCCGAACAAACCTTTGACGAACTCGACATTCGCCGCGTGATGGAGCCGATTTTTGACGCGGTGTCGTTGTTGCATGCGCAAAACGTGATTCATCGTGATGTGTCGCCAGACAATATTTTGATGCGCGGTAACGGCAACCCGGTTCTGCTCGATCTGGGCGCAGCGCGGCTGGTGATTGGCGGCATGACGCAGGCGCTGACCACCATTCTCAAGCCCGGTTATGCGCCGATTGAGCAATACGTCGATGACGGCACGATGCGCCAAGGGCCGTGGACGGACGTTTACGGGCTCGGGGCGGTGCTGTATTTTTTGCTGACTGGTGGACCGCCGCCGCAGGCTGTGGCGCGCATGATTACCGACCCGCTGCGCAAGGCTCTGGCCGCTGCGATCAAAGTCAGCGTGCCGTCGCCGTTTATCGAAGCGGTGGTGAAGGCGCTGGCAGTGCGCCCGGATGAGCGCTATCAAAGCGTGGACGAGCTGCGGGAGGCGTTGGAGTGGCATGAACCCCTAGCGCGCGAGCCCCGTACGACCTATTCGCGAATTGACGCTGGCACGCTGTCCTCTGCAGTGGCGGCTGCAGCGGCGGCCAAGGCAACAACCGACAAGGCGAAGGCAGACCATGCGGCTGCCGCGAGTGTTGCGTCAGCGGCTGTGACTGCGGCGGCAACCGTCGCTTTGACCGAGCGGACCACAGCGAAGATCGACAAAGCGGTTCTGACGCCTGACGCTGTGCCGCCTGCGGAAGCCCCGCCTGCCTCGGTGAAGCCGTTGGCCAAAGTGATTGAGCCCGTCGCCGCCCCAACGCCGCCGCCTGCGCTGGTGATCGCTCCACCGCCACCCGCCGCGCCGCCACCGCCCCCAATCGTGGTGGCTCCCGCAGCGGTGATGGCAACGACGGCTCCAGCGGCGGTGGTCAAAGTTCCGGCCAAAGAATCCGTCAAATTCAGTTCACCGGCGGTCGCGCCTGCGGCACTTGCTGTGGCCCCTTCACTTGCCTCGCCCGCTGTGCCTCGGACAAAAACCTACGGCGATGCAGCTGAAAAGGGCAGCAAAACCTGGCTGTGGACTGCCCTGGCTGCGTTGGTGGCCGTGGGTGGTGGCTATTTCGCACTCAACCGTGGCGCTCCGGTTGCAGTTGCACCATCAGTCGTGCCGTCAAGTGCGGCCACCGTCACCGCGCCTGCCGCTACCTCCCCCGCGCCAGCTCCTGCACCGGCGGAACCCTTGAAGGCGGTCGCGGCTCCCGTTCCACCCCCACCTGCACCGGCACCCTCGCCCGCACCGGCTCCGGTCGTCAAGCCCGCCCCGGCTTTGACCCCGTCCGCTCCTGCGACGGCCACCAATAATAAAGATACCGCACTACCCGACGCAAAAGCGGCTGCGCTAGCCGCGGCCAAACGCGAGGCGGAGGACTCCGACAAGGCAGAAAAAGCGAAGGCCAAGCTGGAGGCGCAGGACAAAGCAGCCAAAGCGCGCACCGAGGCCGACGAGCGAGCCAAACTTCGCGCCAAGACGGAAGCGGACGAGCGCGCGGCTACCCTCGCCCGCGCCGACGCTGCCGAAAAAGCTCGTAAGGCGCGCGCCGATGAAGATGAGCGCATTGCTGCTGCCACAAAGGCGAGGCTTGAGACCGAGCGTGTTGCCAAGGCGGCAGCGGCTTCGACGTCACCAGCACAGCCTGCGTACGTCGCCCCTACGGCCCCCGCCGCGCCGGTGGCCGCACCGGCGCGAAGGTCGGTTGAGGAGCTTTCTACCCTGGGCAAAGCCGCGTTTGGACGGGGCGAGCTCTCTGCCGCGCGGGCAGCATGGAATGAGCTGGTGAGCCATCCCGACGCGCTGCCACGGTCGCGCGCGATTAGCTACAACAATCTTGCGGTGAGCTATTGTCAGGCGGGAGACGAATCAAGCTGTGAGCGCATGTACGCCGCCATGTTCCGAACCGATCGCGCGTACGGCGAAGGCGTCGGCGAGCGCGAAATGCCGCAGTTCAAGCGCGCCTACGACCGGGCGGCACGCGCCAGTCGGTAGTGGCGTTTCGACCGGCTTGGCGCGTAACGATTCGACCCACGCGGCGTCAAATCAACGGTTGTCATCCTGAGCGTCGCGAAGGATCAGTGTGCCCACTTGCGAGCGCGCCAAGCGCTTTCGCGCATGCCACCGGATGCAACTGACAGCTTAGTGGAGGCGCTTCGGCCTGAGGCAGAAGACCTGCCAAGACGCGCACTGACTTTGTGCCTTAGTCGCGAAAAAAATCAAGCATCTCAGCGGCCCGTGCGTACGCGTCGCGCTGCCCCATTTGTATCAACGCTGACACGAAGCCCGGCTCGAACAACAGATAGCTTGCCAGTGATGCACCGCCGCTGTCGCTGATGAGTCCGCCAAGCGACTTTCTGACGGCTGATGGAAGCTCCTGCACATGTTGCAGCGCTAACGCGTCTAACGACTGCGACGGCTGCATGGCAAACACCCGCACTGGGCGATACGGCAGGATGGCGGCGACTTCTGGTGGCAGCAGCTTCAAGGTTTCGGTGACCCGCTGCGCCTGCTCTACGTCGGCCTGCAAGGTGTCGTGAAACACGCTGGCCATGGCGTGTGCGGCCACAGCGCTTAAGCCCGGTTTTTCCTGAATGGGCGCATCGCTGCCGAGGCCGGAGCGCTTGGGCTGGCCCACACCGATCACCATGATGCGCTGCGCCCCAAGATGCATCGCGGGTGACAGCGGCGAGATCTGGCGCATCGAACCATCGCCGAAGTATTCGCGCTGGCCGTCGACCATCAACGCGGTGGCCGGAAAGACGAACGGAATGGCGCTGGAGGCCATCAAATGATCCACCGTCAAGCTTTGATATTCAGCACGCCGACCAGGCCGATTCCATGGGTCGGGCGCGGAGTCGTCATCGCTGTGGCAAAACGTCCAGTGCACGCCGCTCGAATAGCTCGACGCGGTGACGGCAATGCTCGACAACGTTTTGCTGGCCAACGCGCCGTCGATGCCCTGAAACCAGATTGCTTTGCGCAAGGTTTCCACCAGCGGCGCGTTATCAAGAATGGCACCATGCGCCAGAGCGCCGCGCGACAGATTTAACGCGGCGAGGTATCTATGGCTGCCGCCCAGCCACGAGCTGGCGGTGGTTTGGTTGAGTTGGTAGACATCGGCCGAGCGCACCTGCTGCCAGAAGGCGGCGAGCTGGGCGAACGAGTCCAGCCCGGTTTGCGCACAGCCGCCCAAGTAAGCCGCGTTCAGCGCACCGGCGGAGGTGCCCACCAGCACCTCGAACGGAAACCACGGTGTGCCCTGTGCCGTTTGCGCTCGACTCTGCCCGAGCATGGCCGCCATCGCCCGCAGCACACCGGCCTGATAGGCCGTTCGCGCGCCACCGCCCATGAGCACCAGCGCCCGCACGTTTCTACCCTGCTGCGCGAGACCGGAATAAATGATGGTGCCTAGGGCCATGTGGTCGAATTTCCGAAATTACTCATTAGGCTTCTTTTCTCGTCGCCCCTGCGCAGGCAGGGGCCTAGGGAGACGCTGAATTAATCGCCCCCGGCATCGCATCCTTGTTTTGGGCGAACTACTTCCCCGAAAATACTCGCAATAGCTCGCTATTGCTGCGTTTTTCGTCTCGTATTTCATCCCAAAACAAGGCGCGCTGCTCGGCGTCGATTTAATCAGCGTCTCCCTAGCGTCTTTCGAGCACACCACAACTGCCGCGAAACACCCAAAGTCGCGGGGGTCCTGCCTTCGCAGGAACGACGAAGTGTGTGAATTCTTCCTAGTAGAGAGGCCAATACGATACAGCTTTTCGGTTTATCCCTTATTTTATAAGGCGATATATGCTTTTATGTGTAAAGTCGACTTTAAACCAATATAGCTGCCTGCCCTCACAGAATATAGTTTACGGCGAAAAGTTGATGCCACAGCCACTTACCTGAGCGTTGACTCAGGCAGGTTTCTGCACCGCCACCGCCAACCCAATCACTGGATGGGCCAGCTCAATTCGAAGCTGCGTTTCGGTGATATGGGGCGTGGCGAATCCGACGCGCTGCAATGCGGCGCGCACGTATTCGACCGATTGCTGGTAGCGCCCGGTGCTCGACAGCACAAAGTCTTCCCGCTGCGTGTCGGCTTCCGCCACCAATCGCTCCACCGTGAAGGCAAGCCAACCACTGGGCCGAAGGCTTGCTAGCGAAAGGGAAAAGACATCGTCAAGACGCCCGAAGTAGCACAGGGTGTCGGCCGAGAACAACAGGTCAAATTGGTTGTTATGCGCGGCGAGGTAAGCGGTTAGTTCTGCCGTTTCAAGCTCGTCATAGCCGCCACGCGCTTGAGCCTTGGCAATCATGTTGGCCGACAAATCAACGCCGACCAAACGCCGCGCCAAAGGCCTCAACAGCGGCGCGCAAAGGCCGGTGCCGCAGCCGACGTCCAGCACATCAAGTGACGCCGGTGCAATATCGGTCATCACGGCCTGCAAATGTGCGGCCAGCATTTCGGGTGCCTGATAGTTGAGCGTGTCACGCAGCAGCGCATCGAAGCGGTCTGCACCCTCGTCAAAAGTCTTGGTCACAAACGCATCGGACGCTCGATCCGGCACATCTTCATGGCTAGCGGCGGCCAAAATATGCATCGCAACCGCGTCAAGCGGGGCAGCGGCCACCCAAGCACGCAGCACGTCCAAGCCCTCTTCTGCGCGCCCAACCGCTTTGAGGCTTGACGCTAACGGTGCGTAGGCAGCCGTGAGCGAGGAGTCAATTATGATGGTTCGCTGCAAAAAAGTAATCGCCTCGTCGCGAAACGCTGGATACAAGTGCAACAGGCGGCCCAGCGCCAGCAGCGCCTCGGGATGATCGGGCTGCACTGCAAGCGCGTTGCGATACATGCCGTCGGCTTCCTGATCGCGGTCATGCGCCTCAAAATGCCGCCCCATGTTCATCAACGCGACCACGTTTTCCGGGTCGTGCATGAGGGCGGTGACCAGCGCCGCTTCGACCTGATTGTCGAGATGGTTGAGCACGTCGTTCATGGTCGGCTCAATGTGACCAACCATCCAACTACAGGGCGGCCCGCCTCATTCCTCAGCGTGACGCGATTGATCGCCATCACCCTGAGCCCGGCACATGTCGCAGAGGTTGTTACGTGCATAAGACTGTGCGCGTACCGGCCACTGGGCAGCAGGCGATGTGTTTCGTTGTCATCTTCGCAAACCTCCACCGTATAGAAAATATGTCCACCGGGCCGCACTGCTGCGTGAATGGCCGCCATGGCCGGGTGCAGGCCGGCGAAATAGCACAGCGTATCGGCGCACACCAACACATCGAACTCAGCCGGGTGTGCCGCCAAAAAACTGACCAATTCAACTTTATGCAGATCGCTATAAACCTTGCGGGCATCGGCCAGCTCAAGCATGCCACCCGACAAGTCAAAGCCGCATAACCGTTTCGCCCAAGGCTGCACCAGCGGCCCGCACAGCCCCGTGCCACAACCGGCGTCAGCAATATCGAGTTGGGCATTTGCGTCAGGATAGACCCGCGCTAGTGCCTCAGTAATCAAATCCGGTGCGTGATATTCGAGCGTGGCGAGCGTACTGTCAAAGCTTGATGCGAAACCATCAAACACTTTTTCAACGTACGCGTCGCTTGCGCCATCGTTGGTGTCGGGGTGGGTCAACGCGCGCAGATGATGCTCAAGCACCGGATTGCCCGGCTCTTCGCGCAACCATTCGCGGTATCGCTCAATGGCCTCATCGGTGCGGCCGAGATGAATCAGCGCACGAATCATATGTTCGCGGGGCGCGTATTGCGGCAGCAGCACAATGGCCTGACCGCTGGCGTCCACACTCTCCGCTATGCGATCCATTTTGACCAGCGCCTGCGACAGGCCATACCAAGGGAAGCCTTCATCAGGCTTGATTTCAACGGCACGACGAAACGAGCGCTCAGCGGCAACAGGATCATTGGCAAGCATTTGCTGGCGGCCCAGATTGTCGAGCGCATTGGCGCCGTGTAACGTGTTGCCCGCCAGCGTGGCGGCATGTTGCAGCGCTTCGCGCGCCTCGTCAAACCGGTTGAGCCGACGGTAAACGAGACCCAGATCATTCCAGCGACCCGGCTCGTCAGGCACCAGCTCAATGGATCGCTTCATCAACGCCAACGCTTCGTCGTGACGCCCCTGAATGTTGCGCAGCGCGCCTAACAACGGCAGCGCGCTGGGCTCCTCAGGCATGGCCCGCAAAATGGAGGTGAGCATGTATTCGGCTTGCTCATATTGCTTGCCTGAAAGCAGCGTGCGCACCAGCTCGATAGCTTGATCCAGAGTGATCTCACGCTCTTCCGCGACGGGTGCTTTGGGGTGTCTTTTTTGGGCTTTTCGGGATGTCATGGTGGGTATTTTGAATCGCTGTATACCGATGCGCGGCACGTGTCACGCATCTCCTTCGCCCACAGCAAAGCCGAGGGCAAAGCGAAACTGCTGCGCTTCAGCCGCCGGGCTCAACCCCGGCTCATGACAGTTAGGGCTTGTCCGCAAATAACTTGAACATTTTCTCCGCTGGAATTGGCCGCACTGCGTCGTTGCAAATGGCTTGTGTGGCTAGCCACACGGCACCCTTTGCGCCTAGCATTGCATCCCAATCCAGCGGGCAAATGTCCAATTTATTCACAGACAAGCCCTTAGCGCCTAATCAAAGACGTATTCAAAGTCCCCATTAGCGACACCGATGGCAATTGTTTTTAGTGGTTTGCCATCCATGGTGCGGCGCAAATATTCCTCGGACAATTTCGGCAATATGGTGTTGGTCAAAATCGCGTCGATCATGCGCCCGCCGCTCTCGATTTCGGTGCAACGGGAAGCGATGGTGGACACTACTTCTTCGCTGTACGTGAACACGGCTTTGTGGTTTTCCGCGATGCGCTTTTTGATACGACCCAGTTGCAAGCGAATGATGTTGCCGAGCATTTCGTCGCTAAGCGGAAAGTACGGCACCGTCTGAATCCGACCGAGCAGTGCCGCAGGAAAAACCTTCAGCAAAGGTTCGCGCAGCGCCTTGGCGATGTCCTCAGGTTGCGGCATCAGTTCCGGGTCACGCGTCATGCTCATGATCAGCTCAGAACCCACGTTACTGGTCAAAATAATCACGCAGTTTTTGAAGTCGATCATGCGGCCTTCGCCGTCTTCCATTTGCCCTTTGTCAAACACTTGGAAGAAGATTTCGTGCACGTCCGGATGCGCTTTCTCAACCTCATCAAGCAACACCACACTGTACGGTTTGCGCCGCACCGCTTCGGTCAACACACCGCCCTCGCCGTAGCCGATATAGCCCGGTGGTGCGCCTTTAAGCGTGGAGACGGTGTGCGCCTCCTGAAACTCGCTCATGTTGATAGTGATCATATTCTGTTCACCGCCGTACAACTGTTCGGCGAGTGTCAGTGCCGTTTCAGTCTTGCCAACGCCAGAAGGACCAACCAGCATGAACACACCGATTGGTTTGTTCGGATTGTCGAGCTTGGCACGACTGGTCTGAATACGCTTGGCGATCATATCGAGGCCGTGGCGCTGACCGATCACACGCTGATTCAAGGTGTCAGCGATTTTAAGGATCGCCTCAACCTCGTTTTTCACCATACGACCGACCGGAATGCCAGTCCAGTCAGCAACCACGGAAGCAACCGCCTGCGCGTCGACTGCGGGCAGGATCAGTGGCGTGTCGCCTTGCATCGTGGCGAGCTTGCCTTGCAATTCGCCCAGATCTTTGAGCATGGCAGCACGAGCGTCATCTCCGAGCGGCACAGCGGTGTCGACCTTGCCATCGCCCGACCCGCGCAACTTGCCTCGCAGATCGAGGATTTGCTCGACGAGAATCTTTTCTTCTTTCCAGCGCGCGTCGAGCAAGACGAGTTTGTCTGCGTGAACCGCACGTTTGGCTTGCGCCTCGGTCAGGCGTTCACCGATGGCAATGCCAACCGCTGCCTCGCGATCAATGATGCCGATTTCGACGTCAAGCATTTCAATCTTGCGCAGCGTGTCTTCAACTTCAGGGGGCGTCGCATGCTGGCTGACTGCCACCCGAGCGCAACTGGTGTCGAGCAAACTAACCGCCTTATCCGGCAACTGACGTGCGGGAATGTAGCGGTGTGACAAGTTCACAGCCGCCGTGATCGCCTCGTCCAGCAACAGTACTTTGTGGTGTTTTTCGAGCACAGTCGCCACGCCGCGCAACATCGCAACGGCCTTGGGCTCGTCAGGTTCCGGAACCTGCACCACCTGAAAGCGACGTGTCAACGCCGGATCTTTTTCGATGTATTTCTTGTATTCCGCCCAAGTTGTTGCTCCAATGGTTCGAAGCGTGCCGCGCGCAAGCGCCGGCTTAAGCAGGTTGGCTGCATCGCCCGTACCGGCAGCTCCGCCGGCACCAACCAGCGTGTGCACTTCATCCACGAACAGGATGATCGGCTTTGGACTCGCCTGT
>JANNYE010000069.1:0-58002 GCA_031409935.1 Burkholderiales bacterium | reverse complement strand
CTGCCATACAGCCACGACAACGGTGACAACAGGGCAGCCAAAAGCGTTGGCTGTTTTGACCACCACGTTTTTTCAATAAATGCGGGAAGCATCATGCGATCAAGTATGACGCAAATAAGGCAAAACGACGCTGCCGGTTGGTGCGGCTATTTGCCCGGTGCGGCTGGCGTCTGCGTGGCGAACGTGATATTGGGAAAATTGGCCAGTCGTGCAGCTTCCATGACGTGAACTACGTCCTGATGCTTGGCGGCACCGTCAGCTTTGATGACGATTACCGGCTCTTTTTCGCCCGTTGCCGCTTCTTTCAACACCTGCGTCAATGCATTGACGCCGGTGAACGTAAAGGCCGGTTTGCCGTTCACCGAGAATCTCCCGGTCGGATCAACGCTGACTTCAACTTCTTTGGGCCGCTGCACCTGCTTGTCGGCATCCGCTTCAGGCAACGAAATTTTGAGCTCAGTGAACTTGCTGTACGTCGTCGACGCCATCAAAAAAATCAGCACTACCAAGAGCACGTCGATCAACGGAATAAAGTTGATCTCCGGCTCTTCACGAAAGCGGCCTCGGCGGAAGTTCACGTGAGACCTCGACACAACCGTCGCGAGCGGCTCAAAGTCGAGGCGTCGGGCGCGCAGGAACCGGAATGTACAAAAAGTACATGAGGATTCCCGCAGTTGGCAAATGAGCCCGACAACGAAGGATTTGAGTCGCGCAGCAGGTTGGGTTGGGGTCTCACTTCGCTCGGTCCCCGTGAAGGATGTCAATCATGCGCGTAGCTTGCTGCTCCATTTCAATCAACAGCGAATCCACTTTGCCGCGAAAGTAGCGGTAAAACATTAACGTCGGCACGGCCACGATAATGCCCATCGCAGTGTTGTACAGCGCCACTGAAATGCCGTTCGCAAGCCTTGCGGGATCAACGCCCGCGCTGCCGGTGCTGCCGAAAATTTCGATCATGCCGATGATGGTGCCGAGCAAGCCCATGAGCGGCGCAGCGGCCGAAATCGTGCCGATCGCGTTTAGGTATTTTTCGAGACCGTGACCGATCACGCTGCCGGTTTCTTCGAGGGCTTCCTTAACCACCGGACGCGGCGACTTGATATTGGCCAGGCCCGCCGCAAGGATTTGCCCCATCGGGCCCTGACCGGCGGTCAGGTCAACCAGCTCTTGGGTGAGACCTTTTTTCTTGTATTCCGCGATGACTTTATCGACCAAGCCGGGCGGAATAATCTGCGCGCGGCGCAGCGTCCAGGCACGCTCAATAATGAGCGCCAGCGCCACGATGGAGATGAAAATAAGCGGCCAGATGGGCCAGCCTGCCGCCTTGATAATGTCCCACATGCAGCGAAGTCTCGGTAGTGAATTCAGATGTCAGTGTAACCCGCGCTTTGTTCTTGCGAATCGGCGCAACGCGCGATACAGCTTTTGTCTAAAACGCGGAAGTCCTTATTTTATTTCCACTACAGGGCTATTTTGTTAAATATCGACTTAAAGCATAAAACTGCGTATAGCCCACATGAAACCGAGCTTTCAGCTTAAAGCTGTACCGCAAATTTACGTCGTTCGCTAGCGCAGCGCGCCGTCGTAAAGCGCGGTCAAAATCCGCTCCTCGTAGCGATGAAACGCGGAGTAGTTCCCCGGCGTTGGCTCCGGATCAAACCCAGGCCCGCCGCTTAAAAAGATCATGCCGCTTTTGCTTTTCGGATCGAACACCATCGCTGACGTGAGACCCCATGCATCGCCCAGATGACCCACCGCCTTGAAGCCGCCACCGTCGACCAAGCGGTCTCCGAGCGCGACGCCACTGATGTCGAGAAAGTGCTGATTTCCCAGCCCCCACGCGTTCATCAACCGCTTGCCGCCGCCGGAATTCACGTCACCATTTTTGCCTGACCCATCCGCGTCCGCACGCCACTGTTCACGAAACATCTCGCGCACCGACGCTGCGCTCAGCACGCGCTTGCCCTCATGCGCGCCATCATTCATCAGCATCAACATGACGCGCCCCAAATCAGCGGCGGACAACCGGCACGCGCCTTGCGGCCCGAATAGCGTGCCATTGCTGCCGATCACATAGTTAGGACCCGCGCGCGGCACCGGTGCAGCTTGGCTGTAGTCATCCACTTGCGCGATCCACGGCCCATGTGGGTTCCAGATTTCTTTGCCATTCACCACCGCGCGTTTGCGATAGAGCGTGGCGAGATTTGCCAGGTCGGCCGCCGCCATGTCCGCTGGATTAAATCCGCCGCGAATGCCCAACGGATCGAACACAACGCGCTTCATCAAGCGATCAAAACGCTCGCCGCTGACCCGTTCCATCACCGTGGCGATCACGCCCCAGTTCAAATTCCCGTACCTGAAATAGTCACCCGGCTTGGCGTTTTTCGCCCACATCGCGCCCTTGCCAAACCGTGCGCCACCGGGCGTGAACACATCCTTCAAGTTGACGTTCAGTTTGTCCTCCCAGTAGTAGTCGGCCTCATCCGTGATCGAGGCCCGATGCGTGAGCAACATACGCATCGTGATCGGCGCATCGGGGAAGTTCGGATTGCGCAGCGACCAGCCGAGATAGGCGCTTAGATCGGCGTCCAGCGTCAGCTTGCCCTCCTCCACCAAACGCATGACACCGAGCGTGGTGGTGAGCTTAGAGATCGAGGCGATGCGATACATCGTGTCGGTGTTCGCTTTGACGCTTTTTTCCGACGCTGCATTGTCAATAAATTTGTGACCAAACTGCCCTGCATAGAAGACGCGGCCATCGCGAATCACCAGCGTTGACAAGCTCGCCAGTGGATATTTTTCATCGCTGACGACGGCGCGCAACTCGGCGTCGATTTGCATCTTTTTTTCGACCGACAAACCGGTGGCAGACGACGAAGAAACGGCAACCGCAGCAGGCGTGAGATCAGATTTCATAGTGCAGGCGCTGGTACAAAAAACACACACGACGGTGAAAAAAAACAGGCGGGAACGGCGCAACTTGAAATTCATACCGAGGCGATTAATGCTGATGGTCATCAAGCGGATCCGCCTGCACCACCCTTGGTTTCGCGGCGGCATTAGCAGCAGGCGTCGCCGACGTCAGCGCCTCCAAAATCGCGGCCGTTTCCGCGTCCGGCAAACCATCAAATCGGGCGGGCCGATACTTCTGCTGGAAGGCTGACAGCACGTCGGTGGTGAGTTTATCCTGCACTCCGGTGGCAGGCAGCGTGAAGCCATGTTGAAGCAATTTTTCCTGAAACCAGACGATGCTCGGCAGCGCTGACGCGTAGGCTGCTTGTCGTTCTGCAACCGCCTTCGCGTCGGGCCACGAAATCAAGCCAGCATCGGCCAAGCGCTTCCAAGGAAACTTTGGGCCCGGATCGTTCTTGCGCGTCGGCGCGATATCACTGTGACCCAAGATTCGGTCGGGCTTGATCTGATGCCGAACGACGATATCTTTAACGAGTTCGACGACGCGATCAATTTGTTCAGGCTCAAAATCCTGAAAGTTCAAGCCCAATCCATTCGCGCCTTTTTGCCCACCAAGGTTGACGATTTCGATGCCAATCGAGCTTGCATTGAGCGCTGTCGCACCTTTCCAAGAGCTCACGCCTGCATGGTAGGCGCGACGATTTTCATCGACCAGTTGAAAGACTTTTGCGGGCACATCACCCTGCCGCTCGCTCACCAAATAATGGCTGCTGACCGGCCCCTGCGTGAGAATTTTTAACGACCGCGGCAGATCAACCGTGGTGAAGTGAATGATCAGATACTGCACACGGCTGTCTTGACTGACTGCGGTGTAGGTCGAGTCGATTTTCGGCCCGGTGGCGCAACCACCGAGGAGCATCGCCGCCATCGTTAAAAAAATAATCTTACGCATCACATTGATCTCCAACGAACGATTTACTTGTGCGTTATGCCTTGTGGGAGCGGTTCCACCGCGATTGCGCGAACGGGCACACCCTATCGTGTTGAAACCGCTCCCACAGCGCAATGTCTCACCTACGAACATGTCTTCGCGCCGCAATTTTCGCGCCCGCAATATGCGCTTGCACCTGCTGAAACGTGATCGCCGCAGCAGTCGAGTTCGCTCGTCGCATCGCAGATTCAATCAGTGGATGCAGTTGCGACGCGCGCCCCGCCACAACGATTCGTCGCTCGCCATATCGTTGCGTCATCGCGTTGGCCAATCTCGCCAACTCAAGTCCTGCATCACTCAATATCTCCGCCGCCAACGCATCTTCAAGCGCGTGCTCGGCCACCACCAGCGCGAGCATGCCGATCTCACCGCGCGCCTTGTCCATCAAATAACGAGCAGCGAAGATCGACGAATCACCGCCAACAATCGCGAACAGCGCACGCGCCATCGGCGAGTCACGCGACGCGCCGGGTCGCTCATCTTCACGCCGCCAGATACGGCGCAACGCCTCGCGCGCGATCCAGTAACCGCCACCCGCATCATCAAGCATCACACCGCGTCCACCCGCTCGATGCAACACGCCCGCTGCATCGACGAATGCCGCGATGGAACCGGTGCCCGCGTAGACGAGATAACCCTCGCCCGGTGCGAGCACCGCGCGAAAGATGAGCTCGGCGTCGCTGGTGACAACCACTTGATCCTCGGCAAGATCGAACGCTTGAACCATGATCGAAACCAGTCGTGGCGCGTCGGCTCCGATGCCCGTGACACCAGCATGCAAGCCGCAGAGGCGGCAGTTTTTTCGCGAACGATGTACCGTGTCCGCAATGGCATTTAACCGGGTCAATACGATTTCACTTTCATCCACTGACGCCAGACGCGCTCCTGAAAATCCGTCGGCAACACCTTCAGCCATGACTTCGCCCGTTGATGTCGCCAGCGCCCACCGCGTCTGCGTGCCGCCGACATCGAGGCCTAGAAAGCAGTCCGCCGCTGAATCGGCATTCACATCGATGTTCATGGTCGAGTGAGCACGCTTCTCGCGCCCTCAACCCCGTATCGGTCAATCCGAGAAATCACGACTTCGCGCAACGCGTGGCCTGCCGACTGCTCAGGCAAAAATGTGCTGCTGTTGGTGGCTACAGAGAATCGCCAAAGCGTCCCGTATTTCGCCCAGATCGCAGTGACAAAAGCATCCGTTTTGACCGCACGGCCCCAGTCAACAAGGCAGGTATTCGGCGTCTGTCCGCGCGCTGCCACGTCACAGCGAATAGTGGCCGACAGTGGCGGCTGCGGCGCGACGTTAGCGGGCCGCAGCCAAGGTGTAGCGGGAACCAGCGCTTCAGTTGCATAAACATTTCGCGCCAACGTGTCGGCAACGCCCAGCCAACTGCCGGCCAGTGCCGCAGCGCTGAAATGAATGTGGCCCGTTGTTCCGGCGTCCGCACGCAACACACCGATCTGCTGCCTGATTTCGTCAACCGTCCACGACGTTTCTGACGAATCCAGCCGACTGGTAAATATGCCGGGCCACAGATGCCGTTTTTTGGCATTAGTGCGCGACCAATAATCGAGCAACACCGGAAAGGACTGCGCCGTTTGCGCGATCGGCCAATACAGTTGCGGGGCCAAATAATCCAGCCAACCCTCGCTCCACCACAGCTCCACATCCGCGTAAAGCTTGTCGTATTGGCTGAAGCCGGTGATGCCTTCGGGGCGTCGATCCGGGCGCGGCAAGCCAAACGGACTGATGCCGAATTTCACCCATGCTTTTTCGGCATGAATAGCCGTGTTCAACGTCTTCACCAGACGATTCACGTTGTCACGACGCCAGTCGGCGCGGATGAGTTTGCCACCAGAATCCACGTAGCGTTTCCACGACGGTTCATCGGGAAATTCGATATCCAGTTGCCCATCAGCAAGCTTGGCCGGGTACGGATAAAAGTAGTCGTCAATGTGAACGCCGTCGACGTCGTAGCGGCGCACCACGTCGCGCACCACATCAATCAGGCGTTGCGCTGCTGCGGGCTCGCCCGGGTCCATCCACCACTGGTTGGCGTAGGGTTTAGCGACATCCGGGCGAGTGCTGGTAATGTGGTTTGGCGCAGGCAACGACTTCGCGGTGGTATGACGCGCGCGATACGGATTGAACCATGCGTGGAGCTCAATGCCGTTGGCGTGCGCCTCGCTGATCCACACCGACAGCGGGTCGTAGAAGGGCTTGGGAGCCTGCCCCTGTACGCCAGTTAAATATTCACTCCACGGCTCAATCGCTGACGTATAAATCGCATCCGCGCTCGGTCGCACTTGCAGAATGATGGCGTTCATTCGGAGCCGCTTGGCCGACGCGACAATTCGCTTGATGTCTAGCTGCTGCTCGATGCTTGACTGGTCGGGGCGCTTCGGCCAATCAATGTTGGCGACCGTGGCGACCCACATCGCACGAAATTCGCGCGGTGCGGCGGGCGCGATCCGTAAGTCGAGTTGGGTGGGCGTTGGCGTGATTGAGCTGCACGACGAGAGCACCAGCAGTGCAAGCCACGCAAATAGGCAACGGTGAAAAATTAATGCAACGCTGCGTTTCATCCGGACCTTCAAAGCATTAATCCTCATCAGACCTTAATAAAAATCTTGTTGCGCCATAACGCCCACGCCACCAACAGCATCAGTGCATTGAACAGCACAGCAAACAACAGCGACGCGTTGATCGGCGACAGCGGCAGTTGGCTCAAAGCCGCGAACAACCACATCTTCACAGAAAGCAATGCGCCGCCATCAGCCTGCAATTTGAAGTAACCCATCAGCTTCGCAACCAGACCAGAAAGTGCGAAGATAAACAGCGCATTCATGCCGTACATTTCCAACGGTTTGGCGAGCCACGTCGCCCGTTCGCGAGTGCGCTCGGAACCACACGCGTCGATAAGCCAGTAGCACCCCGCGAACACCAGCAACGCCCAACCGGTCATGAAGACGGTGTACGACGGCGTCCACAATGACTTGTTGATGGGCATTAGCACGGCGTCCAGAATCACGCCGCAGAGCAGCGCCAGCAGCCCCGCCGCCGTCATCCACGCGGTCTTGGTTGCAGGCGAGTGGGCTGATTGCAGCCAGTGACCGGTTAACGCCCCGAACAACACGCTGCTCACGGCTGGCAGTGTGCTCAGCAGCCCTTCTGGATCCCATGTTTTGGCACTTGCCCACAGATGACCGTTCATCAGCGCGCGATCAATGTACGCACCGACATCGCGACCAGGCTCGAGCAGCCCAATATGAGTGACACCCGCCGCATCGGGCACAGGCACGAGCAACATGACCGCAGCGTAGACAGCCATCAGCGCCACCGCCCAAAACAGTTGGCCGCGTGGCCGACACCACAACGCCATCGGTGCTGCGATCACAATGCACAGACCGATGCGTTGCAAAACACCCGGATAGCGCAGAGTTGCAAAATCAAAACCGGGGATAAAGTTAAGCGTCAAACCAATCAAAACAATCACCAACGCACGACGCCACAACTGCAGAAGAATCGTGTGTTTGTCGCCGCCGGCATTGATCGAGCGGTGGATCGATAGCGTGAGCGAGACGCCAACAATGAACAGGAAAAATGGAAATATCCAATCGGTGAAAGTCCAGCCGTGCCACGCCGCGTGGCGCAGCGGCGCATAGACGTGAGCCCAGTCGCCTGGGTTGTTGACCAGCACCATGCTGGCGATGGTGAAACCACGAAACACATCGAGCGAGCGCAGGCGCTGCGATGGAAATGCAACACTCATGCCGCGCTCCTACCATGCGTGAATCCGAGGGTCTGCACCAGACCCTTTTTTTCTCGTCGCCCCTGCGACGGCAGGGGCCTAGCGTCTTCCGAGTACGTCAAAAATGCGACGAAGCGCCCAAAGTCACTGGGTTCCTGCCTTCGCAGGAACGACGAAGTGTGTGAATCTCTTTTACTGAACAATTTCGGTGAACGCATCAACCATCCAGCAACGCCGCACGAACATCTCCGTCATTGCCGTCGATGCGCTGCTGGGCGGCACTCGCGTCAATCTGCTTCATGAGCATCACGATAGCGACCTTGACTCGAAAACGACACGCTTTCAAGGCTGCTTCTGCGGCAGCCTCGTCCGCGCCTGCTGCCAGCGCCGTCAAACGGATCGCCCGCGTCAACAGCTTAGCGTTGGTCGGCACCAAGTCCACCATCAGGTTACCGTAGACCTTGTGCAGGCGCACCATGATCGCGGTGGACAGCGTATTCAGTGCAATCTTCTGCGCAGTCCCGGCCTTCAATCGGGTGCTGCCGGACACCAGCTCTGATCCCGTGTCGAGCGTGATGCCGATCTCTGCCTGCAAGATCACGGGCGCATCGGGATTGTTGGCAATGCCGATGGTCAGCGCGTCCGCAGCGCGCGCCGCGCGCATCGCGCCAAGCACATAGGGCGTGGTGCCCGAGGCTGCGAGCAAGATCACCACGTCGTCACGCATCACCAGCAGCTTGCCGATGTCCGCCACACCTTGCGGGTCGTTGTCTTCGGCACCCTCCACCGCCCGATAGATCGCGCCCGCACCGCCCGCAAGCAGCGCCACCGCCCGCTCGGACGGCCATGCAAAGGTGGGATAAAGCTCCACACTATCAAGCAACCCCAAACGCCCCGAGGTACCTGCGCCCACGTAGATCAATCGCCCGCCACGCTTGATTCGAGGCACAGCAGCTTCAACTGCCCGCGCAATATCGCCGCTGGCACTCGCCACCGCGGTGGCCGCGTTCGCCTGATCGGCTACCAGTGCGTTGACCAGCTCGTTGACCGAATAAACGTCTAACTGCGTATGCAGCAAGCTCGGTCGTTCGGTGCTGAGCACGCTCTTTTTCAAATTGCTCGACCCGAGACGTGCACAGCCTCAATTGCCAGCGATGGCGTCAGTACCACCACATCGGCACAGCAGCCCACCGCGAGCCGACCGCGATCATGCTCACGCACGTAACTCGCCGCCAACGAGGAGGTGCGCCGCGATGCCTCAGTGAGGCTCAGGCCCATCACGTCCACCAAATTTCTAAAAGCCTGATCCATCGTGAGCACCGAGCCCGCAAGTGTCCCGTCCGCAAGGCGCACGCCGCCCATGCAGCGCGTCACCAGTTGCCGGCCGAGCCGATATTCACCGTCCGGCATACCTGCCGCAGCGGTAGAGTCGGTCACGCAATACAAGCCTGCAATAGAGCGCAGCGCGGCGGCAATCGCGCCCGGATGCGAGTGCAACAGATCAGGAATGATCTCGGCGTGACGCGCATGGGCCAGTGCAGCGCCGACCATGCCGGGGGCGCGATGATGAAAGCCGCTCATCGCGTTATACAGATGCGTGAACCCGTGTGCGCCCGCATTTAGCGCGGCGCAGGTCTGCTCATAGGTCGCCTCAGAATGACCCAAATTGATGAGGTAGCCCGCTGCAATCAACGCTGGAATCAACTCTAGATTGCCCTCAACCTCCGGCGCGAGTGTGATCAGACGAATCGGACTCACCGCATGCAAGGCGTTAAGTTCAGCAAGCTGCAAACGCCGTGCGAAATCCGGCTGCGCGCCGAGGCGTTTGGCACTGATGAACGGCCCCTCAAGATGCACACCCAGAATACTCGCGCCACGATTTGCTGCACCCTTTCGAGGCGCTGCAAGACCCGCAAATGCCTCCAGTAATTCGTCGTGCGGCGCGGTCATCGTGGTCGCCAGCAGCGACGTCGTTCCGTGCTGTGCGTGGGTTTGCGCGACGGTCACGGCCGCATCTCCCCCATCCATAATGTCGCGCCCGCCGCCGCCGTGAACATGTAGATCGACGAAGCCGGGAATAATGATTGGCAGCCCGCCTTCGCGCACGGCGTGTTCGAGAACCGGAACACCCGCGACCGCATGAATGCGCCCTGCGACAAACTCGATGCGTCCGTTCAAAAATCCGTCAGGCGTTAGGATGTAGCCTTCAAGGGTGCTCATGCACTATTTTTATCATCGACGCTCTCGCGCCGCTATGCGATTGAAACATTGTGGTTTCGTTGGTAACGAGCGGAATCGTCGATGAATCAAAATCACGCGCACTTATCGCGATCCGACTCAAGCCACCTACTGAAAATCTAAATCACTATGACGCTTACCTACATCTGGGCCGGTTTTTTTCTAGTTGGTTTTGCCGCAGCACTGGTGCAGTGGCTTGGCTTTGGCGATGTGACCGTGTTCAAGCGCATCATTGATGGCACCTTTGATTCGGCGAAGGTGGCCGTTATGGACATTGCGTTGCCGTTGGCGGGTGTGATGACCTTGTGGCTAGGCATTTTGAGCATTGGCGAGCGGGCGGGAGCGATCGCCTTCGTGTCAAAAATCATCGCGCCGTTTTTCTCGCGCATCTTTCCGCAGGTGCCGAAAGATCACCCGGCCACAGGCCACATGGTGATGAATTTTTCGGCTAATTTTTTGGGTCTCGACAATGCGGCCACGCCGTTCGGTTTGAAGGCGATGGAGAGCCTGCAAACGCTGAACCCAAAAAAGGACGAAGCCACCGATGCGCAGATTATGTTCCTGGTGCTGCACGCCTCTGGCCTCACGCTGATACCGCTGACCATCATGGCGCAGCGCGCGGTGCTCGGTGCGCGCGATCCGTCGGATATTTTCATTCCGTGCATGATTGCCACCTATGTCGCAACACTGACGGGCCTGTTGATTGTGGCGCTCAAACAGCGCATTAATCTGTGGGATCGGGTGGTGATGAGCTGGCTCGGCGGCATGACCGCGTTCATCGTGGGTATGGTGTGGTATTTGAGCCAATGCTTGACCAAAGATGAAATTTCGCTGGTCTCGAAGGTGGCGAGCAATCTGCTGTTGCTGTCGATCATCGTGGTGTTCATCGTGGCCGGACTGCGCAAAAAAATCAACGTGTACGAGGCGTTTATCGACGGCGCGAAGGGCGGTATTCAAACCTCGCTGATGATCATTCCGTATCTGGTAGGCATGTTGGTGGCCATCAGTGTGCTGCGCAATTCGGGCGTGCTCGATTTTGTGGTGCGCGGCTTTACGTGGACGTTTGCGCAGATGGGCCTGAACACTGATTTCACGCCTGCGCTGCCCACGGCGTTGATGAAGCCGATCAGCGGCAGCGGCTCGCGCGCCATGATGATCGACGCCATGAAAACCTACGGCGTGGACTCGTTCGTGGGCCGCCTTGCCTGTATTTTTCAGGGCTCGGCGGACACCACCTTCTACATCGTCGCTCTCTATTTCGGGTCGGTCGGAATAGCAAAAATTCGCTATGCCATTACGTACGGGTTGATCGCCGAATTCTCTGGCGTGATTGCTGCGGTCGGCGTGGCGTATTTGTTTTTTCACTGATAGCTAAATTGGTGCGCTTCGGGGTTGAATCCGCCCTGAAATGTGCAGCCACACCAACTTGTCCCCCATAACCCGCTTCTCCTCTGAATTCTCAAACCGATTTAAGCTGCAATACCTGTCGGCAATTTCATATCCACCACAATCTCTGTCCACGGCACGAACACGCGACCGTCTTCAGTGCGCTCAACGGCGAGCCATTCGATGAGTTGTGCGATATCAGTGTGCACATTTTTATAGTCGCGTTGGACATGCCGCGCAAGCTCGGCGACCGTCATCGGGCCCGCCGCACGTAGCGCTGCAATGAGCTTCCAGCGCATTGGCGTAAACGTAGCCAACATTTGCCCGATCTCCGAGAAACTCACCCCAAAATAGGGGGTAGGTTTTTTGCCAAGTTGCAACGCATGCAGGGTGGCAGCGGCTCTGGCAGCCGCTTGATGCAGGCCGTCACCCACGGTGACGTTCAGAGTTTTTGATTTTGTAGTCATGATGAATATTTCTCCACGTCTGAAATGAAGTCTGCGATGAGCGTGTCGATGTTTTTGAATCTGTATGTCATTTGTGTGCCCCCCAGATGCTTGTGGTCGCCCTTGCCACGCTCGTTGTCGTATTCCACAATTCGTTGGCCATCACGCACGAAGACGAGACGGTACTTGAATGTGTGTGACGACGGCGGCACCGACTTCGGCACCGCCCAGATGACCATCTCGACAACACCGCCCGCGTGAGTAGTCTTGGTTTTTAGAACTAGCGTCGCTGTTGATATATGGCGTATGATGCCATAACTATGGTTTACGGCAAACTGCTCTCAGACGTCACTGTAAACGCTCGGCGCTATGCGCATAAAGTGTTGCGCCACGCACTCCACATATCCTTAACCGTATCGCCCGTATTCGCTTGCTGCTACGCTTTGCGAATGCCAACTTTCATCTCGCTCTATCCTGCCGTGTCAGCATTGACTCGCGTTTTGTTATTGCTAGCCTGCGCTTCTGCGCCAACACACGCGATGGAATTCAAGCGTATGGGCGCCACGTTGATCCTCTCCGGCGAGGTCGTGGCTCGCGATCTGGATCGCGTCAAAGCGGAGTTTAAAACCGCGCCCACCATTACTCATGTGGTGTTGCGCAACTCAATGGGCGGCAATAGCTGGACGGGTTATCGGCTTGGCGAATTGTTCCGCGAGCATGGCGTCACAACGGCTGTGTCCGGTCACTGCATTTCATCGTGTTCACGGCTGTTTCTCGGCGGCAAACAGCGCATGTTTTCGGATGACTATCCGGCGAGTCTGACCTTCGTCGGCTTCCACGGTCATTACGATTTTGGCAAGCTGAATGCGCAGGCCGTTGAGCAAAATGATCAGCTGCGCTGGACGATCAAATACACCGACGGCAAGGTCGACCCCAAGCTGTTGCAGCGTTGGACTCGCATCGAAAAACGTGCCGGTGATGCGCGGTTTTATCCTGCAGCGGTCACGGCGTTCTGGAAAGACGCGAGCTTTCTTTGCGAAGGCTCGGAGTCGTCAAAGCCCACCACTTGCGAGCGGCTTGGAACCACGGGCTTGGCGCAAGGCATTGTGACCACCGCTCAGTTCTATTCAAGCGCGGATGCCAGCACCTTGCCGTTCAAAAAACGCGCGACTAAATATCCCACCACGTCGTGGGCAACGCTCACTGATGGCAGCAAATTGCCCGGTGTAACGGCAGCGCTTCGCAAGGACTATGAGCAGTTCATCCGCAGCGCCGTACCCCGCGCATTTGCCGTGTCAGCGAACGGAAAACAGTGGGCGTGGAACGCAAACGACGCGCAGTCTGCGGAACGCTCGGTTGCGCGGTGTCAAGCAAAGTCAACGACGATTTGCCGACTGTATGCCGTCGATGATCGAGTGGTGTTTCGCAATCGGTAAGCTCACGTCGTCCGAGTTACAGCTTTTCTCGGTAATCCTCTAATTTATTGGGCATAACGAGATTTTATGCACTTATCGATTTGTGGCAAAAAAGTCGCTTAGCCCCTGTTCTATATCGGTTTCACCGAAAAGTTGTATCGGTAAGCCTTGACAAAATTCAGTCCGGCCCGCCCAGCGCGGGCTGGCCGAAACCCTCTGCGGCGCGCCAGCCGGGGCGTTTGGTCAGCAGATTAGCAATGAATCCACCAGGGTCGTAGCTCAGGCGGCGTCCCGGATTGCGCCGCTCATATTCCGCATTCAGCTCAGCGTTGGTTCGATACCACGGCACCTTGCTGGCGAACGCCATCAGCGATGCCTGACGCCAGCCGGTGTCCGCAATCGCAGGCCCTTCGCGATCTGCGTTGGCAATGTTTTGGTCGCGATGCAGCAGCCACATTTCGCGTCCAAGCACGTCGCCAAAAATAAACAGTCGGTTGTTGTGGATGATGAACTCAGTCGGGTCGCTGCCCAGCTTGATGCGATAGGGCGCGCCGTTGCTGCAAAAACCACCGTACTGCGGCTCAAACTTTTGCGGCGCAGCGTCAAACTGGCGCTTGTTTTCCACCGACACAAAATAATAGGCTCGCCCCGGTAGCATGCTCGTGATGTCCCGCTTGCCACGCGCTGGCTTGCCCTCGGTGAAGTACGCCACTGGGTCGTAGCCGAGCAGCATCACCTCCTCGCCGCGCGGATTCTTCATGGTGGCGTAGAGGGTGCCGCAGCCGCTGAGCAGCGCTGCAAGGCACAACAGTGAAACGATTTTGACAATGCGCAGAATCATGGCTGTATCCCCGGTTTGTTTTCGGCTTGAGTGTTCGCCGCACGAGTCACCCTATTGTAGGAGCGGCGCTGCCGCGCGCTACCTTTGTGTTGTGACCATGGGTCGCGGCAAGCCGCTCCTACAAAGAATTCGGCCACACCTACAATTCAGCCATGGAAAAAACCCGTGTTCTCGTTCTCGCTGGCGGTCAATCTGGCGAACATGAAGTCTCAATCAACAGCGCACGCAGCGTGTTGCAGGCGTTGCCCAAAGATCGTTTTGAGGTGACCAGTGTGGTCATTTCGCGCGAAGGTCGCTGGCTTGCCGGGCCCGAGTCGCTGCGGGCGCTGGAGCGCGGCAGCGCGCCATCCGGCGGCGAGCTGGTGCTGCATCAGGCGCACTCGGCTGAGGGCTTTGACGTGGTGTTCCCGATCCTGCACGGCCCGAACGGCGAAGATGGAACGATTCAGGGCATGTTGAAGCTCGCGGGCATTCCTTGCGTCGGCTCAAGCGTCCTCGGCAGCGCCGTGTGCATGGACAAAGTGATGGCGAAAGCGGTGCTCGCGTCGCACGGAATCCCGCAGGTGGCCTATCAATTAGTCACGCGCGCCGAGTTCGTCAGCACCCCCGAAGACGCGATCAAACGCATCAACACGCTAGGGTTCCCTGTGTTCGTCAAACCAGCGAATCTCGGCTCCAGCGTCGGCATTTCAAAAGCGAGAAACGATGCGGAACTGCACGCCGCGTTGCGCCTCGCGTTCGAGCTGGATCGCCGGGTGATCGTGGAGGCCGCAACGAAAGAGAAGCCGCGCGAAATCGAAGTTGGCATTCTCGGCAACGATCACCCGCAAGCCAGCCCCGTGGGCGAGCTGACATTCGACAGCGAGTTCTACGATTACGAAACGAAATACTCGGCAGGCAAGGCCGAGATGCACATCCCGGCCAACTTGCCTCCTGCCATCGCTGGACGCGCCCGGGCGATGGCACTTGAGGCGTTCAAAGCGCTCGATTGCGCGGGTTTAGCGCGAGTAGATTTTTTCTACATCGACAGCACCGGCGAGATATTTTTGAACGAAGTCAACACCATGCCCGGCTTCACCAAAACGTCGATGTACCCGGCGCTGTGGGGCGCGGCGGGCGTGAGCTACGCAGACTTGGTTTCGCGGTTGGTGGAGTTGGCGCAGGAGCGGCGGTAGCGGCTTGGCCCCTTCCCCAGCGGGGCAAGGTTGGGATAGGGGAACCTCGCAAAGCAAAATTGGTTGAAACGCCAACTGCCCCCACCCTAGCCCTCCCCCGCTGGGGGAGGGGACTTTCGAACTCACCGCTTCTGATAATCCTGCACCGTCTGCCAAGCCACGGTCTGCAAAAACTTTGCCGTCGCCGCATCGAGCCCGGCGTTATAGGTGTTGCCTTCCGGGTTCGTTTTATAGAGCGACGCCAGCACGGTACACGCCGCCAGATACGTCCCGGCGGGGGTCGGATGGCGCTTGTCGGCAATGGTCAGCGCGATGTCTGGACGATCCTTCAACGAGCGCGCAAACGCGAGCCCCGCTGGCACCACCAACGCATTGTTGGCGCGGCCTGCGTTGGTGTATTCCGTTGCCAACTGCTCGGTCATTTCCCGCGCGTCGTCGTATGCCCAAGACATGAAGAACGCGGGGCGCGCACCGTGCTTGCGTGCGATATCGCTGTTCTTTTTTGCGTGCTCATAAAACACTGATCGTAGTTGCGGATGAATCGGGCACTGACTGCAATCCATCATCAACACCACGTCAAACGGTTTGGTGAACGTGTTGAACACCACCTCGTTTTTCGCGTTAAACGAATACGAACCCACACCATTCGGTTTGAAATGCGACTCAAGATCATGCCAATTAATGCCCGACCCGCTGATGGTGGCCGACACGCCGCGATGGCCCGTTTTATCCGCCATCGACGAGCCGCGAATCAACTGCCCAACGTGACCATGCATGCTGTTGTTGTAGTAAAAAAAACTATTGCCCACCCACAGCACCGCCTTCGTCTGCTCAGGCGCCGTCACCGCAGCCTTTGTTACTTCCGGCTGCGTCGTTGCGCACGCGCCGAGCACCGACGCTGCACCCGCAAGCAGCAGCACTTGCAGCGCCTTGATGATTCCCCTATTTTTCAGTTGCACAGCGCGCTACTCCTTTATGTTGCACCCGACGAATGATGGATGCATCACTGAGTTTTAAAGCATGCGACGCGGTCACCGCAAGAAACGTCTCGAAAGCGCCGGTGAGTGCGCGCGCAGCCTGAGCCTGTCGAAGGCTGGTGCTGGATGCGCAAAATTCACGAACCTTTACCGCCCGCGCTTCGACCAGCAGAGTACGAACGATGCACATGGAAAAACGCCCCCGTTTGAAGCGAACTGCTACTCGCTGCGCGCTAGATTAAATGCAAAAAACAGCTATGCTCTTGTCATATAGCGCTTTGTACATGCGCACAAAAGAAAGCAATCGTGGGACGAATCAATCATCTAGCAACGCAGGCGCTCTGCGCGCTAGGCCTTGCCGTGTTTACGGCGCACACCAGCGAGGCATCGGGTGCTAGCCAGTCCGGCGCGTCTAGCAGCATCAAACTCGTCGCCGCAGCGGCATCCATGCCAAAAGCTGGGCTCAACGGCTGCGCCTACAGCTACCCACTACCGGCGGTGACGGGCTGTGACGGCATTGTGCTCACCGACCCGCAATTGAGCAGCGCCCGCACCACAGGAATCGTTGCGACCAGCACCCCCAACGGCCTGCCCGCAGTACAGCTGGGTTTCCGGCAAAGAATCACTTTAAAGAACGAAGGCTGTTTGCAGCTGGGCAACGGCGGCAACGATTTCAGCGTGTCGATGTGGGTCAAACCGCCGTCGGGTATCTCGCAGATTATGGGCTCGGGCATCTCGCCCTATGGCGGTGCTGGCGGCTTCGTGCTGCACACGGTCATGGTCGATGGGCGCTCGGTGTTGAGAATGCACACCTCCCGAGCGTCGGGCGGGCCATCGCGCGGTTTTGATTCAGTACCCATTGATGCGGGCACGTGGGCCTACGTCACCGTGACCTACATCACTAATGGCGACGCGTCTTATGCAACGCTGACGGTCAATGGGGTCACGACTTCCGGGGGGGTGTACGCCGAACCGTTCAATGGCCCAATAATTATTGGCGACCTTGCCGGCTGGGGACCGTTTGACGGCGTTGAAATCGGCGATATGCGCTCGTTCGGGCGGGCGCTTGACGCCGCTGAAATTCGCGCGCAGTGGCTAGCTGCTGCGCCTTACTTCGGCGTTGGCACTGCCACCTTGAGCAGCTCGATAGATCAGCTCAGCGCGCATTTCAGCGGCACCGCGCCGCTGGGTGCCGCAGCTTTCGCGGCCGCAGCCGAGAGCGTGACAAAAAACGCGGTCTTTCTGCCGACCAGCGAATCGTTGATGCTCAAAGCGCTCGACCTCGCAGACCTGTACGAAGCCAAGGCGGGCTCGCTGTTCGTGAGCGCGGCCACTGCCGGCGGCATCCCGCTCGCAGCGAGCGCAACGGACACCGCGCTAGTGCGCGAAGCGCGCGCCATGCTGAACATTTTTCAGATCGTACACGACGAGGTCTATCGTGATGAATCGGTGGCCGCGTGCTATGCAAGCTTTAACGGTCGCTCGTGGAAAACCGCTAACTACTTCCCGGGCAAGGTCACCTCGACGGTCGATCCTACCAAGACGTTTTCCGTGCCGGTTAACGCAACCGTACCCGCTGTCTGGGGGATCCCCGTTGCTTTCGGAACCGACCCAAAAATTCGCGCCACAGGTCTCTACCTGCCGCCAGGCACGGTGGCCAAGGTGATGGTGCCGCCCGCGCTAGTCAACGCGGGTTTTGCGGTTCAAATCGGCGCGCATACCGTCGATCACAGCGCAAAGTCGGTGCACACTCGGATGCACCGCACCACACGTCGCTTCGCCATTCGAGAATCGACCACCTATGTAGTGAGCCCGTTGGGCGGTGGCGTGTACATCGAGGTGCCGTATTTGGCGACCGCCGACATGGTCAACGTGCAGGTGCAAGGCGTGGTCGAGGCCCCAATATTCTCGCTGCGCAGTTTTGACACGATGACCGCCGCAGACTGGGCGACACGACGCACAGCGGGCGCGCCATGGGCGGATTTCGTGACCGACAATTTCATGATGCAGCTGCCGAGCAATTGGGTTTACGCCAAGGCCGACCCGACTCAGTTCATGAAAGATTGGGACACCGTGATGAGAAACTTTGCCGAGTTCGTGGGCATCCCGCCCGCCCGGCGCAACGATGTAACCGCGTGGCTGCAAACCGATGTGCAGCTTCGCCATGGTGCTTTTGGAATCGGCTACCCGCAGGTGAATCTCGTCTACAACCCACGCGGCGACTCGCGCGGCAACGATCAAAGTTGGGTGGTCACCAATCCCATGGCAGGCTGCCAGGTTGAGTGTCATGAACTGGGCCATGCGCAGCTGTTCTCCGGCTTTCGCGGCGAGGGCGAGGCGGTCAATAATTTTCCGTACGCCTACATCGCTAACACCCAATTCGGCTACAGCTTTGACGAAGCGTTTCGAGTGTCGTTTGACAACCGCAGGGCCAACGCTGGCTTCACGCCAGACCGCGCCGCCGTGGATTGGATGGTGACCGTGAATTTCGGCAACGCCGCCGAGATGAACTACAGCAACACCACCAAGGACGAAATTCGCTACCAACATCGCGGCTACGCTAAATACGCCGACATCGCACGGTTGTTCGGCTGGAAAGCGATGACCGATTTTTATGCGCAAGAAAATTTGGACTACATCGCAAAAACGCCCACCGACGGGCTGAGCGGCGTGGACAGCCGCATCTTGCGCCTCTCAGTTAAAGCCGGTGCAGATCTCACGCCGCTGATTCACTTCTGGGGCATTCATCCGGTTGAGCCCGCAAAGTTAAAAGCAGCGATGGCCGCCAAGGGCATTGGCAAATCGCTGGCGATAAAGGAATTAATGCTTCGTTACCGCACATTGATCCCGGCCAACAACGCCGCGTTCGATGCGTTTTTCTCAAGCGTGTTTCCCGAAAGGGCTCCCGATGTTTCGCCTGACTATGGAATCGGTTGGTATAAGGTTCGTCTAACGCAGTGGAACGAAAGCGTCGCGGTAAAGGCCGCTGGCACGATTGACGCCCTCCTTGCGCTCTATTACCCCAACACGAATGCGCAAACGCTCAACATCGACGGCAGCGCAGGCTCCGTGTACGAACCGGCCAGCGACGGCGCATTGCTGGTGCGCTACCTGCTCGGCATGCGCGGTGCGGCACTCATCAACAACGTTCGCAGCATTCGTACCGGCGTCAGCACCAGCGCCGATCTGCGTGATGCACTGCAAATCGAGGCGCACATCACGGCGAACCTCGCCCGCTTCGACGTTGATGGCGACGGCAAAACGCTGGCACTGACCGACGGCGTGATGATCTTGCGCCGCATGCTTAATCCGGGTGCGGCGACCAGCGACGCTGCGGCAATGGCCGCCATTACAGCAAGAGCAAAGATCGGCACGCGCAGCGACGTCGACGTAGTCAATGCGATTGATGCGTTGCGACCGTGAGGGGAGAGCTTGGTTTTTACCCGTGGCGCGATGGTGCGGGTACTACGCGAAAACTCGGTTGATCCCACGCACGAACAGCGCCGATGAACTGCAAAGTCGTGCGGACGGTTTTGTCCCCTCTCCCTTGGAGGGAGAGGGGGAGACGTTTCCTCTACCGCCACGGCTGCAAATTCAGGCCACTGAAAATCAGAGTTGGAGATCGGAAGGCGCTACGCTCGTCCGCACACGAACCTGGCAAGCCTTAATCTAGTGTCTCGCCTCATAAATTTCGACACACTGGCATCCACAAGATTGATAAACACGATAGGCAAAAACATGAACGACGCCGCAGTCAACACCGCCGCTCAACGCATCGCGGAAAACCTGCGCGACAGCAGGCAGCAGGACGCGCTGCCTGAGTCATGCCGTCCAACGAGTCGCGCTGAAGGCTACGCCGTGCAAGCGGAGGTTGCGCGATTGTTGGGGCAGCGCGGCATTGGCTGGAAGATTGCGGCGACCAGTGTGGCGGGGCAGAGGCACATTGGTGTGGACGGGCCGCTGGCTGGTCGGCTCTTGGCGGATCGGGTGTTTGCAGCGGGCACAGCGGCGGCGAACTCGATAGATTTGCGGCGCAACCTGCTGCGCGTGGTGGAGGCGGAGTTTGCGTTTCGCATCGGTTCAGCGTTGCCGCCACGCACGGCGGCGGACGGTTCGTACACCGTCGACGAGGTCATGGCGGTGGTCGCAAGTCTGCATCTCGCTATCGAAATTCCGGACTGTCGATTGACTGATTTTTTGCACGTGGGCGCGCCGTCGCTGATTGCAGATTTGGCCTGCGCTTCGTGGTGGATTGTGGGCGATGCGGTGACTGTAAATTGGCGCACTATTGATTTGGCTGCGCATCCGGTGACTGCGTATAAAGCCGGTGCTTTCGCGGCGGCGGGCATCGGCAGCAACGTGCTCGGCGACCCGCGAGTTGCGCTCACCTGGCTTGCAAATGAGCTGTGCGTTTATGGCGATGGATTGCTGGCCGGGGATTACGTGACGACCGGGACGTGCGTGGTGCCGGTACCGTGCGCGCCGGGGGATTCGTTTTTGATGGACTTTGGGATGTTGGGGACGATTGCGGTGGCGTTTCCGACGGGTTAGAGGCGATGCATGTGCAACACGTTGCCCACCCTACAAAAACTCATCCTCGTCGTTCCTGCGCAGGCAGGAAACCAGTGACTTCGGTGCGGGCCCATCCCAACTCATGGAGACAAAAGACCCTGGGCCCCTGCCTTCGCAGGGGCGACGAAAGGTGTTGTTTCGGCGACCCTCCGTACGGCGAACTTTTCTACTTTTTCGCCGCCGCATCGTCGCGCATTTTCTTGAGTTGCGCCAGCCATTCCGTCCAGTTGGTCGGGCCAGTTTCGAAGCGCTTTTTCATGTTAGACAGCACGCCGCCCCAGGCGCGGTCGAAGTAGCTGTACGTTTTGTCCCACTCGCCGCCATTGCCCCAGCCGACGTGATGCAGCGTAACTTTGGTGTGCTTCTCATCGACCACCGCGAAGCGCACGATCACGAAGGTGCGTTGAGCGCGCGCCTCGGGCAGATGCGGCGGTGCGTTCCAGTCGAACGTAATCATCTGTTTGGGCTGCACCGCAAGAAAGCGCATATCGTCCGCGCCCTTCATGCCGGGCTCGGCAAGCGGGTTAATGTAGATGTGAAACGCGCCACCAACCTTCGCGTCGACGACCGCGTCCGGTGCAAAAAAACTGATGATCCCGTCGCGCGTTGTCCACGCGGCCCATGCGGCGTCAAGGCTGGCGGGCACCACGATTTCTTTGTCAATGACGCGCTCGCTAGCGTGCGCCGACAGCGCAAAGCTCAGCAGCAACGCGCCGAGTTTGACTAAACGCAAAAACGCCGAGGAGTTGTGTCGCATAGCTCGTCCCGAAAATCTTGTGGAGGATCAAAGCGTAGCGCAACCCGTTGGCAGTGGTGGCAACTTGCCGACGCGACTGACATCTGTCGCTGTCGACATCGGTATTGGCATTGGCTTTTTGTATAAGTCCCAGCTATATGTGGCCCAGAGCCGCATAATCAAAAAAGTCGATAAACGCATTTATTGACCGCTATCCCCCATGAGGTGGTCATTTTCTAAAAAAGCTGTTGACGCTATTTTTTCGTACCCAAAGAATTCAGGCTTGGACATCCTGTCATCCAGCCGCCTACAAAAACTCGCGGCAAACCGGAGCAAATGTGCGTCGACGATTTGCGCGCGGTGCGTTTGGGGGGAATGCAGAAGCGCGACGTGTAGATTTATTAAAACCTTTGCGAACGCGGCAACGGCGTATGCTGTGCTCACTGTGTAAAGGTAATCCATGAAAATTCTCATTCCCCTCGACGGCTCGGAAAGGGCGCTTGACGCTGTGCACCACGCATTGCATTTGCTGAGCGAAGGATTGGCGGCCAGCTTTGTTCTGGCAACAGTGCAGGAGCCCGCTGGCATGTACGAAATACTGCTGATACCGGATGCAGAAGCGCGAGCTAGTGTCAATCAGGCCGTTGGTGCACAGGCGCTGGAGCGCGGCGCGGCGCTATGTACCGCTGCCGGCGCGTCGTTCGAACTTGACGTGCGCACGGGCTACGCGGCAACCATGCTGATTGAAATTGCAGAGGATCACCGCTGCGACGCGATCATCATGGGTGCCACTGGCAAGGGCACGCTACGCAGCGCGTTGCTCGGCTCGGTATCGCAGGCGATCCTGCATGCCTCGACCATGCCCGTAACCGTTGTCAAACATGCTGACGAGGTGCAAGGCAGGTAAATGTCCCGGACAGCAACTACTCGCGCGACTTGGTCACCAGCAATTCGCGTTTGCGCGCCACTTTGATCACCGCAGGCGGCAAAGCCCAAGCAGCGAGTATTCTGCGATCTGCGCGAAAATAGATGCTTACTCCTTGCTACGTATTACCCATGAGCCTGCCCCGCCACCATCTTGAATTGCTGTCCCCCGCTCGCGACGCTGAAATCGGGCGCGAGGCGGTGCTGCACGGCGCGGACGCGGTGTACATCGGTGGCCCGTCGTTCGGCGCGCGCAGCAAGGCGGAAAACAGCGTGACTGACATCGCGGCGCTCACGCGGTTTGCGCATCGTTACGGTTCGCGAATTTTTGTGACCGTCAACACCATCCTGCACGACAACGAGCTGGAGCAAGCGCGCAAATATATCCACGAGCTGTACGACGCAGGCGTCGATGCGCTGATCGTGCAGGACATGGGCATTCTGGAGCTCGACATTCCGCCGATTGCGCTGCATGCGTCGACGCAGTGTGACATTCGCACCGTGGCAAAGGCCAAGTTTCTTGGCGATGCGGGCTTCTCGCAACTGGTGCTCGCGCGTGAACTCACGTTGCAGCAGATCGCGCAGATGCGCGCGGCGGTGAATCCCGATGTGCCGCTCGAATTTTTTGTTCACGGCGCACTGTGCGTGGCGTTCTCCGGCAACTGCTACATCAGCGAGGCGCATACCGGACGCAGCGCCAATCGCGGCTCGTGTTCACAGGAGTGTCGGCTGCCGTACACGCTGCAGGACAGTAAGGGCGGCGTGGTGGCGTTCGACAAACATTTGCTGTCAATGAAAGACAACGACCAGAGCGCCAATATGCGTGCGCTAATTGACGCGGGCATTCGCAGCTTCAAAGTTGAGGGGCGCTACAAGGATATGGGTTACGTCAAAAACGTGACCGCGCATTACCGCACGTTGATTGACGAAATTTTGAATGAGTGCCCAGAACTGTCGGCTGCATCACACGGTCATTGCACGTACACGTTTACACCTGACACCGACAAGACATTCCATCGCAGCAGCACCGATTATTTCGTCAATGACCGTAAAACGGACATCGGCGCATTCGATGCGCCAGCACATGTGGGCTCGAAAATTGGCACGGTGACGCGTGTGGGGGCGTGGTGGTTTGAAATTGACTGCACGCAAACACTGGCCAACGGCGACGGCCTGACTTGGATGCACAAACGCGAAGTCAAGGGTACGCAGGCTGATGTCGTTAAGCGCATCGGCAGCGCCTGGCGCGTTACACCGCAGTCAACCGCCGACCTCACCGGCCTGGTCGTAGGCACCGAAATCAGCCGTAACCGCGATCACATCTGGGAACAAACGCTCGCAAAGAAATCGGCTGATCGGCGCATTAACGTGTCAATCACGTTTGCCGACACCGCGACGGGTTTCGCGTTGACGTTGCGAGACGACCACGGTGCCAGCGCGACCGCCAGCCTCGACTACGCTAGAGAGGCAGCGCAAAACCCAACCCGCGCAGAAGCAAGCCTCAACGAAAATCTCGGCAAACTCGGCAACACGCTATTTGCGGTGAAGGAAATCACGCTCGCGTGGTCGCAGCCGTGGTTTGTGCCTGCCTCCGCTGCCAACGCGCTGCGCCGCGACGCGATAGAGAAACTCGAAGCCGCGCGCTTCGCACGGATACCCAAGTGGACACGCGCCGAAGCCGCCGAGCCACCGGTGCAATATCCCGACGAACAGCTCACCTATCTCGCCAACGTCTACAACCAAGCCGCACGCGATTTTTATGCGAAGCACGGCGTGAAGTTGATTGCCGCCGCGTACGAGGCGCACACGGAAGCGGGCGAAGTGCCGGTGATGATCACCAAGCATTGCCTGCGCTGGTCGTTCAATCTCTGCCCCAAGCAGGCCAAGGGTGTGCAAGGCGTACAGGGACAGGTGCGCGCCGAGCCGATGGTGCTCATCAGCGGCAAAGACAAACTGACGCTTAAGTTCGACTGCAAGCCGTGCGAAATGCACGTGATGGGCACCATGCGACCGAATATCCTGCGCTCGCCGCCGCCGTCTTTAGTTCAATCAGGTTCCGGCGCAACCGCGATCAAGTTCTATGCGAAGCGACCTGTGGAGATCGTTGCGTAGGCGCTTGATGGGTATCGCTTCGCGCAACCCATCCTACGAAGACATCTATTGCCGTAGGATGGGTTGAGCGAAGCGATACCCATCAACCCCGTTCACCAAACGCGTCCAAATTCAACAGCTCATTCACGTCACCCGCCCAGTCCGACGGCAACAATCCATCACGCACAAACCGGTGAAACGACGAATGCGGCCAATCAATTACACGGCTCGAGTGCTTATGCTTGACGGGATTGATGTGAACATAGTCAACATGCGCTGCATAGTCGCGTTCATCGCGAATCAGGTGCTCCCAATATCGGCGTTGCCCTATGCCACGCTCACCTTTAGAAATTCTGCTCGCGCTGCGCTCCTCCACATGAGGTTGTTTGCGTGAAAACGTGGTTTTAATCAGCCGCCAACGCAACGAATAGTCGCGGTCGTTATGCGGCAGTGTCCAGATGGCATGCAGATGATCAGGCAGGATTACGATGGCGTCGATCACAAAGGGGTGCGCCGCATGTACGGCGCGAAATGCGGCTCGGAGCAGGTCTACTTGGTCAACGAGCAGACACGACGTTCGGTCAGCTAAATTGACTTTAAAGAAGTAGGTGCCGCCGTCCGTAAAGTTGCGGCGATATTGCGTCATATCACGGGTTTGATGGGTATCGCTTCGCTTAACCCATCCTACGATGCATTCCCATCCGGCATGCAAGGTCAAACGCGTTCTTCATCGCGCCGACACTTGCCACGCCCTGACCCGCGATGTCATACGCCGTGCCGTGCGCGGGGGTGGTGACCGGGATTGGCAAGCCGCCCTGCACGGTGACGCCACGCTCGAAACCCATGAGTTTCATGGCGATCTGGCCTTGGTCGTGGTACATGGTGACGATGCCGTCGTAGTGACCGTTTTTGGCGCGCACGAAGATGGTGTCTGCCGGGAACGGGCCATCGACGGCAATCCCGCGTGATCTAGCCAGCGCGACGCCGGGCTCGATGATGTCGATCTCTTCTGTGCCGTAGTTGCCGTTGTCGCCGTTGTGTGGATTGAGGCCGCAAACACCGATGCGTGGCTCGGCATTGCCTGCTGCTTTTAGCGATGCGGTGATCAGTTGTGCGGCATCCGCCACGCCTTCTTTGGTGAGCAGCGCGCTCACGTCCTTGAGCGCGACGTGCGAGGTGACGCGTGAGGTCCACAGCGTATCGAGCACGTTCAATTCGCCGGTGTATGTGTGGCATTCGAGCAGATCCTCGAACCACCGCAGCTCGTCGGCCTGATGCATGCCGCCCGCGCGCAATGCGCCTTTATTGAGTGGCGCAAAACACAGCGCATCGGTCTTGCCGTCGCGTGTGAGCTGCGCGCTCAGGGTGAGCATGTCGAGCATGAACTTGCCGTTCGGTGCGTCCGCCTTGCCTCGGGCAAACGCCGGTGTGTCAATGCCCGACCAATCAAGCCAGACAGGCTGCGCGAAATCCTGCACACCGACGTCTGCTTGACTCACCTTTGCGAGGCCAAGCGATGTTCCGGTCGCCCGTTCGGCGTCGGCCATCGACGCGCGGTTGCCGATGACGAAGATGTTTGCCTGCGCTGAAACACCGCCATCCGCAAGCAGCTTTGCAACGAGTTCCGGCCCGACGCCCGCCGGGTCACCGATGACCAGCGCAATGTTGGGTTTCATCAATCAATCTTCACGTTGGCTTCGCGGATCAATTTTCCAAAGCGCTCGAACTCGCCTTTGTTCAATGCAGCAAATTGCTCAACATTTATCCCGCCCGGTTCACCACCGAGCCCGCGCAGCTTGGCTTGCACATCGGGCAAACGCAGAATCTTGTTGGTCTCTTCAACCAGACGCGCGATGACGTCCTTTGGCGTGCCCGTAGTCACAAACAACCCGTACCATGTGCTCATTTCAAAGCCCGGCACGCCCGCCTCGGCAAGCGTTGGCACGTCCGGCAATTCGGCGGCGCGCTTTGGTGTGGTCACAGCCAACGCCTTGAGCTTACCGGCTTTAATCTGGCTCATGGCGGAGGACGTGGTGTCAAACATCACCTGCACGCTGCCCGAGATTAAATCGAGATGCGCCTGACTGCTGCCCTTGTACGGAACATGCGTCATCTTTACGCCAGTGGCGAGCTTAAAGCCCTCGCCCGCGAGGTGCTGCGTGCTGCCCACGCCGGACGACGCGTAAGTAAAGGTGTTGGGTTTCGCGTTCATCATCGCGATCAACTCTTTCGCGTCTTTCGCACCAATCTGCTGGTTGACCACGAGCACATTGGGTACGGTGACGATCAATGCAATCGGCGTCAAGTCCTTAATCGGATCAAAGCTCAGTTTGATCAAATGCGGCGCGATGGCTTGGCCGGTATTGGTCGCGACCAGCAGCGTGTGACCATCGGGTGTGGCCTTGGCGGTCAGATCGGCAGCAATGGTGTTGGATGCACCCGGGCGGTTCTCAACTACAAACGGCTCCTTGAATGCAACGGCAAACTTTTCAGCGAGCATGCGGGCAATGATGTCGGTGCCACCGCCCGCTGATGCGCCCACCATGAGTCGGACGGGTTTACTCGGATACGCTGTGGCCGATTGGGCGACAGAAGCCATGGGCAGCGCGGCTGCCAGCAACGTCGCGACGGTCGCGGTGAATAGGGTGCTGCGTTGCATGATTTTTCCTCCTGAGCGCCCATGAATGCGGACGACATTAGAAGGCTACCACTCGCTGCGGCAACAAGGTCGTAGCGCGGTTCACTTAGGGCTCGGAAGCAAATAACTTGGTCATGTGGCCGCTGGATTGGGATGCAATGCTAGGCGCGAATCACTTGTGTGGCGGGCCACACAAATGATTCGCAACGACGCAGTGCGCCCAAACCCAGCCGGGTAAATGGCCAAGTTATTTGTTTACGAGCCCTTAGCACCGCTACTGCTCAGTCACCATCCAATTCAGCGCAGCAGACAGGATGTGTGTAGTACTACCTACATTCTTTCTGCCACCGCTGCGCCTTCGATGCCGTGGCGCTGGAGCGACGCAGCGACAAATCCCGACGCTTTCATCTCTTCAATAAACGCCTTCAAATAGTCGCCCGCGACGGCGCGTGAAATGGGCGTGCCCATGGCCTGATTGATGACCATGAATCGACCGGGCAACAGCCGTAATCCGGGAAGGCGCGCGGCATCCATCTGCAACTGTTGCTTAACGCCCGCAGCGACTTCGAGACTTTGCGCGAGGAACGTGTCGGTGACCGCTTGTGACGTCGGCGCATGCGTGATTTTTGCGTTCTTCAGTTCACGCGACAGGTACAGGTCATACGCGCTGCCTTTAGCGGCTGCAACCCGGATACCCACACGATCAACTTCTTCGTTGGCTTTGAGCGTTGAATCGTTGCGCACGAGGTACGCGCCTTCGATCACGACGTAGGCCGCCGTGTAGAAGGTGGACAGTGCGCGTTGCGGGTCGATAGCGACGAATGCGATGGCCACCTCGTTCGCGGTGATGGCTTCAACCACTTTACCCGCAGCCGTAAACGTCACCAAGTCAACGGGCACATTCAATCGCTGACCGAGTTCGCGCGCAAGATCAACGGACACGCCGATCGGCTCGCCGGTTTTTGCGTCTTTGTTGGCGAGGATCGGGTTGCCGAAGTTGATGGCCGCGCGCAAGCGACCGTCTGGCGCGAGGGCGCGGACGACATCGGCCGTGTTGGTTTTGTCGGAAGCAGCGTTGTTCATGGTGGTGCAGGCCGCAAGGCCGGTGAGGAGCGAGAACGCAACAGCGACGCGCACAGTGTTTGATGAAAAAGTGGTGGGGATTGCCATTGTGGTTGTCTACTCAATTTTGCCAATACGCTGCACAACATCCGCCATTTTTTTTGCGTCTGCGTCCCAATACACTCGGAACGCAGGCGCGTCGAGGTACGCGAGCGGCGTTTGCAGGGTAACGAAGGTTTGTTTGAACGCAGCGTCATCCTGCACCTCGCGCGCGGCTTTGCGTAGCGCGTTGAGCACGGGCTCCGGCGTGCCTGCGGGCGCGAACAGGCCCGACCATTGTGCGTACTCCGTCGCCACACCCAGCTCGCGCAACGTGGGCACATCGGGCAACGCGGAATGGCGCTCCGGCCCCCAACTGGCGAGCACGCGCAGCTTGCCTGCTTTGACATGCTGCACAACCGTGGACGGGCCGGAGGCAACGGCGTCGAGCGCGCCGCCGAGCAACGCGGTCACGGCGGGGGCCGCGCCGGTGAACGGCACGTGGGTCAAAGTGATGCCTGCACCGGATGCCAACATTTCCATCGGTACATGCATGGTGCCGTAGTTGCCGGACGAGCCGTAATTGAGCTTTTTCGGATTTGCCTTCGCGAACGCAACGAACTCGGCGTAGGTTTTCCAAGGCGATTCTGCGCGTACCGCGAGCACCACCGGATCGGCTGTGAATCGGGCAATCGGCAGCAGTTGATCGAGTTGAAACATCGGCGCGCGCCCGAGCACTTTGTCGGCTTCGGGAATCACTGAAATCGACGACAACGCGAGCAGCAAGGTGTAGCCGTCCGGCTTTGCTTTGGCCACATACGCCATGCCGATGCCGCCGCCTGCGCCTTGTTTGTTCTCGATGATGACCGTCTGACCAAGTTGCTTCGATAAGGCCTGCGCCACCGGACGCGCCACGTTGTCGGCCACGCCACCGGGCGGAAACGGCACCACCAGCGTGATGGGCCGCGAAGGGTAGTCCTGTGCGAAAACGACACCGGCACCGAGCGCGATCAACGCAAAAAATATCCGCTGCATGGCATCCTCCTCTAAAAACGGAACGCACAGGCTTTATAGCGGAGAGACAGCGCCACAGCGTTGCCTGAAATCCGATTTAGCAATCGATGAATGCGGGCTTCGAGCCTCTGCAATGCTGCAATCACGCTGGACGCGTGAGCGCTTGGCGCGTTGCAAATCGTCTTGCCATGCCCGCGTAGCGGCGAGGTCCCGCCTAATAAGAGGCGGGTTTAATCGAATTGTCATCCTGAGCGCTAGCGAAGAATTTAGTGTGACACAACAATTTCAATGACTTTCAACCATCGTCGCGCGCAACCTGATCCTTCGCGTCGTTCAGGATGACACGAATTTGCGTTTTCTCAACGAGTTAATCCCGGTTTAATTATCACGCTGGCTTTGCCGCGTTTTCACCCACAGCGTGGCTATTGCTGCGCAAATCATCAGTGCGCCACCGAGACGAATCGCGTTCTGCGGGTTGCCGCCGAGCAGGGTTTTGTAATACAGCGGCAGCGTGAAAATCTGGATCAGCATCGGGATCACGATGAACATGTTGAAGATGCCCATGTACACGCCGGTGCGCTCGGGTGGAATGCTGCCCGCAAGCATCACGTAAGGGTTGCCCATGATGCTGCCCCACGCCATGCCGACGCCGATCATCGGCACAAACAGCCACGCTTTGTCACGAATTTCGGGGATAACCAGCATGCCAACGCCCGCCAGCGCAAGACACACGATGTGCAGCGTCTTCGAGCCAAATTTTCGGGCGAGCGGCACCATTGCGAACGCCGCGATGCAGGCGACGAAGTTATAGAACGCGCCAATCTGCCCGGTGATGAGGCCTGCGTCGCGAAACGCGGTGGACGTTGAGTCAGTGGTGCCGAACAGGGCAGACGACACGGCGAGTGTGATGTACTGCCAATAACAAAACAGCGCGTACCACTGAAATAAGTACACCACGGCCAACTGCTTCATCGTATCGGGCATGGTCTTGGCTGCATCCCAAACTTCACGCAATGCGGGTATCAGACCAAAGGGTTTGGCGGCGAGTTTGGCGTGTTCTTCCGGGCTGAGGGGTGCCTCGCGGGTGGTGTACACCGACCACAAAATCGAGGTGATGGAGATCACCGCGCCAATAACAAACGCGGTGTAGACAATTTGCGGAATGTTGTTTGCGCCCACGGCGTCTTTGTTCATGCCAAACCACACCAATAGCGACGGCGACAGGTAGGCCAGCGTTTGCGCAAGCCCAGTGAACGCGCTTTGCGTAAGAAAGCCCAGCGCGTGCTGCGGCTTGTCCAGTTTGTCGCTGACAAAGGCCCGATAGGGCTCCATAGTGACGTTATTGGCGGCATCAAGTATCCACAGCATGCTCGCGGCGAACCAGAGCGCCGGGCTGTGCGGCATGATGAGCAGCGCCAGACTGCACAGAATCGCGCCGATTAAAAAGTACGGCGTGCGGCGACCAAGCTTTGACGTGGTGCGGTCGGACAGCGCGCCGATGATCGGTTGCACTAGCAGGCCGGTCATCGGCCCGGCAAGCCACAACAGTGGCAGGCTCGCTTCGTCAGCGCCTAGGTAGTTGTAGATCGGACTCATGTTGCTCTGCTGCAAGCCAAAACTGAACTGGATGCCAAAGAATCCAACGTTCATGTTGATGATTTGCCACAGTGACATTCGGGGTTTTGCAGCACTAATCAAGACAGCCTCCTTAGTCGTGAAAATTCAAATTTTTTTGTATATTTCGTAAATCTTTTGCAATCGATTGCAAACATTGAGACAATGTATCACCGAGTTCTGCTTTTGAGTCCAACTTTAATTTCCGTCCAACAAATTCGCCAACGGTCGCGAGCTTATGTGCGCGGCTGATCGTTTCAGATAATTTTTCATGCGCAATCAAGTACAGCTTATTACCTATGTAGACAGAATCGGAGCTGGCACCATTGCCGCGTTGCAGCGACTGCTCACCGGGCCGATGCAAGGATTGTTCGGTGGCGTGCATTTGTTGCCATTTTTCGACCCGATTGATGGCGCGGATGCGGGCTTCGACCCCATCGACCACACTCGCGTTGACCCGCGGCTAGGCGATTGGGCGAATGTAGCGGACTTAAGCCACTTGCTCCCGGTGATGGCCGACGTGATCGTCAACCACATGTCGTCCGAATCGCCTCAATTTAAGGACTTGACCGCGCGAGGCCCAAGCTCCCCGCACGATGCTCTTTTTTTGACCCTCGGAAAAGTGTTTCCGCAGGGCGCGACAGAGCAAGCTTTGCTCAGCGTGTATCGGCCACGACCGGGCCTGCCGCTTACTTATGTGGTGCTCGCCAACGGTGAGAAGCGAATTTTCTGGACCACCTTTACGTCCGGACAAATTGATATTGATGTTGAAAGCCCAGCAGGTCGGGACTATCTTGACAGTATTCTCGACGCGCTAGCTGCTGCCGGCGTGACCATGGTTCGCCTCGATGCGGTGGGTTATGCGATCAAGCGGCCGGGGCGCGACTGCTTCATGATGGCGGAGACCTTCGCTTTTATCGAGCAATTCTCGGAGCGCGCCGCCTTACGCGGTCTTGAGGTTCTGGTGGAGGTGCATTCGTACTTTCAGAAGCAAATCGAGATCGCGAAACAGGTCGCCTGGGTCTACGACTTTGCGCTGCCGCCGCTGATGTTGCATGCCATTTTCAATCGCACACCAGAGGCCCTGTGCCGGTGGATTGTCATGCGGCCCAACAACGCCATCACGGTGCTCGACACCCATGACGGAATCGGCATTATTGACATCGGAGCCGATGCCAACAATCGCAGCGCCCGCCCAGGCCTGGTCTCACCCGAAGCACTAGATCAGTTGGTCGAAACCATTCACCAAAATAGTCACGGCCAAAGCCGCGACGCGACGGGTGCTGCCGCATCCAATCTCGACCTCTACCAGGTGAACTGCACGTTCTATGATGCATTGGGGCGCGATGACAATACGTACCTGCTGGCCCGTGCCGTGCAATTTTTTCTACCGGGTATCCCGCAGGTTTACTACGTGGGCTTGCTTGCCGGTGTCAACGACATGAATCTGCTCGCGCGAACGGGGGTCGGTCGCGACATCAACCGGCAGTACTTCAATGAAGGCGAAGTTCACCAAGCATTGCAAAAGCCGGTCGTCATTCGGTTAATGCAGCTGATTCGTCTGCGCAACACTCACGCCGCGTTCAGTGGCGATTTCACCAGCAATTTGCAAGGCAATAGTTTGCGACTTCGCTGGGAGCACAGCACCAACTTCATTGAACTCAACGTCGACTTTTCGCTGCTCTCATTTGTGATCTCGCAGAGCTGATAGGGCTACGGCAAGCGGCTCCGACAAACGACCTCATTGGGGTCGTGCCGAGAACGCACGAATTGCATTGGTAGGGTGGGCAGCCGCTGCCCACCAAGCCTTGGCAAACGCACCATGCTGTTGCGCTCGATGTTGGTGGGCAGGGGGTGCCCACCCTGCGAAACATGATTGAGGCGGACGTAAAAAAAACGCACCGCCTTTCGGCAGGTGCGCTTCAATGTCGGAGAGACGTGACTCTATCTTCTTCTGCGAGCGACGGCGTACCGTCGCTTGTTCGGTAGTCGCCTAGAACGAGTAGCGCAGCGACGCCTTTACGGTGCGCCCGTTGATTGAGCGGGCAGCGTGTCCGTCGCCTTCAATCTCAGTGTAGCCAATGGTGTTGGTCAAATTATTCACGCCGATACCGAGGGTAAGATTCTTCATCGCTTGATAGTTCACAAACGCATTCAGCACGGTATAGCCGCCCATGGTGATGGTGTTGCCATCATCACCGTACGACTTGCCGGTGCCCACCAATGAGGCACCGAGACTCCACGGACCAACGCTGTAGCTTGGCGTGAGCTGATACACCACCTTGGCCTGACGGCGCGGTGTTTTGCCTATGCTCGATTTGTCATTCGAGTCAGTGATCTTTGAGTCAGTAATGGTCAGGCCGCCAGCCAGACGGAAGTCGCCCGCGAGAAATACGGCCTCAAGCTCCGCACCATTGGCGCGGTAGCTGTTGAGCGTGCTCTTTTGCGTGGTGGCCTCGTAGTTTGACTCGGTGGTACGTGCGTTAAACAGCGTGGCAAAGGCACTCAGATTACCAGAGCGCAGTTTCACCCCGGCTTCGGCCTGCTTGACAGAGTTGATCGGGACATTGCTGCCGGAAATGTTGGCGTTGTAATCGCCATAGATGCGATCCGCATTGAACGACACGCCGTCGCTGTAGCGGGCGAAAAACGCCATGTCACGAGTGGCGCGGAAATTGCCGCCGAACGAGAAAGACGTGCGCGCCTTGCTGTAATCAACGTTGTAGGCTCTGCTCGCGATATAGGTCGAACCGTTGTTGCTAGCGAGGTTGATTTTGCCATCGGCTGTTTGCCGATCGAGGCGCACGCTGGCGTCGAAATTCATCGGCCCAGCCTCGTATGCCATCGCCGCGTAAGGCGACATTGTAGTGTAGGCAACATCAATGGCGCGTTGGCAGCAATAGCCCCAGTCGCGTGCGCCAAGCGAAACCAGTCCATTGGGCACACCCGCGCTCGCCAAGAGCGCCGGATTGCGGTTCACCACCTGCATCTGATAGTGGTTGAAATTCCATGTCAGCGACACGTTTTGCCGGTTGTAGAACAGCCCACCGGTGAGATCGACTCGAGCATCCCCGCCAAGCGCGATACTTTTGCTCAGTTTAAGGTCGTTGCTCATACTGCCCATGTCGTCAATGGCGGTGTTGAACACGGCAACCTTGGTGGCAAGGCCTGTCCATGTTTTGCCCTTGTCCGGGCCAGATGCGATGGTGTAGGTGCCCTGAGTCAGCGAGTCCCATGGAAAGATGCCGGTGAATCGCCCGCTGATGGCCGAGACGCGCGCGCGGTTCTCCAGCTTGAATCCGTTGCCGAGATCAAGCTTGAGTTCGCCGCCGACTGCGGTGTTGCGAACAGTGAGGCCATTGTTGATATCAGTGTTGCTGCGCGTGTTGTCTTTATTGAGCACCGAGTCCGACGGCCAGTTGGCTCCGTACGGGGTGTAGGTGCGTGGATCAACGCCAGGAATCTCTACGATTTTTCCACCCACGACTTTGACCGGTACCGGCAACAGCGTGGGGGTCTTGTCATCAAGCACTTTGGCATAAACGCGAAACGATCCTGCACCGAATTTTTGGGAAAAGCTTGCCTGAATCTGGCCGCCATTTTCTTGCTTGATGCCCGACGGATGCGCGCCCTCGCCCTGGCGATAGAAACCGCCCACATGCCACGAGGTGCCAGTTTTGGACAAACCCGAGCCGTAGTCAAAATCAAGTCGCTGCTGACTGAGCCCGAGCCCTGCGGAGAGGGCTGCGCTGCCACCCTGATCAATGCCGGTCTTGGTGATGAAGTTGATCACGCCGCCGGGTGAGTTGGTGGCCAGAGTCGATGCGGAGCCGCCGCGTACCACCTGTAGCTGATCGAGGCTATTGTCAATGCGCACAAACATGTCGGCGGTGGCAAATGCGACATCCCCGAACAGCATGACTGGCAGGCCATTTTCCTGTAACTGCACGTAGCGCGCACCGCCGGCAGAAATCGGTACGCCGCGCACGGTGATGTTGGAGTTGCCTTCGCCGCCTGATGACTCGGATCGAATGCCAGGAATTGAGCGCAACAGCTCGGCCGCGCTGCCCGCCTGGGTGGCTCTGATCTGGTCTTCGTCGAGTGTCGACACCGACAGACTCTGCTTCATTTTTGAGCCCTGCGTAGCAGTGGCGGTCACCACCACCCGCTCAAGGTCAAGCGCCTTTTTGTCATCGGGCGCGGTTTGTGCGAACAGGGGTGTGGCGAGTGCAGAGGCGATGGCAATAGCCAGCGTCGTCTTGGCATGTGTTGAGCGCAGCATGGGTGAAATCTCTCCTTGTTGAATATGTGATTTGCCGTCAGTAACTTTTTTTGCGGAGCGCGCTTGGACCACCTTTGTCGCTCACTTAGCTGGCAGTTTAGCGCCAAATTTAGACTTTTTGCAATCGATTGCAAAAAGATTTGTTGGGTGGGTATCAAAATTGTTGTGGCGAAATTGAATTTGCCCATTTTTTCAATCAGATGGCGCGCTAACTTCACGCAAAAGTACGTGTTGTAAAAAGGTAATGAACGCTCCGCACCCACCTCCGAACACCGACAATTTCTCGTACGGTGGGCACGAGGTGTCCACCCTGCAAACATTCAAAACAGCGACAATCCGGCAGTCCTTCAATTCACCAACTGTTTGATATGTCAGCTTCCGCCCCGACACGCACCCAAATGGTCGACATCGCCCGGATTGCTGGCGTCTCAGTCTCAACGGTATCGCGGGCGCTTGCGGGCAGCACGCTGGTCAATGACGTGACCCGGCGGCGCGTTGCGGAGCTGGCGAAGTCAATGCGCTACAGCGTCAATGTCGGTGCGCAAAATCTGCGCAAAGGCAATTCGCAAACGATTGCGGTGGTGCTGCCACGCTCGGACGCCGACATTCAACCGGTCTCCGATCCGTTTTTCATCGCGCTATTGGGGGCCATTGCCGACACCTTGACCTCGCGCGGCTACGACATGCTGCTGACCCGCGTGGATGAAGAAAAGATCGACGAGATCGAAAGTATCGTCACCTCGGGTCGTGCGCTCGGCGTCATCGTGATCGGCCAATGGCTGCACCATTACGCGCTTGGCTCGCTGGCGCGGCGCGGCACGCCGATTGCCGTGTGGGGGGCGCAGCTGCCGGGCTCAAACTATTTCACCGTCGGCAGTGACAACCGAATGGGCGGTCGCCTCGCCACCGAGCATCTGATCGCCCGCGGTCGCAGCAAAATCATGTTTCTTGGCGACACCCGACTGCCCGAGGTGGCGCTGCGCTTTGAGGGCTACCGCGACGCGTTGACAGCCAATCACATGCTGGTGACACCGGGGCTCACCGCTGCCGTGCCATTTGAAGCGGCGGCCGCGCGACGCACCCTGTCCGACCTGATCAATCACACCACCGACTTTGACGCGCTATTCGCGGCGTCTGACCTGATCGCGATGACCGCGATGGCGCTCTTGGCAGCACGCGGCAAGCGCGTGCCCCAAGACGTCGCCGTGGTCGGCTACGACGATCTGCCGCTGGCAAGCCTGATTCACCCGAGCCTGACCAGCGTGCGGCAGCCATTTGCGGAGGCGAGCGTCGCGCTGGTCGACAGCCTGCTCGCGGCAAAGGCGGGCGCTCCTGCGGCACCCGTGGTGTTGCGCACCGAACTGGTGGCACGTGAGTCGAGCGGCGACATTACCCACAAAAGCGCACCCAAAATTAGCGCCAAAACCAGCGCAAAAAGCAAGCCCGCCAAGTCCTCGCGCAGCGCTTGATGCCTGCAACTACATCGTCCCACCTTCTCTAGCATTTGTTCATGGATGAAAAACAGCTACGTATTGGCATCGACCTAGGTGGTACAAAAATCGAGGCGGTGGCGCTCGCCACCGACGGATTGGTGCTGTGGCGCGAACGGGCGGCAACGCCCAAGAATTCCGCTGACGCCATCTATGAAGCAATCACCGGCCTGGTGACGCGATGCGAGGCCGCGCTCAACACCACGGCAACCGTCGGTATTGGCACCCCTGGCTCGCTGTCGCCCAAAACCGGATTGTTGCGCGGCTCAAACACCGTCATGCTCAATGGGCAACCGGTGAAGCAGCAGTTTGAAGCTCGCCTGCAACGCGAAGTGCGCATGGCCAACGACGCCAACTGCTTTGCGCTGTCCGAGGCGGTGGACGGCGCGGGCAAAGGTGCGTCCAGCGTGTTTGGCGTGATCCTCGGCACCGGGGTCGGTGCGGGCGTGGTGATTAACGGACAGCTCGTCAACGGCCTGCATGGCATTGCTGGCGAGTGGGGGCACAACCCCCTGCCCTGGCCCGCCGCAGACGAGCGGCAGGGCACCCGCTGCTATTGCGGCAAAGACGGCTGTATTGAGACGTGGCTGTCGGGGCCGGGCATCGCCGCAAATTTTGAAAACGGCGAGGTGGCGACGGTTGACATCGTGACTCGTGCGGCCGCTGGCGACACCACGGCTGAGGCTTATTTGCAGCGGGTTGAGGATCGTCTGGCGCGCGCGCTGGCCACCGTCATCAATGTGCTCGACCCCGACGTCATCGTGCTCGGCGGTGGTGTGTCAAACATTGCGCGGCTGTACGCCAACGTGCCGCCGATGTTGTCGAAATACGTATTTAGCGAATTCGTCGACACAAAGATCGCGAGAAATGTGCATGGCGATTCAAGTGGCGTTCGCGGGGCAGCCTGGCTTTGGTAGAGAAATCAGCTTTTTACTTGACCGCAGCGACTCATAAGTAATTCCGTTTCTAAATCAATAGGAGACTAGGCGCGACGACGCAGACAGTGCGTTAGCACGGCAAGGCGGAGCAACGACGTATCGTATTGATTTAGAAATGGAATAAGTCGTACTTTAGGGGGTTCGTTGACTCATAAGTCGAGTGTACCGGCGCATTTATGAGCCCATGGCGCAGACGCCCTACCAACCCATCCTTAAATCCAAAGGCGTCGGCAACAACTCCAAACGTGCGCTACCCCTTCGCCACCAAACCTCAAATCCGTTCGATTCGAAGCGCCAAATTGACGATACGCTGATCCAAATATTTAAATTCGCTTGATTACGATTGCGAAAACAACGCTGCGCCAATAGCAGGCATGATTGCCTCCAGCACTGAACCGGTTTCCGAATCCGTCATCACCAGCGTGTTTGTGTCGGGACGATACGCTACGTTGGTGGTCGTAAATCCCGTCGGAGATTTCACGAAATGCGTGATCTCCCCCCGCGCATTGAGCACGAAAGCGCCACCCAGACTCGCGTGCGCGACGACTAGGCGATTGTCCGTATCAACCGCCATGCCGTCCGGCCCGCTCGTCCCGAAAAACGTACGAAACGCGCCCACCTTGGTAGTTGACCCGTCTGGCAAAAGCGGCCCACGCCACACCTGATTGGCGCGAGTCACGGCGACAAAAATTGCCTTGCCCGTGGACTCCAGCGCAACGCCGTTAGGGCTCGGAATGCCCGCGATCAATACATCCAGTTTGCCGTCAGTGCCGAGGCGATAAACACGTCCGCTCGGATCATGCAAACCGGTCTGCCCTTGGTCGGTGAAGTACAGATTGCCGTTCGCGTCAAACGTCAAATCGTTCACGCCCTTGAACGATTCACTGTTGCGATGCGCTAGTATCGGCGTGAAGGTTCCGCCTGCAGGATCAAGCCGCAAAATGCCTTTGCGATAGTCTGCGATCCACAGCGACCCATCCGCGTGAATGGCAATGCCATTAGGCCAGCCGTCATATTCAACAACCAGGTGCCACTCAAGCGTGGGCGTGATGCGGAAAATGCGACCGTACGGAATGTCGGTCACATACAAATTGCCCGCACGGTCAAACGACGGCCCTTCGAGAAAACTGTCGATCACGTGACCAGGCTTGTTGGCGTCGCACCAGTCGGTGCGGCGGGGCGTGCGGAAATGATCCGGCATACGCGTGAGCACGCGGGCATGGATGACTTCGGGTGCGGTGAACGCTAGATTCCACATGTTCTGGCTGCCCAGCTATTCCGGCTTCACGCCTGCTGCGTGGATGATTCTTCCCCAGCGTTCGGTCTCCGCTTTCACAAACACCTGAAATTCAGCGGGTGAAATTCCGCTCGGCTCGGCACCCTGATCCGCGAAACGTTTTGCGAGATCAGTACTGGCCAGCGCCTTCTTCACCTCCGAGTAGAGCTTGTCGATAACAGGCTGTGGCGTGCCCTTCGGCGCGGCAATGCCAAACCAGTTGGTGGCGTTGAAGTCCTTCAGTCCTGCCTCCGCCGTGGTGGGCACATGGGCGAGCGTTGCGATGCGCGCGGGGGACGTCACGGCGAGTGCACGAATCTTGCCGCCGTTGACTTGCGGAATCGCGGTCGGTGCGGCAGTCACCAGAAAATCCACGCTGCCCGAAACCACGTTCAGCATCGCCTCACCCGCGCCCTTGAACGGCACATGGGTGGCATCAATTTTTGCCGCGTCCTTGAACAGTTCGCTGCCGAGATGAGTAGAACTGCCCACGCCACCCGAGCCGTAATTTAGCTTGCCCGGATTCTTTTTTGCGAAGGCCATGAGATCCTGTACGGTTTTGTACGGAGATTTTTCAGAGACGACCAGCACCAGCGGGGTCTGCGCGATGATGGTCACCGGGATCAGGTCTTTGCCATGATCCCAAGGCAATTTTTTGAACAGATGCGGCAGCATTGCGTACGTCGTATCGTTGATCTGAAAAGTAGTGCCGTCAGCAGGCGATTTGGCCACAACATCCGTGCCAATCAGACCGCTCGCACCCGCCTTGTTTTCCACGAAGAACGACTTGCCCGTTTGCTCCGTGAGCTTTTGCGCGATCTGCCGTGCAGCAAAATCGGTCGTGCCGCCAGGCGCATACGGCACGATCAGTTTGACCGGTTTGTCGGGCCATTGTGCGCGCGCGGATTGCAAAGGACTCGCGAGCAACAGGGACGCGCTCAGTAGTGTTAGCAAAACAGGTTTCATACATTTCCTCCAGAAATAACTTTCTTCCGTGACATTGATTCGATGTGCGCCGTGTCGTAACCGATCTCTCGCAGCAACTCGTCGCTGTGTTCGCCAAGCTTGGGTGGGTTGAGCCGAACGCCGGGTCGGTGGTTATCGAGGGTCAGCGGCAGTAGTGCCGTGTGCACAGCGCGACCATCCGGCAGTGTCATTGGCGCGAGGCCGCCCGTTTCGTTGAGATGCAAGTCGCCGAACAACTGATCGGGCCGCGTGATCGGCGCGAACGGCAGCCCGTTATGTTCGAACACTGCCGACAGATCAGCCGCCGATTTTTCGGCCATGCGTTCGCGCAGCACCGGCATCATCCACTCGCGCGCCATCACCCGATCATTGTTGGTGATGAGCCGCGCATCTGCCTTTAGATCAGCGTAGCCAAACGCATCGCAAAAGATTGCCCATTGCGTGTCGCTCACCACCGCGAGAAAAATCTGTTCGCCGTCTTTCACCGTGAACACGTCATACACGGCCCACGCCGAAATACGCGACGGCATGGGCGCGGCGGGCTTGCCGGTGACGGCGAACTGCATCATGTGTTGCGCGACGAGAAACACGTTGTTTTCGAATAACGCGCTTTGCACTTCCTGCCCCTTTCCCGTCTTCTCACGTGCGGCGAGCGCAGCCATCGCGCCAATCGCGCCAAACATGCCGCCCATGATGTCGTTGACGCTGGTGCCTGCACGCAGCGGGTCGCCTTCGCGTCCGGTCATGTAGGCGAGGCCGCCCATCATCTGCACCACCTCATCAAGTGCGGTGCGATGGTCGTACGGGCCGGGCAGAAAGCCTTTGTGACTGACGTAAATCAAGCGTGGATCGAGCTTCGATAGTGACGCGTAGTCGAGACCGAGTTTCCTCATCGTGCCCGGCTTGAAGTTCTCGCTCACGATGTCTGCCGTGGCAATAAGCTTGAGCGCAATCTCGCGACCTTCGGTCGATTGCAGATCAATTGCGATGCTCTTTTTATTTCGATTGAACATCGGGAAAAATCCCGCGCCAGAACCGAGCAGTTTGCGTGTGTTGTCACCAGCAATCGGCTCGACCTTGATGACCTCCGCGCCCAGATCGGCGAGCACCATACCGCAGGTTGGGCCCATCACCATGTGGGTGAATTCGACGACGCGGATACCGGCGTACGGGAGTGCGTTAGTTGCCATACTGCGTCCACCCCAATGGCAAGCCTGCCTCCGGCAACATGCCGTAAATCGGCTCGCCGGGCAGTCCGGCTTTCAACGGTTCACGCGCCGCAAGCAGCTTGACGAGATCAACGCCGGTGTGCACCCCCATCGCCTCAAACATAAACACCAGATCCTCAGTCACCACATTGCCGGACGCACCGGGTGCGTAGGGGCAACCGCCAAGCCCACCGAGCGAGCTGTCAAAGGTACGCACGCCGACATCAAACGCAGCGAGGCAGTTGGCCAGACCGAGGCCGCGCGTGTTGTGCATGTGCGCAGCGCCCGCCTTGTTGCCAATTTCTGCCCGAAGACGATTGAACAAGCGCCGCGTCTGGGCAGGATTAGCCATGCCCGTGGTGTCGGAAAGGCCGCATTCATCAGCCCCGGCCTTGATCACCTCATGGGCCAGCCACAGTACGTCGTCCTCCTTCACTTCGCCCTGAATCGTGCAGCCAAACGCAGTCGACATGCCAGCCTCAACTTTCACAGCAGGTGCGACGTCATTGCGCAGCGCGACGATGTTGCGCACCTCTTCGACCATCTGCACGCGGGTCTTTCTGACGTTTGAAAGGGAGTGCGCCTCGCTTGCGGAAACGGGTATGGTGATCTTGTGTACACCAGCGGCAATTGCTGCCCGTGCACCACGCACGTTGGGTACGAGCGCCATCACAGTGAGCCCCGGCAATGTGAGTGCATGACGCACCACGTCGGCGGCGTCTGCCATCTGCGGCAAGTGCGTTGCCGGTACAAACGAGCAGACTTCAATTTCACGCAAACCCGCCGCGTACAGCGCATCAAGCCAGCGCAATTTGTCAGCCGTTGCCATCACGGACTTGACCGATTGCAGGCCGTCACGCGGGCCGACTTCACTGATGAGTACGTTGGGTTGCGACATGTATTTTTCGTTGGCCTGTTCGTGGTGCGCCGCCGCGAATGTGTTGAATATTTATTAGTTATTTATTAACCATTGATGTTCTATCTTATAGAATATAATTCTTATAGATGAAATTATTATTCGCGCGGACAAAATTGTCAAGCGCGACACCGCCACATCGCAAATTCGCCCAAAAATTGGAGCCGCCCATGCCGCGCAAAGCACAAACCCCCTCCGTCGCCGATCAAAATGCTGCTGACGGCGGTGTTGCGGCCGTTGACCGCGCACTATCGCTGCTCGCCACGTTTTCGGTGGCGCAAAGCGCGCTGACGTTAGGCGAACTGTCGACGCTGACGCAGCTCTACAAAAGCACGGTGCTGCGCCTGCTCGCCTCGCTCGTGCATCGCGGGCTGGTGCAACAACGCAGTGACGGGCGCTATGCGCTCGGGCCAGAGGTGGCGCGCCTGCATGCGGCGTACGCCAGTTCGTTTTCGCTCGCCGCCGTTGCAATGCCGGTGCTGCAATCCTTGGTAGCGGCTACAGGCGAGAGCGCCGCGTTTCACGTACGACAGGGGCAGGCTCGGCTGTGCCTGTACCGTATCGACTCGCCGCATCCGGTGCGCGACCACATCAAGGCGGGCGATCTGCTGCCCATTGATCGCGGTGCTGGAGCGCGCGTGCTCGACGCCTTTGCTGAGCCGAATGACCGCTTGCCGGGGCAGCGAAACGCGGCACTCGCGAAAGCGGTGGTTAAGCGCGGCTACTTCGCAGGCATCGGCGACCGTGAGCCGGAAGTCGGAGGTATTTCCGCGCCGGTCTTCGCCGCCGACGGCACGCTGGCCGGTGCACTCACGTTGACGGCACCAGCCAATCGCTATCAGGAAACGCATGTTCCTTATGTACTTACCGCAGCAGCGGCGCTCAGCAGGGCGCTTGGATACAGCGTCGAGGCCGTATGATGCGTGCCACCGTCAACTTGCGTGATACTGCACGCGCCTCCTATGAAAAATACTCAATTTTCCGCGGCCGATATTGTCCGATTCTGGACTGACGCTGGCCCTGCTCGCTGGTTCAAAAGAGACGCGGCGTTTGATGATGAATTTCGTGCGCGATTTGCGGCCGAGCACGAGGCTGCTGCGAGCGGCGCGCTTGATGATTGGGCGAATACGGCTGAGGGCGCGTTGGCGTTGATGATTTTGCTGGATCAATATCCGCGCAACAGTTTTCGTGGAACGGCGCGCATGTTTGCGACCGATCCATTGGCGCTGAGCTTTGCGAAAAAAGCGATTGCGCAGGGCTTCGACGCCGTCGTTGATCCGGCGCTGCGCAGCTTCATGTACCTGCCGTTTATGCATTCCGAACAATTAGCGGAGCAGGAGCGGGCGCTGGAACTGTACGCGCCGCTTGGCGCGGAATCGCAGCGCTACGCCGTTATGCATCGCGACATCATCGTGCGTTTTGGCCGCTTTCCGCATCGCAATGGGTTGCTCGGGCGATCAACGACGATTCAGGAACAGGCGTTTTTGGATGAAGGCGGCTTTGCGGGTTAGTTGCGCAAATATCGCTCAGCTGGTGCGTCAGCTTTTTACTGAAACGCCCGTTTATCCTGAGCTATGCGCCGTTTTAGACTAAACTCGACTATTGCCTAAATATGGCTGTAGACCTCTATCTACCTTAGCTTCAACCAAAAGCCATATCAATGAAAAGAGTTTCGTATGAGCGCCGAGAGCCGCGAAAAGGGGTGGACAAGCAATCTCGATTCGCGACACATTCGACGGCACTGACGCGATGGTCTCGCCGCGCCCGAGTGATGCAATCAGTGCTTATCGCTCTTTGCAATCGCGAGTAACCGCGCCAACTCAGCCGGGTGCTTGACGAGGTTCGACTTATGCCAACGGCCAATCACGTACATGAATCCGGCCACTAGCAAGCCAAATATGGCGACGGTGACATTCACCGACAAATCGAAACTGATCATCAAGGTGTAGAAGCCGCCCAGCGCCAAAATGGCGGCTTGCTCGTTCAGGTTTTGCACGGCGATTGAGCGACCTGCGCCCATCAGCATGTGGCCACGATGTTGCAGCAGCGCATTCATCGGCACCACCAGATAGCCGCCGATTGCGCCGAGCAAAATCAAGAACGGCACGGCCACCCAGAGGTGCGTGATGAAGATCATCGCGGCCACCGCCAAGCCCATGCCAATGCCCAGCGGAATGACGTTGGTGGCGCGATCGAGCGAGCAACGCATCGATGCATACACCGCTCCAGCCGCCGTCCCTATACCCACCACTCCGACCAGGGTCGTCGCCTCGGTCACGGTGTACGACATAGCCGCTGCTGCCCAGGCGATCACGATGACTTTGAGGTTGCCCGCCGCGCCCCAAAACAAAGTGGTGGTGGCCAACGATATCTGCCCCAGCTTGTCGCCCCACAACCGCTTGGTGCAGCTCCAAAAGTCTGGCAACAAATGCAGTGCGTTGGGAATCGGTTGCATCGCCACGCCCGTGTTCGGAATGCGCAGATTGAACGCGGCAGCCACGACGTACACCGCGATCATGCAAGCGATGGCCGCCTCGGGCGCGGTGGCAATGTCAAAGGTCAACATGGGGAAGTCAAGGTCGAGCAACCAGTCGCCGACCTTCGGCCCCACCAGCAAACCGCCAAGCACGTTGCCCATGATGATCGAGAGAATAGTCAGGCCCTCGATCCAGCCGTTGGCTTTGACCAACTGCGACGCCGGCAAAAGTTCGGTCAAGATGCCGTACTTGGCAGGCGAATACGCCGCCGCACCCAGCCCCACCACGGAATAGGCCACCAAGGGATGCGCGCCAAACAGCAGCATCAGGCAGCCGACCACTTTGATGAGGTTTGACACAAACATCACCCGCCCCTTGGGGAAGCGATCCGCAAATGCGCCCACAAAGGGTGCCAGCACTACGTAGAAGAACGCAAACAAAGGCACCAGTGCGGCACCCTGCCATGCGGGAGCGCCGTCATAACGAAGCAGTTGGTAAGCAGCAACGAAGAGCGCGTTATCAGCTAATGAGCTGAAAAACTGCGCGGCCATGATCGTATAAAACCCTCGCTGCATGCGCGCCGTGCCTCCTGTCTTTAGTTTCGCTGGCCATCAGCGTGCGAGCCCTCACTACTCGCACGCGGCTAGCGCACCAAGACCTAAAAAAACTAGCCAAGCGCGCAACCCAACTGACGGGCAAAGAGTAGCATAGGAATTCAATGCCCCAGCAATGTCCCCACATGCCCGATTGACCCATGCCTCGTCCTATCAACGCCACCATTGACCGCCAGGCGCTGACTCACAACCTCGAACGCGTCGCTCATTTGACCAACGGTGCGCGCATCTGGGCGGTGGTGAAGGCTGATGCGTACGGCCACGGAATTGCCGTGGCAGCAACCGCGTTTGCCGCAGCCGACGGACTGGCGGCAATCGAGATTGAGAACGCAATTGCCCTGCGGGAGCTGGGCTGGAAAAAGCCAATCCTGCTGCTCGAGGGCTGCTTCTCGGAGGTTGATTGGCGAGCTGCCGCTGAACACCGTTTGACCTGCGTGATTCATTCCGACGAGCAGCTGAGCGAGTTTGAAGCGACGCCATTGCCGAGAAAGCTCAATATTTACCTCAAGTTCAACACTGGCATGAACCGGCTCGGCTTTCGTGTGGATCGCGCGCGCGACTTGGTGGCGCGGCTTGCGCTCAACGTTGGGGTGGGTGAAATCACCCTGATGACGCACTTCGCACAAGCCGACGAAGCGGACGGACATCTGGAACAGTTGCGCGCGTTCAACGAGGCAACCGTCGGGCTGCCGTATGCACGCTCGCTCGCTAACTCTGCCGCCTGCTTTGACTTTGCCCGAGTGGGTGGCGCCGCTAACGCCGCGGCCGTCGACAGCGCCCGCCCCGGCATCATGCTTTACGGCGCAACGCCATTCACACATGCCACACGCAGCGCCACGTCATTGAAGCTCAAACCGGCGATGACGCTCAGCACCGAGATCATCGGCGTGCAAACGCTGGCAGCAGGCGAGCGCGTGGGGTATGGAGCGACATATACCGCCTCAAAACCCGAGCGCATCGCGGTCATCGCCTGCGGTTACGCCGACGGTTATCCGCGCAGCGCCCCCACCGGTACGCCAATCATCGTTGACGGCACGCGAACGCGGCTGGTGGGACGTGTGTCGATGGACAAAATCACCGTAGACATCACCGACATTCCGCTTGCGCGGGTGGGCAGCAGTGTTGAGCTGTGGGGCGCGCAACTCGCGGTGGACGAGGTGGCCAACGCCGCCGGAACCATCGGTTATGAATTGCTGACAGCGGTGGCGCGCCGAGTGCATCGATTGTTGATTTAATCGAGATTTTCTATTACGCATTATTTACTCGTCGCCCCTGCGAAGCATGTCCTGAGCCTGCCGAAGGGGCAGGGGTCTAGCGTCTTTCGAGCTAGTCAAAAGTGCCACGAAACCGCCAAATCGCTGGGTTCCTGCCCGGCCAAAGGCCGGTTTATCCTGAGCTGGCCGAAGGGCAGGAACGACGAAGTACCCAAATTTTTCCAATGAATAATCTTAGTTTAAGCGTTGGGCCGGTCATATTTCGCTTGGTTCGACCTGAGGCTTACGAACCGCATCCGGGAACGCTAATTGCACCTCTCGCTCAGCCAACTTCACGGGCCTTGTCAACGCCCGCTACAATCCGGGCGTTTAAGCGGCGCACTGTGACTGGCGGTGTTTTGCTGCACGACCGGAAAATCCAGCTCGACAAAATCGCCACCCCCGGTAAAACCGGATTTCCACACGAGAGGACTCACTTAATGAACAAAATCTTCGCACTGCTCGCAGGCCTGCTGCTGGCCGGCTCGGCCTTCGCCGCTGTCAACATCAACACCGCCACCAAGTCAGAGCTCGAAGCGCTGCCTGAGGTGGGCCCTGCCCGCGCGCAAGCCATCATCGATTACCGCACCAAGAACGGCCCGTTCAAATCTGCTGACGACTTGAAAAAAGTTGAAGGCGTGGGCGACAAAAACTTCATGGGCATGAAGGACAAAGTTTCGACCTCCGGCCCAACCAAGATCGACTGGAAAACGGACGCGCCGAAAGCTGACGCCGCCAAAGCTGCGGCACCTGCCGCTGCCGCCGGTGCCGCTGCTGCACCGAAGGCTGATGCTGGCAAAGCGGCTGCACCCGTTGCGGCAGCGGCCAAAGTCGCTCCAGCGACCCCTGCGGTTACCCCCGCCACACCCGGCCCGACGAAAGCCGAGCCCGCCAAGGCGGTTGCGCCAAAAGCTGCTGACAAGCCAATGACCAAAGACGAAAAAGCGGCCGCCGACAAAGCGAAGAAAGACGCTGACAAAAAAGCCAAAGCAGAAGCCAAAGCGAAAAAAGACGCCGACAAGAAAGCTAAAGCCGACGAAGCTAAAGCCAAAAAAGAAGCTGACGCTAAAGCTAAAAAAGACGCCGAAGCAAAGAAAAAAGCTGACGCTGCCAAAGCAAAAGAAGCCCCAGCAAAAGACGCAGCCAAAAAGGACGCACCAAAAGCTGAAGCCAAAAAAGAAGACACCCCGAAGAAGCCCTAAGCTCACTCGGCTAGTGCAGAAAGACCCCGCTCAGGCGGGGTTTTTCGTTGCTGCGGGATAATCAGAACAAGCGCCGCCTTCTGCGATTCCGTTCGCGCTGAGCCCGTCGCAGGGCAAGTGCACCGTACGTTGGGATCGCCCTTCGACGGGCTCAGGGTGAACGGGCTAAGGCGCTACCCACCGCTCGGCACACACATGTATCCCACCATCGACTCCACCATCGGCAACTCCCCCCTCGTTCGCCTGCAACGTCTGCCCGCCCTGCACGGCGTGCCTAGCAGCACCGTGATTCTCGGAAAACTGGAGGGCAACAATCCTGCGGGCAGCGTGAAAGATCGGCCCGCATATTCGATGATCGTCGAAGCCGAAAAGCGCGGCACCATCAAGCCGGGCGACACGCTGATCGAAGCGACGTCTGGCAACACCGGCATTGCGCTGGCGATGGTCGCCGCGATGCGCGGTTACCGCATGCTGCTCATCATGGCGGAAAACCAGTCGATGGAACGCCGCCAGTCGATGAAGGCATACGGCGCAGAGCTGGTTCTGGTGTCACGCGAATCCGGCATCGAGGGTGCCCGCGACTTGGCGGAGCAAATGCAGCGCGAAGGCAAGGGCCGAGTACTCGATCAATTCGCCAACCCCGACAACCCGCTTGCCCATTACACCGGCACCGGCCCTGAAATCTGGCGGCAAACGGGTGGCCGCGTGACGCATTTTGTGAGTGCAATGGGTACCACGGGCACCATCACCGGCATCTCGAATTACCTCAAGGAACAGAACGAAAACATCGTGATCGTCGGCGCGCAACCAACCGATGGATCAAGCATCGCAGGCATCCGCAAATGGCCGGAGGCCTATCGCCCCGCCATCTTCAAGAAGGCTCGCGTTGATCGTGTCGAAGAAGTTTCTCAAGCGGACGCCGAGGAAATGGCGCGTGTGATGGCCGTGCAAGAAGGCATCTTCTGCGGCATCAGCGCAGCGGGTGCGCTGGCGATTACGTTGCGTCTTGCGAAGGGCGTTGAGAACGCGACGTTTGTGTTCATCGTATGTGATCGTGGTGACCGGTATTTGTCGACCGGCGTCTTCCCTGGTTGAGCCGGGTTCGCAGTGATTGGCGAAGCGGATATCGCAAGAGAAATTTTGCATCAATGTGCTGCGCGTGCGCCTGACCGGACTATCTGCCCCTCGGAGGTGGCGCGAGCACTTTGGATCGCCGATTGGCGAGCGCACATGAGCGAGGTTCGCGCAGCGGGGTTCGCGTTGGCGACGGCGGGCAAGATCGCGATCAGTCAGGGCGGCATAGTGTGCAGGCCAAGTGTTTCAATTCGTGGGCCGATTCGCTATCGACTTCCACTGTAGGAGCGGCCTTGGCCGCGAACCCCACTTTGCTTGTGGAACCATCTTTCGCGGCCAAGGCCGCTCCTACAATACACACATGCTGCCCACTCTAGTTTTCGACATCGAATCCATCCCCGACGTGCCGGGGATTCGCCGCCTTCACGATCTGCCCGCATCGCTCACCGATGACGAAGTCGCGCTGTGGGCCTTCGCGCAACAGCGCATCAAAAACGGCACCGAGTTTTTGCCGCACCACCTGCAACGCGTCTGCGCGATCTCGTGTGCGTTTCGCGAAGGCGCGGACAAGCTCGCGATCTGGACGCTGGGTGAAATCGATGACGACGAGCCCACGATCATTCAAAAATTCTTCGAACTCATCGAGCGAAAAACGCCGCGTCTGGTGAGCTGGAACGGTGGTGGTTTTGACTTGCCCGTGCTCATGCAGCGTGGCCTCATCACCGGCGTCACCGCATCACGTTTTCTGGAGACCGGAGCGAACGACCGCGCCTTCAGTTTCGATCACTACCTGAACCGCTACAAGGAGCGCCATCTCGATCTGATGGACTTCATGGCGATGTATCAGGCGCGCGCCAACGCGCCGCTCGACACGATGGCCAAGCTCTGCGGCTTCCCCGGCAAACTGGGAATGGACGGCAGCCAAGTATGGCCAGCATTTCAGCGCGGCGAACTCGCGGAAATTCGCGCGTATTGCGAGACGGATGTGGCGAATACTTACCTGCTCTTCTTGCGCTTCATCGCGATGCGTGGTGATCTAAATCGTGTTGAGTACGACGCGGAGATTGCGCTGTTGCGCGACAAGCTGGCGGCGACCGATGCGACACATTGGCAAGAGTATTTGACCGCGTGGGACGTTGCGTGATCGAACGCTGTTTTCAATTTCGTCGCCCCTGCGAAGGCAGGGGCCTAGCGTCTTTCGCCGCACGCTCGTCTCGTGCTTCAATCGAAAGTCACTGGGTTCCTGCCTTCGCAGGAACGACGACTCAGTGAGTTTTGACTGGCTTACTCCGGCCGCGCAAATACCGTGGCCCGTCGTCACGCCGTTTCGCATGCGTCCAAATCTGGAAAAACTTGATCCGGTCGCGCCTGCTTTGTTGCTGCGTGATGAGCTAGCTGATGTTTATCGGCGAGAGCGGGAACTGGTTATTGCTACGCATGCTGAGCGTGCGATGGTCGGGACAGCAAACGACGCCGTACTAGCCGCCATAGTCACCGTAGGCGGCGTTGCCCCCTCTCCCCCGGAGGGAGAGAGCCGGGGAGAGGGGGAAGTTGGGAGCGCGCGCCAAGCGTCGTCCGCTATCCACGCTCCCCCTCTCCCTCCGGGGGAGAGGGGACAGAACACAGCGCTCGCAATCCAAGAAGACTTCGTGATCCTGAAACAACACGAAGACACCCTACGCACCGAATACCTCTCCGTCTGTTTCCCCTCCCGCTGGGATCCACGCGAGAAACTGGGCCTCGATTTCGCAGCGATTCACGCCCCTGTCGCTGATAATCAAATGCTGCAAGCCGCAGGGCCGAACATCATGACCATGGCGTTCATGAAGCAGCCAATGCTGCGTCACGTTTGGCTCATCGTTCCGGCGGCGAGCCTTGATCAGCATCCCGAAAAAAATCAGGCATGGTGGAGTGAAGCCTTGGCCGAACCATCGCCGCTGCTGCCGCGTCTCTTCTTCCGTATTGAGCGGCAAACGACGTGGCCGTTGCCGCATTTGCAGCGCGCGGTGTTTTTCATTCGTTTGATGATGAGTCCGCTGGTGGAGGTACTTTCCGTTCGCCCTGAGACGGTCGTTGGGCCTGATGGCATTACGACGCGCTCGGCACAACTCGCCGCCTCCCTGCGCTCCATGACGCCCGCCATCGTCGCCTATCGTGGCATGACGGAAGCGTTACCAAGATTGCTGAGCGAGCTAGAAGCATTGCGATGAACCACGAGTCAGTTTCACCCTCAATTTCGTCGCCCCTGCGAAGGCAGGGGCCCAGCGTCTTGCGTGGCACACGAACCTCGCTAGTCAACGCAAGGACGCTGGGTTCCTGCCTTCGCAGGAACGACGAGTAAATGATCAAAACTCTTTTTATCCATGTCTGAATTCGCGGCACACCCAAAATCGCACCGCGCCCGTAAGCGCTTTGGACAAAACTTTCTGGTCGATCAATCGATCATCAATCGCATTGTCGAATCCATTGATCCGCACGCTGGTCAACACATCGTCGAAATTGGCCCCGGTCAAGCTGCGCTCACACGCAAACTCATCGCAGCGCTCGGCCCAAATGGCAAAGGTGGCAGCATCGACGCCATCGAAATTGACCGCGATCTGGTCGCGCGGCTGGTGCATGAGTTTGACGCGGGCAAGTTGCGCGTGCATCAGGCCGATGCGATGGAGTTTGATTTCGCGACTTTGCCTGCGCCGTTGCGTGTGGTCGGCAACCTACCCTACAACATCTCCACGCCGATCCTGTTTCGGCTGTGCGAGTATGAGGACCGCATCTCGGACATGACTTTCATGCTGCAAAAAGAGGTCGTGGATCGCATGGCTGCGGGCGCGGGCGAGGACGCGCGCGGACGGCTCTCGGTGATGCTGCAATATCGCTTCAAGATCGAGAAATGTTTCGACGTGCCGCCCACCGCGTTCAAGCCGGTGCCGGCGGTCGATTCGTCCATCGTGCGCCTCACGCCGCTGGCCGAAAAGAGACTCAAGCCCAAGGACGAAAAAGCGTTCGCGCTGATGGTCACCCACGCCTTCGCCAAACGCCGGAAGATGTTGCGCAACAGCCTGTCCGCCTGGGTCACGCCGGACGGCTGGTCCACGATAGGCGTCGACCCCAAAGCCCGCGCAGAAGATTTGACGACAGCGGAGTTTGTGGCAATTAGTGATTGGGCGTTTGCGAATAAGCCGTAGGGTGCGGTTCACCGCACCCAAATGGATACGAGCCAATTACAGATTGGGGTCACGAGGTGCGGTGAACCGCGCCCTACGACAGCACGTTCGGTATATCTTTACGCTCCTACAAATATTTGATTCAACTCGCTTATGAAGCTTCCTATCCTCGTTAAAGCATTCGCTGTGATCTCAATCGGTGCATGTATCGCGATGGCAACGGCTCAAACCACTCCGACGGTTGAAGGTCAATGGTTCGGTAGCAGCAATTCTCCAAACGAAGCGCATTGCTGGATATCAAATCGCAAAAGTGACGGAACCTACCGAACGGACTTCATCACGCAAGACGGTTCGGTGTACAAAAAGTATTGGCAAGAGGGGACTTGGTCGGTTGCCAACGGGATACTCAGCACAGTAGTGAAATCAGAGAGTGGCACTACTGTGCCCGCTCGCAAGCTTGATTACGCAATTGTCAATCTGACGGCCGAGCAGCTCGTTTATCGACATGTTTCGTCGCAAACAAGGTTCGCAGTGCAGAGGGTCGCGCCAGACTTTCAACTGCCGGAGAAGTGCGCAAAAACCGACGCGTAACTCGGACGCTTCTTAACGCCTCTCCCGAACCGCCTGCGCCACGGTCGCCGCATCCACATACTCCAGCTCGCTGCCAATCGGAATGCCGCGTGCGAGGCGAGAGACCTTAACGCCCTGCGGCTCCAGCAGCTCGGTGATGACGTGTGCGGTGACTTCGCCTTCGTTGGTGAAGTTGGTGGCGAGGATCACTTCCTTGACCGTGCCGTCGGTGGCGCGGTTGACGAGGCGCTCCAGATGAATCTGCGCGGGGCCGACGCCGTCGAGCGGCGAGATGCGGCCCATGAGCACGAAGTAGAGCCCGCTGAACGCTCCGGACTGCTCTAGCGTGATCTGGTCGGCCGGCGTCTCCACCACGCAGAGCAGCGCCGGGTCGCGCCGTTTGCTCGCACACAGCGAGCAGATCGGCGTCTCCGACAAGGTGTTGCAGCGCTCACAGGAACGCAGTTTTTCAAGTGCGCCTTCGATGGCACGGGCGAGATCGGTCGCAGCTTCGCGCTTGTGTTGCACGAGGTCAAACGCAATGCGCTGCGCGGCGCGCGGGCCGATGCCTGGGAGGACTTTTAGCGCGTCGGTGAGGGCTTTAAAGGCGAGTGGGGTGCTCATGCAGCGGCCTCAATTGCGCGCGACCGTCGTGCGCTCCCCGGGGTTGTCCAGTGCCCGGGCGATATTGCACTTCGCGGCATTATTCCGCTCGGGCGCGTCATTCCTCTCCCCGGCGTCATTCTCGCGAAGCGGGAATCCAGGAGCGTGGCGTAACGCACCCTGTTAGCTTGAACGCTCGGCGCGGAATCGCACGATTCTGGATCCCCGCTGGCGCGAGGATGACGGCAGTTTGGAGGGTTCAGTTGGTTCTGTTGTGTAGCTACAGCTTTTCTCTGAATGCCCCATTCAATGCGGGCTAAGCCGCTATAAACGCCTAAAGTCGACAAACAGCCATTTACCGCAGTAAGCCCCAATGCAGCGGCACTTCCACCAAAAAGCTGATGCGAAATCAAGCGAAATCTAAAACGGAAGTTTCATCCCAGGCGGCAGGTTCATGCCTGCGCCGAGTGAGCCCATCTTGGCCTCGGATTGTGCGGCGAGCTTGCGCGTCGCGTCATTGATCGCGGCGGTGATGAGGTCTTCGAGCATGTCCGTGTCGTCCATGACGCCAGCGTCGATCTGCACGCGCTTGCAGTCGTGTTTGCCGGTGATGGTGATCTTGACCATGCCTGCGCCGGCCTGGCCTTCGACTTCCATCGCGGCGATTTCGTCCTGCGCTTTTTTGAGGTTTTCCTGCATGCGCTGCGCCTGTTGCATGAGGCCAGCCATTCCGCCTTTACCGAGCATTTATGTCTCCAATATTCTTAGGGCATCTCAAAAATTCAGTTTATAGGGATGCAGTGTTAGGCGCACGGCGCGGAGCAACCGGAATGTACGCCTTGGTACATGAGGATTGCGAGCACCGTGCAACGACACAATGCGCCCTAGAAATGAATTTTTGAGATGCCCGTTAATCGTTGGCCTGAATGCTACCCGCCCGAACGCGGCCTTGGCCCTCGGTGAGGAGCACCTGAACAGCAGGGTCGGCCATGAAGGCGATCTCGGCGGCAGTCTGCTTTTCGTCCTTGACCTGCTTGTCGCGCACGGCGACCGATTCACCGGCATTGTCGGTGAGCTCAATCTCAAGTTTCAGCGAGCGACCGAAGTATTCAGACAGGGTGTTGCCGAGGCGTTCTTTCTGCGTGGCAAGTGGCCGTTTGTCCTGCGGCAGCGCGAGTTTGATGAGGTTTTTGTCCCAACTGATTAATGCGCTGTGGCGGGCGAGTTCACGGGCTACGGCTGCTAGCGGAAGGATTTGTACGAGGCTGTGCCAGTCGCCGTCGAATTCACGGGTTTGACTCCCTCCCCCAGCGGGGGAGGGTGGGGTGGGGGCGGGTTGCGTTGCGGCGACGTTGGTTTGCACATCCACGTTCCCCCTCCCTAGCCCTCCCCCGCTGGGGGAGGGGACAGCAGCCCCCTCTCCCCTTGCGGGAGAGGGTTGGGGAGAGGGGGAAGGTGGATTGGCGCGCGAAGGTTGCGAGGAACTCCTGGCCTCCCCCTCTCCCCCAGCCCCCGGCGCAGACTTGCGCCAGTCGGTGCCTGCTCCGGGGGAGAGGGGAGCAGCCGCACGCTCAGCGTTCGTCACCGCCCGTTCCCGCACCGGCTCATTGCCATTACTCGGCGCGAACGCCAGCAAGCGCAAAAAGGTCATCATCAACGCGGTCTGCTCATCAGGCGCAAGACGCAAATCATCCCGTCCATGCAGCACGATTTGATAGTAGAGCTGCGCCTCCTCAGCCGTCAACGCCGCAGCCAACCGAGTGATGTGCGCGTGATCAGGATCATCCGCATCCACGCTCGCGGGCACGGGTTGCGCGAGGGCAATGCGATGCAGAGCGCGGGCGAGCTGCGCCAGCGCATCGTCCGCAGCTAACGCCTGCTCAAAGCAACGCTCAACCTCCGCCGCCAGCGCTGCGGCGTCACGCGCGACCACCGCATCCAGCACGCGCCACACAAAATCGCGGTCCACGTTGCCGAGCATCTCGCGAACTTGCTGCTCTTCGACCTTGCCATGACCGAAGGCAATCGCCTGATCGGTGATCGACAGCGCATCGCGCATCGAGCCCTGCGCCGCCTCGCCAATCAGACGCAACGCGGGCGCGTCGAACGGCACGTTCTCGGCGGTGAGCACTTTGTGCAGCTGCTCGGCGACACGCTCAGGTGGAAATTGCTTCAACGCGAATTGCAGGCAACGCGACAGCACGGTCACCGGAATCTTTTGCGGGTCGGTCGTGGCGAGCACGAATTTGACGTGTTCCGGCGGTTCTTCAAGCGTTTTCAACATCGAGTTGAACGCGCTCTTCGACAGCATGTGGACCTCGTCGATGAGGTACACCTTGTAGCGCCCGGCGGTCGGGGCATAGCGCGCGTTGTCGATGATCTCGCGCATGTTGTCGACACCGGTGTTCGACGCGGCGTCGAGTTCAAGCAGATCAGGGAAGCGACCGGCGTCAATGTCGAGGCAGGTCTGGCAGATGCCGCATGGTGTCGCCGTGACGCCAGTCTCACAATTCAGAGTTTTCGCGAGGATGCGCGCGATGGTGGTTTTACCGACGCCACGGGTGCCGGTGAGCAGATACGCCTGATGCAGCCGCCCGGTGGTGAGCGCGTGCGTTAACGCGCGCACCACATGCTCCTGCCCCATCAATTCGGAGAAGTTACGCGGGCGGTATTTGCGGGCGAGAGCGAGAGAGGGGGCGGACACTTTTCAGCTTCGAAATGCGGGTGATGCCATTGTAGGAGCGACGTGTCGCGACCTTTGTGTGGTCACCGTCGAATCGCGGTGGAACCGCTCCCACAAACGTGCGCGTCATAGGGTGCGCTCTGCGCACCAGACGTTCAATTTACAACGGGGGAAGTTTGCCGAAACGCCTTGGTGCCCGGAGCGCACCCTATCAACCAGCGCGAACAAAAAGAATGAGGGTGGTGAGCCGTTCCCCCGGCACTGCTTCCCTCGCTGTGGCTGCTTCCTTCCGGACCTGACCAGATTCACAAGTTAGACATGCGGGGCGACCCACCGCTGACGATTATAGTCGGCCCGTATACTCGTCGGCCCATGTTGCTGAAAGTGCGGCCACAGCGCCCGATATTTTGATCTTCCGCGTGATTCTGGCCGTGCTTCTTGCTGCGGCTGCCTTGGTGCTGCCACTCAAGTTTTCATCTTGGTTGGCGTGGATGGAGACGCGCGTGAGCACCACGCAGGACAGCAAGAAATTGAGCGCAACCGGTACGCCGCCGCTGCGCGTGGCGGTGATGGTGCATCCGACCATTTTTTATACCGACCCAAATGGTGAATCAGCCGGGCTGGAATACGATCTGGTGAGCGCGTTTGCCAAAACGCAGCAGCTCACGTTGCAACTGAAAACCTTCCCCACGCCCGACGCGGCGCGACTGGCGTTGCTGCGCGACGAGGTAGACGTGGTGGCGATGGGCGTGTCGGCGGATAACTTGAGCGCCACGGAGTTGCCCACCAAGGCGCGCTATCACGAGAGCGGTTGGGTGCTGCTCAATTCACCGCAAAAATTTACGCCGAAATCGCTGGCTGAATTGAACCCGAAACGCGTGGTGGTCAGTTCGCGAATTTTCACCCATCCGCGCATGGCGGAGCTGCGGCGGCGCAACGCGACGATCACGTTTGTTGAAGACGTGAAGCTTGACGACGAGTCGCTGATTGCCGCCGTCGGAGATCAGGAGGTTGACTACGCCATCGTCGAGGAAGACACCTACAACGCGAGCCGTCACTTTCATTACGACGCGCAGCGGGCATTCGTTGTGCAGCCTGCGCTCGCTCGCGTGTGGCTGTTTTCGCATGATGGTGCCAGGCTGCGCGACGAGGCTAATGCGTTCCTCACGCGCATCACGCGTGACGGGCAAATCGTGCGCGTGCTGGATCGCTATTTCGGCTTTCCGCAGAAAGTGAGGCCGATGGATATTGAGGTGTTCACCGAGCGCATCAACACCGTGCTGCCGCGCTACCGCGCGTGGTTTCAGCAGGCACAGGAAATTTACGGCATCGAGTGGCGATTGCTCGCCGCGCTGTCGTACCAGGAGTCGCACTGGACGGATGACGCGACCTCCGAAACCGGTGTGCGCGGCATCATGCAATTCACCGAAGACACGGCAAAGCGATACAACGTGGATCGGCTCAATCCGCGCTCGTCGATCCTCGGAGGCGCGCGCTATTTGTCAGAGCTGAAACGCGACGGCCTTAACGCCCGAATTCAGGAGCCTGACAAAACCTGGCTCGCGCTCGCGGCGTACAACATCGGCCTCGGTCACGTAGAAAATGCCCGCATCCTCACCCAGCGCGCCAAGAAAAACCCCGACATGTGGCCCGATGTGAGGCGTCACCTGCCGCTGCTCACCAAACCCGAAATCGCCGCCCAGTTCAAACAAGGCCCCTGCCGCTGCAACATGCCCGTGGAGTACGTGGAAGCGGTGCGGGTTTATTACGACGTTTTGCTGCGCATGGAAACCTCGTACCAGCCGAAAATCCGCATTCACGGGTAGCATCAGCTTTTGGCTGAAAGCCTTGTTTCGTATGGGCTTAGGCTAGTAAAAAGCTAATTATCGATTAAAGCAACAAACAGCCTGTCTGCCCATATTAAATGGGGCGTTGCGCTGAAAGCTGCTCCTACACCGCCCGACCCGAATCAGTGAATCCCGCTCGACCGGATCACGCCCACCGCCAGGCCTTCAATCGCGAAATCGTTCACCGCCGGATCCACCACAATCGGCGACAGCGCGTCGTTCTCTGGCAGCAATTCAATCGCGTTACCTTTGCGCTTGAGCCGCTTTACCGTCACCTCGTTATCGATCCGCGCCACGACGACTTGCCCTGAGCGCGCCTCGGTCGTTTTATGGACGGCCAGCAAATCGCCATCCATGATGCCGATATTGATCATCGAATCGCCTTTGACTTTGAGCAAATAATCCGCTTTTGGCGAAAAGAGCGTGGGATCGACCTTGTGTCGCGACTTGATATTTTCTTCTGCGAGGATTGGCGAGCCGGCAGCGACGCGGCCAATCAGTGGCAAACCGGGCAGCCCTGACTGCTTCAATTGAATGCCGCGCGAGGCACCGGGCAGGATGTCCAGAATGCCCTTGCGCTCCAGCGCGCGCAGATGCTCCTCCGCCGCGTTCGCCGAC
>JANNYE010000068.1:0-14926 GCA_031409935.1 Burkholderiales bacterium | reverse complement strand
ATCATCCTGCAAGTGCGACCGAGTGCGGATGCGATTTATACGTCAGCGATTGAGCCGTGGAGTGAATATTTAACTGGCGTACAAGGGCAGGCTCCCAAGCCCTTCTACGACCCGTTGTCGGTGTGGATCAGCGAGGCACACGGCAACGGCATTGAGCTCCACGCGTGGTTCAATCCGTATCGCGCGCGTCACACCACCGCGAAGTCGTTGCCGGCGCCAAACCACATCACCAGCACTCGCCCGGATGTCGCTAAAGCTTACGGCAACCAGTGGTGGATGGATCCGGGCGAACCCGCAGCAGCGCAGCGCCTGATTGATGTGGTGCGCGACGTGGTGCGCCGCTACGACGTGGACGGCGTTCACATTGACGACTATTTTTATCCGTACCCGGCCAAGCTCGGCGACGGGCAACCGGATATCGAATTCCCGGATGAGCCGTCTTGGAATCGCTACGTGGCTTCCGGCGGCAAACTCATCCGCGCCGACTGGCGTCGCGACAACGTGAATCGTCTCGTGAATACGTTGAACACGGTGGTTCATACCGAAAAAGCATGGGTGAAATTTGGCATCAGCCCGTTTGGCTTGCCGCGTCCAGAGCGACGGCCCGAAGGCATCACCGGCTTCAGTCAATACGACCAGCTGTACGCGGATGTGGAGCTGTGGTGGAACGAGGGTTGGCTTGATTATCTGGCCCCGCAACTGTACTGGCCGATCGCGCAAACGGCGCAGTCGTTTCCGGTATTGCTCGACTATTGGTCGCGCAGTAATGCCAAAAAACGGCATCTGTGGCCCGGCATTTTTACCAGCCGACTCGATTCGTCGGAAACATCGTGGAGTGTTGACGAAATCAGGCAGCAGATCGGTGTGCTGCGAGCGGACGCCGGGACGACGGGCCACATTCATTTCAGTGCGGCGGCGCTGGCCGGCAATTGGGTGGGCGTGGCCGACGTGTTGGCGCGAGATGTTTACGCAACCGATGCGCTGGTTCCCGCTATGCCGTGGCTGCGGCCCTCTAACGTCGCAGCGCAACCGCCACTGTTGGCATCGCTACGCTGTGGGATGAATGCAAGCGGACAGCCGCCAAATACCTGCCATGTTGAGTGGGATCGTGCGGTCAAAACGGATGCCATAGTCACTGCGATCTGGGCGAAGTATGGGTCGATTTGGCAATTCTCTGTAGCCACCAACAGCAGCGCATTTTTGCCTGAGCAGTCGGGAGGCCACGCGTTGCGCGAAGTCGTGATTTCTCGGATTGATCGATATGGCGTTGAAGGCGCACGAAGCGTGCTCAACCGACCATGAACGTCGACTCAAATCCCGATTCAGCGGCCGACTGCTTTCTTGGCCTCGATGTCGGCGGCACGCAGACGCGCTGGGCGCTGGCGACATCAACGGGCGAAATTATTGCGGCAGGTGTTGCTGATGGATTTTCCGCAGCGCGTCTGGCGTCAGTGGATGAAAGTGAAATCGTGCGCACCCGGTTAAGTGCCATTGCGGACGCAGTGCATCGTTCGCGAGAAAACCATCGCCTCTCAGGTTTGCACGCAGGTGTCACGGGCATCGGAGCCGACGCGCCACGACTGGTTTCGATCATGGTTCAAGCGTTCGATCTTGCCGAGGAGCAGGTGGTTGTCACCAGCGATGCCGAGCTTGTTTTTCGCGCGGTGCTCGCACGCGGCGAGGGTTATCTCGTCTACGCGGGCACCGGCTCCATCGCGGCGTTCCTCGACGAAGCGGGTGCGTTGCATCGAGCCGGTGGGCGCGGCGTGATGCTTGATGATGCGGGTGGTGGCTATTGGATCGCGCGCGAGGCAATGCGTCGTATCTGGCGACGTGAAGATGAGCAACCCGGCGCGTGGCGAGAGTCGCCGATGGCATGTGCATTATTCGCGATTGTTGGTGGGGATTCGTCCATTTTTTCTGCGCGCTTCCTCATGGAGAAGGCGCGTGGGGACATCGGTATGCTCGCCGTCGTCGTGGCTCACCATGCGCATGAAGATGCGCTAGCAGCGGAGATTTTGAGTGATGCGGGACTTGAGTTGGCGCGATTGGCCAATGCGATGACGCAACGATATGGCGAGCGACGAATTGTCGTGGCGGGGCGCGCGTCGCAATTGCATCCGCTGATTGAATCTGCGATGCGACGAGGGCTGCCAGCGGATGCGAAGATCGAGTTCGGGCAGGTGCAAGCGCATATCGCGGGAGCGAAAATTGCGGCAAAGGTTTTGTAGGAGCGGCGCTGCCGCGACCGGCTGAGCGCAGAATGTAAGGTCGCGGCAGCGCCGTTCCTACAACTGCAAAATGTGTCGTTCGAGAGTGTGTCGGTTGATTGAGCAGGAGAGTTATTGTGAACATGAAGCGAAGCGCTGTGTGCGTGACGATGTTGGCGACGTTGCTCCTCGGTGGTTGCGCCACAGGGCTGAAAATCGATTCGACCTACACCGCAGTCAGTCAGGACAGCCGTGTGCAGTATCTGATCATTCACTTCACCACGGTTGACCTGCCGCGCTCGTTAAAAATTCTCACGCAGGGCCCCGTCAGTAGCCATTATTTGGTGAGCGAGCGACAGGGTGATGTGCCGGCAAAAGTCTTTCAGCTGGTCGATGAAAATCGGCGCGCCTATCACGCGGGTGTGAGCTCATGGAAAGGTGCCACGGCGCTCAATGCAAGCTCGATTGGCATCGAAATCGTCAACCTGGGCGGGCAAAAAGGCGCGAATGGCGTGGGCTTGAAGTTTCAGGATTTTGATCCTGAGCAAATTGATCGTGTCGTCGAGCTGGTTAAAGACATTGTCCTTCGGCATCAGATCAAGCCCGACCGAATCTTGGGTCACAGCGATATCGCGCCGACGCGCAAGAACGATCCGGGCCCAAAGTTTCCGTGGAAACGATTGGCTGACGAGGGCTTGATTGTGTGGCCCGACGCAAAGGCGGTCGCTGAACGACAAGCGGCTTATGCAGCAGCGCTGCCGAGCATGGTCTGGTTTCAGGAAAAACTACTTCAACATGGCTTCACACTGCCCGCCACAGGATTGCAGGACAAGCTCACAACCGACGTGCTGTCAGCCTTCCAGCAGAAGTATCGGCCCGCCCGATTTGATGGCTTGCCGGACGCGGAAACGGCCGCGATTCTGGAGGTGCTGACGTCCGCTACTGCTGCCGCTAACGCCACCGCGAAACCTGCGGTGGTGCAGGCTGATCCGCTTGATGACCATCAGCATTAGTGGTCATAAGAATGGATTTCACGTTGACCCGTTCTCGCCTCTTTTTGTTAACTACCGTGAGTATTTTTTGTACCAGCGCTTGCACTATGAAATTTGATCTCACACCCGCCGCCGTTGCCGTTACGGCATTGAAAAGCGCTGATTTGCCGAGCGCAAAAAAGACCCAAATCGACGCCGAGTTGCGCGCGGTCGTTGGCGATGAAAAATATCCGCTAGCGAGCTTGTCAACGCTTGTGATTCGCGATGGCCACGTCGCCTACGCTGGACAGTTTGGTCATAAATTTATTGACAGCGCAGCGCCGGAAAAAAACGTCAAGGCGAATGCCGAAACGATGTATCGCATCGCGTCCATCTCCAAGCTCATCACCACGCTCGGAGTCATGCGTTTGGTGGAGGAGGGCAAGCTCACGCTGGACGCCGATGTGAGCGCCTATCTCGGCTGGTCGCTGCGCAATCCGAATTTCCCTGATGCGCCGATCACGATGCGCATGTTGCTCACGCACCGCGCGTCGATCACGGATGAGGCCGACTACTATTGGGAAGACAAACTTAGCGTCAACCTGAGGGACGTGTTCACGCCCGGTGGCGCACAGTTTGGCAAGGGCGCGATGTGGGCGACAAACGCGAAGCCTGGCGACTATTTCAGCTATGGAAATTTGAACTGGGGGGTGATCGCCACGGTGATGGAGCGGGTCAGCGGCGAGCGTTTTGATCGCTTGATGAAGCGCGTCGTTTTCGATCCGTTGGGCATTCGCGGCGGATTTAATCCAGCGGACATGGCGGCGGTGGACGTCGCAAATCTTGCCACACTCTACCGCAAACGCGCAGTGGTGAACGGCAAAGAAATCTGGAACCCACGTGGGCCGTGGATCGCGCAAGTGGATGACTACAGCCAAGCTGCACCCGTGCCGCGCGCGGGGCCGAACTACGTGATCGGTAGTAACGGCACGCTGTTCGGGCCGCAGGGCGCGTGCCGGTTATCGGCGGCTGATTTGGGGCGCGTGATGTTGATGTTGATGAACGACGGCGTGCATCAGGGCAAGCGCGTGCTGAGCGCGGCGTCGGTACGCGAGATGCTGCGCGAGCAATGGCGTGCGGACGCAGCGGAAAAAAATGGTGATGTGAATTCAGGCGGCGGCAAGCGGTTGATGAACGCGTGGGGGCTGGGTAATCAGCACTTTCTCGACATCAGTGGCGTCGCACTCGGGGACCGCTTGGTCGACGGTGGCGGCTTCAAGGCGGTCGGTCATCTGGGCGACGCATGGGGGCTCACGTCAGCGATGGTGTTCGATCCGAAAGGCAAAAACGGCATGATCTTTTTGAGCGGCGGCCCGGGGTTTGATCCGGAGACGACGCCGGGGAGCTACTCCGCGTTTCATCGCTATGAGGAGCGGATTTTCAGCGCGCTTTATGACGGTGCGTTGCGCTAGCGATTGACGTAATTTTCAGGTACAACTTTAAGCAGAAAACCTTATTACAATTGGGCTAAGCGCCTTTTTAAGCTATAAGTCGGTATTTGACATAAATTGGGTCTCAGCCCATGTTAAATGGAGCTTTCAGCGTAGAGTTGTTGACTTTTTCAGCCGCTAAAATTATGTAAATGGGCGTCGTAGGAGCGGCGTAAGCCGCGATTGCGCGTACCACCTTTCGCGGCTCTCGCCGATCCTACGACACCGCCGATTCGAGCAACGTCAACGTTCGTGCGTCAGCATCAAATTTTGCGCGAACGCCAATCGGCAATACCCATTGCGACGCGACGTGGCCGAAAGATAAACCGTATGCACTGGGTATCGGTCGCGCAGAAAAGTGATCGGTGAGTGCCTGCGACAACACCAGCGACTCTTCACCCGCAGCGGGCTCGCATTTGACGAACACACCGAGCATCGCGCCTCGTGCATTGGTGAGCATTCCGCTTTGTTCCAGCTGAGTCAGCATGCGGTCAATGCGATAAGGCGCTTCGCTGATTTCTTCGAGAAACAGCAATGCGTTTCGCGCGTCGGGCAGATACGGCGTGCCCACCATGGACGTGAGCACGGAGAGGTTTCCGCCTAGCAAGGTGCCTTCTGCGCTGCCGCCATTGAGTACGCGTTGTACGAAGTGTGGTTCGTTGACGGCTCGCTTCGCGTGTTCGTCGGCAGTGCTCATGACGTGCGTCGCGCGGCCTTCAATCAATATCGCTTCGAGCTGCGACACGGTGAACGGTGTGAACCCCGAGGACGCCACCGGGCCGTGAAATGTGACCAGTCCGCTCTTGGCGTACAGCGCGATGAGCAGCGAGGTGAGATCGGAGTATCCGATCACGACTTTCGGATTGCGAGCGACTAAACCGTAGTCAATATAGGGCAGGAGTTGCGCCGTGCCCGAGCCTCCGCGCGCGGCCCACAGCGCGCGCACTTCGCGCTGTGCAAACAGGGTGTGCAGATCGGTCAGGCGTTGCCCGATGGTGCCCGCCGTGTTGCCACGCGATGCTCGCAAATGCGCGGCATGCATCACGCGAAAGCCTAATTTTTCAAGGTTGGCGGTGGCGCGCTGGATGAGCGCGTCATCAGCAAATCCGCTGGGGTTGAACAACGCGACGAGATCGCCGCGTTTGAGTGCGGGTGCTTTGACGCGTTTTCGACGAGGCGGAGCGGGCGTTGCGACCGCAACGTTGGCATTCAGTCCGGCAATCGCTGGGAGTGCTACCAACGCCCCCGAAAACCGCCGTCGCTTCACGTCAATGCTGTTACTCGTAGACACGCAAATTTACCGATCTATAAAAACAAACGGGCGCGAAATATCGCGCCCGCTTTTTGACAGTGAGTCGTCGCGTTTACTTGAACAGGTACGACGCGAGAATCGTGTACGAACGACCGCGCGGATCAGCGATGCGAGGCTCCCACGAACTGCCTGCGCCGGTGTTGCCGTCGTACGCTGCGCTGAACGGTGGATCGGTGTTCAAAATGTTTTTGACACCGAGCGTCACGCCCAGATTTTTGATGCCTGTGTAGCTCACGCTCATGTTGTAGGTGATCCACGCCTTCACGTTCGGGCTGTAATTGGTCGGCACGACCGTGCCGTTCGCTACACCCGGCAACACGGCGTCTTTGTAGCCAGCGCTGTAGAGCTGCGTGAGCGTGCCGCTCCATAGACCTTGGTTGTAGGTGAACGAAGCCGAGTGCTTCCAGCGCAACGGAATGTCGCCGCTGCGGCTGAACGCGCCGACTTCGTTTGCGGTGAATGCGGACGATGCCAACAGCTGCGATTTACGCTCGATCAGGTAGGTGCCGTCCATGCGAGCAACGAAGTCGCCCGCGCCGAGTTTGCCCGTGGCACGCGCGCCGATTTCCATGCCCTTGGTGATGGTCTTGCCGGAGTTCACGGCGCGGGTGTCGATGGCGACTAGGTTGCCTGTTGCGTCACGGAGAAACACTTCTGGGAACAACAAGCTGTTGCCCACCAGCGTCGTGAGATTGAGCGCCTGAATGGTGCCAGTACGGCGGATATCCCAGTAGTCCACGTTGGCGCTCAACCAGTTGGTCGGTGCGAGCACTACGCCGAGCGTTCCTTGCTTGGTCGTCTCAGGCCCAAGCGTTGGTTTGCCGCCAGACAAAATTGTTGGCGTGATGGCCGCGCATCCGGGCGCGGCGCTGACGATCAGTGTTGGGCACTTGGTCGGATCGACCAAATCTTTGCCTGAGTAAGGTGACTCGGTGATGCCGAAGAACAATTGGCTGAACGTCGGTACGCGGAAGCCCGTGTTGTACGAGCCACGGAACAACACCTCCGGCGTTGGCACAAAGCGGAAGGTGAATTTCGGGTTAGTCGTGCCGCCGAAGCCACTGTAATCGTCATGACGAACGGCTGCCGTCACTTCAAGCGATTTGAGGATCGGGAACAACACTTCGGCATACGCAGCGCGCACGTCGCGCTTGACGCCGTTCAAATCGTTGATGGCATCAAACGGCGCGTTGAAAATATTGTTACGCGTGGCGAGATCAGTCGCCGTGCCGTTGAAACGATACTTTTCTTGACGAACATCGATACCCACAGCGGCCATTACATCACCCGCAGGCAACTTGAAGACCGGGCCGGACGCGGAGATGTCGGCCTGATTGGTTTCGTATTTGCCGCCGTAGAGTACGGTTCCGCTTGCCGATGCGACCGCCAATGCGGCAAGCGCTTCAGGCGTCTGGCTTTGTCCGGCTGCGAGGAACGGATTGAGTACGCCAGAGCGCAGCAGCGGGACAAACTTGTCGTTAAAGTAGTAGCCGCCTGCCAGTGTGGACTTGGTGTCGCTGGTGGCTTGCGACAAACCGACTTTGTAATCCCACGAACGGAAGGTGCCTTCAGCGCCAATCAGGTAGCGGCGGGTTTCGGCTTCCGTCTCGATCTGACGTGGGCCGCAGGGCAGACAACGCCAACGGTAAGCAATGCCCTGACCACGGTTTTCTTCGATGGTCGGGAAGAGCGACACGATGGCGTTGAACACCGCGTTGTACGACGAACCCGTGCTCGGGTAGAGCAGGTTGAAGAGTGGGCTGGTTGAGGCCGCGCTGCTGGAGATTTGGTTGGCCGAGAATGATTTGTTTGAGGTGACGTTCGAGCCGACGAACTCGCCGTACATCGTCAGGCTGTCGTTGATCTTGACCGTGGCGCGTGCAACTGCATTGGTGTTTTCAACGGGCTGTTGCAACACGGCGGCACGGCCAGTGTCCCACGCGCAACCCCACTTGGCTGCCGGGGTTGCCCACAGCAGTTCGTCATAGCTCCCCATGCCGTCAATCGAGTTGCAACCTGCCTGACCGGGGATGTCGAGCGCGTTGATGCCGTTCATGGCTTGTGTGGTGCCCGGTTGCGTCGGGCCTGTGCCGTTGACCAGTACGCCTGCCGCGTTACGCGAGCTTAGGATAGTGCGAAGGGTGCTGAGCGTAAACGCGGTGGCGTACGGTGTGCCGCGAGTATCGACCGACAAACCACGGCTCGGCTGGAAGGTATTGACGAACGAGCGTTGATCACCGCGCAGTGCTTCGTTTTTGCTGTGGGCCACGGTGGCCATAAAGTTGTAGCCATCTTTGGCAAGATCGCCAATGCCGCCCAAGATCGATACGCGAGAAATTTGCGAGCCGCCTTGCTCGGTGACGTCGGTGGATGCTTGCACCGAAACGCCAGTGAAATCTTTGCGCAGAATGAAGTTGATCACGCCGCCGATGGCGTCGGTGCCGTACAGCGACGACGCGCCGTCTTTCAGCACTTCAATGCGATCCACTGCGGCCATCGGGATGGAGTTCAGATCAACCACGCCACCATTCAGGCCGTGCGCAGCGATGCGGCGACCGTTGAGCAGCACCAGCGTGGCGTTCGAGCCTTGGCTGCGCAGGTTGGCGGCGGACGCGCCGTTGTTGCCGCGACTGACGCCAGCGGCGACGTCGGCGTTACTGGCGAGGTTGTCGAGGCCGTTGCCATTGACGCTCAATTGCTGCATCAATTGTTCAGCGGTGACGATGCCCGCTTTGTCGAGTTCGGCGCGGGTGATTACCTGCACTGGTAGCGAGCCTTCTCCCTGCACGCGCTTGATGCTTGAACCGGTGATTTCGACGCGCTCAACGACGGTGGTCTGCGCCAACGCGGGCCCGACGACCAATGCCATTGACATGCAATAGGCAAGTTTTTTAAGTTTCATGGAATGCTCTCCTGGGTAACGCTTGAATTCAGGGCGACCTGTTTGGCCAAAAATGGAACTTTTGAATTGGGCCATGCCTCGGTTCGCGTCCCCTCAAACGCAACTTGAACCGAACCTTAGGGTACGTTCCATTATTACTGTGTACACGATGAATGTGTCATTCGATGCATGCAATTTCGACATCGCGCAACGACTGTTGTCAAAATTGCGACGAAATGGTGGGCGGCTGTGGTGGCCCAGAGCGGGTAGCGGAGGCAAGCCCGCCTGCGGCTGCATACGTCGCTGCTGACGGATGCAAAAGGAACATGTTTTGACGAAATTTCGCTTCGGATTTGTCTTGTCGTTTTTGGGGCGTTTGGTGCCTTTGGTGTCTCTGGCGCTACTGGCGGCTTGCGCGCAACGACCGGTGTCGAGTGTGCCTGCGGCATCGGCCCGCGAGGCCGCACTGCCAGAACGTGTTGCCGCGCTGCTCCACGAGGCTCGGTTGCCGCAAGATGCGCTCGGTGTGATCGTGCTGCGCGCGTCGGACGGCGCGACCGTGTTTGCGCACCGTGCCAACGTGGCGATGCAGCCCGCCTCCACACTTAAAGCGCTTACGTCGATTGTGGCGCTGGAACGTCTCGGTCCGTCGTATCGTGCGAAAACGGAATTGCGCAGTGCGGGAGAAGTGAAGTCGGACACCTTGACCGGGGACGTGGCGTTGCGTGGCTTGGGTGATCCAGATTTCGATTGGCGCGCGTTGCAAGGCATGTTGCAGACGCTGCGTTTCAGCGGCGTGCGCATGATCACGGGCGACTTGATTCTTGATCGAACCTACTTTCAGCCGTCACGCCCCGAGGTTGGCGTGCCGCCTTTCGATGAGTCGCCGGAATTTCGCTACAACGTGATCCCCGATGCGTTGTTTTTGAACAGCAATCTGATGCAACTGGAGATCGCGTCGGACGACGCGGGTTTACGCATCGGCGTGACGCCTGTGTTGGATCGTGTGAGCGTTGAATCAGACATGCAAATAGTCGAGAAGCCGTGCGCCGATTGGGAAGATTTCTGGAAGCTACCTGCGTTGAGCAAGACGGATGATGGTCGTATTCGCGTCACGCTCAAAGGTGAATTCCCCAAAAATTGCCCAGTGAAAACTGAGATCAGCCTGCTTGATCGTGTTGACTTTGCGGATCGATTATTTCGCTCCACATGGGCCGGGTTGGGCGGCACGTGGACGGGCGTGGCGCGTGATGGTGTGACGGCGGCGGACACGCGCGTGCTGGCCGAACATAAATCGCGCACGCTCGCTGAATTCAATCGCGATATCTTGAAGCGTTCCGACAATCCGATTACGCGGCTGATGTTTTTGACGCTCGGCGCGCAAAGCAAAGTGGCGGCCAGCGCGTCGCTGCCCACGACAGCGCGCGGCGAGCAGGTGGTGCGGCAATGGTTGCAAGAAAAGCAGATCAACGATGCGGGTTTGGTGCTCGATAACGGCTCTGGTTTATCGCGCACCGAACGCATTTCAGCGGCAACACTTGCAGGCGTATTGCGGGCGGCAAAGCAGAGTCGCTGGGCTCCAGAATTTATGGCTGGATTGCCGATTGTCGGCGTGGACGGCGGCATGCGAAAGCGGCTGGCCGACGGTGTGGCGGTGGGTGTGGGCCGCATCAAAACGGGCGGTCTGCGCAATGTAGTTTCAGTGGCGGGATACGTGCCGGATGTTAATGGCGAGCTGTGTGTCGTCGTCGCGATTCTCAATCACGACGACGCTAAAAGCGCGGTGGGAAAACCGATCGTGGATGCCGTACTCGAATGGGTAACGCAGGTTGATTCGCGCGCAGTGTCGATAAAAAGATAGCTTCGTAACAAGCGTTGTCACAACACACGTGCATAGGTCGCGCGCACCCACGCCCGATCTCCGCAATCAAAGTGCCACCACTCGGTGCCAATGCCGTTAAAGCCACCACAGCGCATCGCGTCGCGCAACACTTGACGATTACGAATCTGCGCGATGGGTAGCGCTCCCGACTGCAAAAATCCGGCTTCCAGTGTTGGGTGCGATAGTGAGGTCATGTCATCAAACGGCGTGCCCATGTCGAGTTCGACCCCATCGCCATCAATGAGCGTCGCATCAACGGCCATGCCGAATGAATGAATCGAACCGATCTCCGGAGGTGCCAGATATTCGGTCAACGGTGTGCCCTCAAGCGCCGCCCACATGGCCTCCTGCACCCGCTGCGGGCGCAAGGCGTCGAGCACACACAGGCGCGTTTCTGGCGCAAACTGTGCGAGCCACGCTACGGCTAGGCTCAGGCCAGATATCGCATCGTTGTGAGCCCATGCGCAATCAAGTGGCGAATACACATCACGCCCCATGAAGTTCGCGGCACTCGCGTAACGAAGATCAACACCCAAATTTTCGACACTGGCTAGCCGCTGAAAATCAGGGTGTGTAGAGATGCTCTCGCACAAGACAGAGTGAGTCATTGAGCCGTCGCCGAGGTGAGATGGGTCGCGCTCAATTAGGCTGAATATTTCCGGCTTTCACCACGGGTCGCCAGCGCTCGATTTCGCGTGCAATCAGCTCGCCAAATGCAATCGATGAAACCGGTGTTGCCACGGCCCCTTCGGTCAGCAATCGCGTTTTCATTTCGGTGGACGCCAGCGCCTGATTGATCTGCGCGTTCAGCTTGGCCACGACCGCAGCGGGTGTGCCGGCAGGTGCGACTACGCCGTACCATTGATCGGCCTCGAATCCGGCAAATTCCTTCATGCCGCTCTCGCCCACCGTTGGCAGTTCGGGCAGTGCGTCCAGCCGCGCGTTACTCGATACCGCGAGCGCACGCAATTGCCCAGACTTGACGAACTGCATGACCGCTGGCGCGCCGGTGAACATCACCTGAATTTGCCCCGCGACGAGATCGGTCACTGCCGGTGCGGCGCCGCGATACGGCACGTGCACGAGTTGTGTTCCGCTCTTGAGTTTGAGGTATTCCGTGGCGATGTGCGCCGCGCTGCCATTGCCGCCGGAGCCGTAGTTAAGCTTGCCCGGTGATGCCTTGGCCAACGCCACCAGCTCCGCCACGTTTTTCGCCGCAACCGACGGATGCACCACCAGCACGTTGGGCACTTTGGCGACCCACGCCACGGGCGCGAAACTCTTGATCGGGTCGTAACTCAAGTTCGGATAAATCGACGGATTCACCGCGAGCGTGCCGATGTGCCCCATCAGCAGCGTGTAGCCATCAGCCGCAGCCTTCGCCACCTTGTCCGCGCCAATCGAGCCCCCCGCACCGGGCACGTTTTCAACGATCACCGGCTGGCCCCACGCCTCGGCCAGCTTCTGGCCAATCGTGCGCGCCAGGATGTCGGTCGAACCACCGGGTGTGAACGGCACGATCATGCGGATCGGTTTGCTCGGGTACGGTTGCGGTTGCGCCGCGCCGGGCAGGCTTGCAAAAGAGACGGCGCAAACGAAGGCCAACGCGGCGATGCGCAAGGCGCGGTTCGTCGTTTCAGTGGTGAAAAAAAGCGTGTTCATTGCGTCGCGTTGACTCCGTTTGGGTTCGAGTAAAAATTCAATGTAGTCGCCGGGTTTTAGCGGCGCTGCCCGCGTGAGTGTATGGCCGACGCGTGCTGCTATTGCACGGCACGAGCGAGTGTCGTGTCACCACACGAGCGATGCGTGGCACATGCGGGCGGCGCGTTCGATGCTCCCATTTGCCTTAGTCCCACATTGGGACTAACATCCACTGTACAGTGAAATTTATAGCCAGCAAAAATCTGCGCGAGTTCTGGGCGCGCCACCCGGATGCCGAGCAGCCGCTTAAGTCATGGGCGGACGAAGTCAAACACGCCGAGTGGATGCAGCCCGCCGATATCAAAGCGCAATTTCGCAGCGCGAGCATCCTCAAGAACCGTCGCGTCGTTTTCAATATCAAGGGCACTTCTAGAAATTCGTTTTTCGGGATGAAGTGCGAGGCGTGAGGCGCGCAGCAACCGGAATGTACGCTCTGGTACATGAGGATTGCGAGCACATCACAACGACGCAATTCGCCCGAACAACGGATTTATAGGAGTGCCCTCAAAGGTAACGACTATCGACTCGTCGTATGGGTTGCCTACAAATTCGGCGCGATCTACATCAAATTCATAGGCACCCACTCGCAATACGATGCGGTCAATGCGGAAACGATAGAACTGGAGCAATGAACATGAAGGCAAAAATTTATCCGCCACTGCGCCCGATCCGCACCGACGACGATCACCGCGCCGCCCTGCGCGAACTCAGCGCGTTTTTCGACGTTGAGCCTGAACCCGGCACGCCCGAGGGCGACCGCTTTGAGGTGTTACTTACGCTCGTCGAATCGTACGAGGCAAAACACTTTCCGATTGACTTGCCCGATCCCGTCGAAGCCATCAAATTTCGCATGGAGCAATCCGGCCTCACAGCAAAGGATTTGCAACCCATGATCGGTCGCCTGAACCGTGTCTACGAAGTACTCAACCGCAAACGCCCGCTCACACTGCCAATGATTTGGAAGCTGCATCAGGGCTTGGGCATTCCTGCGGAAAATTTGATTCGGCCAAGCGGCGCGGCGCGCGTCTTGTGACGCGACACATCGTCAATCAATAGTTTGAGCGTGACCACTCACACGTCGACAGCGCTTTTGCTCGCGCAAATCACTGACAGCGCACTTTTCGAGCGAATCGCGACGGCTGTCTTGCGCGAAGCTAAACCCGAAATTTACGGTGGACTCACGCATACTGGGGTCAATAGCGCCGGTAAGACGGTGAAGGGGCCGGTAGACGGAATCGCGTTCCTGCCCGGAGCGAAGCCTGCACATATGGTTCTTGCCGCGCATGCCAGTGGTGCGCGCGAGGATCTGCCAAAGAAGTGGCTGCATGATCCGCTGACAGTTAAACAACGCGCAAATTCAACAGCCAAACCGGCGAAAGATGCTGGTGACTTGCTTAAAGCCAAGAAGATTTTTGACGATGAGCGTTTGCGGACGCCAGACTTGCGCGTAACGATTGCGCTTACGACTAACCATGAACCCTCGATTGACGCCATTCGAGATGCAACGAGTTTCGCAACCTCGAACAATATCAAGTTAGACATCTGGTCTGGTTCACGCATTTCCCATTTTCTCGATGTAAACCCAAGTGGTCAGTGGATCAGAAAATCGCTTCTTGGCATTGATACGCAACTTCTTTCGAAGTCGCTTCTTTCATCTTTGTGCCGCGAGAGTATTCGCCAGATTCAATCCAACTGGGATCAATCTGAGAACGTAACGAGGAAGCTGGATCAATCGATACAACAGACTTTCGCAACTCAGGCAGCATTCATAGTCGGAGAGTCGGGAGTCGGCAAAACGGTCGCTTGCTTCAAAGCTGTCGTTTCACATCTAGACGCTGGCGGCGCTGCGATTGTTGTGACACATGAGGCACTGGCTCAGTGCCGAACGATTGAGCAAGCGGTCGATTTCGAATTGCGCAGACTTTGCCCGTCTCTGGAAAGCGGCGCGGCCACCGCCGCGTTGACGATGTGCTCTATCTCCATGCCACTCGTCGTTCTAGTTGAGGACATCAACCGCAGTAACGATCCCGGCTTGCTCCTTGATCGGCTTACAGGGTGGCTCAAGAGCACATCAGCCAGCGCTGAAACAACGCGTAGCAACTGGTTTCTCATTTGCCCGTTGTGGTCAAAGACGCTGTTGCTCTCTTCCGACATTACGCGAAAGCGGATCGAAAGTATGACTACCGTCGCGCTGCCCTTTACCGATGCGGAGGCAGCCGAGGCTCTGCGCCGCAAAGCAAAGAATTACCGTCACGAAATATCGCCGCTTGACGCCGAAGCCGTCGCACGTTCGCTAGGAAACGACCCGCTGTTAATTTCTCTGTACGAATGGCAACAGTCTGCGGAACCGCAGGCCGTGATTGATACCTTCGTTGAAAATCAACTTCAGCGACTGAGTAGTCAGTCCACAGCAACGCTTACCGATTTTCGCGAAGCGCTTGCCAGCCTTGGCGAGTCCTTGCTAATCCGCAAGGCTACG